>JBDWGM010000083.1:0-189975 GCA_039975755.1 Paracoccaceae bacterium | reverse complement strand
GTGGCAGCAGACCACCTCGCCGTTTCCATTTCAGGGCCATGAGGTCGCTGGGGAATAACAATCGCGGGGGCGCGAGTAAACGTAGGGACGGACAGGCGTGGCACGCAGGTTCAGAGGTGAAAGCCACCATAAGGTGGACGCAAAGGGCAGGGTATCGATCCCAGCCTCGTTTCGCCGTGTCCTAGAGGTTTCCGATCCAAATTGGACCGATGGGCTTAGCCCTGAATTGGTCATTGTGTACGGAGATCACCGCCGCAAGTACCTTGAATGCTATACAATGGAAGCGATCGAAGAGGTCGATGCAAAGATTGACACGCTTGCGCGGGGATCAATGCAGCGCAAAATGCTTCAACGGTTGTTCCATGGTCAATCCTTCCCGACTTCTGTCGACGAAACAGGTCGATTGGTTTTGCCTGCAAAGCTACGTGCAAAAATCGGTTTGGACAAAGAAGCGTTTTTTATCGCCGCTGGCGATACCTTCCAGATTTGGAAGCCCGAAACCTATGAATCAGAAGAGCTGGCGGAAACCGAAGCTTGGTTGGATGATCTGCCAGAGGACGTTGACCCGCTTGTCTTTTTAGACGCCTCAGGGGAGGCCTAGGCGATGGCCGCCGGTGCTGCCACGCAAAGTGCCCCGCATGTCCCTGTCTTGTTGCGTCCGTTGCTAGAAGCCGTGCAGCCGATCAAGGGGCATTGGTTGGATGGCACGTTTGGAGCGGGCGGATACACGCGCGCTTTTCTGGATGCAGGTGCTGAAACGCTAACAGCGGTTGATCGCGATCCCCTCGCATTTGAAATGGCCAGTTCTTGGGCGCAGGAATACGGTGCGCGACTTGTGATGCAGCAGGGCGCGTTTTCCAAGCTGGACGAATACGCAAGCGATCTTGACGGGGTTGTTTTGGATCTTGGTGTTAGCTCGATGCAATTGGATCAGGCGGATCGCGGGTTTTCCTTTCAAAAAGACGGTCCTTTGGACATGCGGATGAGCCAGTCGGGCCCGTCCGCTGCTGATTTGGTGAATGAAGCCAGCGAAGAGGCATTGGCCGATATCCTGTATCTGTTCGGAGAAGAGCGCGCATCACGTCGCATCGCCAAAGCAATCGGGCGGGCGCGATCAGAGACTCCTTTGACCCGCACGCGCGACCTTGCCAAGGTCGTTGAAGGATGTTTGCCGCGGTCGAAGCCCGGACAGGCGCATCCCGCAACGCGCAGCTTTCAAGCCCTTCGTATTGCGGTGAATGACGAATATGGTGAGTTATTTCAGGGCCTTATGGCGGCTGAACGTGCGTTGAAGCCTGGCGGGCAATTGGCGGTTGTGACATTTCATTCGGTCGAGGATCGCATGGTCAAACGGTTCTTTGCTGCGCGCAGCGGCAAGAGCCAGACAACAAATCGCTATGCGCCAGAGATCGAAAAAGAACCACCGCAATTCACGATCAAGACGCGAAAAGCGGTTGGACCGGATGATGTCGAATTGGCTGAAAATCCACGCAGTCGATCGGCCAAGTTGCGGGTTGGCGTGCGCACTGATGCGCCAGCCGGAAGTATTGATGCCAAGTCTATTGGAATGCCGATGTTAAGAGAGGCCAGATAATGCGAACTTGTCTTTGCGTTTTGACCACTATTGCCGTGATTTGCCTAGCTTTTTGGGCATATCGTGAAAATTACGCGACACAGGCCGCGTTGGACGACGCAGAAAATGTGCGCGCAGACATTCGCGCGGCGCATGCGCGTTTGGCGGTTCTGAAAGCGGAATGGGCCTATTTGAATCGCCCGGATCGCTTGCGTGATCTGGCGGATTTGAACTTTGATCGCTTGGGGCTTTTGCCATTTGCGCCTGAACAGTTCGGTCGCTTGGATGAGGTGTCTTACCCTCCGCAACCGTTGCCCCCGATCACGGATGCCGTTGAGTTGGCCGCACGGGAGGACGAAGAATGATCCGTACACCTCTTCGTCCTTTGGCACGTATTTTAAGCGCACGGAATGCAGGCGAAAATCCGGCACATGTTGAACGTGAAATTCGTCTGAAACGTCACGAAGAAATGCGTGGAAAGATGCAACAGCGCGCTGAAGGGCGGTTGTTGGTCATTGGCGTCTTTTTCTTATGTGCGTTTGTAACTGTTGGTGCTCGGATGGGCGTTTTGGCGACATCTGAACCGACAGAGCCGCGTATTTCCGCCGTGGGGTCGGGGATCAGTGCGGCGCGGGCCGACATTGTTGATCGCAATGGCAACATTCTGGCGACAAATTTTGAAACGCATGCGCTTTACGCGCAGCCACCGCAGATGGTGGATCCGATGGCAGCGGCCGAAGCTTTGGCAGGTATTTTCCCTGACTTGGATGTCGAACGTCTAAAGAAAGATTTTTCCGGAACTCGCAAGTTCTTGTGGCTAAAGCGTAAGATTTCGCCTGAACAAATGCAGGCCGTGCATGAAATCGGTGATCCAGGCTTGTTGTTTGGCCCGCGTGATATGCGCTTATACCCGAATGGTAAGCTTGCAGCACATGTTCTGGGAGGCGCGTCTTTTGGAAAAGAAGGCGTCAGCGCAGCCGAAGTGATTGGTGTGGCCGGGGTCGAAAAGTACTTTGACGATTACCTGCGTGATCCGTCGAATGGTGGCAAGCCGTTGGAATTGTCGCTTGATCTGACGGTTCAGGCTGCAGCCGAACGGGTTTTGTATGGCGGTATGAAATTGATGAATGCCAAGGGGGCGACATCGATTTTGATGGACGTGAAAACAGGTGAAGTGGTTTCGGTTGTTTCGCTGCCGGATTTTGATCCCAATGACAGACCGCGCCCTGCGACCAAGGGCGATCAGTCGGACAGCCCATTGTTCAATCGCTCGGTTCAGGGCGTGTATGAATTGGGATCGACCTTTAAAATTTTCACAGCGGCACAGGCGATTGAGTTGGGTTTGGTCAATCCCTCGACCAAGATTGACACCAAAGGGCCGTTGCGTTGGGGTAAATTTCGCATTCGCGACTTCCGTAACTATGGATCGGAAATGTCGACGACAAAGATCATCGTAAAAAGTTCTAACATCGGGACTGCAAGGATTGCGTTGATGATTGGTGCGGAACGTCAAAAGAACTTTTTGAAAAGCCTTGGCTTTTTTGAACCTACGTCGTTTGAAATCATCGAGGCCGCGACGGGAAAGCCCTTGTTGCCGAAACGGTGGTCTGAATTGTCAACGATGACGGTATCATACGGTCATGGTATCTCTACCAGCCCTATGCATTTGGCCGCCGGCTATGCCGCGATTGCAAATGGTGGGCGCATGGTGACACCGACCATTCTGAAACGAGACGGCCCGCAATTGGGTGAACGCGTCATGAGCGAAGGTGCGGCGCGTGCGGCACGTGTTATGCTGCGTAAGGTGATCACCGAAGGCACAGCCAGCATGGGCGAAGTGCAAGGATATGCTGTTGCGGGCAAGACAGGCACGGCAGACAAGCCAAAACCACGCGGTGGTTATTACGACGACAAAGTCATCGCAACATTCGCGACAATGTTTCCTGCGGATGATCCACGTTACGTGTTGATCGTCACATTGGACGAACCTGTCGAAACATCAGGTGATGAACCGCGTCGTACAGCCGGGTGGACCGCTGTTCCAGTGGCCGCCGAAATGATCCGTCGGATTGGACCTTTGCTTGGTTTGCGGCCTGCCGTTGAACCCGCAGGTTTGGCTGATATAACGCTCACTCAGGCCAGTCAGTAACCCGGGCGGGGGCTATGGGCAAAACGAAAAAACCTCTTTCAGATCTGGGCCTTCTGGCTCGCGGTGGTGCGAATCCACCAATCTCAGGCGTGGCTGTCGACAGCCGCCTTGTTGAGCCGGGCACCCTGTTTGGTGCGATGCCGGGAAGCCGAATGCATGGCGGCAGTTTCATTGAATACGCGTTGCGTATGGGGGCGGCGGCAATTTTGACCGATGCGGAAGGGGCAGAGATTGCAGCCGAAGCATTGGATGCAAGTCAGGCAGCTTTGGTCATCACGGATGAACCGCGCGCGGCCCTGTCACGCGCGTCGGCGCTTTGGTTCGGGGCACAACCTGAAACGATGATTGCGGTGACAGGAACAAACGGCAAAACATCTGTTTCCACCTTTGTGCGTCAAATCTGGATCGAATTGGGTTTGCGTGCAGTCAACTTAGGCACGACTGGGGTTGAGGGCGCGTGGAGCGCGCCATTGTCCCACACCACACCTGAACCCATCACGCTTCATCGACTATTGGCACAGGCACAACAGGCCGACATCACCCACGCCGCGATGGAAGCATCCAGCCACGGTCTGGACCAGCGACGTTTGGATGGAGTGATGTTGCAAGCGGCTGGGTTCACAAACCTGTCCCAAGATCATTTGGATTATCACGACACGTTCGAAGAATACCTTCATGCCAAGGCTGGGTTGTTCACGCGGGTGTTGCCGGCGCATGCGACGGCAGTCATCAATCTTGATGGTGCGCACGGCTCCGAAATGGCGGCAATCGCGCGGACACGTGGACAGGAATTGCTAACCGTTGGGCGGGGCGAAAACGTCGATATCCGGCTGGACGGGCAAAGGTTTGATGCCACCGGGCAAGACATTCGATTCACAGTTGCCAATCATGGAACATTTACGACGCGCCTTAACTTGATCGGCGGGTTCCAAGCGGAAAATATCTTGCTGGCGATTGGCTTGGTTATGGCCTGCGGCGAAGAGGTCGACCAGATTTCTGCAATTCTGGGGAACCTTCGAACGGTCCGTGGACGGATGCAATTGGCGGCAACACGTGAAAATGGTGCTGCCGTGTTTATCGATTATGCGCACACGCCTGATGCTGTTGAAACGGCGCTGAAGGCAATGCGCCCACATGTACTTGGGCGGATGATTGTTGTTGTCGGTGCCGGCGGTGATCGTGATACGGGCAAACGCCCTTTGATGGGGCGCGCTGCGGCTGAGAATGCGGATGTTGTTTTTGTCACCGACGACAATCCACGCAGCGAAGATCCGGCCACTATCCGCGCCGCTGTCATGGAAGGCTGCCCAGATGCGACAGAGATACCTGATCGGGCCGAAGCCATCTTACGCGCGGTCGATGCGCTTCAACCGGGTGATGCATTGTTGGTCGCGGGTAAAGGGCATGAAACAGGTCAAGTCGTTGGCGATGATGTTTTCCCCTTTGATGACGCTGAACAGGCCAGTATCGCCGTCTCTGCATTAGATGGAACCTCGATTTGAGCCTTTGGACCGCATCAGACGCAGCCGCCGCGACACAGGGAACGGTTATCGGTGATTGGTCCGTCAGCGGAATAAGCATTGATACCCGCACGATTGAAGCTGGCGATTTGTTTGTCGCCCTGACCGCAGCGCGCGATGCGCATGATTTTGTGGCACAAGCGTTGGAAAAAGGCGCAGGCGCCGCTTTGGTCAGTCGCATTCCAGAAGGTGTCGCCGATGATGCGCCGCTTTTGCTGGTAAAAGATGTGCAAACCGCGCTGGAAGATTTGGGACGCGCCGGTCGTGCGCGCACAAATGCCCGTGTGGTCGCCATCACTGGCAGTGTCGGAAAAACATCCACAAAAGAGATGCTGCGCGCCATTCTCGGTGATCAAGGTCGTGTGCATGCATCTGTCGCCAGCTATAACAATCATTGGGGCGTTCCTTTGACATTGGCGCGCATGCCCGAGGACGCGGATTTTGCAGTGATCGAGATTGGGATGAACCATCCCGGTGAAATCGCGCCCCTTGCGAAAATGGCCCGCCCCCACGTGGCCATGATCACAACCGTCGCTGCGGCCCATTTGGAAGCGTTCGACAATATCGAAGGCATTGCGCTTGAAAAGGCGTCGATCCTGGAAGGCTTGGAATATGGGGGCGATGCCATTTTGAACAACGATTGTTCAACGGCTGCGATCCTGCAATCCAAGGCGCATGATTTAAAACGTCGAGACATTGGATTTGGCCGGTTCGGTTTTGATTTCAAAATGGAAAAATGCACAGTGCATCGCGATGTCACTGTGGTCGAAGCTGTGGCACATGATGCCCCTTTGCTGTTCAAAATCGCGGCAGCTGGGGAACATTTTGCTATAAATGGACTGGGCGCGCTGGCTGCTGCCGAGGCATTGGGCGCTGACCTTGCATTGGCGGCGCAATCGCTGGGACGATGGACGCCTTATCAAGGTCGGGGGGCACGCGAAGTGATCGTGCTTGATCCCGGTGAACCCCATCTGAAACTTGAACTGATCGACGAAAGCTATAACGCCAATCCGACGTCAATGGCGGCGGCTTTGGCTGTCCTTGCCGTTGCCGAAGCCAATGATGAAGATGGCAAAATTCACAAAGGCCGCCGTATCGCTGTGATTGGTGACATGAAGGAATTGGGGGCCAATGGCGCAGAGATGCATGCCGAACTTGCCCAATTGGATGCGACCAAAACACTGGAAGAAGTGCATTGTGTTGGCCCCATGATGGGTCATTTGCATAAAGCACTACCAGAGGCGCAGCGTGGCATCTGGACACAAACCGCCGAAGAAATGGCGGCACATTTGAAGGGCGAGCTCGGCAGTGGTGACGTGGTGATGGTCAAAGGATCATTGTCCATGCAATTGGCGAAGGTTGTCGAATCTATTCGCAAAATGGGTCAAGCGCGGACTGCTGCGCCTGTCCAAGATACGTAGAGGCTATTTTCATGCTGTATTGGTTAACTGCACTGTCAGACGGCGGTGATTTCTTTAACCTCTTTCGATACATTACCTTCCGCGCAGGGGGGTCCTTTTTGACAGCTTTGATTTTTGGCTTTCTGTTTGGACGGCCCTTGATCGAAGTCCTGCGCCGCAAACAAGGCAAAGGCCAACCGATCCGCGATGATGGCCCGGAAGGGCATTTCGCTAAGGCAGGTACGCCGACGATGGGCGGGTTATTGATTGTTGGCGCATTGTTGACGTCCACTCTTTTGTGGGCGCGACTGGATAATCCGTTTGTGTGGATTGTGCTGTTCGTCACAATGTCTTTTGCTCTGATCGGATTTGCGGACGATTACGCCAAAGTATCAAAGCAAACGACCAAAGGTGTGTCCAGTCGAGTGCGTCTGGTGTTGGGTATTATCGTTGCAGCGATAGCCGCCTATGCCGCATCTTTGGCGCATCCCGAAGCCTTGCAAAACCAATTGGCGTTGCCGGTTTTGAAAGATGTCCTGATGAATTTGGGATGGTTCTTTGTGCCGTTTGGTATTGTTGTGATCGTGGGGTCAGCCAATGCGGTTAACCTGACTGACGGGCTGGATGGGCTTGCCATCATGCCTGCGATGATTGCGGCAGGTACATTGGGCATCATCGCCTATGCCGTGGGACGTGTCGATTTTACCGAATATTTGGATGTCCACTATGTTCCGGGAACAGGTGAATTGCTGATTTTTTCCGCCGCGATGTTTGGCGGTGGCCTTGGGTTCTTGTGGTATAATGCGCCACCAGCTGCGGTGTTTATGGGGGATACGGGGTCGTTGGCCTTGGGTGGTGCATTGGGGGCCATTGCCGTCGTTACCAAACACGAATTGGTGCTGGCGATTGTTGGTGGCTTGTTCGTGGTCGAAGCTTTGTCTGTGATCATTCAGGTGCTGTACTTCAAACGGACCGGGAAACGTGTGTTCCTGATGGCGCCGATCCATCATCATTACGAGAAAAAAGGCTGGGCAGAGAGTACAATTGTCATTCGGTTTTGGATCATATCCTTGATCCTTGCCATGATCGGTTTGGCCACTTTGAAAGTACGCTAGCCGGATTGTACATCCACAGCCGCGGTTCATTTAATGCCAAGAGCAATTGTCATTTCTGGGTGCTCAGGTGGTGGAAAGTCGACGCTGTTGGCTGAGCTGACCCAACGCCGGCATGCCACCGTTCAGGAACCCGGATGACGGATAATCGCGAGGGGTGGGCCATTTCCATGGGAAGACCCAAAGGCGTTTGCCTTGGCCGCGATCGAAATGGCAAGTGAAGACATTGCACAGGCTGACAGGGCAATCACGTTTTTTGATCGATCCGCTTTGGATGCGCTCGTTTGGTTTGAACGCACCGATACGCCTCTTGATCCCGCAATCCGGCGTCACGTGTTGTCCATGGCTTATGACAAGCACGTGGTTGTTGCGCCACCTTGGCCTGAGATTTACGTGCAGGATACAGATCGGCGGCACGATCTGACGGCAGCCCTTGCGGAATACGACGCCTTATGCGACCGCTTGCCTAAATTCGGGTTTTCGCTGCATTCTTTGCACAAAGATACGCCTGCCAAACGGGCGGATTGGGTCGAAGCGCAGGTGCTGGGGGAAAAGACATGACATTCGAGAAAACCATCATGAGGCAAAGCGCATGATCCCGGTGCAAGGTGTCACAGGGCAGAACATTGCGATTTTAGGATTGGGGCGATCCGGTTTGACTGCGGCCCGCGCTGTGTTGGCGGGCGGAGCCACCCCAGTGTGTTGGGACGATAACCCAGATGCGCGCGGCCTTGCAGAGGATGAAGGATTTACCTGTCGCGATCTGCGCAAGCAGGGAGTGTTTGGCGATATTGCCCGATTGATTGTGTCGCCTGGTATTCCGCACCTGTATCCAGAACCAAACCCGGTTGTAGCCAATGCATTGCGATCCGGTGTGCCGGTCGACAATGACATCGGTTTGTTCTTTCAATCCTACGCAACTAGGAATTGGGACAATTTTGACATCGCGCCCCGCGTTGTCACTGTCACGGGATCTAATGGCAAATCCACAACGGCTGCCTTGATCCATCATCTTTTGGAGTCGACGCAACGCCCTGTTCAATTGGCGGGCAATATCGGGCGCGGCGTTTTGGACATTGATCCAGCGATTGACGGCGAAGTCGTCGTGTTGGAGTTGTCCAGTTATCAAACCGATCTGGCGCGCAGTCTAACGCCGGATATTTCAGTGTTCACAAACCTGTCGCCAGATCATCTGGACCGTCACGCCGGGATGGGCGGTTATTTTGCAGCCAAACGCCGCTTGTTTGCAGAAGGGGGGCCAGATCGCGCAATTGTCGGCGTGGATGAGGCCGAAGGTCAGTACTTGGCCGGTCAATTAAGCGAAGGCCCTGAAGATGACCGCGTCATTCGCGTTTCGGTCGACGTGAAACTGACGGGGCCGGGCTGGTCGGTTTTCGCACGCAAGGGATTTTTGTCAGAGTATCGAAAAGGTCGTCAGGTTGCCTCCATCGATCTGCGGGACATTTCTGGATTGCCGGGCGCGCATAATCATCAAAACGCCTGTGCGGCCTATGCCGTTGTGCGGTCACTCGGGTTGGCTCCGAAGATCATCGAAAAAGGGCTGCGCAGTTTCAAAGGTTTACCCCATCGTAGTCAGCTTATTGCGGAAGCAAATGGGGTGAAATTTGTCAACGACAGCAAGGCGACCAATGTGGATTCCGCTGCAAAAGCCTTGCAGGCGTTTAAGAACATTCGCTGGATTTGCGGTGGATTGCAAAAAGAAGGCAATTTGGACGGTCTAAATGCGGCCACTGCTGACGTGCGCAAAGCCTATGTCATAGGTCGAGAGGCGGCCGCTTTCGCGATGCAACTGCAATTTGATGCGCAAGTATGCTCGAACATGTCAGCCGCCGTCGAAGCCGCTTTGGCGGATGCTGAACCGGGCGATGTCGTTTTGCTGGCTCCGGGGGCTGCAAGCTTTGATCAATATGACAATTTTGAGCAGCGCGGAGATGATTTCACGCAAGAGGTTAAGTCGCGGCTTGCTGCAGGTGATTGATTTTCGATTTGTCCGAATTTGACGTCAGAATGACTTTTGTGACAATGCCAGTCACAGTTATGGTGACGTCAGTTCACAGCACATAACGAGAACCGGCATGACGTCACATCCATCGACCACACAGCGCGGCACCTATATCGGTTTGCTTGCATCCAATACGATATTGGGCGCGGCCATGCCGATGCTGATCATCCTTGGCGGACTTGCCGGATTGATGCTGGCGCCAAGCCCTGCGTTGGCCACGTTCCCACCTTCGGTTCAAACACTTGCCGGTCTTTTCGCAACAGGCCCGTTTTCGTTGCTGATGGGGCGATTGGGGCGGCGGACAGGCTTTTTGATCGCCGGAGGAGCTGCAGTTCTGGGCGGCCTGATCGGGGTTTGGGCGCTCTTTTCCGGCAGCTTTTTCTTGCTATGTGTCGCGCACATGGCGTTGGGTGCTGCTTTGTCAGGCTTCCATTACTTCCGATTTGCTGCAGCCGAAGTCGTTCCCGCTGACTGGCAACCCGTTGCGATTTCTTTGATGCTGACATCAGGTTTGGTTGCGGCGGTGGTTGGACCGCAGGTCTTTATTTTCGCCAAAGATCTCTTTGCCCCGGTCCCATTGGCTGGTGCCTATGCTTCGATTTCCTTGATCGCATGTATTGGCCTCTTCCCGCTTATCTTTGTGCGCATACCAACGGCCACTTCTACAACGGCGCAAACCAGACCAAGTCTTGCGTCCTCACTGACTATATTGCGTCGTCCGGCCGTTTGGACTGCTGTTGCCGTTGGCGCTGTGTCATCGGGCATGATGGTGTTGCTGATGGCGCCCACGCCGCTTGCGATGATTGAATGCGGATTTACCGAAGGCGTGGCGGGGGACGTTATTCGCTGGCATGTCGTGGCCATGTTCGCGCCAAGCTTTTTCACAGGGTTCTTGATCAAGCGGTTTGGAACAGCGCCGGTTGTGCGCGCCGGGCTTCTTATGCTCATTGCCTCTGCTGTCATCGCGGCCAGTGGCATCACGGGCGCGCATTTTTATGGCTCACTGATCATCTTGGGGATGGGCTGGAACTTTGGGTTCATCGGGGCAACCAACATGCTGGCCATTGCGACCAAGCCAGATGAACGCGCCGTTGTGCAGGGGGCCAATGATACGCTCATCGCGTTAGTGTCGACGATATGCGCGTTTTCTTCGGGCGCAATCGTCGCCGAATTCGGTTGGACAGTATTGGCCTTGGCATCCCTTCCGGTGTTGGTCATTGCCCTGCTTTTGCCGGGGCGCGTGAGCGACGCAGAAACCGCATGATCTACGCGGTTATTGCCCTTGCTGCGGCCATGCCGGATGCCCATGCCCATTGAAAGTTATACCCGCCAAGCCATCCGGTGACGTCCACGCATTCCCCAATGAAGTACAGCCCCGAAACGGCTTTGGCCTCCATCGTCTGGGCATTCAGATCAGCCGTTGAAACCCCACCAATGGTGACTTCTGCGGTGCGATATCCTTCGGTGCCTTGCGGTGTCAGTTGCCAATCGGTTAAGGCCGCAACGAGGGATTGAATGCTCTTGTCGGACAGATCGCCAACGCGCCCTTCAATACCCATGTCTTTTGCAATGTGATCGACCAGCCGTGATGGCAGTAGATCGCCCAGAACCGTGGTGATTTGTTTTTTGCCTTGGCTTTGGCGCTGTGTTTTGAACCACTCTGTCAAATCTTGGTCCGGGATCAAGTTGATCCGCACAGCCTCACCTTCGTGCCAATAAGACGACACTTGAAGAATAGCGGGGCCAGACAATCCGCGATGTGTGAACAAAACGGCTTCGTCAAACTGTCCCGCGCCTGCCGTGACCCGCGCCGGGGTCGAGACACCAGAAATGGGCGCAAATCGTTTGTCCGTAAACGTAAAAGGCACAAGGGCAGGGCGTGTCGTCGTGACATGCAATCCAAATTGATGCGCAATGTCATAGGCAAAGCCGGTCGCACCCATCTTGGGGATCGATTTTCCACCTGTGGCGATCACGACATTGCGGGCATCAATCATGTCGTTGCGCGCGCCTGACAGGCGAACTTTGAACCCATCGCCAGCCTTGGCCTCAATGCTATCGACGCCAGTGTTTAACGCCAATTGAGCGCCCGCAATCTGCATCATGTTCCGCAACATCTCGATGATCTCTTTGGCGGACGTGTCGCAAAACAACTGCCCCAGTGTTTTTTCATGCCATTGGATGCCGTGTTGATCGATCAGATCGATGAAATCCCATTGCGTGTACCGGGCGAGGGCGGATTTGGCGAAATGTGTATTCTCGCTTAGGAAGGCATCAGGTGTGCAATGCAAATTCGTAAAATTGCACCGCCCGCCGCCAGAGATGCGGATTTTTTCACCAGCGGCTTTGGCGTGATCAACGATCATGACGCCTGAACCTGCATGGGCAGCACACATCATGCCTGCGGCACCTGCACCGATGATCAAAGTCTCGATTTCCATTCGGCTGTCTGACCCGAACCAAGCACGACAAGCAAGCCCTGTCTGAGAACAGGAACGCTTTGCTTGAAGGCTGGGACCATCTGGTGCGTCTGACGAGGCGGTTTTGGGATCACCATTTCGCCCAACAATGGGAGCAAATCCCAAGATTATATTACTCTTGAAAACAGTGCCAAATCCACTGGAAAAGTAATGCAATAAAGGGTATGGTGATTTTGCGAGACCTCGAAAAGGGGCGAGTGCAGAGGCAGACTTAGGCGGTTTGACGTGACAGAAATGGTATATGGTGCGGTCCCACATGCGGATCGTGAGCCGGTGTTGCCGAAATGGTGGCGCACGGTGGACAAGTGGTCGTTAAGCTCGGTCTTGATGCTTTGCGCCGTTGGTTTGTTGCTTGGGTTGGCCGCGTCGGTCCCGCTGGCGGAAAAGAACAATTTCGCGCCTTTTCATTACGTTACACGCCAAGCTTTCTTTGGTGGATTGGCGATGGTTGCGATGATCGTGACGTCGATGATGTCGCCAAACTTGGTGCGACGCCTCGCGGTCCTTGGTTTCTTATTCGCATTCGTCGCAGTGGCGTTTCTGCCAATCTTCGGCACTGATTTCGGCAAGGGTGCGACGCGCTGGTATTCGCTTGGGTTTGGCAGCTTTCAACCTTCCGAATTCTTAAAGCCAGGGTTCATCGTGGCAAGCGCGTGGCTGATGGCGGCCAGCCAAGAATTGAACGGCCCGCCGGGTAAGACGTGGTCTTTTGCTATCTGCACATCGATTGTTTTGATGCTGGCCCTGCAACCAGACTTTGGGCAGGCCTGTTTGGTTTTGTTCGGATGGGGTGTGATGTATTTTGTCGCCGGCGCGCCAATGTTGGTGTTGGTCGCATTGATCGGTTTGGTGATTGTGGGCGGCACGTTAGCCTATGCAAATTCCGAACACTTTGCGCGCCGCATTGATGGGTTTTTGTCCACAGATGTCGATCCAACGACACAGCTGGGATATGCAACAAATGCGATCCGCGAAGGCGGTTTGTTTGGCGTCGGTGTTGGTGAAGGTCAGGTAAAATGGAGCCTGCCAGACGCGCATACGGATTTCATCATTGCGGTTGCCGCCGAAGAATACGGTCTGGTCTTGGTGCTGTTCATCATCGCCCTATACGTTACTCTGGTGGTGCGCAGCCTGCTGCGTTTGGTGAAAGAACGTGACCCCTTTATCCGCCTTGCCGGCACAGGCTTGGTCGCGATTTTTGGCGTGCAGGCAATGATCAATATGGGGGTCGCTGTGCGCTTGCTTCCTGCAAAAGGTATGACGTTGCCATTTGTCAGTTATGGCGGATCGTCTGTAATCGCGTCAGGAATTGCGGTGGGGATGTTGCTGGCGTTCACAAGAACGCGTCCGCAAGGCGAATTGTCCGAGCTTTTGGGCCGCGGACGGCGAGGATAGCGAAATGACCCAACCATTGCTTTGGATTGCAGCAGGAGGCACGGGGGGGCACATGTTCCCAGCCCAAGCGCTGACAGAAGCGATGTTGGCACGGGGCTGGCGGGTCAAGTTAACGACCGACGCGCGCGGTGCCCGCTATGTTGGCGGGTTCCCTCAGAGCACTGAAATCGAGGAAATTCCGAGTGCCACGTTTGCGCGTGGTGGTGTGGTTAGCAAAATCCTTACGCCCTTCAAGATTTCAACAGGCGTGTTCAGTGCCGTATTACGCATGCGCAAAGACAAGCCACAGGTTGTGATGGGATTCGGGGGCTATCCCAGTATACCAGCCATGACGGCCGCGACGCTGTTAAAGAAACCCCGCATGATCCATGAACAAAACGGCGTTCTCGGCCGAGTGAATCGTTTGTTTGCGACGCGTGTTGATCATGTTGTGTGCGGCACATGGCCAACTGATTTGCCAGAAGGTGTCGATGGCATCTATTCAGGTAATCCGGTGCGTGGATCTGTTTTGGATCGCGCCGGAGCATCCTACATCCAGCCGGGCGAATATCCGATGGAAATCCTGGTGATCGGAGGATCGCAAGGCGCGCGGATATTAAGCGACGTGGTTCCCGCCGCCATCGCGGGGTTGCGTGAAGACGTACGTCAATTTGTGCGGATCAGTCATCAGGCCCGCGGAGAAGACGAAACGCGTGTGCGTGAATATTATGACTCCAACGGCATCAATGCCGATGTGCAGCCCTTTTTCGACGATATTCCCAAGCGTATGAGCGAAGCGCAGTTGGTTATTTCCCGCTCTGGGGCATCATCCGTTGCAGATATCAGCGTTATCGGTCGCCCGTCCATCCTTGTGCCCTTTGCTGCCGCGACAGCAGATCATCAAACCGCAAATGCGCGCGGTCTGGTTGAGGCGGGTGCGGCGATTATGATCCCGGAAAGCCAACTAACCTCGGAAACGTTGCGGGACCAGATTCATCTGGTGTTGGACAATCCCGGAGGAGCGTTGCAGATGGCAAATTCGGCCCTGTCCGTGGGGAAGCCGGACGCAACCGAAACGTTGGTGGCCCTTGTCGAAACACTTGCTAAGGAAATCGCATCATGAACGCGGCAACCAAATTGCCTGGCGATGTCGGCCCTATTCATTTTGTCGGAATTGGTGGCATCGGCATGTCCGGGATCGCAGAAGTTTTGCTGAACCACGGATATGTGGTTCAGGGATCAGACCTGAAGCGGTCCAAGATAACGGATCGTTTGTCCGATCTGGGCGCGCACGTCTTTGAAGGGCAAAACGCCAAAAACATAGAAAACGCCGAAGTGATTGTAATTTCTTCAGCGATTAAGCCGGGAAATGTTGAACTTGATGCGGCACGCGCACGTGGCTTGCCGATCGTGCGCCGCGCCGAGATGTTGGCAGAATTGATGCGGTTGAAATCCAATGTTGCGGTGGCCGGCACGCATGGAAAAACCACGACAACAACAATGGTCGCGACGTTACTGGACGCGGGGAATTTTGACCCCACCGTCATCAATGGCGGCATCATTCACGCCTATGGATCCAACGCGCGCAAAGGCGAAGGCGAATGGATGGTGGTCGAAGCCGACGAAAGCGACGGCACATTCAACCGCTTGCCTGCGACTGTCGCCATTGTCACAAATATCGACCCTGAGCATATGGAACATTGGAAGACCGAAGAGGCGCTTCATCAGGGGTTCTATGATTTTGTCTCGAACATCCCATTTTATGGATTGGCCATTTGCTGCACGGACGATGCTGACGTTCAAACTTTGATCGGCAAGATCACGGATCGGCGCATTGTGACGTACGGTTTTAACGCGCAAGCGGATGTGCGTGCGATCAACCTTAGCTACAAAGCTGGCGCTGCGCATTTCGACGTCGCCCTTCAAAACGAAGACAAGGTTATCGAGGGCTGTACCTTACCCATGCCAGGGGATCACAACGTTTCAAACGCGCTCAGTGCGGTCGCAGTTGCGCGTCATTTGGGTATGAAATCAGAAGAAATCCGCTCAGCTTTGGCTGGTTTTGGTGGCGTTAACCGACGGTTTACACGCGTGGGCGAAGTAAATGGCGTGACGATTATTGATGATTATGGACATCACCCAACCGAAATCGCGGCCGTTCTAAAGGCCGCACGTCAAGCCACAGAAGGTCGTGTAATCGCTGTTCATCAACCCCATCGTTATTCCCGTCTGTCTCACCACTTTGAAGATTTTTGCGGGTGTTTCAACGAAGCTGATGTCGTTGGCATTGCGGACGTGTTTGCGGCTGGTGAGGATCCGATTGAAGGCGCGAGCCGGGATGATTTGGTCGCGGGATTAATTCGGCATGGTCATCGCCATGCCCGCGCTGTCATCGACGAATTAGATTTGGTGCGACTTGTCGAAGAGCAAGGACGCCCGGGCGACATTGTGGTGTGCCTTGGTGCGGGGACGATCAGTGCGTGGGCCAATAACTTGCCAGCAAACCTGACGAAAGGGGCGGCATGACGCTTTTACTCGCTTCGTGCTTTTGGGTGATCGCCGCAACAATTGTTGCGCTGTTGCCGATGCGCCACCAGTATATTCCGGGTGTTACGTTGCTGATTGCGGCACCTTTGCTGATCGTTTGGATTGGTATCGAAGTTGGATATTGGGCGGGTATTTTGGCGGCAGTTGGTTTCGTGTCCATGTTTAGAAACCCGCTCCGCTTTTTTTGGGCTAAAGCGCGTGGGGAAAATGTCGGGCTGCCTGAGCACAGGAGCAAAGAAATATGAGCCTTTCCTTGATATTAGCCTGTATTTGGGGTGTGACTGCAAACATTCTTGCAATGACACCTTCGAAAGATCATCACTGGAAAAACGCCTATGTTTTGATCGCAGTGGGCATTCCAATTATTGGTCTCACCACGTGGCAACATGGTCCGTGGATCGGCCTGCTGATGATGGTCGCCGGAGCAAGCGTGCTGCGTTGGCCGGTCATCTATTTGGGCCGCTGGCTGCGCCGCATCACCAGTAAATGATACTCCTTCCGGTGATCGCGCTTGCCCTAATGGCTTGTTTTGGGTACTTTTTCGGTCGGAAGAGGCGGATTATCCTTGTTTTGGGTATTCTGCTGGCACTTGCTGCCGTGTTTCTTTTCTGTGCTCTGGCCCAAAAAGCTGGAGATGGGGTTGACGGATTAGGTTACGCGATCGTTGCTTTCTTGATTTGCTTGCCGGGGGGGGCAGGTTTGTTGGGAGGCGCGTTGCTAGGCTGGCTAGTCCAGCGCAGGAGGAGTGGGTGAGTGATGGGCTTTCTGGGAGTTTACACGCTATTTTGTGCCGTTGGCGCATTTTTCGTCATGCGGTCATTCGGGCGTGACCTTGATGGGTTCAGTCTCTTTTTCATCTGGATGATGGCCATGGTTGTGTCATTGATTTCCGCAATGCTGTGGACACTTGTGCTGACACCGGGCAGTTGGATGGTGTTGATCATGGTGCCGGCTCAATCATTGCCGCTTATGATTGGTGGTACAATTGGTGCAGTTGTTGGATCCAAGCAACGCGGACGCGATTGACCTTTTGATCAGAACGCGGCATGGCCCGCTTATGTCTGAATTACCAACTCCGCGCGGTTCCCTTACACCTAATCGCAATCTGTCTGATTTGACTTGGCTTCGCGTAGGCGGCCCAGCAGATTGGCTTTTTCAACCTGCCGATTTGGACGACTTAAGCGATTTTCTGCGCGCATTGCCCCAAGATTTTGACGTGTTTCCGATGGGGGTTGGGTCCAACCTTATTGTGCGCGATGGCGGGTTGCGGGCTGTGGTCATCCGGTTGGGGCGTGGTTTTAACGGTATTCAGATCAACGGGCCTCGTGTTCACGCGGGCGCTGCGGCTTTGGATGCACATGTGGCGCGTCGTGCGGCTGATGCTGGCGTTGATTTGACGTTTTTGCGCACCATTCCGGGGTCAATTGGGGGTGCGGTTCGTATGAATGCGGGCTGTTACGGAAGCTACATGGCGGATGTTCTTGTGTCCGCCAAGGCTGTTCTTCGAAATGGCGATATTGTGGAACTTGGCCCAGAAGAACTGAATTTCCAGTATCGCCAGACGGCATTGCCAGCCGGGGCTGTGCTGGTTGAGGCGGTTTTAGAGGGCCAACTGAACGACCCTAAAGCATTGATTGCGCGAATGGACGATCAATTGGCAAAGCGCGACGCGACACAGCCCACCAAGGATCGAAGCGCTGGATCAACCTTTAGAAACCCGGCTGGTTTTAGCAGTACAGGGCAGGCCGATGATGTTCACGACCTGAAGGCTTGGAAAGTGATTGATGATGCTGGAATGCGCGGCGCAACTATGGGCGGAGCGCAAATGAGCGAGAAACATTCGAACTTTTTGATCAATACCGGGCAAGCAACAGCAAAAGATCTCGAAGGTTTGGGCGAAGAAGTGCGAAAAAAGGTTTACGCCGATTCAGGCATTACGCTAGAGTGGGAGATAATGCGTGTTGGGGAACCCAAAGAATAACAACGGGGCCCAAATCAAAACGCGCTGAGGCGGAAAACAAACAGGGCGATAAACGCTCTGATACAACACAAACCCACCAAAGGGTTTGGAACACAGAGGCACATGGGCGGGCAGTCGAGCAGGACGTTCCCCAAAGTTGCGGTATTGATGGGCGGACCTTCGGCTGAACGCGAAGTGTCTTTGTCCACCGGGCATGCGTGCGCGACCGCACTTCGGGATGAAGGATATGACGTAATCGAGGTCGATGCCGACCGCGATCTTGATGCGCGTCTGAAAGACATTTCTCCTGATGCGGTGTTGAATTGTCTCCATGGTCGATGGGGTGAAGACGGTTGTGTTCAGGGGCTTCTGGAATGGTTGGGCATTCCTTATTCGCATTCTGGTGTGTTGGCGTCGTCGCTTGCGATGGACAAGCAGCGGACAAAAGCCACCTATCGTGCCGCCGGATTGCCCGTCGTCGAAAGCATCATCGCCTCAAAAGCTGACGTAAATGCCGGGCACGTGATGAAGCCCCCTTATGTGGTGAAACCAAACAACGAAGGGTCGTCTGTCGGTGTGTATATTGTGCACGAGGCGGCCAATGGACCACCCTCTTTGGATGATGGCATGCCAGAGCAGGTCATGGTCGAAACCTTTGCCCCCGGACGAGAGCTGACAACAACAGTCGTCGGAGATCGCGCCTTGGGCGTGACAGATATTATTACGGATGGGTGGTACGATTACCAAGCCAAGTACGAGACCGGTGGGTCGCGCCATGTCATCCCTGCAGATATCCCGGATGAGATAACGGCCTTGTGCCGCGACTACGCGTTGCGGGCGCATGTTGCATTGGGGTGCCGAGGCGTTAGCCGGACAGATTTTCGCTGGGACGAAAGCAAAGGCGCGGACGGTCTTGTGTTGCTTGAGACAAATACCCAGCCGGGCATGACGCCAACCTCTTTGACGCCTGAACAAGCCGCCGCCGAAGGAATGACCTTTGGCCAATTGTGTACATGGATGGTGGAGGATGCCTCATGCAATCGCTAAAGCGCGATCCGGCCCCGTCTCGTTGGGCTTGGCGCATCGAACGCTTGATGCTGACACCGGGTGTGCGGCTGACGTTGCGCGCCGGTATTCCCTTTATTGTGATGGTGGGATTGGGGGCGTGGTACCTTAGTCAGCCAGAGGTACAAACACGCATTGCGGATGCCGTTGCCGAAACCCGTGCCAGCATCGAAGAGCGTCCGGAATTCATGGTCAACCTTATGGCCATTGATGGTGTTGCGGGCGACGTAGATCAGGCCATTCGCGCCGAGCTGCCGATTGATTTCCCTGTGTCATCGTTTGATCTGAATCTGGAAGACATGCGCGCAAAAATCTCTGGGATGGATCCGGTTAAATCTGTGTCTGTCCGGATCAGATCTGGCGGTATTCTTCAGATCGATGTCACGCCGCGTGTTCCTGTTGTTATTTGGCGCACAAATGGCGGCCTGCATTTATTGGACAGCCAGGGCCATCCAGTGTCGCCAGTTGCACAACGGGCGGAGCGTTCTGATTTGCCGTTGATCGCCGGACAGGGCGCTGACCTGCATGTCAGGGAAGCCATGACCCTTGTCGATGCAGCTGCTCCTTTGGGGGACCGTTTGCGCGGACTTCAAAGGGTTGGTGAACGTCGCTGGGATCTGGTGTTGGACCGAAATCAACGCATATTACTGCCCGCCGAAAACCCGGTCGCGGCGCTCGAACGTATGATCGCGTTGGATTCCGCAAGCGATGTGTTGGCCCGCGATATCTCGCGCGTGGACCTTCGCCTGACCGCCCGCCCGACAATTCGCATGCAAGCGCGCGCTACTGAAGAACGCTTGCGTATCCATAAGCTAAATTTGCAATCCGAGTAGTTTGACGATGTATGATCTCTATCAAAGCCAACGTACCATGCGCCACATGCGCAAACTCGCCATTCAGCGAGGTGTTGTGGCCATATTGGATATAGGCACATCCAAAATTGCATGCCTCGTGCTGCGCTTTGATGGCGCGTCGCGGATTGATGAGGGCGGAGAGATCGGGTCGTTGGCGGGGCAAGCTGGCTTTCGCATCATTGGCGCGGCAACAACCCGGTCGCGCGGTGTTGGGTTTGGCGAAATCACAGCCATGGCCGAAGCCGAACGCGCCATGCGAACAGCCTTGCAAGCGGCGCAAAAGATGGCCGGCATCCGAGTGGATCATGTCATCGCGTGTTTTTCCGGTGGTGATCCGCGCAGCTATGGGTTGGATGCGCAAATTGAATTGGAAGGCCAGCTGGTCGAAGAGGGCGATGTTGCCAAGGTTTTGGCGCGTTGTGATATTCCCGACTATGGCCCGCAACGCGAAGTGTTGCACGCGCAACCCGTTAATTTTGCCCTGGATCATCGGTCTGGACTAATCGATCCGCGCGGCCAATTGGGCAACGCTTTGGCGGTCGATATGCATATGCTGACTGTGGACGCGACTGTGGTTCAGAACCTCGCCCAATGCGTCAAGCGCTGTGATCTGGAATTGGCCGGTATAGCCAATTCGACCTATGCATCTGGCATTGCGGCACTGGTCGAAGACGAACAAGAACTTGGTGCGGCGTGTATTGATATGGGCGGCGGCTCGACTGGGGTGTCCATCTTTATCAAAAAGCACATGATCTATTCGGACGCGGTGCGTTTGGGTGGCGATCATGTGACCAGCGACATTTCGATGGGGTTGCAAGTGCCGACCACCAACGCCGAACGGATCAAGACGTTTTATGGCGGCGTTCATGCCACCGGTGTGGATGATCGCGAGGTGATCGAAACTGGCGGTGAAACAGGTGATTATGAACATGACCGCCGAACCGTCAGCCGGGCTGAGCTGATTGGAATCATGCGCCCTCGGGTTGAAGAAATCCTCGAAGAGGTCCGCGCTCGTTTGGATGCGGCCGGATTTGATCAATTGCCCAGCCAACAAATCGTTTTGACAGGCGGGGGCAGCCAAATCCCCGGACTTGATGGGTTGGCCAGCCGGATTTTGGGCCAGCAAGTCCGCCTTGGTCGTCCATTGCGCGTACATGGTTTGCCCCAAGCCGCGACCGGCCCAAGCTTTGCCAGCGCGGTTGGTCTTAGCCTGTTTGCAGCAAATCCCCAAGACGAATGGTGGGACTTTGATATTCCTGCTGACCGCTATCCAGCGCGCTCTCTTCGGCGTGCCGTTAAGTGGTTCAAGGAGAACTGGTAGACACAACCCAAGGGTGTGTCGTTGATGTAGGTGAGTCGAATAATACGGGAAAGTCCAAGTGGACCAGAGCGAGTCAATTCGCCATCCCGTACCCGCAGTCAGGCACGCAGACACCACGAGTGATTCTGTGCTTACACAGACTCTGCTTGTGGCTTGGTGGGTCAAAACCGCTATATTCAGGGATATCCTACAATTTCGAGGGAAAATGGGCAAAAAACGGCCAATATTTTGTGGCTGAACTGTGTTTTTTGGGTGACGCATCGCTGCATCTTGGGTAAGTTGTCGGTTAATTAGATGTAAATAGGGCTCACTCAAGAGCCACAATGCACAGGCGGACTCAGACAATGACATTGAACCTTTCAATGCCCGGCACCGAGGAATTGAAACCTCGTATTACGGTTTTTGGTGTTGGTGGCGCAGGCGGCAACGCGGTCAACAACATGATTGAAAAACAACTACAAGGCGTGGACTTTGTGGTTGCGAACACAGACGCTCAGGCGTTGGCGCAATCGACGTCTACCAGTCGTGTTCAGCTTGGCATTAAAGCGACAGAAGGTTTGGGCGCAGGCGCACGCCCAAGTGTTGGGGCCGCCGCAGCTGAAGAAAGCATCGAGCAAATTGTTGACCATCTGGCCGGGGCGCACATGTGCTTTATTACGGCGGGCATGGGCGGCGGTACTGGTACTGGTGCCGCCCCAATTATTGCTCAAGCCGCCCGTGAATTGGGTGTTTTGACTGTTGGCGTTGTGACAAAGCCTTTCCAGTTTGAAGGCGTTAAGCGCATGCGTCAGGCTGAAGACGGTGTTGACGCACTGCAGCGGGTTGTCGACACGCTGATCATTATTCCAAACCAGAACCTATTCCGGTTGGCCAATGAAAAGACGACCTTTACCGAGGCGTTCTCGATGGCGGATGACGTTTTGTATCAAGGCGTGAAGGGCGTGACTGACCTGATGGTTTGTCCTGGTCTTATCAACCTTGATTTTGCTGATGTTCGCGCTGTCATGGACGAAATGGGCAAGGCGATGATGGGGACGGGCGAAGCGGAAGGCGAAGATCGCGCCATTCAGGCTGCCGAAGCGGCCATCGCGAACCCATTGTTGGATGAAATTTCCCTGCGCGGCGCAAAAGGTGTCTTGATCAACATCACCGGTGCAGAAGATCTGACATTGTTCGAATTGGACGAGGCGGCAAACCGCATTCGCGAAGAAGTCGATCCAGACGCCAATATCATCGTTGGAAGCACGCTGGATACAGCAATGGAAGGCTTGATGCGCGTAAGCGTTGTTGCAACTGGCATAGATGCGTCCGAAATCGTGACGGATGTGCCGGTACCGCGCCGCAGTCTGAAAGAACCATTGCCTGCGGGTGTCGCCGCACCGATTGCTGCGGCTGAAGCGTTGCCGGAAGCGGAAACGGAAACTGAAACTACGGCACCGACAGCAGAAGAGCCGTCTCTGTTTGAAAACATCGAACAGCAGCCGGAGGTTGCGCAACAAGCGCCAGAGCAAGTGTATCATCAGCAAGAAAACGTTGCTGCGGCGCAGGTCGATGATCTACCGCCCCCGGCATATCAACCTCAAGTTCCAGCATTTGCACCACGCGAAGATTCAATCGAAGCCGAGCCGGAAACTTATGTGGCTCCGCAGGCGGCAGCGCCTGGAACACCGAGCCCAGAAACAATGGAACGGTTGCGGGCTGCAACGCAAATGCATCGCGAAGCAGCGGCGCCAGCGCCAGAGCAGGAAATGGGTCAGGGGCATGACGCTGAGCGTCCGCGGTTTGGGATCAATTCATTGATCAATCGTATGACCGGTCATTCTGAAACACCCGCGCGTCAGGCGGTGCCTCCACGTGCGCAACCTCCGGTTCACGGACATGCGGCTCAAACGCCAGCGACGCCGCAAGCCAGCGAAGTCGCGGACGTTGATCAGGATCGGATCGAGATTCCGGCCTTCTTGAGACGCCAAGCGAACTAATTTTCTGTAACATTCTCACGAAAGGGCTGCCGGTTTGGTGGCCCTTTTTTCTTTGTTTTTCAGTTAATTGGGGGTTAGTAGGCGATATTGCGCATTTCTGTTACAAACATGTTTCATTCCGTTGCAAAGAGTGAATTGTGCTTGTGCAGCATCAATCGTACCTCTCCTGTCGTACAGAAAGAAAAACAGGCGGGACTCCGTGCAAAAAACAATTCGGTCATCAGTTTCATTCAGTGGCAAGGGTTTGCATTCCGGCAAACCGGCGACCGTTACGATTCTGCCGGCTGGCGCGGAACATGGCATTTGGTTTCACAGAACCGATGTTTCCAAAGACGGCGTTATCCCGGCTCGGTATGACGCGGTGCGTCAATCGCCTTTGTGTACATTTCTAGAAAATGGATCAGGTGCCAGCGTTTCGACCGTTGAACATTTGATGGCCGCGCTTGCTGGATGTGGCGTGCACAACGCTTTGATCGAAGTCGATGGACCAGAAATTCCAATTCTTGATGGTTCTGCCGTGCCGTTTCTACGAGGGATCATGGCTAAAGGTCTTCGGACGTTGCCTGCACCAGTTCGCGCATTGGAAGTGTTGAAAGAGGTGCGTGTCGAAAAAGGCGATGCCTCTGCGGTCATCGGACCGTCAGACATCATGAAAATTGACTTCCACATTGATTTTGATGACCCCGCAATCGGACGTCAGTCCAAGTCTTTGAATATGTCGAACGGATCATTTGCACGCGAACTAAGCGATAGCCGGACATTCTGCCGTCAAGCAGACGTAGATGCTATGTTGGCAAATGGGTTGGCTCAAGGCGGTGTTCCTGGTCAAAATGGCGTTGTATTTGATGGCGCGCGCGTATCCAGCCCTGGTGGGTTGCGTCATACTGATGAACCGGTACGTCATAAAATGTTGGACGCATTGGGTGATCTGGCGCTGGCAGGTGCTCCGCTTATCGGTCACTATACCGGTGTGAAAGCAGGACATGCGGTCACCAATGATTTGCTGCTTAAATTGTTCAGCACGCCAGACGCGGTGCGCATGATTGTATGTGATGCAAGCACTGCATCCCGTCTTCCAGGTCACGGGCTTGTGTGGGACGAAATTCCCGCAGTGGCTTAAGACCTGTAAATCGGTCGTTTCACTGGAAATTTCGATATGCTAAACAACATGCGAAACCCTTGGCATGGATTGCAATGATAAGGGACGCGGAGTTTGGGGAGTTGGTTGGCATGGCCGGCAACAAGCGAATGTTGAAATGGGCAATGGTAACAACTTGTGTTGTTGCCCTATCCGCATGCGGAGATGGACTTGGCCGGGCTGGCAATCGGGATATCCCGTTGGAAAGCTTCTCGGCTCAGCAGATTTTCGAACGCGGCGAATTCGAACTGGAACGTAGCAAGCCAGAAGATGCGGCGTTCTATTTTTCTGAAATTGAACGGCTTTATCCTTTTTCGGATCTTGCACGGCGTGCCTTGATTATGCAGGCTTTCGCGTTCCATTCGGATCGGGATTACGAAAACAGCCGCTCTGCGGCACAGCGTTTTATTGATTTCTATCCGGAAGATGACGATGCCGCTTATGCGCAATATCTTTTGGCGCTCAGCTATTATGATCAGATCGACGAAGTTGGTCGTGATCAGGGGCTTACGTTTCAAGCTTTGCAGTCTTTGCGCGAAGTCATCGAACGTTACCCGGATAGCGAATTTTCGAAATCTGCGGTTCTAAAATTTGATCTTGCCTTCGATCACTTGGCTGGCAAGGAAATGGAAATTGGGCGCTATTATCTTAAGCGCGACAATTTTACGGCCGCGATCAACCGATTCCGTGTGGTTGTTGAAGACTTCCAAACCACGTCGCATACAGCGGAAGCGTTGCATCGTTTGGTCGAATCCTATCTGAGCCTTGGCCTTACGGATCAGGCGCAGACCGCTGGCGCGATCCTTGGCTTCAACTACCGGTCTACAGAATGGTATGAAGACAGCTTTAGATTGCTGACGGGGCAGGGGCTGCAACCCAAATCTCGCGGGAACAATTGGCTAAGCCAGATTTATCGTCAGATGGTTCAAGGCCGCTGGCTCTGAACATTTCAATCGGACAGCATCATGCTGCGTGGACTTGAAATCACCGATATGTTGATCATTGATCGGCTGGAACTAGAGTTCCAGCCGGGCCTCAATGTTCTGACCGGTGAAACAGGTGCTGGTAAGTCGATCTTGCTGGATTCACTTGGGTTTGTTTTGGGATGGCGTGGTCGGGCCGACCTTGTGCGCCAAGGTGCTGAACAAGGCGAAGTAGTTGCTTGGTTCGATCTGGACGACACGCATCCAGCACGTGCTGTTTTGGAAGAAGCGGGTTTAGACGCCGAAGACGAGCTTATTTTACGCCGGGTGAACGCGCGTGACGGGCGCAAGACGGCTTGGGTCAACAATCGACGGGCAAATGGTGAGGTTTTGCGTGCGTTGTCCGAAACGCTGGTTGAACTGCACGGTCAGCATGACGACCGGGGTTTGTTGAACCCTCGTGGACATCGTGCGATCCTTGATGCGTTTGCTGATCACGACGCAAAAAGAAGCAAGGTGCGAAACGCTTGGCGTACGCAATCGCGAGCCTCTACTGCGTTGTCAGAGGCGATAGCTTCTATGGAAGCGATCCGTGCGGAAGAAGAGTTTTTGAGGCATTCAGTGGCCGAATTGGACACGCTGGACCCACAGCCGGATGAAGAAGAAGCGTTGGATACAAGACGACGTTTGATGCAGGCCGCTGAACGCATACGCGAAGATGTTGCGCGGGCGCATACAGCGTTGGGGCAAGGTGGCGCAGAAGGCGCGACTACGGATGCGTTGCGGTGGTTAGAAGGCGTGGCGGAACAGGCCGAAGGTTACCTTGATGCACCGATTGACGCGTTGGGGCGGTCATTGTCAGCATTGGACGAAGCCACAGATGGCATCGTGCGCGCAATTGAGAACCTGAATGTCAATCCGCATGACTTGGAAGAAACCGAAGAACGGTTATTTGCGATTCGAGGACTCGCACGCAAACATGATGTTCCAGCAGGCGAGCTGGCACACTTGGCTGCGGTCCTACGTGAAAAACTGACTGCATTGGATGCTGGCGATGCTGATCTGGCGCGGTTGCAATCTGAATTGAGCATGGCGCAATCGGCCTACAGCAAGGCGGCGGATGCTCTTACAGTGTCACGCAAAAAAGCGGCTGCAGCATTGGACAAGGCCGTCATGATCGAACTTGCCCCCCTGAAAATGGAGCGGGCAATTTTCACGACACATTTTGAAACGGCCGATCCCGGACCAGACGGGCAAGACAGTGTTGCGTTTACCGTTGCAACCAACCCCGGCGCGCCTTCGGGGGCATTGAACAAGATTGCATCCGGTGGTGAGCTTAGCCGTTTTCTGTTGGCCTTGAAGGTGTGTTTGGCACAGGGGCAGTCAGGCCTGACCATGATCTTTGACGAAATTGATCGTGGTGTCGGCGGGGCAACGGCTGATGCGGTTGGGCGCAGATTGGCATCACTGGCGCAGGACAGTCAGGTACTTGTTGTGACGCATTCCCCGCAAGTTGCAGCATTAGGGGCGCATCACTGGCGCGTGGCAAAGAACGTCGTAAAGGGCACAACACTGTCCAATGTCGTATCGTTGGATTCGTCAGAGCGCGTCGATGAAATCGCCAGAATGTTGGCTGGTGATCACGTGACAGACGAGGCGCGTGGTGCCGCGAAGGCATTGTTAAGCAGTTAGTTCCCTTTGTGTGCGAGATTTACTCTCAGGGCCCTCATTTTGTGTGAGGCTTAAGGTTCGGGCTTTCCCGCAGGATCAGCTTGTCCTAGAGATGGAGAGAACGAATAATTTTTTTCGCGCGGATTTTATCGTTGCCAACGCGCTCGATTATCACTCGTCAACTTGACCGCACCATCTCTGCTTGCCGCGATGGTCTTGGAATGCTGCGCCAACATGGCCCCAACCAAATTCAGTTTTGGTTCATTGCGCTTGCGATTGGGATTGCCGCAGGCTTTGCCGCTTTGTTCTTTCGAAAGGGAATCGAAACGCTGCAGGCCTTCCTATATGGCACTGAAGACATTCAATACCTGCACAGTTTTGCGCAAAGTTTGCCGTGGTACTGGTTACTGGTGATCCCGACTTGTGGTGGCCTGATTGTCGGCTTGATCCTGAACTATTTCACCAAAGACGGCATGTCTCGTGGCGTGGCTGACGTCATTGAAGGGGCTGCATTGCACAATGGTCGTGTCAGCACGCGCGTTGGAATCGCATCTGCCTGTGCGTCTTTTGTGACCTTGTCGACAGGTGGCTCTACGGGTCGCGAAGGCCCGGTGGTGCACATTGCCGCCGTTCTGGCCACCAAAGTGTCACGCTGGATAAAGGCGGATGGGATCACTGGGCGCGATTTGTTGGGCTGCGCCGTTGCGGCAGCTGTGTCTGCCAGTTTTAACGCACCGATCGCCGGAGCGTTGTTCGCGCTTGAGGTTGTTTTGCGCCATTTTGCGATGCATGCCTTTGCACCCATTGTGATTGCAAGCGCGGCTGGAACCGTCATCAACCGTCTTGCCTACGGCGACGTCACGGAATTCATGCTCGTTAACCCAAGTCAGCTGCAATTTTACATCGAACTGCCCGCATTTCTTATTCTCGGTCTGTTAAGCGGACTTGTGGCGGTGGCCATGATGCGTACGATTTTTTGGGCCGAAGATTTTGGAACCTATGTCCAGAACCGAATAAAGTTGCCGCGTGTGTTACGGCCTGCTTTGGCTGGAACGCTGTTGGGCGGGATTGCTATCTTTTTCCCACATATCATTGGCGTTGGCTATGAAACGACATCAATGGCGTTGACGGGTGAACTGTTGCTGCACGAGGCCGTGGTCTTTGCGGTGCTCAAGGTTATTGCAGTGGCCATTACGATGGCCGGACGCATGGGCGGGGGGGTCTTTTCCCCGTCTTTGATGGTCGGCGCTTTGACAGGTTTGGGCTTTGGTATGATCGCAACCAGCCTGTTTCCAGACGTTTCAGGTGCGGATACGCTTTATGCTTTGGCAGGTATGGGGGCTGTGTCGGCGGCTGTGCTGGGCGCGCCCATTTCGACGACATTGATTGTTTTCGAATTGACAGGGGATTGGCAAACAGGATTGGCCGTTATGGTGTCTGTGTCCTTGTCGTCGTCAGTGGCATCCCGACTGGTTGATCGCAGCTTTTTCCTGACACAGCTTGAACGTCGCGGAACGCGTTTGGCGGCAGGTCCGCAAACTTATTTGTTGGCAATGTTTCATGTGCAAGGCGTCATGCGCAAATTGGATGACCCCGCGACGCCTGCGTTGGAAAGCTGTCAGATCATGATTGACGACGGTATTTTTCTAGATGCGGAAGCCACTTTGGAAATTGCGATGCCCATGTTTGAACGCAGCAATTTCACCTATGTGCCCGTTGTTCGCGTGGCGGCAGATGGTCCACCCGAATTGATCGGAACCTTGTTTCAGGTGGACGCCTTAAAAACGTATAACCGTGCCCTTGCAGCAACCGCCGCAGAAGAGCATTCTTAAGCCAACGGACTAGATGTTTTCGACGGTGATCAAATCGCCGGTGTAAAACGCCAAATGATCTTTGATCCGCTCAACGTTTTCGCTGGGGGTTTCATATGTCCAAACAGAATCCGCTATAGTCTGGCTTTTGGTCACAACAGAAAAGTAATTCGCATCCCCTTTGTGGGGGCAATGCGTTGTCTTTTCTGTTCTGTCGAGGAAGGCCATCGCAATGTCTGAGCGTGGGAAATAAATGACCGGTTCGTACCCATCTTCGCTCAATTCCAGCGCGTTCGAACTTTCACCCAATACCGCACCACCCGCGCGCACGGTCCAGCGGCCTGTCGCGTTGCGAATTTTGATTTGTCCAGCCATAGAGTGTTCCTTCCAATGTCATGTATACATGACGGAGTTCAGTTTCGAACGAGTAACGCAGTCGCCCGTGCCATGATCAGATTGGCGTGCAAGCCTCTTGCAACCAACGACGCGCATCTTCGGACACACGCGGGCCGATCTTTTCAAGTGTTTCTGCGTGATAGGCATTCAGCCATGCACGCGACGGTGCATCAAGCATCTCGGGCACGATAAGGCGTTTGTCGATTGGTGCAAACGTCAAATTGCGCCAACACAACATTTCCCGTTCGCTGTCACCTCCTTCGGGAACCGGCGCGGCTTGCGCAACAATCAGATTTTCGATCCGAATGCCAAACGCGCCTTCACGGTAATATCCCGGTTCATTGGACAAAATCATGCCTGCCTGCAGTGGGACAGTCGACACACGGCTTAGACGTTGTGGCCCTTCATGCACGCTGAGGTAAGCGCCAACACCGTGACCCAGACCATGATTGAAATCCTGATGCGCATACCACAGGGGCGCGCGGCCAATGGCTTCGATGTCGCGACCTGCCAATCCAACGGGCCAGCGCAAGCGTGACATAGCGATCATACCCATCAACACCCGTGTGAACGCTTGTTTCGCGTCAAGATCGGGGGGGCCAATGGCAATGGTGCGCGTGATGTCAGTTGTACCGTCCAGATATTGGCCACCGCTGTCCAAAACCAAAAGATGACCGGATTGCAGGACACTGTCGGTGTCTTCGCTGACCCGGTAATGCATGATCGCTCCGTTTGGACCGGTGCCTGCAATGGTTTCAAAGCTGATGTCTTGCAAAGCATTGTCTTTGCAGCGTTCTGCTTCGAGTTGCGTCACAACCTGCGTTTCAGACAACGTACCCGGGTCTTGCTGGTCAAGCCACGCAAGAAGCTCAACAACCGCGGCCCCGTCGCGCAAATGCGCTGCGGCACTGCCTTCGATTTCGGCGCTGTTTTTGCAGGCTTTGGGCAAAAGGCATGGTTCTTCGCCAAATGCGGCCTTGTCGCCGACACGGTCTGCAACGCTGACGGGGCAGGATCCACGATCCAACCGGATTGGCCCATCCAAAGTCGCCAAGGTATCCAGAAAGGCGTCAGGTGCATGCACGCGGATGTCTGGTCCAAAATGATCCAGAATTTCCGTGACTTTAGAATGTTCCATGAACACATCAACGCTTGCATCGGCATGCAACACTGCAAACCCTTGGGCAATCGGATTTCGTGGGATGTCTGCACCGCGTATGTTCAGCAACCAGCAAATTGAATCCGGCAAGGTAATCACAGCAGATGCATGTCCCTTTGCCGTCAAATCCTTTGCAAGTCGCGCACGTTTGTCTTCATGGGATTCGCCAGCAAATTCTAACGGATGCACACGAACAGGATTGGCTGCAGGTCCGGGTTGATCATCCCAAATGATGTCGACCAGATTTTCGCATCGCTCTAATGAAACCTTGCTGCCTGAGAGTTCTTTTTCCAGCTGTTCCAGCTGCGCCACCGTGTGCAGCCAAGGGTCAATCCCGACCTTACCGCCATTGGGAAGCTGTTCCAGCAACCATTCCCCTAGGCTGGTGTCCGGCCATGGAACTGGCGTGAAATGCGCTAGGTCGACTTGGGACTTGACCTGTGTCCGGTATCGCCCATCAATGAAAACACCTGCGTGATCCGTAAGAACAGTGCAAAACCCAGCCGAGCCGGTAAACCCGGTCAACCAAGACAGGCGTTCGTCGCGGGCCGAAACGTATTCGCCTTGATGCGCGTCAGCGCGGGGTACGATAAACCCATCAAGATGCTGTGCGCCCATAATTTTGCGCAATTCGGCAAGGCGTGGCGGTCCCTGGTCGGGACGTGAGGTCACTTCGAAGCTTTGGAACATATGGTCTCCCTGTTTGTTCACAAAGAACGGTTTTTGCATTTGGTTCAGCCGAGGTGCGACCGGCTAGCTTGCGCGTTTCATTCCCATTACGCGGGCACGGGCGCGGGGGTCACTGTCAAACAATGCGGCAAGCTGTTCAGTCATGGCGCCGGCCAATTGTTCGACATCTGTGATTGTGACGGCGCGATCATAATATCGCGTCACGTCATGCCCGATCCCGATCGCCAGCAATTCAACCTGCCTGCGTTTTTCAACCATCGCAATGACGTCGCGCAGGTGCTTTTCAAGGTAATTCGCGGGATTCACGCTTAACGTGGAATCGTCGACGGGTGCGCCATCCGAAATCACCATCAGAATTTTGCGCTGTTCAGGTCGCCCGATCATACGTCGATGTGCCCATTCCAAGGCTTCACCATCGATGTTTTCCTTGAGAAGCCCTTCTTTCATCATCAAACCCAGGTTGTCGCGGGTTCGACGCCAGGGCGCGTCGGCCGATTTGTAGATGATATGGCGTAAGTCATTCAGACGCCCAGGCTGACTGGGCCGTCCTTCGTTCAACCACGCTTCGCGCGCCAAACCGCCTTTCCACGCTTTGGTGGTAAAGCCGAGGATTTCCACCTTTACGTTGCACCGTTCAAGCGTGCGCGCCAGAACATCCGCGCAAATTGCAGCGATTGAAATAGGGCGTCCGCGCATGGACCCAGAGTTGTCCAACAACAAGGTCACGCAGGTATCGCGGAATTCTGTGTCTTTTTCGACCTTGAACGACAAAGGCGTCGTTGGGTTCGCAACCACACGGGCAAGGCGACCAGCATCCAAGGTGCCTTCTTCCAGATCGAATTCCCAACTGCGGTTCTGTTGTGCCTGCAAACGTCGCTGCAATTTATTTGCCAGACGAGACACGGCACCTTTCAACGGCTCAAGCTGTTGATCTAAATAGGCACGCAACCGTTCCAGTTCGATCGGTTCAGCGAGGTCCTCTGCGGCCACTTCTTCGTCGTGTTTATCAAGAAAGACCTTATAATCTGGATCCGCTTCCGAGGCAGGTTGCACATTCGGCGGCTCAAGAGGGGCTTCGCCATCTGGCATTTCGGCCTCTTCGCCCATTTCTTGATCTGCCATATCGTCCATGGAAACTTGGGCTTCGGCGGCGTCATCTTGTTCTTCTTGCGAACTTTCCGGGCTGGCATCTGTGTCTTGTTCGTCAGAATCGTCCTGACCTGTGCTATCTGGTTCTTCCTGTTCGTCCTCGCCTTCGGCGGCTTGTTCGTCTTCGTCATCATTCAGCGTATCCGGATCATCGCCCAGCTGATCCCCATAGCCCAAATCGGTAATGACCTGACGCGCAAATTTTGCAAACGCCGCCTGATCTGACAGGATGTCGTTTAAATCTTCCAGCGTTCCGCCAGCCTGATTTTCGATATAGCTTTGCCAGAGTTGCATAGCGTTTTGAGCGCCGCGCGGCAGATCTCGCCCTGTGGCCAAATGTCGGATCAGATACCCCGCCGCAGTTGCCAACGGCACTTCGGACGCTTCGCGACATTGATCATAGCCTTTGCGCAACGCTTCATGCGCAATTTTGGCGTCGATATTTCCTGCAGTGCCGGGCATATCACGTGCCCCCATGGCCTCGCATCGTGCCGTTTCCATGGATTCATAAAGATCACGCGCCATATCGCCTTGTGGCAAATATCGGTTGTGGGTTTGTCCATTGTGATACCGTCGGTTCAACGCCAACGCATCCGCCGTTCCCCGCGCCAAAAGAACTTCTTCGCGCGTCATGCGGCGCGACACCTGTGGCAGGCGCATAGAGTCGCCTGTCATTCCTGCCGGGTCAACGGAATAGCTGACATTCAATTCTGGATCGTGCGCCATAACCTTGGTGGCTTCAGCCAAAGCTTTTTTGAACGGATCTGCTGGGTTGTCGGACTGGACCATCAGGGGCTCTCGCAGGAGTAACTCTATACCGGCAAACTGTAATGATCCTCGGAGCCAATGACCAGTGCTGGTGCGCCTATCCCGTCAGCATTGCCCGGCAAAAAGCGACATCATGTTCCGCTGTCTGGGCCGCGATGCGAATTTCGGTTGGATTCTCCGAGAACTGAGCGCGCGACAGCAAGGCGGTATGCGCCACCTTCGCTTCGATACGACGGGCCAGCACATTAGGGCCGTCACCAGGCGCAAGGATAGCGTCAATCATATCAATAAAGTGCGATCTTAACTGTTTTGGTATTTCACTGTCCTGATCGCCAATCAACCAAGCGAATTCCATCTCCGCCGAAAATCGTCCGGCGCATTGTGCGAATAGTGACAATGTATCAGCGGCGCGGGCCTGTGCTGCAAACCCCGAAGTTGTCATCGCGATAAGGCTGACGAACCCAAGTTTTCTTAAAACGCTCATCATTTATACAGTAAATCATGATGGTTACTCAAAAATGAGGCGAAATAAAAACTTTGATACAAATGTGAACAATCCGCAACAATTCGTATTTTGCGGGAATTTCACCACTAATTGTGGGCCAAAACTGACGCGAGGGTGTGCGAAGCCATGCTGTGCGGGGCAAAGCAATGGCTGTTGAAGCCGATTGGCTCAGCTTTTGAGCCCAAGCAATCAATCAGGTAAGGCCCTTCGGCCCAACAGTACTTTTTACAAGCTGTGTGGTGTTTGGTCCGCATAGTGCGGATACGATCAGGCATGCAATTGGCACGCCTGACCAAAAGGGTGTTATCCCAAACTGACGCTTGCAGCACTTTCTGGCAGTTCTTCATCAAACAAACGTTGATAAAACTCTGCAACAATCTGGCGCTCAAGCTCGTCACATTTGTTCAGGAAGCTGAGGCGGAATGCATAGCCGACATTGCGGAAGATATCTGAGTTCAAGGCCCAGTTAATAACCGTACGAGGTGACATCACTGTCGACAGGTCACCATTCATAAAGGCCGTACGCGTCAGATCCGCGACCGTCACCATCTGGCGGATCGTTTTGCGACCTTCTTCCGTGTTGTAATGCGGTGCTTTGGACAGAACGATATTCGTTTCGGCGTCTATGGACAAATAGTTCAGCGTCGCAACAAGGCTCCACCGGTCCATCTGCGCTTGGTTGATCTGTTGCACGCCGTGGTACAGACCCGTCGTGTCCCCAAGGCCAACTGTATTTGCTGTGGCAAACAAGCGGAAATTAGGGTGGGGTTCCAAGATCTTATTCTGATCGAGAAGGGTCAGTTTACCATCATGTTCCAACACACGTTGGATGACAAACATAACGTCGGCACGGCCAGCGTCATATTCGTCGAACACGATCGCAACCGGATTGGACAAAGCCCATGGCAGGATGCCTTCATGGAATTCGGTAACCTGTTTGCCGTCACGCAGCTTGATCGCGTCTTTACCAATCAAATCAATCCGGCTGATATGGCTGTCCAGATTCACACGAACGGTCGGCCAATTCAGGCGCGCAGCGACTTGTTCGATATGGGTCGATTTGCCCGTTCCGTGATACCCTTGGATCATCACGCGCCGGTTATGTGCAAACCCGGCAAGAATCGCCAATGTCGTATCCGGATCGAATTTGTATGTCGGGTCCAGTTCGGGCACACGATCAGAGGATTCTGTGAAGGCTTTGACCTGCATATCAGCATCAATCCCAAACAGATCACGAATGGCGACGTCCTCGGTAGGTATCGCATTGATGTCGTTGGAACCGTCCGCCATCTTAGTATCCTCTGCTGATCTATGGGCGCTGCAATTGCGCCGCACGCGTTCGTGCAACATATCTCGGGGTGGCGCAAGGGGAAGGCGCGCCGCGAATGCGCATTTTGGCGTCAGAAATTGAAGTGCCCTTGTATTGGACACTTGTCCAATTCAAGAGCGGCGAATTTGATAGGTGCAGACCGTATCAAATATCAGTTTTTAAAGCTGCGACTGTCCTTAATTTGATCCCAAGCCCAGACAACAAGTTGCAGCTGTTCTTCTTGGCTTCGGTCGCCGCCATTCATGTCTGGATGCAGCACTTTGATCAGAGCTTTATAGGCCTTTCTGATCTGTGTCTTGGTCCAGTCGGCTTCAGCTTCCAACACTTCGATCGCGCGCTTTTCGGTGGGGGGCAGTTTGCGCCCGGTGGATTTATTGCCTGGGTTTAACGTCGCATTTCCACCCAGCACCTGATGCGGGTCTTCGATCCCCAAGCGCGCCCAAGCTCGTGCTTCTGGGTCGCCCATCGGACGCGTGTTGCGTTCCCAGACCTTGTCTTTGGATTGCTGTGCGTTGATCTCGGCTTCTGTTGTGCCGTCGAAGAAGTTCCACTTCAGATTGTACTCTCGAACGTGCTTCTGACAGAACCAAAAGAAATCGTCCAACACGTCGGGCGCTTTGGGTGCGCGGTACTTTCCGGGTTCGTTGCAGCCTTCGTGATCGCACACGCGAGTCGAGGTTTCGGACGCGCCGGACATGCTTTTGCGGCCGCGAGGATTTTTCTTTTTCGAAGCGGAAACCGAAAGATTAAATCCAAATGGGTCAGGCTTAGTCATGGGCAGGTCCTTTTCGACTCAGGCGCATGAGTTTAAACTGGCTTTGAAAAGAGTGAAGGGGGTAGATGAAAAAAATGTCGACCGAGCAGCCAAAAGTGGCCGATGAGATTGCGATGAAGCTGACGCAAGCTTTTGATCCAAAAGAATTATCTGTGGTTGATGACAGTGAAAGTCATCGTGGACATGCCGGATATCAAGACGGCGGACAGAGTCACTTTAATGTGCGGATTCGTGCGGATGGGTTTTTGGGGCTGAATCGGGTGGCGCGACATCGGGCGATTCATTCCGCTTTGGGGGCGGAACTTATTGGCCGGATTCACGCTTTGGCGATCGATGTGGATGTCTGATCGATCCGATTAAGCCTCTGAATTATCAGACAATTTTGGTTCCTGACGCGGGTAGAGCGTGCTGCGGAGGCGTTCGTTTTCGCTGGCCTCTTCTGCGGGAGTCGACTCGGGCTGTTCGCGGATCGCTCTTGGTGCGGGTTTTGGGACCGGGTTGGCGGCCGGAACGGGTGTGGACACTGGATTAGGTTCGGCGTGTACGGCGTTGTTTACGCTGGAAGAAACCACGCGGCGAAACACCAAAAGATTGCGCCATTCGGTGGTGGAGCCGGTCAAGCCCGCGCGTTCGGTGCTGGGCAAGGTGTCGGCGCGCAAATATTCCCAGCCATCACTTGCATAATCGTTCATAAGTGTTTGAATACCCAACGCAAAACGGTCTTCGCTTGCCTTGACGCCCTTGGCTTTCTGACCCTTGGTTGGGGCCGGAACGACCTTATACTCGTATGATGTCATGACATCCCCTGAACAAACATTAACATTGCTTTAACATCCCCGCCCCGGCGCGCCAAGGCCAGCTTTGACGCGTGAAAGCCAGCTTTGAAATCGGCGCAAAATGGCCGGAAAATTTACGAAATCGCCCAAAGCCAGCTTTTAGGCTCGAAAGCTGGTTTTCAGGATTTGGGGTCAGACAGGGCGTCGATTTTGGATTAAATACGTTGTCGAAGGTTGAGGTTTGTAGATTTGCCTCGCAAGTTTTCGGTCCAAAAACTTTGATCGAAAACACAGTGGAGCCGAACATCAAATTTGTCCGATTAAAGCATACCCCAGCCACTCAGAATGTAGGCGATTTGATCCACGTACCAGATGCGAAGGTCAGCGCCGAAATTCCATACCACCCATCCGATGCCGTAAAAAGCCATAGCCGGAAGTGTGGCATAGACGGCCAAGAACGTAGTCAAGCCAACCGAACACATCAGCGGAACCTGCAGAGTGCCTGATGTTGTATCGAGCCCTTTGACCATCCGATCCCAAAGTTTGGCCGGGAACCACGTCAATATGGACAAAACCCCAATGCCAAGATGCAGAAGTGTCGGCAACAATGTCGAGCTGATCATAGCGATGACCCAAAGATGATCGCCCGGCGCGTGCTTGATCCCGGCCAGCAATAAACCAAGATCGATCAATGGTGTGGGACGATAAACGTTGAAGAGAAAAACAAGCATGCAAAGCGTCAAGGACAAGGCAAAAAACACCGCGATTGCCGTAATGAAATCCACAACACCCAAAACCAATGGCCAAATACCGCGTTTGATATGACCTTTGTGTAACAGTGACATTGTGATGCCATAGGACAGCCAATCAAACACGGCGTTGATGGCTGGTAGAAGGGCAAGTGTCAAAACAACAAGAGTGCTTAAGCTCGCTACAGGTAAATTAATTACCGAGATTAAACTCGTGAAAATTGCTGAACAACTCAGCAAGAGATACGCAGTAAGACCCAGTTTGGCACGTGACGCCCAAGCAACTGCGCATGTAGCTGTGATTGTGAATAGGATTATGCCAATCAACCGTAAATAAGGAATGAGTGACTTACCCCATTCGCTTGAAAATTCGAATGGAATTTGGTTGACAGCAGAGGGTGCGACTAAAAACGCGAATGCTAGAGCTCCAGAAAATCTAAATGCGACCGAACCTATGATTACGACGTAGCATACGACAGCGATTGCTAGAATACTCATGATTGTAGCTTCGTGCGCGCTTGCTATGTAGGATGTAACTACCGGAACAAGAAGAAAAAGCGACCAGTTGGAGAACTTAATGACGAATTGTTTAAATTGGGTCGTCTTCGCAAGGAATCTATAAATTACATTGGAAATGAAAAACCAGGACAGTAAACCAAGTGCTACACCCCGAAAGCCGATGTGCACGTTGTTCGGCAATAGAGATAATTCGCCAAGATTGATGGCCTTATTAAGGAAGGTCCAATGTATTAAAGCAAAAAACAATGGATAAAAAAAAGCCAGCTTCATGGCCACGTCGAAAATTGGCCAAGACCAAGGGTTTTGCGCCAGTCGAATTTTGTCAGGCCCATCTTTTGGTCTTGGATTTAGATACCAAGAAAGTCTGATCCAGAAATTCTTGGTAGGTGGCGGTCGTTCTTCCATGCTTTCGCGGATCAGCAAGCGAGGTAACCCATACAACAGCTTTTCGACCACGATTTCATAGGGCAATGGCAACCATTTGGCCCATCCAGCAAGGCGGGATTGATCTTTTTTGCCTTCAATACCCAAGCAAAGGAAGGCCCAAAACAGCCAAATCAGAAAAGCAAACGTAAGGTATGGACCGCTGCCAGTTGGTGCGAAGGAAACGGAAAATGCTAACAAAAAGGCAAGTGTGCCGCCGACAATTGTGTTGACCAAATGACTTTCCCCAAAACCTTGCGTGGCATTTGAGAGGCTTCGCGTTTTGATTGCAAGAGTTAAGGCTTGTCAGGAGATGTGGTTGATAGCGCGTTGAGGGCGGTAATTTGTTCAGGCGCGGGTTTTGGAATAGATGGCCAGTGATTGTGGCTGCGCTTTGGCGGGGTTAATCCCGCCCTACAGGTGTGTGTCAGTGTTGGAGTGGCGGGGCTGGGCCCCCGCCGGTGTGTTTAGATCACGGGTTGTCTTGGGTGAATGGAAGAGACTTTTTCTGTGGTCACGCTGTCGGCTGCGTCATCAACGATGTCGCCGGTTTCCGCATCCGCCAGAGTTTCTGCTGGTGTGACTTCTGGTGCGGCGACCGACGCAACTGTTGGTGCCGGTTCTGGCGTTTCTTCGATGATTTTGAATTCGACGCGGCGGTTCAATGCGCGGCCTTCGGCGTTGTCCGCGCCAGTATCGGTCCGGTTGGCGGCAATGGGTTGGGTTTCACCGGCGCTGTCGACGGCGATTTCTGCGGGGTCGAGCCCGGTTTGGTCGGCAATCCAAGTGCGCACGGCTTTGGCGCGGTTCAGACCCAGCGCGTGGTTTCTGCCTTCTGACCCTCTATCATCGGTGTGGCCGATGATTTTCAATCCGGCGACGCCGCCGAGGTCTTTGGCCACGACTTTGAGTGTTTCGAGGGCGGCTGGGCTGAGTTCGGATTGGCCAAATTCGAACAGCACATCGGAAAACATGACCATGGAGTCTACGGCGCCATCCTCGGTTTCCTGAATGCTCAGGGCGGGGTTTGCGTCAGCAATGGCGCGTAGGTCTTCGGATGCGCTGGCGGCGGTGGCGTGAAAGTCCCACGGTTCGGCGGCAGCTTGAGCGGCGACGAGGACGAGAGCGGCAGTGAGGGTTTTTGCAAACATTTAGAGTCTCCAAACTGGTTACGGTTTGGAGCCAGTAAAGCGCCGGTTTGTGGCAAAAATAGGTGAAAAATGATCACGCGTTTTGCCACGGCATCACGACGGAGTGAAAGTGTTAAAGTGCGCGTGATCTGTTGTGAGCTGATCAGCTAAGTTGTTACAATCCGGCGCGTTTTTCAATTGTACGTTGTGGGACGGGTTTTATAGGGCCAGCTTTTGGGCGACGATTTCGTTGACGGCCTTTGGGTTGGCTTTGCCGCCTGTGGCTTTCATGACTTGGCCGACGAACCAGCCTGCGAGTTTCGGGTTTTGCTTGGCTTTTTCGACCTGAGCGGGGTTGGCGGCGATAATTTCGTCGACTGCGGTTTCGATGGCACCGGTGTCGGTGACTTGTTTCATGCCGCGTGTTTCGACGATTTCGGCAGGGTCGCCGCCTTCGGAGTAGACGATTTCAAACAGGTCTTTGGCGATTTTGCCGGAGATGTCGCCTTTGGTGATCAGGTCGATGATGCCGCCGAGCTGGGCGGGGGACACGGGGCAGTTGGTGATGTCGGTGTCGTCTTTTTTCAGGCGGCCAAAGAGTTCGTTGATGACCCAGTTGGCGGATGTTTTGCCGTCGCGGCCTTTGGCGACCTCTTCGAAATAGACAGCCGCTTCGAGTTCGGCGGTGAGGACGTTGGCGTCGTAATCGGCGAGGCCAAAGTCGGTCATGAAGCGGGTTTTCTTGGCGTCGGGCAATTCGGGCAGGTTGGCGGCCAGCTGGTCGACCCAGGATTGTTCGATTTCCAGCGGCAACAGGTCGGGATCGGGGAAGTAGCGGTAATCGTGGGCTTCTTCCTTTGACCGCATCGAGCGGGTTTCGCCTTTGTCGGGATCAAACAGGCGGGTTTCCTGATCGACGGTGCCGCCGGCTTCGACGATGGCGATTTGGCGGCGGGCTTCGATGTCGATGGCTTGTTGGATAAAGCGCATGGAGTTCATGTTTTTGATCTCGCAGCGGGTGCCGAGATGCGAGAAATCCTGCGTTTCCATGTATTTTTCGTATTGGCCGGGGGCGCAGATCGACACGTTGACGTCAGCGCGCATGTTGCCGTTTTGCATGTTGCCGTCACAGGTGCCGAGGTACAGCAGGATGAGGCGCAGTTTGGCGAGGTAGGCGGCGGCTTCTTCGGGGCCACGGATGTCGGGACGCGAGACGATCTCCATCAGGGCGACGCCGGTGCGGTTGAGATCAACGAAAGACAGGGCGGGGTCCATGTCGTGGATGGATTTCCCGGCGTCCTGTTCAAGGTGGATGCGTTCGATGCGCACAAGCCGGGCGATGCCGGGGGCCATTTCAACGAGGACTTCGCCTTCGCCGACGATGGGGTGATAGAGCTGAGAGATCTGGTAGCCTTGGGGCAGGTCGGGGTAGAAGTAGTTCTTGCGGTCAAAGGCAGAGAACAGGTTGATGTCTGCCTTGAGGCCGAGACCGGTGCGCACCGCTTGGGCGACGCATTCGTCGTTGATGACGGGCAACATGCCCGGCATGCCTGCGTCAACGAAGGCCACATTTGAATTGGGCTCTGCGCCGAAGGTTGTCGAGGCCCCGGAGAACAGTTTCGCACGGGTCGAGACCTGAGCATGGACTTCCATACCGATCACCAGTTCCCAGTCTTGTTTTGCGCCTGCAATGGTTTTGATTTTCGGTGCGTCGTAGGTCAGATCGAGCATGTCGTGATCCCGGCTGTTCAGAGTTTCGTTTGTCATAGGTCAGGGCGCGTGGCGCTGCAAGAGGCCGCTGCTGTGTTAGGGGCTGTGTTGGGTGCTGGATCCCGTGCTCTATCGAAGGGGCGCGACGATATTGGACATGGGCGCGGAAATGGGTTTGCGTCACAATAGAAGAATGAGTGGACCAGAAGAATGCCCGGTGCCGGAAAACCGTTTGATCAGCCCGTTCAAAGTGGCTGAGGCCCATCACACGGATGCGTTTTGCTTTGAATTTGCGGGGCAGGTTGATCTGGCTGATTTTGTGGCGGCCTTTTACACAACGTGGCTGTTCAAATTGGAACGTGTGGTGCTGCATGTGTTTGCGAAAGCGCCAACGTCGGATGCGCAAGCACAGGAACTGGCTGAAGGCGAGTCCGATACATTTGCGGTTTGGTGTGTCGAAGGGCGCGAACCTACTGAAATATTGCTCGGCGAACGATCCGGTCGCACAAAGTCTTGGCTGGCCGTCGAACCAATGGGCGAAACGACACGTCTTTGGTTTGGATCAATTGTTGTTCCGGTAGAGCGCAAAGGCAAACTGACACTGGGGCCGGTCTTTGACAGCCTGCTTGGGGCACATAAAGTCTATTCGCGGCTGCTGTTAATGGCGGCGGCTGCACGGCTGGAACGTCAAAAGTACAAAAAGATGGGCCAGGGGGCGCGAGACTCAGCCTAGGTCGTCCAGGGTCCTAGGTTGCCTAAATTTCCTAGGTTGCTTGGGCTTCGACACCGTCAGATGTGAAAATGATGCGCTGTCCGGCTTCTAGTTCTTTTTTGAACATCTGGGTCAGGGATCGATAGGCGTCTGTCAGCCCCGCCTGCGCAAATCGGCGTGGGCAACTCACCCGAAGGCCGTTGTCAAACCCGCGTGCCGCATGTGCCCAGATCAATGGATGCAATTCGCTCATGTGTTCGCGGACAATCCAGTTGCCGTTTTCAGCAATCTTTGCGCGCATGAGTTTGATGTCTGACTCGGCGTCGACATCGGCTTGCATCGTATTGGAACAATAGGCGGCCAAAAGGTTCACGATGTACTGATTTCGGGTGTGTTTCAGGATGTCCCGCAAACCGTCCACGAAGAAATCGTAATCAACACGCGCGCAAGCTTCGAAATCCGAGGCAATTGCGTCGAGCATGACCCATGTGTATCCGCCGGCCCCCCAAATGTCATAGGTTCGACCTGCGTTCCGACGCGCCGCCAATTCCAACGCTTCGTAATCGCCATGCCATCTGGGTAACATTTGCACGCCAAAATGGCGCATGGCGCGAGCGTTGCGGGGATCAAGATCAATCAGATTTTCGAATGCAACGGCGATCTGTTGGGGATCGCGTGGTTGACTGGCACTGAGTGTCGCATGACACGCCGCCAGCATTTGCGAGCCGTTGAATTTTGGATCAATGTCCGCCAGAATATCGGTCGCCCGATCAAAATGCGCCTTGAACACCGCGCGGTTGCGTTCGGGCACTTCGCGGTCCCAACCAGTGCCACGCCATGCCCAGGCCAGATCAATATGCGCTTGCGCGACATTCATGGCGGTCCATGGGCAATCAACACGCTCAGACCGCACCGTTTCGAGGGCTTCAATACCACTTAACAGTGACTCGTCATTGTCTGGAACACCTTCCAAAAGCGCGTGTTCTACGGCACTGACAACATCCGAACGCGCACCATAGGCCACCAACTCGGCTATGGGCATTCCGCCACCGGTTTTTGCCAGTGTGGAATCTGCTTCGGACATTAGGGTTGCAATATCTTCCCACCGTTCCTGACGGGCCAAAAACAGGCCCTTGGATTGATGCGCATCACGGGCGCGGTCTTCGGCCGTGGTTTCGGGGCATTTAATGGCCAAAGGTACGTCCGGAATTGAGGGGTCGAGTGACGGCATGCCCTGACGGAGGGGTTGAAGTTCCATCACGCCGTCCGCTGCCATCTGCAGGGATTGCGAGCGGGAACGCAATGATGGGATCAGGTCCGTCAGGCGCATGCTTGCACAACTTTATTACTCGTTACTGCCCCTGTTTTTGCCGTTTCAATTGGGCTTAAAAATGGCGTGTCGGGGGCCATGTCGGACTTTTCGCAGGGCTTTTCGATAGCAGAGCCCGTTGGTGGCAACAAAGCCGGGGTGCGTCAGCGGATTGTTTCTTAACTCTTGGGGCGGGGTCTGTTTTTCTATTCAAACTCGTATGGTTACCATAGGTTGGAATCATGAATTTATCTGGTTTGCGTTTGTCCGGTCTGCATTTGCTTGTTCTGTTGATCTGTCAGATTGGCCTTTTGCACGTGGGCACGTTGGCGAGTGCGCAAGACAGTGTTCGGCCCAAAGCCCGCACCAATGAACCCGTCGCGACCCGTTGGACGCATCAGCCGGGGCATGGGGTTTGGGAACAAGCAGCGATTTCCGCGTTGAAGACACATGCCAGTGGGTTGGTTGAAATGGTGCCGGGGGATATCCGGACTTGGTGTCCGGCTTATCCGGACGCGGATGATCAAGCGCGGCGTGCGTTTTGGGTTGGGTTTTTGTCGGCCCTTGCGAAATTCGAGAGCACCTATCGTGAAACCGCAATTGGCGGCGGTGGCCGGTGGCATGGGTTGTTGCAGATATTGCCGGGCACGGCGCGGTCTTATGGCTGTGAGGCCCGGTCCGGTGCTGCGCTGCGCAAGGGCGGCGCAAATCTAAGCTGTGCTTTGCGGATTATGGCGGTCACGGTGCGACGGGACGGGGTTGTTCATGGTCGCGGGTCATCATGGCAGGGGGTCAGCGCGGATTGGGGGCCGATGCGGTCGCAATCCAAGCGGGCAGATATCGCCAATTGGACACGGTCGATGCCAGCGTGCCAATCCAAGCGGAGCCTGCGGCCCAAAGCGCGCCCTTAATTGTGAATGTAAAACAGGGAGTTAGGGCTGAAATCCCCATTTGGCGGCGATCTCGGACCAGATTTCGGTGTAGGTCAGCATGATGACGTGCCCGTGGTTCTCCAGAACATGCAGATCAGCGTTTGGCAGCGTGTCTACAAAGCGTTTGACGGGGCGCAGCGGAAAGATCGGGTCGACAGCACCGTGCCAAAAATCCATTTGCACGCCGTCCAGCCGTTCCGGCGTAAGGTTCTGCCAGCCGAGCACGGCCAGAAAGTGACGCCGCCCCAGCCCGCGTTCAGGCAGTTGGATACGGTCATTGTTGGCCTGCACCAGAAGATCAGCGCGTTTGGCGGTTTCGGCGTGGACCGAAACGTCGGGGCCATAGCTGATGCGGCGGTAATATTCGAGCCAGACGTCACGCGGGTTCAGGCTGCCTGCACGCAGAGCCGCAGCGGTTGTGCCTTTAAAGCCGCGCCAGCCGACCAGAAGCGGTTGAGGCGCAGGCAGGGCGGTTGAAATGCCCGCCACGTGGACTTGCGTATCGGGTCGGATGCGGCGGATCGCTTTGGCGGATTCCAATGCGATGGCGGCCCCTGCGGAATGGCCGACAAAATACACGTTCTCGAATTGGCCGTCGCGTACAAAGGTTGCGATGCGTGAGGCGGCGGCATTCACCGACAGGCGGTCCTCGGCGGGGCGATCGTCAAAGCCGGGCAGGCGGTAATACGCAATCGTGCGGTTTGGTGTGTGCCAAGCTTCGATCGGGATCAGGACGCGGATCGAAGTTAACGCCCCGGGGATCGCGATGACGACGGATTTTGCCCGGCCTATGTCATCAGGCACAAACAACAGCGGATCAAACCCATGGCGTTCATCTATAACCGGCTGGGCGCAGGCACCTAGACACATCAAAAGTATCCATACAAAGCGCATCAGCCCACCAGCGAAAAGTGATGGCGTTCAACTTTGACCCCGCGCGCGACCAAGGCGCTTTCGAATTGTTCATGCGGGGGGGTGGCCTCAAAAGGCACGCGGACCTTGCGGCCTGTGATCAGGATAAAACAGGCCCGCACCGACAGATCAAGACGGGTGTCCAGTCGCACCCGGTCCACCTGATCCCAAGGCAGTTCGGCATCGCGCGATCCTGAAAACCAACGGACCGTGTCACGCCCAAAGCGCATGCCCGCCTTGGGATTGGCCAGCAGGTCATACAGGGCAGGGAGCGTGAACAAGGCAAAGACCGCGACAAGCCACATCGCAGCGCCAAAGACGACAACAGCGAGGATCAGAACGCCCCAGACTCCGGCCACAACAAGACCTGTTGCGGGGCGACGACCAGAGACATCAAATTCAAAATCCTCATGCGTCATGTCAGCGGAATATGTTGTTCAGCTCTTGCAGCGCTTCGGTTTGGCGGGTGCTGAGTTCGCCCGTCAATGTGCCCTGAAGGACCGTCGACAAGGTGGCGAAATCGTCGTTGCCATTGATGCGCTTTTGACGTTTGGCCAGACGGGTCAGACCTGAGGTCGGGCCACCGCTTTGTTCGACAAGCCATTGTCCTAACACACAAAGTTCATTGGCTTCGCTTTGGGACAGGTCGAGATTGCGCGCGATGCTGGCCTCGAGCTTTTTGCGCGCATTTGCTGTGGGCAGGTCATCCAGCGCAATAAAAGCGGTCGCAACACCCGCGAGCGCAACCTGCGGGTCGTCGATGCTTTCGGCCGGGTGTTGATTGCCTTTGCGCCGAAACCCAAAGCGACGGGCCGCGGCGCGAATGTCATCTGCCACGTCCAAAAGCTCGTGCGCGATTTCGGCCCCGTGACGGGCACGAATGACCAGAAAATATGCGGCTGTCGCCAACCCAATAATACCAAGAATAATATGCATAACTTAACTTTCTTGCTGCAATGGGTCGGTACTTACCCTGCTTAGCGCCCGCCTGTCACGTCCAGACTTGACCCGGTGACATAGCTGGCCTCATCCGACATCAGCCACAATATCGCCTGCGCGACTTCTTCGGCAGAGCCTTTGCGTTTCAACGGCACCATATGCGCCAACCGATCGGCCCGATCCGGTTCGCCACCTTTGCCATGGATCGGCGTGTCGATAATGCCGGGGCGCACACACATCACGCGGATATTGTGCGCTGCGACTTCATCCGCCAACCCTTTGGTAAAGGTGTCGATTGCCCCCTTTGAGGCCGCATAATCCACATATTGCCCGCCTGATCCCAAACGCGCAGCGGCTGACCCGACATTGATGATCACGCCGCCATGCCCCTGCGCCTCTAGACGCGACACCGCCGCTTTGGCCACAAGCATAGCCCCCACGACATTGGTGGCGAACATACGGTTCAATCGGTCGTAATCCATATCTGTCAATCGCGCCGTCGGGGCCACAATGCCGGCATTGTTGATCAGCGCATCAAGGCGGCCAAATTCGCTATCCAACCGCGCATAAAGCGCATTGATGGCGGCAGGGTCAGACACGTCGCCCTGCTGAACCACAGCGCGCCCCCCAAGCTGTTCCGCCGTAGCAGCGACTGCATCCGCACCAGAGCGATCCGAATGGTAGCCCAACACCAGATCATACCCGCGCTGGGCGGCCATACGCGCGCAGGCGGCGCCAATTCCAGTGGACGCACCTGTGATAAGACAAACGGGACGAGTCGCCATGATCAGACCTTTCATATTTTCACGCAGAGTGGCGCAGCTTGGGCCAAGTTGAAAGTGCTGTGATGGGATCGTGATTGATCAGGGATAAGGCGTCGAATTTTGGGGAGGGTTTTCAAGGCGTTCGTTTAGGGGGGCGATTGGGTTTTCGCTTTGAAGGTCCGCGGTGCGGACTTAGCCGACCTTGGCCATTAGTCCCAACAGCCAAGGAGGGTAGCCAGATGTAATGGACTTTAGTGCCATCACAGTAGGCTGGTGTTCGGCACCAACCAAACCTACTTTGCGATGATACCGAAGCCCAGTGTCAGCCACACCTGCCGCGTCCAGCGCTCTTCTAGCGTGATCAACAGCTTCTTGTTTTTCTTTTGAGCGATGTCGAATGAGTGCGTGGGAAGCATGAAAAATGAACTCTTGAAATGGGAACTTTAGTCCTTGCTTGGATAGGTTCGCCTTCGCACGGGCAAGAGCTTCGAACGCGAAGGGGAAATCGGACTTGCGACCTTTTTTGGCGATCATGAATGGAGCATTCAACAACGCCGAAGTGGGAAAGAATGGTTGATTTTCATCGTGCAGGAACAGCTTTCGGTAGATGCTCACTGCACTGTCAACGTCGCCCAACTCCTCATGTGCTTTAGCCGAAGCATCATCGACATCAAAGTCCCAAGAACGGTCCTTGCGCGTGTCGCGATACAACTCACACAAGCGTAACGCATCCCGAGGGTAGGGCTTTGCTAGAAAGTTGATTTGTATCTTAAGGTATTGGTCTCTTTGAGTCCGAGCTCGAGACAGCTTGTCTAGAAATCCCCTTTCAATTTCAGGGTTCCAAACTTCGTTTCTGTACCAATCGTCACGAGACATTTGCCACAAATACAGGCCATGCCGTTGCCTGTAAATATCAGCAGTTTTACGGTCACAAAGGGCTTATTTTGTTGAAAAACCCTTTGCTGCAACTGCAATTTTTCTGAAACTGGAACGTTGTTCTCCGTTAACCCAAACAGGTCAGGAAATATCGAAGAAAATTCTGCAATTCAGAATATTGTTCTGCCAAATTTGCCCGAAATTCTCGATATTGGAGTTTTTCAACACAATCGGCTCACAGCTGACTTTCGCTGCATTTTACGCGAAGGTCAGCTTTACACGTTTTATGAATTTAGGTCAGTCGTGTGACGCGAAAGTGAATAAATCTGACGTTCAACACTGGGGAAAAGGGGCGACGAGAGGGCCGCCCCTGATGCGTTCTTATTCAGCTTTCATTTCGGTCGCGATGTCGAAGGACAAAACGCCAACAGGGATCGCAAATCCGAACGGAGCCGTGTCGATTTCCGCTTTGGCGTGGAAGCCCAGCCAGTCACCTTTGTAATAGTCAATGAATTTGGCGGTTGGGTGCGCGCCTTGGTGGATCAGTTCGACTTGCAAAGTTGCCGGGATCGTCACGCCGCGCAGGGTTACTTCGCCCTCAACATCGGCTGTGGTGTCGCTGGTTTGCTTAACCGCAGTTGACACGAAACGGATCGTTGGGTGTTCGTCCGCTTTTAGAAAGTCGCCACTTTTGACGTGCTTGTCTAATGGTTCAAAGCCCGTGGACACCGATGCCGCACTGATCGATACGTCGAGCTTGGCTGAACTTAAATCCTTGGTGTCTATGGACAAGATGCCTTCGGCATTGTCGAATTCGCCGTGTTGGGTGGTGACACCCGCATGGTCCCATCCAAAGCGAACTTCGGTATGACCCGCGTCGCTTTTGTAGGTTTGGGTTTCGGCGAAAGCCGGCAAGGCGAGTGTGGCCAAAAGGGCTGTGGTCAGTAATGTGCGCATGTTGTTCTCCGAATGGTGATGAGCAAGTACTTGATGGCGTCAAGTAAAAGGGCAATAGTCACCGGAATACTAGGGGGCGGCATGGAGGATCACGTGGACGTGACCAATTCCAAGAGCAACAGTAAGGCGAAGCCAAGCCCTGGCCCAAACCGTGGCCCAAACTTTGACCCAAACCGTGGCCCAAACCCGGACCCAGATCATGTCGCGGTGTGGATTGCGTTAAACCGGTCGCGCGTTGCGCTGATGCGGTGTGTGGACAAGACGCTGCGCGACAACGGTCTTCCGCCACTGACGTGGTATGATGTGCTGTGGTCCATCGAAAAGCGGGGCGGCGTGGCACGGCCTGCAGAGATAATTGAAGATTTGCTGTTCGAGCCTTCGGCTTTGTCGCACATGCTGAAGCGTATAGAGGCCGCAGGGTTGCTGCAGATCGACATGGTGAAAGAAGACAGGCGAGGGCGCGTGTTGCAGATTACGCCCGAAGGAAAAGACGCCCGTATCCGCATTTGGCAAATTTATGGGGCCGCGCTTGAAACTCGCCTAGCGCCTCTTGGACATCTTTGCGATCCCCGCGCTGTTGCGGAGGTGTTGGAACAGGTTGCTGATCCGCATCAAGGTTAACCGCAGTTTGATCGAGCTACTGCAACCTTTCCAAACGCTTATCACAAGGTTAAATAGCGTGGGCGGACTGATTACAGACACTTGCACCAATCGCCGCGTTGCATAGAAGATCATCGGTCGACAGTCGCAATGCGCTCGTTTGGAGGGGCAGGTTAAGCGTGAGCCAGAGAAGGTTGAGTGTTCGAGTGCCATCTCATGGAGCGCGGGAACGTGGCGCGTGAGATCACGCGCCCTACGGCTTGCTAGAGATATTCCCAGTCAGCTTCTTTAGTTGTTGCCCAATACCGTACAACCTGAAACCGCCAAAACACCCAACGCCCATATGTAAAGATTTTCAAAAACCACGGCGCATTCATATGAGCTAACGTCGCAGACATCATCTGAGCGCGTACACTGCCCAACTTTTGTGCCTGCTTTATCAGTCCTTCGGCCGTAGTTTCCGTGTATTCCGTTGCCCCATTGATCAGCTCATTCGCAAGGGTACACATGGCCGGCGGATAGTTGTCTTCAATCAGTTCATCAAGCAGATCTAGTCCATCTTCCCTTTGCCCGGCCAAGAGATGCAGCTGACTCAACAGCAACTTAACCTCCGGTGCCTTGTCCACGTCGAAGGCTGAGATACACTCTGCCGCCTCGGTTGCCTTGTCTTGAGTTGGCTGCACCCGCAGAACATGAAGAGCCAGAAACCAAAGATCATGTGCGTGCCCTTCTGCTGCCCGATCTTTGAGCTTCAAGTATCTTTCTGTGTTATCGGCGTCGCGTACCACGTCTACACTCCCGCTTTTTCTTATCTCTATCTGCTGGCCCAAGCTTCGGGCCAGGAGTTTTTGGTGGAGTGCTTGGATCTATTGAACCGCCAATAGAAAGTCCACCACCACTGCCGGATTTGACCGAGGTAGGTGTTGTTGGATTTTGCAGCCCGTCAGTAAGAGGACCACAAACTGCACCAAACTGCATTAATGCACCTATCATGGCATCTCGTATTTTCCGATTATGCCCCCACGCCTCAAACTCTCCGGCGAAGTAGGTGTGGGCGTCTGCGATCTCCAGATTGTGGACGATTTGCGGTCGAGTATCGGCTTCGATGGACAGCACTGTCAACTCGTGCAAATCCGCGTTGCGGATGCGGTCGCCTTCGACCACCTCGTCGGCGTGTACCCGTCCGGCACCCACAACAAACATCGGATGGCCACCGGCCAGCTGGGTGTTCGATTGTCATCTCGTGTGGCGCGGGAACATGGCGCGTGAAATCACGCACCCTACGGCTTGCTGCGTTGTATAATTCGCGTCCGCAAAAGGGCCGTTGGACATTATGCAAAAACACTCATGTTTCATTTTCTTCGGGCGGGCTTAGTTGAGACTTCTCAAAAGGTTCCCCAAGGCATTTGGTTCGAAACATAACGAATGGTATCGTTGCCACTGCTCTCAAAAAGAGAAAATATCGCCAAGGTGATCCCGCTTCTCTGGCACGAAAAGCACGGCTCATAAATAATCCCTCTTGGTGCCCCTTTCCGCAGGATGATCTGAGTAAAACGTGACCATCGTCATCATACTTAGCATACGATTTATGCGACAAGATCGAATAACCGAGCAAGTATTGCGCAGGCCAATACCCTTCATCAGCCAATGGTTTTAAGTTTTCATACGCGAGCTGATGAAAACAAGCATCCTTACAAACGCGCGCACACTCAAACCGCTCTCGTTTGTCTTCGACCAAGTGACATTGAGACAAAACGATCTCATGAAATTTCTCCATCCCTGGAACGCCAATGGAACTTCTAACGGTCCGAATGATTTCTATATAGGCCTTCTCATTCCCCTGGTCGGCCTCTCCGCATGCCCACAGCACCGGTTCGTGCCAGTGATAGCTTTCAAAACCAACCAAAGACGGTTCAACCAAGTCGAGTAAGCTGAAGGTCGATACGGTCACTTAGTTCTGTTCCTCTTACTGTTCTTCCGGCCACCATCACACTGCTGATTTTGTGTTATTCTTCTATCGGGTGCTTCCGTATGTGTAGGGTCAGGTCTCCGCCGACCAGCTGGTTTTCCCGGATCATCTGTGCCAACAGTAAAAACAGCAATTGCTATAGTGAGAAGAGACGAGCAGCCTTCAAAACCTAGTCTAAGCCACTCTTTAAGAGTTTTGTTATGCCCCCAAGCCTCAAACTCTCCGGCAAAGTAGGTGTGGGCCCGGCGATTTCCAGATTGTGGACGATTTGCGGGCGCGGATCAAGATCTACTGAGAGAACCGCCAGCTCTCGCAAATCTGCATTGCGGATGCGGTCGCCTTCGACCACCTCATCGGCGTGTACCCGTCCGGCACCCACAACAAACATCGGATGGCCACCGGCCAGCTGGGTGTTCGATTGTCATCTCGTGTGGCGCGGGAACATGGCGCGTGAAATCACGCACCCTACGGCTTGCTGGTTGTTGCGTAGGCTGCTGTGTATTGTTCTGTAGAACGCTGACCGCTTACGCTCAAATACACAAACTCGAATTTTGTCCAATGGCCGGAGATTACGCCGCCGTTGACAGCGGCGCGTGAGATCACGCGCTCTACGGCTAATCTAAGCTTGTTCTTGATCGGGTGTTTCCGGTAGGAGGTTAGCTCCGCCAACAACGCACAGGATGGGATTGGAATCGCCGGCAGGAGGTTCAATTTCGTTCTTTGCAGCATGATAAAGATAGCGTTCTATAAAGAGGTTGGCCTGTTCTGGTTCGCAAAACAGACAGTTCTCATTCAACCCTTCGAAATCGAAAATACGTTGATACAAGGCCTGCCCAATAAGTGAGCCGGCGATATTGGAAATGACATCAATTCCAAATTCACCGGCTCGAACCGTTCCGCTGAATTCTCGCAAAAAGCACTTTTCCTCATAGTTCGAATTGTACGCTAAATCAGTTAACTCTGAAAGTTCGATATCTTCGAACACTTGGATTCCGTTCCATTCAAACGTTTGCGTCAGCCACGACCAGCCCTTCGGATGGGAGTGCGCATAGCCAAATGCGTGTCGCCCTGCACCTCGATAGAATTTTCCGTAGTACGGTTCAGCCGGCACAAAACCTCTATCGTAGCTGAACTCAAACTGTGGTTTCGGAACGATAGACCAAAATGACATATTGACAGGTTCTTCCCTCAATTTGGCACAACTCGTAAATGCCCATTTCGATCACCTAACCCAAAGAAATGCCCATGATTAATTGGACAACCTGTTTTTTTATCAAAAAAATGGTCCTTGCCTCTATCGTCTCTAGCAGTTTGCGAGTTCGCGCCAAGTTTGACAGCCAAATTGAATATTCGAGTAAACTGGCTTTCAGTTAGGCAACCCTTTTGCTTGGCGAACAGTCTTGTTGCAATGCCTTTCAATTTTTGAAGTTTTGGCGTCAGTTTTTGGTTCTTCGCATTATGCCCCCAAGCCTCAAACTCTCCGGCAAAGTAGGTGTGGGCCCGGCAATTTGCAGATTGTGGACGATTTGCGGGCGCGGATCAAGATCTACTGAGAGAACCGCCAGCTCTCGCAAATCTGCATTGCGGATGCGGTCGCCTTCGACCACCTCGTCGGCGTGTACCCATCCGGCACCCACAACAAACATCGGATGGCCACCGGCCAGCTGGGTGTGCGATTGTTATCTCGTGTGGCGCGGGAACATGGCGCGTGAAATCACGCACCCTACGGCTACGAACTACTGGTTATTCCGGCACTTTTTTCACTTTCCTCCAAGAGTTCAAAGAATTTTTTCAAGACATCAACCAGTCTCTTGGGGCCCGAATGCCCAATGAACTTGGCAGATTTAACCTCATAAGAAATCCAATCGTCATCATCGTCTTCTTGTTCTAAGACGTAACTACAATCTGAGAGTGCCTGCAAAGTTTCTGAGGTATCTAATTCCACCCACCAACCGGGATTGTCAATGCACTCTATTTTGACCCAAGAGTAGTGCTCCCAATCCCCATCACAGTTTTTTTCGTACCACTCCTGCAACATTTCTATTTCATTCATTTTTGCCCTTTAAAGGAGTAGTAACTCCATTTACTTTTTTGTGTGGCGCGCGCACCGTTTGGCCGCTTTTTTTATCGAAATGAGCTGCCGAATTTGAATCAAAGTCATATCTGGCGGCTACTTTCCAAGGATTGGGGTTTCGTGGATTGCCTTGCGGCACTAAGGTGGTACCACTGATGATCCTTGAGCCTCCTCCTTTACACGGTAGACTCTTTAAGGTGCTGTGCGTCCCAACTGCATTCGGATCTGGTCGACCTATCCTTCTTTGATTATGCCCCCAAGCCTCCAGCTCTCCGGCGAAGTAGGTGTGGGCGTTGGCGATCTCCAGATTGTGGACGATTTGCGGGCGAGTATCGGCTTCGATGGACAGCACTGTCAACTCGTGCAAATCCGCGTTGCGGATGTGATCGCCTTCGACCAGCTCGTCGGCGTGTACCCATCCGGCACCCACAACAAACATCGGATGGCCACCGGCCAGCTGAGTGTTCGATTGTCATCTCGTGTAGCGTGGGAACGTGGCGCGTGAGATCACGCGGCCTATGGCGTGCTGAATAAATCGGTCATTCTATGATCACGCTAAGAGGTGCCGATACGGGAATTTTCTTGTCGTCCGACCGGGTGTGGTCAATGAAAACGAATTCCAGCTCATATGATCCAGAAACGTTCAATCGTGCTGAGACTGTAAAACGCTCGGCAAAGTAATCATCTGCCACGGGTTCGGTCTTTTCCGGACGGTTCTGATAGGTGTGCACTGGCCGCACTTGTTGCAGCACGCGGCCGTCTTCGTCTTTTATGTTAAAGTAGAGCTCGAGTTCGTTTTGGTTTTCTGGGGTGCCCACGGCCCGTTTCCCAACATTTGCGAGGTAAACGACTCCTACGATTTCTTCGTTTGGTTGGAATAGGTTGTCCGTGCGGTTCCCATATCCACCCCGCGCGTTACGGGGGGCTGACTTATCGACAAGATAGGCTTCGATAAGACGCAGAGGATCCATCATCGATTGAGCGACATTCAGATCCGTCACGTTACCTTCGACAAAGCCGATTTTTTTACCGTCGACTTCGATGACTTGACCACTCACCGCAGATGTCAAAAAAAAACCGAAACAAGGCTGGTGCGTGTTGCCTGTAACAGAGCGTGCATCTTTTTACTCCTTGGACAATGTCATGGCTCATCGGAAAGAGCTTTCATTCTATTGCATAAGGTAGGGCGATGACTCCCAGAGTTGGATTTTTAATTCCTTTAATCGCTGAACAGGCAATTTTGCGCTTGGATTGGGTGGCCATTTATCAAAACACAGATGTGCTGTGCCAAGGGGTGCTTTGTTCAGTCCTGCGCCTGAAGAAACACTGGGGGGCTGTCGCCATCAAGGACAACGGCTGTCAATATACCGTCAAAAGCGGCGCCTGTGTCGATGCCAATTCGGTTGTGTTTCACGACAGGTTCATCGAAGGGCGTGTGCCCGTGAACGACAATGCACCCATGGTCAACGTTGCTGTCCAGAAACCGTGATCTGATCCACAGAAGGTCTTTGGGCTGTTGCAGCTCAAGTGGCACATTTGGCGCAATACCGGCGTGGACAAATAGGTAAGGGCCAGCCTCGTAATACAAGGGGAGCGATTTCAGCCATGCGAGGCGATCAGGGCCCAAAGCGTCTGCGAGCTCGTCCGGGTCGCCGCCGTCGACGCGTGGGGAAACGCCCAAGGACAGCAGCGTTTCCTCGCCGCCGTTGTACAGCCAATTGTCCCATACGAGCCGATTGTCGGTGTCTAGGCATTCAAGCATCATTGCTTCGTGATTGCCCAATAGGCATGTCGTGTCGAACCCATCAAAGCCCGCCATAGCGCGGTCCATGACTGCGGCACTGTCTGGCCCGCGATCAATGTAGTCGCCGACATAGATCATTTCGGCGTCGCGATCGCTGTGAAGCTGCTGGTGATGCGTGCGAATGTCGTTGTGCAGTTGGGATAGCAGGTCGTCTCTGCCGTGCACATCACCAATTGCGTAGATTACCTTGTCCATACCTCTCCGTGACCGCCGTTTGCTTGCTCGGGCCTTTTGCGGCGTTGTCTTTGATTGTTGCCTCGGATTTCAACGGCCCAATACTAAGCGTGCGTTTAGGTGCGGTCCAGATGCTCCATGCGTGAGTGACTTGACGTTTGCTTTACGTGAGCACTTCAACCGAACGCTGCGGTTATCAATTGCGTGGCGCAGTCTTGGCGGGCTTTCCAAGTTGTGCCCGTGACGTCGTGCCATGGGGTGTCGATTGTATCCAACCAGTGTTTCAGACGTGCGTGGAACCATTGCCGATCTTCAATGCTTTGGTGGTACCGTGTCCCATCGTCCCTCCATTCCATTTCGGGGCTTAGCAAAAGATATAGATCGGGTTTGGGTGCGGCTTGCAAACAGTCGATCAACGCCTGCGGGGCCGTGCCGAGCAACGCTTCTGACCACACGACCGTTTGCAGCACGTCGGTGTCTTCGACCACGATGGGGCCCGCATGGGCGGCGATGGCTGAGGCTTGTGCGCGATGGCCCTTGGCAATTGTTAAAAAGTCCTGATCCTTCCAATGCGCCCCTTGTTTGAAGATGGCATCATAGTCCCGACCATACTCGGGGATTGTTTTGGTCTTGAAATGAGCGCCTAAGAGGTCTGTCAGGGTCGATTTTCCCGTGCTTTCCGGGCCAATCAGCGTCACGCGTTTCTGAAAGGCGGGGCGGACAGCAGGGGGGATATGGTCCCAATTCTGGCCAGCATTCTGGCGGATCGCGGTGCCCGAGACAGGAACAACTTGCCGAGACTGATCAACGATAAATGGCTTTGCGTTCAGCACCTGTGCCAATTGGTGGACATAGGTTTCGGACCCGAACACATAATCAATCGGATCCGGGTGCAGTTCATTGATAGCGGTTTTCCAAATGGTCCAAAAATCCGGGTGATCTTTCGGTTCTTGTGGAATATCGCGATGCATATGGATGAGGTTACATCCCCAGCCGTCTAAGCAGTCGCGCATCCATTGGGCGCGCAGGTGGCCATCAATGGGTTCCGCATCATGGCTGCACACAAGGACCGTTAATTCATCAACGAAACGTCGGGCGACATCGCACACATAGAGGTGCCCATTGTGTGGGGGCATGAATTTGCCAAGAAAGAACCCTTTGACCATGGGCGTTAAGCGGTGCTTTGAGAGCGGCGCCATTGGACATAGCCAGTGATCGCCAAGCCCAAGAAGACGACATAGAGAGCCGCAGTTGGCTGCAGGTCACGTGTGTAAAATAGTCCAATCGCCAGAATGTCTACGACGATCCACAGGATCCAGCTTTCCAAATGGCGGCGTGACATTAAAAACTGGGCTGTCACACTGAGAGCCGCGACGGCGGCATCCCATCTGGGGGCAGCCGCATCCGTATAGGTGCCCATCAACCAACTGATCGCGATCCATGCAATCGCTGTCACAGCAAGATAGCTCAGCAGGGCTTTGTGGGGCAGGGGAACCACCACCACACGTCCATCAGACGCCCGCCCGTGCAACCAATTCCACAGACCGTAAAACTGGATGACGAAGAAGTAGACCTGCAGGAAGGCGTCGCTGTACAGTTTGAATTCCCAGAATATGAAAAAGTAGAGCACGACCATCACGAACCCGAACGGATAGTTCCAGATGGATCGACGAATGATCAAAACCACATTGGTCAAACCACAGGCGACCGCGATCCATTCGATCAGCGAGCCACCGACCATGCCAAAGAAAAATTCGATCACGTTTCACTTCCTCAATGGGCCTAGGGTTTTGCCGGATTTCACAGATCACACCCTGTGCGGTACTTCAACCTCATGACATGGCTCGAAAAGATCGGTGTCAGTCACCAGACGTCATCGAATTGTGGTCAAACGCTTTGGGCAAATGGTCGTGGCCCAGCCCCTAAATTGCCCAAAATGCGCCGTAACCAAGTTCACACACCGCAAGTTTTGCCGCTGCGTCACATTTTTCTTGTGCTTGGGGCATCTCATTTCAGTGAAAATAAATAGTGTTTAAAAACAGTGTAATAGATTGGTAATTTGAAAAGTTACAGTCGCGTCACGCCCTCATGAGACGCCTTGATTTGAGGGTTTGGCCATTCCCAGTCATGCTGAAGGCAACGCAACACCGGCTTTAAAGGAGCTGAATAATGCAAATTAAATTAACCACTCCCGTCCTCGCCCTGATTGTCGCCCTTTCAACTGTGTCGTTCACAACGGCCCCCACCCAAGCGACAGCACAAACCGCTTATGTTGTTGGTCAAACGTACAAAACCAAGTCGGGCCACTATGTAAAGTTCATCGGACACGACCGGTTCGGCAAGCCTAAGTTCACCCAGGTTTCACGACGGAAGAAGGTTCACAGTAGCTTTCATTTTAGCAACCGCAGCCATAAGTTTTCCCGTCACGACAGCTTTTCCCGTCGCAGCCATTTCGGAGGACACCGCAGCATTCACCGTGGTCATCGCCGCCACTTCAGCCATGGCGGACATCGCCGTCTCCACAAGCGTCACTGACCCCTCTAATTGACGCTTGATTTCAGAAGACTTGGCGAAGTGTGTTTATACTTCGCCAAGTTTTTGTGTTGTCTGCAGTCGGACATGGCGCAAATGCGGCAGCAGACTCCTGCGGGTATTCAGGTCCGCAACGCGCCCGTGAAGGCGGTGTGTCGCTGTTCTAAAAGTGGCCAGACAGGGCACAGGAGCTTGGATTGACAGACGTCGTGTCTTGTAAGAAGTTCCGTAAGCTTTTTATCCGAATTTGTTCAGATCGGGGCTCACGATGAGATACACGACAGTGCTGGGGTTTGCGTTATTGCTTGGCGCGCCTGCCATTGCGCAGGATGTGCCGAATGGCTGTTATGTGCGCGACTATTCGGATGCGCATCTTGCCAAGTACCCGGAGCAGGTGGTGGATCGGATAAGTATCGAATTCAGCCCAAGCGGTGAATTCACCTCGGCCGAAGTCAAGGTTCGATTGGCTGATCAAGCTCACTCGGGACGCGCGGGATATGGTGGCCAGCTTGTATCTGAGTTTGCTGAAAACTATGCCACGCCTTTGCGGTTCAATGTCGAATGTGATGGCGGCGGCTTTGATGTGATTAACAGCGATTCAGCAGGCATTGTGATTGAAACGGATTGGTTCCGGTTGTCGGATGATGTCAGTGGGTGTTCTGATGGGCGTGTCCGTTCTGATCTGCACGAAGAAGGGGGTTCATCGACCAAGTATCGACTGACCCAATCAGTCGCGGCTGAGTGCGAGTGGGAATAACAGGTCGGGCAACGTTAAGGGATTGAGCCAACCTCAAAGCAGTTCGGATTGTTGCAACACTTTAGAAATGCCGCTGATTTTGCCAAGCGGTCATTTGTTTGTCTGTTGCTATATGCAAGTCCGTTTTGCGCCCAAACGCACGCCGACCTTGATTTCAGATCTTACTGAAGAAGAACCGCATAAGTTCTATTGAAGGATCAAAACACCAAGGTTTGAAAGGCGTACAGGTTGAGTTTTCGCGGTTTCTTTGGCGGGCTGCTAACCCTCACTGGGTGTCTTTCTGTTTTCGTTGGAGCATCTTTGGTCCTGCACGGTCTGTATGACCTATTTTCGGATCAACGGTTCTTGTGGGCAGCTAAAGAGGTCGAAACAACAGTGGTTCGAATTGAAGAAAAAACGCTTGAAAACGGTCCAGTATATAGGCCAACGCTGTCAATTGTGAGCGATGATGCTCGTACAATTGAGTATGCTGGGAATACTTGGTCTTTCCCGAAGCGCCACCAGGCCGATGAAGTTGTTGAGGCATATTATCAACCAAATTCAGGCGTCATTGTTAGCGAAGCGATGTTTTCTCAGGGCGCTAGAGTTAGGAATATTGGCTTCAAAGTTGGTACGTCTCAATTACTGTTTGGCGTCGCATTATTATGGCTACGCAAACGAAGAAGGTCGAAAGCTTCCTAATGCTTTCTCCACAAAGCGGACCTTAGAGCAGATCGCGGTGAATGGCAGGTCTGACTAGGCGTTGCGGATGCGTTCGATCATTTCGCTGGTGTCTCTACTGAGGTCTGGCGTTTCGGCGATACGTTCCAGTTCGGATTTGATCAGCGATTGACGGATGGCATCATAGCGCCGCCATGTTTGGAACGCGGTGCACATGCGCGCCGTTGTTTGTGGGTTCAGCGGGTCAAGCTTGATCAGCCAGCTGGCCAGTAAGGCATAGCCCGAGCCGTCTTTGGCGTGGAATCCGGCGTGGTTCATTGTCAGAGCGCCGAGAGTTGCGCGGAACCGGTTTGGGTTTTTCATGTTGAAGGCCGCGTGGCGGGTCAGGGCTGTGGCGGTGTCTGCCGCGTCATCTGGTTTTGCTTCCATCACCTGAATGCCAAACCATTTGTCCATGACTAGGCGGTCATCCGTCCACTGCGTTTCAAAGGATGCAAGGGCGTTGTCGCCTTTGCCAGCCCGCACCAGACAGGCCAATGCGGCCAGTTGTTGGGTCATGTTGTTGGCGGCGTCATATTGTTTTTGCGCCTGTGCACCGCCGTCCAAACGGGTCAGTAGGGACAGGGCCGAATTGCCAAGGCTGCGCATGCCCGATTGCGTGGCGTTTGGGCGATATGTGCGGGTCACTTGATGGTCGCTGTAAAGGGCTGGCAAATCGTCGGCCAGACGCGCGGCAACGGCGTCGCGCAGCCCTTGATGGGCTTGATAGATGGTGTCGGGGTCGGGGGTTTCGCCTTGGCGGTGCAATTCAGCGGCCAGTTCCGATTGACCGGGCAAGCCCAGCATCAGGGCGCGATAGGCCGGATCAAGGTCGTTGTCGGTCACAACCGCAGCGAGCCCGTCCAAGTACGCCGGGTCAGGTGCGGCCCGTTTGGTGATCATGTTCAGCAATGCGTTGCGGCCCAATGTGCGGCCTGCTTCCCATCGGTTGAACGGGTCGGTGTCATGGGCCAGTAAAAAGGCGTGATCGGCTTGGTAATCCAGAACCACAGGCGCTGAGAAGCCACGCAAAATCGATGCTTTGGGGCGGTCTGACAGGCCGGAAAAGCTGAAGCTTTGGCTGGTTTTGGTCATCTCCAGCATTTGCGTGCTGAGCGCTTCGGAGCCATCGGGATTCAAAAGGCCAACGGCAATCGGCATCACCTGCGGGCCGGGTTGTGCGGTATAAGAGGACGGTTTGGTGTCTTGGGTGAAGGTCAGGGTGAATGTCCCATCGTCCCATGTTTCCTTTGCAGACAAGTGAGGCGTGCCTGCCTGCGCATACCAGCGTTTGAATTGCGTCAGATCGCGTCCGGTGGCGTCTTGAAAGACTTGTATCCAATCCTCGATGGTGGCGGCGTCACCGTCATGGCGGTCAAAATACAGATTGAGCGCGGTTTCATACGCCCGATCACCGACAAGGCGTTTGAGCATGCCAATCACTTCGGCGCCTTTTTCATAGACGGTCGCGGTATAGAAGTTATTGATTTCCTGAAAGCTTTCGGGGCGCACGGGGTGGGCTAGCGGGCCTTGGTCTTCGGGGAATTGGCGCGCGCGCAGGTCGATCACATCCGAGATGCGTTTGACCGGTTCGGAGCGCACATCCGAGGTGAATTGCGCATCGCGAAAGACGGTCAGACCCTCTTTGAGGCAGAGTTGGAACCAATCCCGGCAGGTGATGCGGTTGCCGGTCCAGTTGTGGAAATACTCATGCGCAATGATCGCTTCGATGCGTTCAAAATTGTTGTCGGTGGCGGTTTCTGGGCTGGCCAGCACAGCAGAGGAATTAAAGATATTCAGGCCTTTGTTTTCCATCGCGCCCATGTTGAAATCGTCGACGGCGACGATGTTAAACACATCAAGGTCATAGGCGCGGCCATAGACTTTTTCGTCCCATTCCATTGATTTGATCAATGCTTCCATTGCGAATTCGCATTTGCCTTCGTCGCCGGGACGGACCCAGACGGCCAGATCGACATCGCGGCCTTCGCTGGTTTTGAATTCACCGCGATGGGCGATCAAATCGCCGGCCACGAGGGCAAACAGATAGGCTGGTTTTGGCCACGGGTCGTGCCATTCTGACCAGCCATCCCCAATTGCGACTGGATTGCCATTGGACAACAGCACAGGATGGGGACCGTTCACGCGTACGGTAAAGGTCGACATGACATCGGGGCGGTCGGGGTAGTAGGTGATTTTGCGAAACCCTTCGGCCTCGCATTGGGTGCAATACATACCGTTGGACAGATACAGCCCTTCGAGCGCGGTATTGGCGGCCGGATCGATGCGCACTTCGCTTTCCCATGTGAAGGGGATCGCGGGCACATCGCATGTCAGACCTTCTGGCGTGACGTCGGGTTTGACCGTTTCGCCGTCAATCGTTGCGCGCAACAGCGTGAGGTTTTCGCCGTGCAGGAAAAACGTTTTGTCGGTTGCATCCGGATTGGGTGCAAAGCGGATGCGTGTGGTGACGATGGTGGCCGATGGGGCCAGATCAAAGGTCAGATTGACGGATTCGACGCGAAAGCCGAAGGGCGAATAGTCTTTGAGGTAGATCGTTTTAGGGGCTGCGTCGCGCATCTGAGTGTCCTTGAATGAGGAACCGGTTTGCGCGGAGCGTAGTGCGGGGTGCGAGGGGCTGCAAGCTGATCTGCTGGGATGGGGTGGCGCGCGCGGGGTTTGGTATGTTGTCGCCGGGTATGGGGGTCTTGGGGTTGGATATCTGCGCGGACTGGTCTCAAAATCCGGCATGGATATCAGCAGTAATTTTCCAGTTTCGTATAATTGGTAAAATAATTTGACCGAAACTGTTTACGATAGGAAATTTTATCTCTACATGGGTCTGACAGGAATGCAACGGAGGCACCAACCCATGTATGTTGAGCGTAGTGATCTGAATGTCGCGCCAGAGCTGGCCGCGTTTATTGAAGACCAAGCATTGCCAGGCACCGGTGTGGCGAGCGCAGATTTTTGGGCGGGGTTTTCCGCTTTGGTGCATGATCTGGGACCCAAAAACCGTGATCTGTTGGCCAAGCGCGAAGAGATGCAAGCGCAGATCGATGCGTGGCATGTGGCCCGTCGTGGGCAACCACATGATGCCGCCGAATACACAGCGTTCCTGAAAGAGATCGGGTATCTGTTGCCCGAGGGGCCAGAATTCGAAATCGAAACGGCCAATGTCGATCCTGAAATTGCAACGATACCGGGGCCGCAATTGGTGGTTCCGATCATGAACGCTCGGTTTGCGTTGAACGCTGCAAATGCGCGGTGGGGTAGCCTATATGACGCATTGTATGGCACAGACGCGTTGGGGGATTTGCCAAGTGCTGGGGGATATGATGCGGCGCGTGGGGCGCGTGTTATTGCATGGGCCAAAGGATTTTTGGATGATGCATTGCCGTTGCAGGGTGCGTCGTGGGCTGATGTCACGTCTTTGACGTTGGACAGGTCTGTGCCGGTTATTACCGCCAAAGACGCCGTCGTGACCTTAAAAGATGCGGGAGCATTTGAAGGCGCGCGTCGTGGGGACGGATCGGATCATTATCTGTTCAAGAACAATGGACTGCGTGTCGAAGTTGTTGTGGATGCATCCAGTGCGATTGGCGCAAGTGATGCCGCTGGAATTTCGGATGTCCGTTTGGAATCCGCGATGTCGACGATCATGGATTGCGAAGATTCCGTGGCGGCGGTCGATGCCGAAGACAAGGTGTTGGCCTATTCCAACTGGCTTGGTCTGATGAAGGGCGATCTGGAAGAGAGCTTTGAAAAGGGCGGCAAGGTCCAGACGCGCCGCATGGCGCCGAACCTGACGTATTCCGATGCAAAGGGCAGCGCATTCGAGGTGAAAACCCGCGCGTTGATGTTGATCCGGAATGTCGGGCATTTGATGACCAACCCAGCGATACAGGACCGCGACGGCAACGAAGTGGGCGAAGGCCTGATGGATGCGATGATCACCACCATGATCGCCAGCCATGATACCCGCGGGCAAGGGATTGGCAATTCGGCGCATGGGTCTGTCTATGTGGTGAAACCCAAAATGCATGGACCGGAAGAGGTCGCGTTTGCGGATGAGATCTTTGGCCGAGTAGAGGCGGTTCTTGGGTTGCCCAAAAACACAGTAAAACTGGGCATTATGGATGAAGAGCGGCGCACGAGCGTCAATCTGAAAGAATGTATCCGGGCCGCTAAATCGCGTGTTGCGTTCATTAACACTGGGTTCTTGGATCGCACGGGTGATGAAATTCATACCTCGATGGAAGCGGGCCCAATGGTGCCAAAAGGCGAGATGAAAGGCGCGGCATGGATCGCGTCTTATGAAGATCGCAACGTGGATATCGGTTTGGCCTGTGGCCTGAAGGGCAAAGCGCAGATCGGTAAAGGGATGTGGGCGATGCCTGATCTGATGGCTGATATGTTGGATCAAAAGATCGGACACCCCAACGCGGGTGCGACCTGTGCTTGGGTGCCATCCCCGACAGCGGCGACGTTGCATGCCACGCATTATCACAAGGTGGATGTGTTGGCGCGTCAAGACGCGTTGCGGGCAGGGGGTGCACGCGGGTCATTGGATGATTTGTTGACAGTGCCGGTCGCGACGGGGCGCAATTTTTCACAAGAAGAGATTGCACGCGAAGTGGATAACAATGCGCAAGGCATCCTTGGATATGTTGTGCGTTGGGTCGATGCGGGTGTGGGATGTTCCAAAGTGCCTGACATCAATGATGTTGGTTTGATGGAAGATCGTGCGACCTGCCGCATTTCGGCGCAAGCTTTGGCCAATTGGTTACATCATGATGTGATCAGCGCGGATCAAGCATTGGATGGGCTCAAACGGATGGCGGTTACGGTTGATGCGCAAAACGCAGGTGATCCGAGCTATATTCCGATGGCACCAGGATATGACGGGGTTGCGTTTCAGGCCGCGTGTGATTTGGTGTTGAAAGGGCGGGTGCAGCCGTCTGGTTATACAGAACCGGTTTTGCATGAACGTCGGTTGGACGCCAAAGCTGCGGGTTGATGCAAACGACGTCTGTTGCTGTTGGTGCGGAAGTCTGTTGATACCTGTTGTTATGAATATGGGGGGATTGCCCCCATCCCCGAGGATGTCCGGACGGCACTTGGACAAAAGATGAAGGTGAAAGACTATGGTTTCTTTGAATAAGGCACGCACAATTGTGCGAAAAACGATTGAAAAAGGTCGCGCGCTAGAATTGAAACCTTTGTCGGTTATCGTTCTGGACGCAGGAGGTCATGTGATTGCATTCGAACGTTCAGATGGGGCCAGCCCTGGTCGGTTCGCAATTGCGCATGGCAAGGCCTATGGATCGATCATGTTGGGCATCGCAGGGACAGCACAGATGGCACGTGCAGAGCAGCAGGCGTATTTCATGTCAGCCATGAACGGTGCTTTTGGGGGGCAGGTTGTCCCGGTTCCGGGCGGTATTTTGTTGCATGACAAGCGTGGCCGGGTTCTTGGCGCTGTTGGCGTGACGGGGGATTCGTCCGACAATGATGCAATCGCCGGTCAAGCCGGCATCGAAGCGGCAGGACTGGTGGCAGAAATTTAAGCCATTTTGAACATAAGCAGCCATGCACAGGTGATTGCGCGTGGCTGCGTATGGAAGAGCGCGTACGGCTGCGCTATACCGACCTCAGTTTAAATGCGAGAGGTCCGAATGGCGCGTCCGATTATTGGTATCATCAGCAATATCCACGTGATCAACGAAGACTACCGTGTGCATGGTGGTGGTGTGATCAACACGTCCGCTGTCGCGGAGGTTTCAGAGGGATTGCCGCTGCTGGTGCCTGCGGATCCGGCTTATGTGTCCATTGAAGATTTGATGGACAGATGTGCAGGTTTTGTGTTCACCGGCGCGCGCCCCAATGTGCATCCGGAAGAATACGGCGAGGTCGCAACAGAAGCGCATGGTGATTTTGACCGAGAACGCGACGGGTTGGCATTGCCTTTGATCCGAGCGTTGGTCGAACGGGGACAGCCTTTTTTGGGAATCTGTCGTGGATTTCAAGAGGTTAACGTGGCCATGGGGGGGTCGCTTTATCCTGAAATTCGCGATTTGCCGGGGCGCGACAATCACCGCATGCCCCCCGATGGCACGATTGAAGAGAAATTCGCTTTGCGCCATGAAGTCACGTTTAGCGAAGGCGGTCCGTTTGAACGGGTGATGGGCGCGCGCAAGGTGATGACCAACACTTTGCACGGTCAAGGCATCAAGGATGCGGGCGAGCGGATTATCGTGGATGGGTACGCGCCAGATGGAACGCCCGAGGCGACCTATATCGATGGCGCGCCGGGGTTCACGTTGTCGGTGCAATGGCATCCTGAATGGAATGCGGCGCAAGATCCGGTGTCGCGACCATTGTTCAAAGCCTTTGGCGCAGCAGTGCGCGACTGGGCCGATCATGGGCGCGCACGTCCGGTGTTGCGCAGCGCATAGACGTTTTCTGTCTGTTTCGTTTGCTCGTGATCCTTAAGTTAAGTGTGGTGGATCGGCTGTGTGGCTCTCTTTGCTGCGCAAATTCGCCCACCCGCCGACCCTGGCGATGTCATTTCGGTTAGGTTTGACCACCCGCGATTTCTATATTTTGGCCGTTGATGCTGCCCGAGGCAGGGCCGGTGAGCCAGCGGGTGGCGGCGGCGATTTCGGCGACATCAACCAAACGATTGTGACGGTTGGCGCGGGTCATTGATTTGCGCGCGTCCGCGACGCTGATGCCTGTTTTTTCAGCAATGGCTTTTTCGTTGCGATCCACAATTGGGGTGTCGGTGTAGCCGGGGCAGATCGAATTGAAGGTGATGGGCCCGCCCATGAATTCTTCGGACAGGGAGCGGATTAGGCCAATCAATCCGTGTTTGGAGGCTGAATAGGCGGCGGCACCGGGCAGGCCGCGCAAGCCCGCGATTGAGCTGACGGCGATCACGCGGCCCCAATCTGTTTCGCGCATAGACGGCAAGCATTCGCGGATCGTCAAAAATGCGCCATCAAGGTTTGTGGCCATGATGTTGCGCCAGAACGTTGACGAGGTTTTTGGGAAGGTGCGCCCTTCGGCCAGTCCGGCATTGGGAATGCAAATCTGGATCGGTCCACGGGCAGAGATGCTGGCAGCCACCGTGTCACGGATGGCGGTTTCGTCTTGAACATCAAGGGCTGCGGGGTGCAGCCCATCGGTTGCCACGCTTTCCAAAACATCCAAACGCCGTCCGGTGATGGTGACCTGCGCCCCGCGATCGGCCAGGTCGCGGGCAATTGCCAGACCGATGCCGGTGCCGCCACCGGTGACGAATGCGTGCTTGCCTTTGATATCCATGGGAGCCTCCGTTTTTCAAAGCTAGATTACGTTGTTGCGGGGGCAGGGCAAGTCTGCTGTTTGCGTGTCTTGCATTTGGCTGCGGCATTGTGCGCATGGGAAAATGTAAAACGTTCTATTTGCGGATGAGGGGCGTTGGGGTTGGGAGGTGCATACAGGTACGTACTGATTGGCAAAGGCCGATTTTCCGCGTCAGGTCCTTGGCAATGATCCGCAGATCCGAAAACGGATTTGTCGCGTGATTAGATGAGCTTGTTCGTTTAACTTTGGCCTTGGCGGGCATGTTGGTCAGATGGCGCGATTTGTGGGTCGACAGAACGGATGCGATTGCGGGGTGGCATGACAATCAAGCGATCTGCCTGAAATATGTGCGAAATTGCTTTCGTGTTGGCAATTTCTGAGGTGGTGCTTGCGTGGCGGCTTGCTTGAAGTTCGACGCAACGACCTGTAGTGGAACCTCAATATGCTGGGGCTATGAAGGCCCAATATCTTTAGACGGAGGGGATGCGAGCGGTGAAAATCGGGACACCAAAAGAGACATTTGAGGGCGAAGCGCGCGTTGCGATGACCCCAGACAGTGCGGTTGCGCTGCAAAAGCTTGGTCATACGTGTTTGATTGAAAGCGGTGCTGGTCAAGCGGCTGGGTTTTCGGATGCAGCCTATGAAAGTGCTGGCGTTGAAGTTGTCAAGACAGCCGCAGCCCTTTGGAAAGGGTCGGATGTTCTGGCCAAGGTGCGTCCACCGGATGGCGGTGAAATGCGTCGCATGCGTGATGGGCTGACGTTGATTTCGTTCTTTTACCCAGCGGCCAATGAAAAGCAGATGGAATCTGCGGCCAAAAAGGGATCAACGGTTATTGCGATGGACATGGTGCCACGCATCAGCCGGGCGCAGAAGATGGATGCATTGTCATCGATGGCCAATATCGCGGGGTACCGTGCGGTTATTGAGGCGGGCAACAATTTCGGACGTTTCTTTACTGGACAGGTGACGGCAGCGGGCAAGGTGCCACCGGCCAAGGTTCTGGTTATTGGTGCTGGTGTTGCTGGTCTGGCGGCAATCGGGACATCAACATCACTGGGTGCGATCACCTATGCGTTTGATGTGCGTCCTGAAGTGGCCGAACAGATTGAATCGATGGGTGCTGAATTTGTCTTTCTTGAATTTGGAGAAGAGCAAACGGACGGCGCGGCGACTGGAGGCTATGCGGCCCCGTCCAGCCCGGAATTCCGTGACGCTCAGCTGGCCAAGTTCCGTGAATTGGCCCCCGAGATCGACATCGTTATCTGTACTGCTTTGATCCCGAACCGCGATGCGCCGGTTTTGTGGACCAAGGACATGGTTGAGATGATGAAGCCGGGTTCGGTGATTGTGGATCTTGCGGCAGAGCGCGGCGGGAACTGTGAACTGACGGTTCCGGACGACAAAATCGTCAGCGACAATGGCGTGACCATTGTGGGATATACCGATTTCCCAAGTCGGATGGCGACGCAATCGTCGACATTGTACGCGACAAACGTGCGTCACATGTTGACAGATCTGACCCCTGAAAAAGACGGCGTGATCAACCATAATATGGAAGATGACGTGATCCGGGGCGCGACTGTGACCCATGAAAAGGAAGTGACCTGGCCACCGCCAGCACCGAAAATTCAAGCGATCGCAGCCGTGGCCAAAGAAAAGCCCAAAGAGCTGACGCCGGAAGAGAAGAAAGCGCAAGAGGCCGCGGCCTTTAAAGCGCAGACGATGTCTCAGGTGAAAATCCTGGGGATTGGTGCGGTTCTGATGGGATTGCTGGGGCTTGTCGCGCCGGCATCCTTTATGCAGCACTTTATCGTGTTTGTGTTGGCCTGTTTTATCGGGTTCCAAGTGATTTGGAATGTCAGCCACGCGCTGCACACACCGTTGATGGCTGTCACCAATGCGATTTCGGGCATTATCGTTCTTGGGGCGATATTGCAGATCGGATCAAGCAATGGGGTGGTTGTCATACTGGCGGCTGTGTCGGTGTTGATTGCAACGATTAACATTGTTGGGGGCTTTCTGGTGACACGCCGGATGCTCGCAATGTTCCAGAAATCCTAAGCGGAGAGGGCTTTAGTTATGTTCAGTGAACAATTCGTCACTGCCGCGGCCATCACCGCGAGCATTCTGTTCATCCTGTCACTGGGTGGGTTGAACAATCAAGAAAGCGCGAAACGCGCGGTCTGGTATGGCATTGTGGGAATGGCCCTTGCGGTTGTGTTCCTGCTGCTTGGACCTGGCATCGGCAATATTGGCATCATGATTGTGATGATGGTGATCGGCGGTGCAATCGGGACCTATGTGGCACAAAAGGTCGAAATGACCGAGATGCCACAGCTGGTTGCAGCGCTGCATTCCTTTGTCGGTTTGGCTGCTGTGTTTGTGGCTTTGAATGCCGAAATGGAGCGTTTGCGGGTTGCGGCCATGAAAGCGTCCGGAGAGGGCACAGCCGAGCTGGTGGGCTTTGCGGCGAAGATCGCCAAGAAGTCATCGGCTGAGATTGCGTTCTTGCAGGTCGAAGTGGTCTTGGGTGTCTTTATTGGTGCCGTGACATTTACCGGATCGGTGATTGCCTTTGGTAAGCTGGCCGGACGTGTGGATGGCAAGCCTGCGCCTTTGCCGGGTGGTCACATGCTGAATGCTGCGGCGGCAGGGGCCAGTATCCTGTTGGCCATCCTGTATTTGGCCTATGGCGGAATGATCCCGCTGTTCCTGATTATGCTGCTGAGCTTCTTTATCGGTTGGCATCTGATCATGGGCATTGGTGGCGCGGACATGCCTGTCGTTGTGTCGATGTTGAACAGCTATTCCGGTTGGGCGGCAGCTGCGATTGGTTTCACCTTGTCCAACGATCTGCTGATCGTGACGGGTGCGCTTGTCGGGTCGTCCGGGGCGATCTTGTCTTACATCATGTGTAAGGCGATGAACCGGTCCTTTGTCAGCGTTATCCTTGGCGGCTTTGGTGGCCCACAGGGTGAACAAATGGCAGTGGAAGGCGAACAGATTGCAATCGAAGCAGACGGCGTTGCGGCATCATTGAATGATGCGGACAGTGTTGTGATCATTCCGGGATACGGGATGGCCGTGGCGCAAGCCCAGCAATCGGTCAGCGAACTGACGCGCAAGCTGCGCGCAGCCGGCAAAGAGGTGCGTTTTGCGATCCACCCCGTTGCTGGTCGTTTGCCTGGTCACATGAATGTTCTGCTGGCCGAAGCACGCGTGCCCTATGACATCGTTCTGGAAATGGACGAGATCAACGATGATTTTCCGGAAACGGATGTTGCCATCGTGATCGGGTCAAATGACATCGTGAACCCAGCGGCGCAAGACGATCCAAACAGCCCAATTGCCGGTATGCCGGTTCTGGAATGTTGGAAAGCCAAGCAAGTATTCGTGTCCAAACGTGGTCAGGGCACTGGGTATTCGGGCATCGAAAACCCGCTGTTTTTCAAAGAAAACACACGCATGTTCTATGGCGATGCCAAGGCGTCGCTTGATAAGCTGTTGCCTTTGATCGACTGATATTCATCACATCGAATGAGGAAAGCCCCGCAGATTTGCGGGGCTTTTTTTGTGGACGACTGTCCGGTTCGAGCCCATGTTGACCGATGTTGCTGACGACGCCAAGGTCTGCTCATATAAATTGAAAATTTGGAGATTATTTTGAAATCGTTAGTTTTCTCAGTCATCCTCGTCAGTGTGCCCAGCTTATTGATAGCTGAACCACTCTACCCGAATTCTGTCGCATCCAACGATCTTGACTTCATACACGCAAACGATCCCGGAGCTTGTTGGTCGATCACAGAAAGCGAAGGTGGCAGAACAGAAATGTATGATCCAAGACGAGATTTACTGTTTGTCGAAGGTGCACTTCATTTCGATATTACCTTTCCCGATCAACAAATCCGTATCAACGTTCACCCTGAGGTCGGCGACCCGCAACAACGCGCGATGGAAACTGCCGCATCCATCTCCAGATTGCCGACCTTGATGAGAAACGAATTGCGATATGTGAACATCCTCGATGGCGAAGGTGCAGCATGGGAAGAGGCACAAGGTGGGTTTTTTACCCTTTACGATGGTTTGATGGAACGGCGCTTGGCCGAGCATGACCTAGACGAAACGGTCTTTCACGAGAGCGCGCATGTCGCGCTGGATCCGCTGCTTTCAAACGATCCTGATTGGTTTTCAAATCAGATCGCAGACGACGATTTCATCACACAATATGCGGCCGATAATCGAAATAAAGAAGACATTGCCGAAAGCGCGTTATTCGCTTGGACCATGCTTTACCATCCAGGTCGACTACCCGCAGTTGTCGAGGCAGCAGTACGAGATACTATGCCGAACCGGCTGGAGTATCTTGGCAACATGTTGGAAGGCTATGTACCGCCTTTTTGCCCTTCGTAATCATCATCGCAAGCCCGTCAAACCGGATGTTGGAGCGGCAGCGGCGGACGGTAACTAAGTCCGCATCTGAGACATTGAGCATGGGTGGCAGTGAAACCCAAGGTTTCTGTCAAAACTGCGCTCTCGGTCCGCTTGGCCAAATCACTTCGGTATACCATGGTATTCCTCTAACTATTTGTTTTAAAAGAAATTCTTTTCATTTTGACCGAACCGCCTTACATAAGGGTCGACACTTTCTTGTTAGGTTCTGTCTGATGTCCCCACTTGCAGATCATCCGCTGCGTTACAAACTGGCCAACGAGCTTCACGCGCGGCCATTCCCATCCATGTCGGCGCCGTGCAGTGCGGCCTATGTCGCGATTAAGCAACCTGAACGGGCGGCTGTGCGGGATCGGTCAGAGGACCTGGATCATTTGATCTGGTTGCTGGATCGCTATGGTGCACCACATCCGCAACCGGGGGCCACGCATTATTACGGCCCGATAGGGCGGCGCTGGCTCAAGTGGGAACAGCACACCGAATTTGTAACCTACACAGTCTTTACCGAGGCATTGGAGGAGCGGCCCTTTGATGCCAGTGCTTTTGATCCGTTTCCCGAAGAATGGTTAAACGCCGCACCGGGGGAATGTGTCACGTCCTGTTTGGTGCGGATTGCACCGCGCCCGTCAGAGACAGAGATCGCCAAGCAACTTGCCGATTGGTTTGTGCCAGAAAGCCTTGCGGTCAGTTCGGTTTTGGACGAAGCGGCCGTGGCCGCCGGTGATTTCCGTATCGATGAAAACGGCCATATGCGATTTGCTGTGTTTGTCGCCCCGGAAACGGGGACGCGCCGGATTGGGCGTATTATGCAGAGGCTGTGTGAGATCGAAACCTATAAGTCGATGTCGATGCTTGGGTTTGCGCGGGTGCGCGATCTTGGGCCGCAGCTGGGTGCGTTGGATTCGCGTTTGACCGATCTTGTTGGTGAAATGAGCGGGGGCACCACAGGGCCTGAGACGACGTTGCAATCGCTGCTTGAGATTTCGGCAGAGCTGGAAACTGTGTCGGCGCAAAGCTCTTTTCGGTTTGGTGCGACAGGGGCTTATGAGGCGATTGTGAACCAGCGGATATTGGCATTGCGCGAGGACAGGTGGCGTGGGCGTCAAATATTCGCAGAGTTTATGATGCGGCGTTACGAGCCAGCCATGCGTACGGTGAAGTCGGTTGAGCTTCGTCTGGAGGCGATGAGCGCGCGTGCAGTACGTGCGGCCAACTTGTTGCGTACGCGGGTGGATGTGGAACGCAGCGCGCAAAATCAACAATTGCTGAAAAGCATGGACCAACGATCAGATTTGCAATTGCGGTTGCAAAAGACGGTTGAAGGATTGTCGGTGGTGGCCATCAGCTATTACGCGGTCTCGTTGGTGTCTTATGTATTGTATCCGGCGACCGCATTGATGAACGTCTCAAAGGGGATGTTGACGGCGGCGGTGACTGTCCCGGTTGCTTTGCTGGTCTGGGCTTTGGTGCGTCGTATCCGTCAAAAGATGGAATAACGCGGCCCCAGCTCACTTGAATTCTAGTTAAGGTTATTCGTGGTTAATTTTTCCCCGCGTAAAGTTTTGTGGGTGTACCTATGTTCTATTCAACGGCGAGGGAGGGGCGACAATGGAAACCATAATTGCACAGGTTATCGGTGGTGCAGTTGGTGGCGTTGGTGGGGCTAAGGTCATGCAAGGTGTTTCCTTTGGGAACACCGGGAATGCAATCACTGGCGCACTTGGTGGCGTCGGCGGTGGTCAGTTATTCGGCGGTTTTTTAGGCGGTTTAGGCGGCGATGCCGCTGCTGGTATGGATGTTGGTGCAGTTGCAGGTAATCTCGTTGGCGGTGGTATCGCAGGTATGATTGTGCAGATGGTTGCTGGTTTTGTGATGAAAAAGTTGCGTGGTTAACCAAGTTTGGCGACATCCGGAGTGTCCAGAAATATCTGGTAATTTGTTCCCGCGAGTACAGATGTTTTCTGGCCGGATGCGCACTGTTAATTTTAGATACGCATAGCAAGTGACCATTGTACGGAACTTTTTGGTAAACAGTCTGCCCGGTTCTTTTTGAACCGGGCATTTTCTTTTGTTTCAGCTTTGGATTTTGCGTCAGATTAGCGCCCGCGAATGCGTGGATCCAATGCGTCGCGCAGGCCGTCACCAAGGTAATTGACGGACAGAACCGTCAATGAAATCGCAATACCTGGCAACAAAACGCGTTCTGGATATTCTTCCATCCGCAGCACAGCATCCGCCAACAATTTGCCCCATGTCGGGAAATCTGACGGAAAGCCAACGCCCAAAAAGCTAAGCGCGCTTTCGGTGATGATGGCCGTGGCCAAACCCAAAGTTGCTGACACCATGATGGGGGATAGAACATTGGGCAGCAGGTGACGTGTGATGATTTGTCGGTTGGATGTCCCAATCGATCGCGCCGCCAAAATGAATTCGCGTTCTTTCAAAGCCAGTATGTCACCCCGCACAATTCGCGCGGTTTGCATCCATGATGTCAAAGCGATGACCCCGACAATCAAAATGAACATCCCCGTTTCCGGTCCAAAATTGGCCCTAAGCGGTTGTCGGAACAGTGTCACGGCCACCAAAAGCAAGGGCAGGATCGGAAGCGACAAAACCAGATCGGTAAAGCGCATCAGCCAAAAATCGAGCTTTCGGAAATATCCTGAACACACGCCGATGGCGGTCCCGATGACCAGGCTGAGGATCATTGCAGCCCAGCCCACCGCCAGCGAAGCTTGACCACCTGCGATCAGGTTTGCCAGATTGTCCCGGCCCAATTGATCGCTGCCCAAAGGTTTGTTCCAGCCTGCCTTGGCTTCACCATCCCAAATCAGCGTCCAGATGGGCCGCATGTCTTTGTTCCGGATGTCCAGCTTTTGCGCATCTACCGTGTATAGATACGGGCCCATCAGAACAAAAAGCGTGATGAACAACAGGAACAAGCCGCCAAACATCGCCCCCTTATGGCGGCGGAATTGACGCCAGACGTCGCTCCATTGGCTGGTCGGGGGTGTCACCGGACCTGTGTCTTGCAACGCGCCTATCGTTTCTTCTGTGATCGGATCAGTCATAGCGAATCCTTGGGTCGAGCACGCCGTAAAGCACGTCGGCAATCAGGTTGAAGAGCACGATGAGGATCGCGAAGATAAAGGTGAAGGTCATGACTGTGGGAATGTCATTGGCAAATAGCGCAATCAGCAGCTGATACCCCAGTCCGTTCACTTTGAAGACGTTTTCGGTGATGATTGCGCCGCCAAAAATCGATGGGATGCCAAGTGCAATAACCGTGATCACAGGGATCATGGAATTGCGCAGGACATGCGCCATGACCACCACGCTTTCGCGCAATCCTTTGGAGCGGGCGGTGCGAACGTAATCTTGATTAAGGTTATCCAGCATGGATGAACGCATGTAGCGGCTGATCTGTGCGGTGGTTTGTAGGGCCAAAACCATGACCGGCAAGACCATTTGTTTGAGTTGCAACACGAACGTGTCCCAATCCACGACCTCAAGAACAGTGTTGTAAACGGATGGCAACCATTCCAGCTGCACGGCAAAGATCACGATCAGCAAAGGCCCGGTGAAAAACGGCGGGATCGAAAAGCCGATCATCGTGATGAAAGTGCCGGATTGATCAAACACAGAATACTGGCGATAGGCCGAATAGATGCCGATGGGCAAAGCGATCAGGACGCCAACCACATAGGCCATTCCCACAACCCAGATCGTCTGGGGCAGGGACTGTACAACCAGATCCATAACCGGACCACGTGTCTGCCAGGAAATGTTGCGCAACTGACCGTCGTAAAGCTGTGTGTCAGGCAGCCAGCCAAACAAAAAACTCTCGCGTGTGAGATAGTCGATCAGAACCTGCGGTTCGATCCAGAAAAATTGTACCAGCCATTTCCAATATTGAATGTGGACGGGTTCACCCAGTCCCAATGCTTGGCGCATCTGTTCTTTGACTTCGGGGGGCACGGTCAGTGGAACCTGTGCCATCGGATCGCCCGGAGCCAGTTGGAGAAGCATAAAAATGGCGAGGCTGATAAACAGAAGCGTCGGGATCGACAGGATCAACCGGCGGATCGTGAAGGTCAGCATGCGCGGGGCCTCGTTCAGACTCTTGTCATTATTGGGAACTGCAGCGGATCAATTTCCCTAAGAAAATTGACCCCTACGATGCGTTGGGTGGGCAAGGTGCCCACCCGTTTTGCTTATTTAGCACGGTGCCAATCGGCAACGTTCCACAATTCGCTATCCCAAACGTTCAGAACAACGCCAGACAGTGAATTCGCATGCGCAGACAAACGACCGCGGTGAACCAGTGGGATCATTCCACCGTTTTCAACCATCATATCATTCAGCTTACGACCGATTTCGGAACGTGCTTCGATACCGGCCGTTTTGGCCAATTCCGCGTGCAGTTCGTCATATTCGGGCAAACAGAAGCGGCTGATGTTCTCGCCTTGCCACTGCGAGTCTGGTCTTGGTGCCTTGTCGCAAAGACCGTTCGCCAGATAGGCTTGCGGATCTGTGCCGTTGAATGTGTTCGCATACATTTCAACATCAGCATAGAACTTTTGGAACGTGTCAGGCGAACCTGGATCACCACCAAAGAAGACCGACGCATCAAGGTTGCGCAGTTCAGCTTCGATGCCGATTTCGCTCCACCATTCTTTGACCAAAGCTTGGAAATCCTGACGCACAGCGTTTGTGGATGTTTGGTACAGAATGCGCAGAGGTACGCCGTCTTTTTCGCGTACGCCGTCGCCGTCTGTGTCCACAATGCCTGCATCATCAAGCATTTTGTTTGCGCCTTCGATGTCTTGAACGTCGCAGGTGCGCGCTGTCGAATTGAAGGCATCCGGTGCAGGAACCCAGTTACAGGTGACTTTACCAGCCTGGCCATATCCAACTTCGACCAGCAAAGGACGGTCGATCGCCATTGACATGGCTTTGTAAACCGCGGGGTCTTTCAGGAATGGGTGCGGATGTGCAGCCGTTGAGCGTTCGCCTTCTGGCAGTTCCGGGTTCGGGTCTGTCTGGTTCAGCATGATGCGTTCGACCAAGGGGCCAAAGCCTGCAACGGGTGTGCCTTTGCCGCCTTCTTGCATTTTCGCAATCACGTCGGGTGCAAGCTGTAGGTTCCAAGCGTAGTCAAATTCGCCTGTTTCCATAACCGCACGACCGGCTGCAGTGGCATCGCCGCCACCTTTGAACGTCACCGATGCGAATGCTGGCTTGGCTGGATCGCGGTAATTCGGGTTCGCTGACATGAGGATCACGTCATTGGGTTTGAATTCGTCCACAACAAATGGGCCTGTGCCGATCGGACCAAAGTTCGCATCCGTACATGTCGGAGCATTGGCACCAAGGCAGTTGGCAAATTGTGCGGCCTGAAGGATCGGGCTTTCGCCACCTACAAACGGACCATACGGGTTCGGTGTTGGGCCAGCAAAGTTCACCACGACCGTCAGTGGGTCAGGTGTTTCAACGCTTTCAACGCCTTCAAACTTTGTGACCTGCGCACAACCACCTTCGGGGTCGGTGCAATATTCGTAGGTGAATTTCACATCAGCGGAGGTGAAATCGGATCCGTCCGACCATTTCAGTCCGGGCGTGATTTTCCAAGTGATCGACGTCAGGTCAGCGCTGACGCCGCCATTGTCTGTTGTGGGCACTTCGTTCACGAGCCAAGGGACAAGCTGACCCTTTTCGTTAAAGCGCGCGAGTGGTTCGATGATCATCGAGGCGGATTCAACATCCTTGGTACCGCCCGAGAGGAACGGGTTCAGGATTGATGGCGCCTGCCAGTAAATGATCGACACGTTTCCGTCGCTACCGCGTTCAGCAAAAGCCGCAGGAGCCATTGCTGTTGCAGCGATTGTACCCATCAGAAGGGTTTTAAGTTTCATGTCATACTCCGTGTTGGACACGTTTTGCGTCAAATGTGCGTCCATTTCTTGGTGAGACGTCACAGGTGATTGCGCGAATGAAGAAAGCTGTTCGAAACCGGTTCTTTGTTCAGCCCCGGATATTTGTCGATCCCCACCACGCGAATGCGGCTATCGAAACACCTTTTCAGAAAAATGCAAGCGCTGCATGAAAATGAATTCCAGACAGCGACCCGACAATGCTACCTATGGTGGTTTTTGCGTATTGAGTTGGCAGGTCCACACTCGTGATCCCGTACTGCCCTGACTGCTTTTTAACACATCATCTGTTTGACACTGGCACCGGCCGGCGCTTAGCGTTTTAAAAAATCCGGTCAGGAACAAAAATGCTCGATACGCAAAAGCCAATTGCCGATATTCAGGGCCTTCGGGTTGAATTCCAAACAAAAGATGGTCCTGTCGTCGGGGTTGAGGACGTGTCGTTTTCGATAAATCCGGGCGAAACGGTCTGTGTTGTCGGCGAATCGGGGTCGGGTAAATCGGTCTCGTCCCTGTCTTTGATGCGGCTTGTTGAATTTGGTGGCGGCGAAATTGCAGATGGCCGCCTCATTTTTAATCGTAGCAATGGCGAAGATCTTGATCTGTCCGATGCAGGGCAAGAATTGATGCGCACGATCCGTGGCAATGAGATCGGGATGATCTTTCAAGAGCCGATGACGGCGCTGAACCCTGTGTTCACGGTGGGGCGCCAGTTGACCGAAGGGTTGCGGTTGCACAAAGGTATGAGCAAGTCACAAGCCGAAGAACGGGCGGTGGAATTGCTAAGGCAGGTGCGTATTCCCGAGCCGGAACAACGTCTTAAGCAATATCCACATGAGTTGTCAGGCGGTATGCGTCAACGTGTGGTGATTGCAATGGCCTTGGCTTGCGAACCACGTTTGTTGATTGCCGATGAACCGACGACAGCGTTGGATGTGACTATTCAGGCTGAAATTCTTGCGCTGATGGATCGGTTGAAACGGGAAACTGGCACAGCCGTGATGTTTATCACCCATGACATGGCGGTGGTCGCGCAAATGGCGGACCGTGTGGTTGTTATGTTCCGTGGCAACAAAGTCGAAGAAGGTTCTGTCGAAGAGATTTTTGAAAACCCGCAACATCCCTATACCAAAGCGTTGTTGGCCGCCGTGCCAAAGCTGGGTGAAATGAACGGCAAGACATACCCCGAACCAATGAAGCTGTTGGGCAGCGATCAGAAAGAGATCACGCCGATCACGGGCACAGAAGAACGTTTGCTGACGGTGAAAAACCTGATCACGCGGTTCCCGGTTAAGGGCGGGTTCTTTCGCCGTACCGTTGCGAACGTTCATGCCGTCGAAGATCTGTCTTTCAGTATCAACAAAGGACAAACCCTAAGTCTTGTTGGCGAATCCGGCTGTGGCAAATCGACGGCTGGGCGGTCGATCCTGCGTTTGATTGAACCGATGTCGGGGGAAATTGATGTTGGTGGTACGGACATTATGGCCTTGGAGCAAAAGCAGCTGCGCGACGCGCGGCGCGATATGCAAATGATCTTTCAAGATCCGTTTGCGTCGCTTAATCCGCAAATGATTTTGTCCGATCAAGTGGCGGAGCCGATCCATAATTTTGGCACGCTAAAAGGGGCGGACATCACAAACCGGGTCGAGATGTTGTTTGACCGCGTGGAATTGCCACGCAGTTTCATGCGGCGTTTTCCGCACGAGCTGTCAGGTGGGCAACGTCAACGGGTGGCGATTGCGCGTGCTTTGGCTTTGAACCCAAAGCTGATCATCGCGGATGAGGCCGTGTCGGCGTTGGATGTGTCGGTGCAGGCGCAAGTTTTGAATCTGATGATGGAATTGCAAGCCGAACTGGGTTTGTCGTTTTTGTTCATCAGCCACGATATGGCCGTTGTGGAACGCGTCAGCCATTATGTCGGCGTGATGTATCTGGGGCGAATTGTCGAAATGGGCCCACGCGCCCGCGTGTTTGAAAACCCGCAACATGCATATACTCAAGCGTTGATGTCGGCGGTTCCCATTGCCGATCCGCGCAAACGTAAGGATGAACGGGATTTGAATTTCAAACCGATCCCGTCTCCGATTCATCCAATTGATTACGAAGCGGCACCTTCCGAGTATTTCGAGATAGAGCCGGGCCATTTCGTTTTGACAACGGATAGTGGATATTGATGGCTGATCCTCTTGCGCCGCGCGACATCCTTGCGAAACTGGTGTCTTTTCCAACGGTAAGCCGGGATACAAATCTGCCTTTGATCGAGTGGGTGGAAACCTATCTTGGGGAACATGGCATCACGTCACATCGCTGGCCTGATCCTGATCAACCGCATAAGGCTGCGTTATTTGCGCATGTCGGACCGTGGGAAGAAGGCGCCATCGTTTTGTCTGGTCACACGGATGTGGTTCCGGTGGATGGGCAACCTTGGGACAGCGATCCATTTGAATTGGTCGAACGCGACGGCAAATTGTTCGGGCGTGGCAGCACTGATATGAAAGGCTTCGATGCGCTGGCCATCTGGGCGCTGGTCGAAGCGCATAAGCGCGGCGTGGCCAAACCGTTGCAATTGGCCCTCAGCTTTGACGAAGAAATTGGTTGCACCGGAGCGCCGCCGATGATCGAGGCGATGCAGCCGGTGTTGCCCAAAGGGGCAGCCGTGATTGTCGGTGAGCCATCGATGATGAAAGCGGTGACCGGACATAAAGGCGGCGTTGGGTTTCACACCCATGTCATTGGATTCGAAGTGCATTCGTCCATTGCCTATCAAGGTGTCAGCGCCATCCACGAAGCTGCGCGCCTGATACAATGGTCAAATGAAGTAAACGAAGCCGCCGCAGCCGCTGAACCGCAAGGCGTCGCGGCGATGTTTGATCCGCCTTATACCACGTGGCATGTGGGCACGATCCAAGGTGGAACGGCTAACAATATCACGGCCAAGGATTGTACGTTTGTCATGGGGTATCGCGTCGTGCCCGGCGACGATCTTGCGGTTTTGGAACGACTTTGGTTGGACAAGGTTGCCGAGGTGCAGGCGGCAATGCAAGCCGTACACCCCGACACCGAAATCCGCCTAACCCCGCATTATGATGTGCCACCATTGAGGCCCGAAACCGAAGGGGCGGCGGAAACTTTGGTGCGCGCATTGACGGGGGACAACGGAACCCATGTGGTGAGTTACGGAACCGAAGCAGGTCAGTTTCAGGCGGCAGGGTATTCGGCGGTTGTCTGTGGTCCGGGAGACATCGCGCAGGCGCATCAGCCCAATGAATTCATCACCGTGGAACAGTTCAATGCGGGGCATGAATTCATGATCAAGTTGATCGATACGCTGACGTAGCGACTCTTTCTGCACGTTCTTGGTGAACCTGCTTGAATGTTATGGAACACGCGTCATAAGACGTCGCCTATGACGTTTCCGATATCCGAAATGACCCCTGTTCGATGGTCCGAGCCTCTGCCTGAAAAGGCGGATGTCGTCGTGATCGGTGGTGGGATTATTGGCGTTTGCACTGCTTTGTTTCTGGCCCGAGAAGGGGTGCAGGTTCTATTGCTGGAAAAGGGCCGGATCGCGGGGGAACAATCCAGCCGGAATTGGGGGTGGATTCGTCAACAGGGGCGCGATCCAGACGAATTGCCGATCATGATTGACTCCAATCATCTGTGGCAAGAATTGGCGACACAGACCAATGAGGATTTTGGTCTGGTTAAGGGCGGTGTCGCCTATGTTGCGCGCACGCAAGCCAAGCTTGAAAAATTCTCGAAATGGATGACCTATGCGGATGTACATGGCATCGACACGCGAATGTTGGATGTCTCGCAAACCTATGGATTGTTGCCGGGTCTGAGCGGATCTGTGGCCGGGGCGCTTTATACACCGTCTGATATGCGGGCGGAACCGTGGTTGGCGACATCTGCGTTGGCTGGCATTGCCAAGCGGGACGGCGTTCGTCTGGTCGAGGATTGCGCCGTGCGCAGCCTTGATGTGGCCGCGGGCCAAGTTGTCGGTGTGCACACTGAAAAAGGGCACGTTCGGGCGTCTGAAATTGTTTTGGCCGGGGGCGCGTGGTCCGCATTGTTTTTGGCGCGACACGGGGTTTTTCTGCCTCAGCTGTCTGTGCGTTCGACCGTTGCGGCGACGACACGTGTGCCTGCCAGCTTTAATGCGGCGGCGTCCGAGGGCGAGCTGAGCTTTCGTCCCCGTCTCGATGGCGGTTTGTCGTTGTCAGCAGGCGGGTTGCACGAGCTGTTTGTCGGCCCGCATGCGATCAAGGCGCTGCCGTCGTTCCTTACTCAGCTGCGCCATGATCCATTTGGAACGCGGATTTTGCCGGCTGCGCCGTGTGGATATCCTGATGCATGGGGCACCCCGCGCCGCTGGGACGAAGATCAAACCAGCCCGTTCGAAAATATGCGCGTTCTGAATCCGGCGCAAAATGCTGCGAATGTAACTCGCATTTCGCAGGCACTTGCGCGGGTCTTTCCGCATTTGGGCCCGGTTCAATTGCGAACGACTTGGGCCGGGATGATTGACACGATGCCTGACATTGTGCCGGTGATTGATCGTGTGCGGGCCTTACCGGGATTGACGTTGGGCACGGGGCTTTCTGGACATGGGTTTGGAATCGGGCCGGGGGTCGGGCGCGTCTTGGCCCGATTGGTGATGGGCGAAGCGCCCGGGCATGACTTGGGCCGGTTTCGGTTCGATCGATTTGCAGATGGCAGCCCGATGGATCTGGGTCCTGCGCTTTAGGTGACGGATTTAGAGGCGATTGGTCCGTTCGTTTAATTTGATCAACTGGTCTTATCGATTTGCCATTTCAATTGCTTTTCTATGCGCTACGTTCCCCTTTAAATCGCGACATGTCTTTGGTGTATTCAAGCGCGTCGCGGTCCTTATTTTTAATGGAGGCACGCTCGAATGGCGGTCAAGAATCGGTTTGCTGAATTGCACAACGAAATCACGGAGTGGCGCCGGGATTTACATGAGAATCCCGAGATACTTTTTGAAACGCATCGCACATCCGCGATTGTTGCGGAAAAATTGCGCGCTTTTGGATGTGAAGAGGTGGTCGAAGGTATTGGCCGCACGGGCGTTGTTGGTGTGATCAAAGGACGCGAAACCGGGTCGGGCAAGGTCATTGGGTTGCGTGCAGACATGGATGCGTTGCCGATCCTTGAAGAAACAGGTGTGGAGTATGCGTCCAAAACGCCGGGCGCGATGCATGCCTGTGGGCATGACGGGCATACTGCGATGCTGTTGGGCGCTGCCAAATACCTGAGCGAAACGCGCAATTTTGACGGCACCGTCGTGGTCATTTTCCAACCCGCCGAAGAAGGCGGCGGTGGTGGACGCGAAATGTGTGAAGACGGCATGATGGAGCGTTGGAACATTCAAGAAGTCTACGGCATGCACAATTGGCCGGGACGACCAGTGGGTGAATTTGCAATCCGTCCGGGGGCGTTTTTCGCAGCGACAGATTTGTTGCAGATCGAGTTTGAAGGTTTGGGTGGCCACGCGGCCAAGCCGCATGAGACGATCGATACGACATTGATGACGGCGCAAGCTATTACCGCTTTGCAATCCATCGTCAGCCGTAATGTTGATCCGATTGCCAATGTGGTTGTGTCGATCACATCGGTGGAAACGTCGTCCAAGGCGTTCAATGTGATCCCGCAGACGGTGAAGCTGATGGGGACAGTGCGCACCATGTCAAATGAGATGCGTGATTTGGCCGAAAAGCGGGTTCACGAAATTTGCGAGGGCATTGCGACCACATTTGGCGGCAAGGCGGTTGTGGATTACGATCGCAATTATCCGGTGATGGTCAATCATGAGGTCCAGACGGATTTCGCAGCAGATGTTGCGCGGTCGATCACCGGGCAATGCGACGAGGCGCCATTGGTTATGGGCGGCGAAGATTTCGCCTTTATGCTCGAAGAGCGGCCCGGCGCGTATATTCTGGTGGGCAATGGCGACACGGCTATGGTGCATCACCCCAAATACAATTTCAACGACGAGGCTATTCCTGCGGGATGTTCGTGGTGGGCCGAAATTGTAGAACAGCGGATGCCTGCCGCCTGATCTAGGGGTTGACGTAAAAGGAACGCCTGCGGCGCATTAGATATATTGCGCTCAGGCCACGCAGGCCTCGGGGGCGTCCCCGAACCCCGTCCTTGAGCGGTGTGATCATTTGAGCTGGCGCAAAGCCTCTTTGCGGGCGAAGGGTTTCATCGCCGATCCATGTGCATCTATGAATGCGCGCACGCGGTCTGGGTCGTGTTTGGACAGATCACGCAACCACCATGCGATGGCTTTTTGGATGAACCAATCTTGGTCTTCCACTTGTGCTGCCGCCCATCCAAGGACGCGGTCGCGGATTGCGAGATCCTCTGGAGTCGGGTGGTTTTGTTTGGTCCAGGGCAATGTGATCACAAAAGCCGCGCGACGAGTCCACATATGGGGCGCGTTGGCCCAGGTTTCGACTGTGTCGACGCGGGATGGGTCGGCGATCAGGCGTCGTTGCCCTGCCATGCAGGCATGATCGGCAATGGCCCAACTGTCAAAGTCGGGCACCCAGCTTTGGATCAGGACCCATGCGCCGGTGTCATCGGGGCGCAATCTGGCTTGGGTCAGGAGCTTGGCGGCGGCGAGGCGGGCCTCAAAGATATCCGTGCCCCACAATGCGTGTGCAAGATCAAGGCGTGCGGGCAAATCCAGAGTTTGTCGCCACGATTTGGTGAGATCGTTCAGCACCGGATTGGGCGTGCCCAGATGCAGACGTTTGGATTTATGGTACTTGGCTGCGCCGCTGGCGCGGGTTTCATCGGCATGTGCGCGAATTTGGTCGAGGGCTTCGTCAAGCGTCATGCGTTTGGCATCGGCGTGTATGTCGGGGCGCCGTCCAATGTGGTCTGATTTTTGGTGGTCCAATAATCATGTATCCCGGCTGTGCCTTTGTCTTTGGTCCATTCTTTCAAAGTTGGGCGTTCGCCTTGGTGTTCCATGAACGGCACAGCGTAACCACAAGAGCTTTGGACCAGATCGATTGTCACGTCATAGATTTGCCGTGCGCCGATATCGTCTGGGAACAGATCATTGTACTTTGCAAAGTCTGCGTGATCGATATGCAAAGTGTCCGCTGTTCCGTAAGCCCTTAGTATCAAGGGGCGTTTTTCAAATCCACACCACATCAATGTCATGCGATTGACCTGACGCAAATGTCCGGCGGTTTCGTTGCCCGAGCCCGTGAGGTTGCGCCAGATGATCTTGTTCGGCCCGAGGACACGCAAACTGTCCATGCCTTTTGGGGACATGTTTACGCGGCCATCTGCAGCCGCAGTGGCCACGAAAAACATAGGTTGGGCCGCGATGAAGTTTTGGAAATCATCGCTGAGAGACGGGAATTGCTTTGCCATATGACGTTCTTATTCCACGGTCACCGATTTTGCCAGATTGCGCGGTTGATCCACATCTGTGCCTTTGGCCACCGCCGTATGATAGGCCAGCAGCTGCGCCGGCACAGCGTAAACGATGGGCGCGACGATATCAGGGCATCTTGGCATTTCGATTTCCGCCCAAATCCCATCGCGGGCTTCGTCCAGACCTTCGGCATCGGAAATCAGTAAGACTTTGCCTTTGCGGGCCATGACTTCTTGCATGTTCGATACGGTCTTGTCGAACAGCGCATCACGCGGCGCCATGACGATAACAGGCATGTTCTGATCGATCAAAGCGATGGGACCATGTTTCAATTCGCCAGAGGCATAGGCTTCTGCATGTATATAGCTGATTTCCTTGAGCTTCAGCGCGCCTTCCAAAGCCAGAGGGAACATTTGGCCACGCCCCAAGAACAGAGCGTCACGCGCATCTTCGGCCAGATCGCGGGCGGCTTGCAAGATGACGTCGTTTTGCGAAATGGACTGCGTGATCAGGCTTGGGACACTGCGCAAAGAGGCAATGTGGTCTTCTAAGTCTTGCGATGACACTTCACCGCGGGTTTTGGCCGCCTCGAGCACCAGCGCAAGCAGAACCGTCAATTGGCATGTGAACGCTTTGGTCGATGCGACGCCAACTTCGACACCAGCATAGATCGGCAAGGCCAGATCGCTTTCGCGTGCGATCGAGCTTTCGGGGACATTGACGATTGAGACGATCTTGTCGGCCTTGCCTTGCATGTAGCGCAGGGCGGCCAATGTATCGGCTGTTTCGCCGGATTGGCTGACAAAAATCGCAAGGGTGCGGGCCGGGATAGGAGGTTCGCGATACCGGAATTCCGAAGCAACATCGACTTCGACCGGGATACGCGCCAATTGTTCGAACCAGTATTTGGCGGTGAGGCATGCATAAAAAGCGGTGCCACAGGCGACCATGACCACACGGTCAAAATCGGTGAAATTGATGCTTGGGTCGGGCAGGGTGATTTCACCGCTGTCGGACACGTAATTTGCAATAGCCTGTCCCAGAACGCTGGGCTGTTCTGTGATCTCTTTGGACATAAAGTGCTTATGCCCCTGTTTGTCGGCGGTCATATTTCCAAGCTGGATTTCGTGGACTTCGCGATTGACCAGACGTCCGGCCGCATCGGTTATTTCTGCACCTTCACGTGTGATCACAGCGCGATCACCTTCTTCGAGATACGTGATTTTGTTTGTCATTGGGGCCAGCGCAATGGCGTCTGAACCGACAAACATTTCGCCGTCACCATGCCCGATCGCCAATGGCGACCCTTTGCGGGCAACCACGATCAGATCAGCGTGACCTTCAAACAAGAAAGCAAGAGCAAAGGCACCTTCTAGTTTGTCGATGGTGGCAAAAGCTGCGTCTTTTGGAGACAGGCCGTCATCCATCAAATGACGGGCCATAAGCGCGACAGTTTCCGTGTCAGTTTCGGTTTCAAAATCTATCCCGTTTTCGGCCAATTCAGCGCGCAATTCGCGGAAATTCTCGACAATCCCATTGTGGACGACCGCGACCGGACCAGATTGGTGAGGATGCGCGTTCAAGACGGTTGGACCGCCATGGGTGGCCCAGCGGGTGTGCCCGATCCCCGATTTACCAGCCAAAGGTTCGTGTACAAGTTTGTCAGACAGGTTGACCAGTTTGCCCACCGACCGGCGCCGTTCAAGCTTGCCTTCGTTAACCGTTGCAATTCCAGCGCTGTCATATCCGCGATATTCAAGCCGCCTTAGCGCGTCGACCAATAGTGGGGCTGCTTCGTGGCTGCCCAGAACGCCTACAATTCCACACATTTCAATTACTCCGGTCTTTTTGAGCTTTTCTGGCCCGTAACATTTCTAATAATTTGCGCGCCATGCCCGGTTTTTCGACCTGGGGCGCGCGGGAAATTGCAAGTGCCTCCGGTTCAACATCGGACGTGATCACAGATCCACTGCCTGTCATGGATCCGTTGCCCAAGGTCACCGGTGCGACCAACATTGTGTTTGAACCGATAAAGGCATCTGCGCCGATTTCGGTTTGGTGTTTCATCACACCATCATAATTACAGGTAATTGTGCCCGCCCCAACATTGGTCCGCGCGCCAATGCGCGCGTCCCCAACATAGCTGAGGTGGTTGATTTTTGCGCCTTCTGCGACGACGGCGTTTTTGATTTCGACGAAATTTCCGACATGGACATGTTCTGATAATTCGGCACCAGGGCGCAATCGAGCATAAGGACCGACGGTTGCGCCGCGCGAAACATGTGCCCCTTCGAGGTGGGAAAACGCACGGATGCGCGCATCGCTTTCGACGGTGACGCCAAGGCCAAAGACCACATTGGGTTCGATGTGTGCACCGCGTCCGATTTCAGTATCAAACGCCAACTGGACGGTATCCGGCGCTTGCATGTAAACGCCGTCTTCCATCAAGGATCTGCGTCTTGAACCTTGCCAGATGAGTTCGGCGTCGGACAATTCTGCCAATGTATTGACGCCCAATGTTTCGGATTCGCTGCACAGGACAACGCCCGTAGAATAGCCTTTTCCGCGCGCCAATGCAGGTAATTCTGTCAGGTAAAATTCGCTGGCGTCGTTGGTGTCTGACAATTCAAAGATAAGGTCGTTCAACAGCGTTGATGAAATGCACATAACGCCTGAATTACAGAGTGCTATATTTCGTTCTTCAGGTGATGCATCTTTCCATTCGACAATGCGTTCTAGCGTGTCCCCATCTGAGACGACCCGCCCATAGCGTCCTGGATCCGCTGCATCAAAAGCTAAAATGGTGATGTCGGATGTCGCCGCCATCAGGTTTTGCATCGTTTCGGGTTGAATGAACGGTGTGTCGCCAAACAAAACGACCACGCGCCCTTCAAACCCATCCAACAGCGGCGCGGCCATTTGGACCGCGTGTCCCGTGCCCAATTGTTCTTGCTGATTGGCGATTTGTACATCGGCGTCAAAATCGCGCGCGGCTGCGGCGACGGCTTCAGCCTGATGACCGGTGACGACGATATCAAGCGTGGGTTCAAGGGTGGCTGCAGTTGCCATCGCATGGTGCAACATTGGCACGTTGGCAATCGGGTGAAGGACCTTGGCCAGATCGGAATTCATCCGTGTCCCTTTGCCCGCGGCCAAAATTATCGTTGCAATACTCATATGAAAACTCTTTGAATTCCAGTTGCGCCCGTTCTATCCGCATTCCCGGGCCACGCAAGTGCATGTTCCGTCACACATGATTTCAGTTTGCAACAGGGGGAAAAAGATGCGCGCAGTGATTTTTGATCTGGATGGGACATTGGCCGATACCAGTGGTGATTTGTTGGCGGCGGCGAATTTCTGTTTTCGCGACATGGGTTTGGGGGATCTGCTTGGGCCACAGGACGCGGGGGTCGCATTGCGCGGGGGGCGGCGCATGTTGACAGTCGGATTGAAACGCGCATCGCGCTTTGACGCCAATTTGGTAGATCAATATTACCCGGTTCTTCTGGAAGCCTATGGAAACGCGATTGCGCATCATACGGTTCTTTATCCCGGCGCTATGGATGCGGTTGAGGCATTGAAATCGGCCGGGATGCAAGTGGGCATCTGTACCAATAAGCCCGAAGGCTTGGCCGAAACCTTGATGCAGGAACTGGGGGTTCGCGATGCGTTTGGTGCTTTGGTTGGTGCAGATACGCTGCCGGTTCGAAAGCCAAACCCAGAGCCATTACACGAAACAGCACGTCGTTTGGGCGCGTCGCAGTATTTATTGGTTGGCGATACTGACACCGATCGCAAAACGGCGGCCGCCGCCAAAGTACCCAGTGTTCTCGTGACCTTTGGGCCATCAGGCGGGGATATGGCCGCACTTGAGCCCGAAGCGTTGATCGATAGGTTTGACGAATTGCCTGCCGTGGCGACGCGATTGCTGGGGGAACGGTAAGCGACCGCTTGACGGGCAGGGGGAAGCCATTCCAGATAGCTCTATGACAGAACGATTCACCGGTAGTTTTACCCAGCAAGAACCCATCCCCGAAGCCAGCATCGCCGCAGCGCTGCGCGTAATGCAGTCTGGACGTCTGCATCGATATAACACCAGTGACGGCGAACTTAGCGAAACGGTTCAGCTGGAACAGGAATTCGCCAAATACGTTGGCGCGAAATTCTGCTTGGGGGTTGCGTCAGGGGGATATGCAATTGCCACGGGTTTGCGGGCCGTCGGGGCCAAAGCAGGGGACGCGGTTCTAACCAACGCCTTTACGCTGGCTCCGGTGCCGGGGGCCATCGCGAGTTTGGGTGCAAACCCTGTGTTTGTTGGGGTTACCAAAAGCCTGACAATTGATCTGGACGATCTTGAAGCAAAAGCAGATCAGGCAAGTTATCTGCTGCTCAGCCACATGCGGGGTCACTTATGTGATATGGATCGGCTGATGCAGATCTGCGACGCGGCCGATATCATTGTCGTCGAAGACTGCGCACACACAATGGGGGCCTTTTGGCGCGACATCCCATCGGGGCGGTTCGGCGCGGTTGGATGTTATTCAACGCAAACCTATAAGCACATGAATTCGGGCGAAGGCGGTTTATTGGTTACGGATGATCCGCAGATTGCCGCGCGCTCCATCATGTTGTCCGGATCCTATATGCTGTATGAAACCCATCTGGCGGGCCCGCCTGCATCGGTGTTTGAAACCATTAAATACGACACACCCAATATTTCTGGACGCATGGACAACCTGCGGGCGGCGATTTTACGCCCTCAGCTGCAGGATTTAGATGCGCAGGTTGAACGTTGGAACGAACGCTATCGCGCAATGGAAGCGGGATTGCGCGAAGTGCCTGGCCTGAGGGTGATAGACCGGCCCGAACAAGAACGGATTGTCGGGTCGTCTTTTCAATTCTTGTTGCTGGATTGGGATGCGGGCAAAGTCCAAGATGTCGTGCGCCGATGTGGCGAAAGAGGGGTGGAATTGAAATGGTTCGGCACGCCTGAACCAAAAGGGTTCACCAGTCGCTATGACAGTTGGCGCTATGCTCAATCAGCGCCAATGCCAGCCAGTGATCATGTGCTGGCGGGTGTGCTGGATGTTCGCATTCCTTTGACGTTCAGTGTTGAGGATTGTGCGCAGATCGCGCGTATTATCCGCGCTGAAGTTGGCGTGGTTTATCAATCTTAGCACTGGGGGACTCGACAGAAGAGGTCTGCCTACCTATTATATGAACAGTTGTTCAATAAAAGACGAGGCGGACTTATGTTCACCCACTCTATGCGGTTTGATCTTGGCGAAGACGTAAACGCAATGCGCGATATGGTGCATGCGTGGGCGCAAGATCGCCTCAAGCCGTTGGCGGCGCAAACGGACGAAACCAACGAATTTCCATCCGAGCTTTGGACGGAATTGGGCGCGCTTGGCTTGCTGGGCGTGACCGTGGACGAACAATATGGCGGTGCGGGAATGGGGTATCTGGCCCATGTGGTGGCGATCGAAGAAATCGCACGCGCCTCTGCGTCTGTGGCGTTGTCCTATGGGGCGCATTCGAACCTTTGTGTGAATCAGATAAATCTGAATGGAACAGATGAGCAGCGTGAAAAATATCTGCCGGGTTTGATCAGTGGTTCGCATGTCGGCGCGCTGGCCATGTCCGAAGCTGGGGCCGGATCGGACGTTGTGTCGATGAAATTGCGGGCCGAAAAGCGCAACGATCATTACCGCCTGAACGGGACCAAATATTGGATCACCAACGGCCCGGACGCAGACACGTTGGTTGTGTATGCCAAGACGGATATTGATGCCGGCTCACGCGGAATGACCGCGTTTATTGTGGAAAAAGAAATGTCTGGCTTTTCCACATCTGAGCATTTCGACAAATTGGGAATGCGGGGGTCGAACACCGCTGAGTTGATCTTTGAGGACGTCGAAGTGCCGTTTGACAATGTGTTAGGCGAAGAAGGCAAGGGCGTCGCCGTGTTGATGTCCGGCCTTGATTACGAACGGGTTGTATTGTCCGGCATTGGCACGGGCATCATGGCGGCATGTCTGGATGAGGTCATGCCTTATGTGTCCCAACGCAAGCAGTTTGGTGAACCAGTGGGTAATTTCCAACTGATGCAGGGCAAAATTGCGGATATGTACACCGCGATGAATTCTGCGCGTGCCTATGTTTACGAAGTGGCGAAGGCCTGTGATCGAGGCGAAGTGACTCGTCAGGACGCCGCAGGATGTGTGCTATACGCATCAGAAGAAGCGATGAAGGTTGCCCACCAAGCTGTGCAAGCCATGGGGGGAACCGGCTTTATGAATGACAGCCCAGTCAGCCGAATTTTCCGCGACGCAAAATTGATGGAAATCGGCGCGGGTACGTCTGAAATCCGACGGATGCTGATTGGTCGCGAGATGATGGGGCACATGCTCTGATGTCACGCGGGATCGTCCTTTCCACTGTGTTTCTCGCGACATTGGCCGCGATTGGCGGATACATTTTGGGAACGCGACACGCGACATTGGACGAAAGCGCAATCATCAGCGCCGTGGTGCGTGCGCATTTGGACGCCTATGGTGGTCAGCCGGACGATTGCATCGCTGTGCCCGGACAGGGTCAGATTTGGCTTCGCGTAACCTGCAACCAAGTGTCTTACGACGTGAACCGACGCGGTGCGATTGTCCAAGATACCGGATCAAGCACATGAACTTGGCAGCCCAATGTTTGGACAAGGCACCCGATCAATGCGCGATTATTGATCTGACCGGGGGTGAGCGTCGGGATGTTAGTTTTGCTGAGTTGGCTCAATTGACTGACAATTTGGCCAGCGCATTGATGCACTCCGTTCAGCCCGACGACCGGGTCGGTGTATTGCTGACGCAGTCGCCGTCTTGTGCCGCAGCCCATTTGGCCATTTGGAAAATTGGCGCTATTTCAGTGCCTTTGTTTAAACTGTTTCAGCACGACGCTTTGAAGACCCGAATAGATGACGCGGGATGTACAATAATTGTGACTGACGATGACGGCGCAAAGCAGATCGGACAGCTTGCCCCCGTTTTGAAGGTGGATTCCGTTGGGCAGGCAATGTCAGACATTCCGTATTTTGATGCCAAACCGGACACGCCCGCTGTGCTGATCTATACATCAGGCACCACCGGAACACCCAAAGGAGCGCTGCATGGGCATCGCATTCTGGACGGTCATATTCCCGGCGTTTCGATCAGCCATGACGGCCTGGGGCACCCCAATGATTGCCTGTGGACGCCTGCCGATTGGGCTTGGATTGGTGGTCTTTTTGATGTGTTGATGCCCGGTCTCGCGCTTGGCGTTCCTGTTGTTGCATCCCGCATGCCCAAGTTTTCGCCAGAGGCTTGCCAGCAGATTGTGGACACTGCCAACGTGCGCAACGTGTTCTTTCCGCCAACAGCTTTGCGCATGTTGAAAGCGGGCGGGTTCGAGGTAGCGGGATTGCGATCCGTGGCGTCGGGGGGCGAACCTTTGGGTGCGGAAATGCTGGTCTGGGGACAAGACGCATTGGGCGTGACGATCAACGAATTTTACGGTCAAACCGAATGCAACATGGTGGTGTCGTCTTGCGGGTCTCAATTTGATCCGCGACCTGGATGCATGGGACGCGCCGTGCCGGGGTTTCATGTCGATATCATCGACGACGCCGGACACAAGACACGAGAGGAAGGCGACATCGCCATTCGATCAGGCGCCCCTTCGATGATGTTAAAATACTGGAACCGTCCTGAAGAAACGGCCGCGAAATTTCGCGGTGATTGGTTGCTTACCGGGGATCGGGGCGTGCGCGAAGGCGATTTTATCCGGTTTGTTGGTCGCGAGGATGACGTGATTACGTCGTCGGGATATCGCATCGGCCCATCCGAGATCGAAGACTGCCTGATGACTCATCCTGACGTCGCGACTGTTGGGGTTGTGGGCAAACCAGATGCGCTGCGAACTGAGCTGGTCAAAGCCTATGTGGTTTTGAATGATAATGCGTCCGCCACGGCGCGCGATCTGCAGGATCATGTTAAAGATCGACTTGCAAGTTATTCATATCCAAGAGAAATCGAATTTTTCAGTCAATTGCCCATGACCGTTACAGGAAAAGTGATCCGAAAAGAATTGAAAGCGCGCGCAGCGGCGGAACTGACGACATGACGGGTTGTTTTTTACTCAAATATCGGCGCGTCCTGTTCGCCATGCATTTGGTGCAAAAGGTAAAGTTATGAAGTTGAAATCGGCAATCTCGACCTCGTCTGAAACGTTTCAAGCCAATCAGGCGGCACATCTGACAGCGCTTTCAGACATTCAGAACGCGGCGATTGCGGCCGCAGAAGGTGGTGGTGAACGGTCGCGTGCGCGGCATGTGTCGCGCGGGAAAATGCTGCCGCGGGATCGCGTTGCCAATTTGCTGGATCCGGGATCGCCCTTTCTTGAAATCGGTGCGACGGCTGCGCATGCGATGTATGACGGTGTGGCACCTTGTGCGGGCGTCGTGACTGGTGTGGGCAAAATCCACGGCCAAGATGTTATGGTCGTGTGCAATGATGCGACGGTTAAAGGGGGCACCTATTACCCTATGACCGTGAAAAAGCATCTGCGTGCGCAAGAAATAGCTGAGCAGAACCACCTGCCATGCGTTTATTTGGTTGATAGCGGGGGCGCAAACCTCCCCAATCAGGACGAGGTGTTTCCCGACCGTGATCACTTTGGGCGGATATTTTTCAATCAGGCGCAGATGAGCGCGAAAGGCATCCCACAGATTGCGGTTGTCATGGGGTCATGTACAGCGGGCGGTGCCTATGTGCCTGCAATGTCTGACATTACAATTATTGTGAAAGATCAAGGTACTATATTCTTGGCGGGGCCCCCATTGGTGAAGGCCGCTACAGGCGAAGAGGTCACAGCCGAAGATTTGGGTGGCGGTGATGTCCACACGCGATTGTCAGGAGTAGCTGATTACCTCGCCGAAGATGACAGGCATGCACTGGCTTTGGCACGGGATGCGGTGCGCGGGCTTAACCGCAAAAAACCACAAACCTTGGAATGGGCGACACCGGAAGACCCTGCCTATGATCCTTCGGAAATTCTGGGTGTTGTGCCTGCGGATTTGCGCACGCCATACGACATCCGCGAGGTCATCGCGCGCCTCGTCGACGGATCGCGGTTTGACGAATTTAAGGCTCGGTACGGCGAAACGCTGGTGACGGGGTTTGCCCATATCAAAGGGTGCCCAATTGGGATCATTGCGAATAACGGTGTGTTGTTCAGTGAGGCCGCGCAAAAGGGCGCGCATTTCATCGAACTGTGTTCTCAGCGTCATATCCCATTGGTGTTTTTGCAAAACATCACCGGATTTATGGTTGGGCGGAAATATGAAAACGAAGGCATTGCGCGGCACGGTGCAAAAATGGTCACGGCCGTTGCAACGACCTCGGTTCCCAAAATTACGATGCTTGTGGGCGGATCGTTTGGCGCCGGAAATTACGGGATGGCCGGGCGGGCGTATGATCCGCGTTTCCTGTGGAGCTGGCCAAATTCCCGCATCAGCGTGATGGGCGGGGCACAGGCCGCCGGTGTTTTGGCGACGGTGAAACGGTCGGGGATCGAAGCCAAAGGTGGCAGTTGGAGCGTGGACGACGAAGAAGAATTCAAACGTCCGACAATTGAGATGTTCGAAACGCAATCGCATCCGCTTTATGCCTCTGCGCGATTGTGGGACGACGGTATCATTGATCCACGCAAGTCGCGCGATGTGCTGTTTCTAAGTCTATGCGCGTCGTTGAACGCACCCATTTCCGACACGCGCTTTGGCGTGTTCCGTATGTGATCAGGGCAGGGTTAATTTATGTTTGATACGATCTTGATTGCGAACCGGGGCGAAATCGCGTGTCGCGTGATAAAAACTGCGCGGTCTTTGGGCGTCAAAACGGTCGCTGTTCATTCCAACATTGATAAAGGCGCGTTGCACGTCGAAATGGCGGATTATGCGGTTTCGCTTGGAGGGCGAACACCTGCGGAAAGTTACCTGCGCGGTGATGCGATCATCGAAGCGGCTTTGCAAACCGGGGCGCAGGCGATCCATCCAGGTTATGGGTTCTTGTCGGAAAACCCTGATTTTGTAGATGCCGTTGAGGCGGCTGGATTGGTGTTCATTGGTCCAAGTGGGGACGCGATCCGCGCGATGGGTTTGAAAGATGCCGCCAAGACGCTGATGATCAAAGCGGGCGTGCCGGTCGTGCCGGGTTATCACGGGGATGACCAAAGCAATGCGACCTTAACGAACGAAGCCGCGCGGATCGGGTATCCTGTGTTGATCAAGGCCGTTGCGGGCGGGGGCGGCAAAGGCATGCGTTTGGTCGAAGTCGAGACCGATTTTCTGGCGTCCTTGGCATCCGCACAAAGTGAGGCTAAAACCGTGTTTGGCAACAGCGACGTTCTGATCGAAAAGTTTGTCGCCAAGCCTCGCCACATCGAAGTTCAAGTTTTTGGGGATGGTTCAGAGGCCGTTCATTTGTTTGAACGGGACTGTTCGCTGCAAAGGCGACATCAAAAGGTCATCGAGGAAGCACCAGCACCGGGTATGACAGACGCGATGCGCCAAGCCATGTGCCAAGCGGCAGTCACGGCGGCAAAGGCAATTGGATATTCCGGAGCGGGTACAATTGAGTTCATTGTGGATTCCAGCAATGGGCTGCAAGCGGACCAATTCTGGTTCATGGAAATGAACACGCGATTGCAAGTCGAACATCCCGTTACAGAAGCCATTACCGGTGTTGATCTGGTCGAATGGCAATTGCGGGTGGCCGCCGGGGAGACTTTGCAAAGTTTGAAAACCGATTTGCAAATTCAAGGGCACGCCTTTGAAGCACGGCTTTATGCAGAAGATGTTCCCAGCGGGTTTTTACCTGCGACCGGAATGCTGACTTGCGTTCGTTTTCCAACAGAGGCGCGGTCAGACAGCGGTGTTCGGGCCGGTGATATGATCAGCCCGTTTTATGATCCAATGATCGCCAAAGTCATTGTTCACGGACCAACGCGCGAGATTGCATTGTCGCGGTTGCGACGCGCATTGGCGGAAACGGCCATTGCGGGAACAACGACAAATATCGCGTTTCTAGGGGCGTTGGCGGGCCATACAGGGTTCGCCACGGGCGACGTTGATACCGGTCTGATAGGTCGGGATCTTGATGCACTGACTGCGCATTCTCAACCGACGGCAATTCAAATGATTGCGGCGGGGATGGCTTTGGCTGGGTTGAACCAACCGGATCAGGTCCGTGGGTTTCATCTTTGGCGTCCTTTGAACCAAACAATATGTTTGGCGAATGGCGACGAACAGGTTGATCTGCACGTGTCTGTGCAAAGCGAGGCTCATCAAGATTGGACCGTAGAGGATAATGTATATTCAGTGCTGAATGAGGCAGGTGTTTGGTCACTGAACGGAGAACGGCTGCCAGAAACATTTGTCGATGCGTCCGGTGTGACTGTATTCGGAGCCGAGCCGCAATATTTCGGGCGCATCGATCCTTTGGACGTTTTGTCAACAGCAGGGGGCGACGATGATGTGATCACAGCGCCGATGCCGGGTTTGGTGAAAGCAATATTTGCAAAGTCAGGGCAGGCAGTTTGCAAAGGTGATCCGCTGGCCATTCTGGAAGCTATGAAAATGGAACACACATTGGTTGCCGCCCGCGACGGGGTTGTGTGCGAGGTCTGCGCCAAAGCCAATGATCAAGTGGAAGCTGGTGCATATCTTGTGCGCCTTGAGGCAGAGGGCGAAGACACATGATCATCCTGCATCACTGTCCGCAATCGCGATCCATGCGAACTTTATGGCTTTTGCATGAGTTAGATATTTCATTTGATGTCCGAACCTATCCCTTTGACAAAACGTTGCGCCGTCCGGAATTTCTTGAACTCAGCCCGGCAGGCCGTGTCCCTGCGTTACAGATCGATGGATTGCAGATGTTTGAAACGGGCGCGATCACCCAGTATTTATGTGAACAATTTTCGCCAGATGTTTTGGGCCGCCCTGTTGGTCACAAGGATCGGGCGGATTGGTTGATCTGGGTGCATTTCGCAGAAACGATCAGTCAGCATGTCGCGGCCCTGACGCAGCAACATATTGCTTTGTATGATGACGCGATGCGCAGTCCGATCGTGATGCGTTTGGAAGCCGCACGTATTGGGAAATGCTATGATGCGCTGGAAGCGCGACTGACGGATCACGGTTTTCTTGTAGGGGATGCGTTCACAGCTGCAGATGTGAGCGTCGGGCAAGCCGTTGCGATGGCGAAATTGTTCCATGTATTGGACGAACATCCGTGTTTGGCCAATTGGTTTGCCCGGATCAGTGCCCGCCCGGCCTATCAAAAAAGCTTGCCTGCGCCCGGTGAAGAATTGTATTCCAAGCCGTTCTATCCCGCTTGGCCGACGGAGTAGGCGCTGTGGCAGAATATGTCGAAATATTCGAAGTCGGCCCTCGGGATGGGCTGCAAAACGAACCAGCAGAGATTTCGGTGTCGGACAAGGTGGCTTTGATCGACCAACTGAGCCGCGCAGGATTTCGGCGGATCGAATGCGCATCGTTTGTGAGCCCAAAGTGGGTGCCGCAAATGGCTGGGAGCGCCGAGGTTTTGGGACGCATCCACCGCGCAAATGCTGTGCGATACACTGCTCTTACGCCGAATATGCGTGGTTTCGATGACGCCATGCTTGCAGGGGCAGATGAGGTGGCGGTTTTTGGATCTGCGTCGGAAGGGTTTTCGAAAGCCAACATAAACGCCAGTGTTGCGGAAAGTCTGGAACGGTTTGCACCCGTTGTGGCGGCGGCAAAGGATCGAAACATCCCGGTGCGAGGTTACGTTTCGTGTGTTGTGGAATGCCCCTATGATGGATCAGTTGCGCCTGAGGATACTGCACGGGTCGCCAAGGCCTTGTTTGACATGGGGTGCAGTGAAATTTCGTTGGGTGACACCATTGGACAGGGGAGCCCAGATGCGGTGCGCGCAATGCTGATGGCGGTTAAGAACGTGGTTCCTGTCGGCATTTTGGCGGGGCATTTTCATGACACGGGTGGGCATGCACTGGACAATATTGATGTGTCTTTGGACATGGGGCTTCGTGTGTTTGACGCCGCCGTGGGGGGGCTGGGTGGATGTCCTTATGCGCCAGGTGCTGCGGGCAATGTCGCAACTGAGGCTGTGGACGCCCATTTGAAAGCGCGTGGGTTTGAGACAAATCTGGATGCAAAAGCCATTGAACAGGCAGCAATCATGGCACGGGCCATGCGCAAAGCCTGACTTTGCAAATGCGATTGGATCGCTTTGCAAAGTGGGAATGGCCTATCATGGGCATCGTCGGTGCGATTGCGACCTGCGGGGACAAAACTGGGGTAAATGATGAGCAATTTTGAAACGATTACTGTTGATTTGGATGACCGTGGTGTCGCCACTCTGACCCTGAACCGACCAGACAAGCATAATGCGATGTCAGGTTTGATGTTGACTGAGCTAACAGATGCGGCTGGCCAATTGGGACAAGACCCGTCGGTGCGTGTCGTGGTTTTGACCGGTGCGGGGGCATCGTTTTGTGCGGGTGGCGATTTAGGCTGGATGCAGGATCAAATGCAGGCGGACGCCCAAACCCGTGCGCAAGAGGCGGGAAAGCTTGCTTATATGTTGCAAGCTTTGAACACCATGCCCAAGCCGATGATCGGACGCTTGCAAGGCAATGCGTTTGGGGGCGGCGTGGGGCTTGCCTGTGTGTGCGATGTTGCCATCGGTGTGGATGGTTCGAAATTGGGCCTGACCGAAGTGCGGTTGGGTTTGATCCCTGCCACCATTGGACCTTATGTCATTGCACGCATGGGCGAGGCACGGGCGAGGCGGGTCTTTTTCTCGGGGCGTTTGTTTGCCGCGCAAGAAGCCGTGGAATTGGGAGTGCTGTCGCGAATCGTGCAGCCTGACCAGCTTGACGACGCAATCGAACAAGAAATCAGTCCCTATCTTTCCGTAGCGCCGGGGGCCGTGGCAGAAGCCAAGGCGTTGGCCCGTGCATTGGGTCCTGTGATTGATGATGCCACCATAAGCATGACAATTGATGCGTTGCGTGCGCGGTGGGAAACAGAAGAGGCGACGGGCGGCATTGGTGCATTCTTTGCTAAAAAGCCTGCGCCTTGGATGAAATAGGTTACTGTTATTGGAGCCGCTCGCACTGACTTGGCGGGTGCCGCGCTGTACTGGTCGATCTTGTGCTCATCTTGAATGAGCCCAAACCCATAAAAACAGATTCAAGTCATGGGATCGCATTTGATACGCTTAACGTGCGTTTAACATGTTCGTTATCATGGTGATTTCTGTAAAGTTGCGTCGATATGCCGATACAATTTAATGAGATAAGCGGTGTCTGATTATTGACCCTTTAGTGTCACACGCGTAGGAACGCGTGAAGAGCCAAGCACATGTGCGCGCGGTCCCGCGCGAGAAAGGGAACCGAACGTGGAAGAGATGCTGAGGGAATACCTCCCGATCCTCGTTTTTTTGGGTGTGGCCATTGGGTTGGGGATTGTCCTGATCTTGGCGGCGATTGTGGTTGCTGTGCGCAATCCTGACCCGGAAAAAGTGTCAGCCTACGAATGCGGGTTCAACGCGTTCGATGATGCACGTATGAAATTCGACGTCCGGTTCTATCTGGTGTCGATTTTGTTCATCATTTTCGACTTGGAAATCGCCTTCTTGTTCCCTTGGGCTGTTGCCTTTGGGGATATCTCGATGGCCGGATTTTGGTCGATGATGGTTTTTCTGGCTGTTCTGACGATTGGGTTTGCGTACGAATGGAAAAAAGGGGCGCTTGAATGGCAATAGCCACCGGAGCAAACGTCGCGGGCATGGACCGCGACGTCGCCACGCAGGAGCTGAACCGTGAATTGCAGGACAAAGGGTTCCTGTTGACGTCAACGGAAGACATTATCAATTGGGCGCGGACGGGTTCGCTGCACTGGATGACGTTTGGTCTGGCGTGCTGTGCGGTCGAGATGATGCACACCTCGATGCCGCGCTATGATCTTGAACGATTTGGAACCGCGCCACGTGCCAGCCCACGCCAATCCGATTTGATGATCGTTGCGGGTACGCTGACCAACAAAATGGCACCGGCTTTGCGCAAGGTTTATGACCAGATGCCAGAGCCACGCTATGTGATCTCAATGGGTTCATGTGCCAATGGCGGTGGGTATTACCACTATTCCTATTCTGTCGTGCGGGGCTGTGATCGCATCGTACCCGTGGATGTTTACGTGCCTGGATGCCCACCCACAGCCGAAGCATTGCTGTACGGGATCATGGCGCTTCAGAAAAAGATCCGCCGGACCGGAACGATTGTACGCTAGGGGGCGATGATGACCGAAGCATTGAAAGAACTTGGGGCGCATATCGAGCTCAAGCGACCCGATTGTGTGCTGGCATGGGACATCACGCATGACGAGCTGAACGTTGATGTGGCGCCTGCCAATATTGTCGACTTTGTCGAGTTCCTGAAAACAGACGCAACTTGCGCATTTTCCTCTTTGGTCGATATCACAGGTGTCGATTATCCGGGCCGCGCGAAACGCTTTGATGTCGTTTATCATTTTCTGTCGATGTATCAGAACCACCGCGTGCGCCTTCGGGTCAGCATTCGCGAAGAAGATGTTTTGCCGTCGATTGTGACAGTGCATCCGTCGGCCAATTGGTTTGAACGCGAAATCTTTGACATGTTCGGGATTTTATTCTCGGGTCACCCGGATTTGCGCCGCATCCTGACGGATTATGGGTTCCGCGGATATCCGTTGCGCAAGGACTTTCCGACCACCGGTTACACCGAAGTGCGATATGATGAAGTGCAAAAGCGGGTTGTATATGAGCCAGTTAATCTGGTGCAGGAATACCGCCAATTTGATTTCATGTCCCCATGGGAAGGCGCGGAGTACATCCTGCCGGGAGATGAGAAAAAAGAAGAGGCGGGGTGACCGAGATGTTGATCTGGCTCGCCATTGCGGCGTTATCCATCATCCCGTTCTTCAAAATTCTCCCGCATTTTGGGATCAATCAATATTGGGCGTTTCTCAGCATTATTCCGATCGGAACCATCGCCCTGCTGTGGTGGATCGCGGTCAAATTGCAGGACATGGAGCGTCGGTGATCAAATGATGCAATTTCTTTTGTTTATCCTGTTGGACCCAATTTGCGTTTTGGCGGCGGTGTCAGCGGCACTGTTTGGTCTGACGCGCGCGTGTGTGCGCACGCATGACACTTGCCCGGTGCGGGTGTGTGACAAACTTCCAAGGAAAGGACCCGGACAATGATGGACGGATCAAAAGGGTTCGAAGACGCGCTGACCGGCGAACAGAAAATCCGGAATTTTAATATCAATTTCGGCCCACAGCACCCCGCAGCCCACGGGGTTTTGCGGTTGGTTCTGGAACTGGACGGCGAAATCGTCGAACGGTGCGATCCGCATATTGGGTTGCTGCACCGTGGTACGGAAAAGCTGATGGAAAGCCGCACCTATCTGCAAAACCTGCCGTATTTCGACCGGTTGGATTATGTCGCGCCGATGAATCAGGAACACGCTTGGTGTCTTGCGATTGAAAAGCTGTGTGGTGTCGAAGTGCCACGCCGTGCATCGTTGATCCGGGTTTTATATTCGGAAATCGGCCGCATTCTTAATCATCTCCTGAATGTGACGACGCAAGCGATGGATGTTGGCGCTCTGACGCCTCCGCTTTGGGGCTTTGAAGAGCGTGAAAAGCTGATGATCTTTTACGAACGGGCGTGTGGGGCGCGGTTGCATGCTGCGTATTTCCGCCCGGGCGGAGTGCATCAGGATTTGCCACCAGATCTGATCGATGACATCGACACTTGGGCTGATGAATTCCCCAAAGCGCTGGATGATATCGACGGATTGCTGACTGAAAACCGGATTTTCAAACAGCGCAACGCAGATATTGGTGTTGTGACCGAAGAAGATATCCTTGAGTGGGGCTTCTCGGGTGTCATGGTGCGCGGATCGGGACTGGCGTGGGATTTGCGCCGCTCGCAACCGTATGAATGCTATGATGAATTCGATTTCCAAATTCCGGTCGGCAAAAATGGCGATTGTTATGATCGGTATTTGTGCCGCATGGCTGAAATGCGCGAAAGCCTGAAAATCGTGAAGCAAGCGATTGAAAAGTTGCGCAATGAACCCGGTGATGTGTTGGCGCGCGGGAAATTGACCCCGCCATCACGCGGCGACATGAAGACGTCTATGGAAGCTTTGATCCACCACTTTAAGCTTTATACCGAAGGTTTTCACGTGCCCGAAGGGGAAGTGTATTGCGCGGTCGAAGCGCCTAAAGGCGAGTTTGGCGTGTACCTTGTGGCGGATGGGTCGAACAAGCCATACCGCGCCAAACTGCGCGCGCCCGGCTTTCTGCATTTGCAGGCGATGGATTACATGTCGAAAGGTCACCAGCTGGCCGACGTCGCCGCCATCATCGGCACTATGGACGTGGTATTTGGGGAGATCGATAGATGATCAGACTTGCAGGTTTTTTAACACTGACTTCGGCGATGCCAGTTTTTGCTGATGGCCATCAGCCGGATATTTCTGATCTCATCGCGGATTCGGTTGGGTATGTGAATATCCGCGAAAACGTTGTTATTTTGGAAGGAGATGAAATGGAAACTTTCATCTGTAAATTCGACGTTCCTGATGCAGCTTTTGAGGCTTACGCGAATGCCGGCAGTTTGGGTGGCAATGATATTGGTTACGTGTGCATCCCTATCAAGGAACTTGGAAACTAATGCTTCGCCGTCTTCATCCTGAACAACCCGATAGCTTTGCGTTTTCTCCGGCCAATCAGGCATGGGCCGAAGCGCAAATAACGAAATACCCGGAAGGGCGCGAGGCATCGGCTATTATACCGTTGCTGTGGCGTGCGCAGGAACAAGAAGGTTGGTTGACGCGTCCCGCGATTGAAACGATCGCCGATATGCTGAACTTGGCGTATATCCGAGCCTTGGAAGTGGCTTCGTTTTACTTTATGTTTCAGCTGCAACCCGTTGGTTCTGTTGCGCATATTCAAGTTTGCGGAACGACATCCTGCATGATTTGTGGTGCCGAAGACCTTGTCGCGGTGTGCAAAGACAAGATTGCGTCCAAAGCCCATCAATTGTCAGACGACGGCAAATTCAGTTGGGAAGAGGTTGAATGCCTTGGCGCCTGCGCCAATGCGCCAATGGCTCAAATCGGCAAAGATTACTTCGAGGATCTGACTGCCGCGCGTATGGGCGAAATTATTGACGAGTTGGGCGCTGGCAAGGTTCCAACTCCGGGTCCACAAAATGGACGTTATGCAGCAGAACCATTGAGCGGTTTGACCTCTCTGCAGGATTTTGAAAGTGGCAAAACGGCGTATAATGCGTCGGTGCAATTGGCAGCGGATATCGGCGATACGGTCAAACGGATCGACGGGACAGAAGTGCCGCTGCTTGCGCCGTGGCAGGGAACTGCGGGCAAGGCGGGTACAAAACCAGCTGCCAACGCAACGAAAGCCCCGGCCAAGGCTAAAGCGGCAGCCAAACCAAAAGCTCCTTCGAAACCGAAAGCCCCAGCCAAGCCCAAAGAGGCTGCCAAGCCAAAGACCAATCCGGAACCTGTGGCTCAAGCGGCTGAAGGTGCGGGCACCAAACCGAAGGTCATGAAGAAAGCCCGCAAAGGCGGCGCGGATGATCTTAAGCTGATCAAGGGTGTCGGGCCAAAGCTCGAAGGGCTGTTGAACACGCTTGGATTCTTTCACTTTGACCAGGTTGCGGCCTGGACAGCCGACGAAGTGTCGTGGGTTGATCAAAACCTAGAAGGCTTTAAAGGCAGGGTGGTGCGCGACAACTGGGTCGAACAAGCAAAAACCCTTTCAGGGGGAGGATCGACAGATTTTTCCCAACGCGCCAAAAAAGACGGTATCTATAAGTAGATGACGTCTAAATTTTTTTGGGAGGTGGATGATCATGAGCGACTTTGGTGAAAATATGTCCTGCACACGCGGCTGCTGGTTGGCTGCATTGGTTGCAGGAATTTTATCGTTAATTCTTTTGATGGCGATATGGGGTTGGGGTTTCTTCTCTGCGCTGTTGATGGGTCTCATTATTTTCGTGATTGCTGGTTTTGTTTTGAATTGGCTGCTGTGTTCGGAGCAATCTGAAACCACTGCATCTGGGACACACGGATCGCATTCAACATCTGGCACCGGAGAGTCATCGTCCTCGACATCGAGTGCTGCACCTGCTGCAGCCCCCGCTGCTGCGGCTGCCGCAACGGCTTCTACCGCAACGAGCGAACCAGCCAGTAAACCTGAAACTGCTGCACCTGTGGAAACGGCGAAAGCCGCTGAAGCACCGGCTGCAGACACGCCTTCTGAACCATTGGTGAAACCGTCCAAGGCTTTGGAGGGTGAAGCAGATTTGGCCGAACGCAAGGGCGATTGGAAATACGAAGGCGAGGCGAAACCTGCCGAACCTGCGGCAAAACCAAAAGCAGCCAAACCAAAAGCGGACAAGCCAAAAGCGGCTAAACCTAAGGCGGAAAAACCAAAGGCTGCTAAGCCTAAGGCGGAACCGAAGGCGGCTGCCACACCGACCGAAGACCAGGCAGCATCAGCGGATTTCACGCCGGATTACGACAATGACGGTATTTTCGAAGGTGAAAATGAAGGTCAAAAGCCTGCGACTTTGACGGGTCCACGGGACGGAAAAGCCGATAACCTTAAAGAAATTAAAGGTATTGGGCCGAAACTTGAAAAGCTCTGTAACGCTATGGGCTTTTATCACTTTGACCAAATCGCGGCTTGGTCTCCGGCCGAAGTTGCGTGGGTCAACGCCAACTTGGAAGGGTTCAAGGGGCGTGTGAGCCGTGACAAATGGGTTGAACAAGCTGGGGTTCTGGCTGCGGGCGGAGAGACTGAATTCTCTAAGCGCGTAGGAGGAGGCGGCGTCTACAAGTGACGCCGTAACGAATATGGTTGAGGGCCAAGACAAATCTTCTAAGGCAGGACAGCGCCTTGCGCTGGTGATTGCTGGAACAGGTGTGGCTTGGGTTCTTGCAAATATGTTGGGTGCGCATTTCGGTTGGTCAAACCGGGTGCGCGCTCTTTTTGATCTGGTGGCCTTGGCGGGATTTGCTTGGGCCATCTTCGTGGCCATCGGTATCTGGCGGAGCCGCCAGGACAATTAAGGAAGACGCGCAATGCTCGCTGATCAGGACCGGATCTTTACCAACATTTACGGTATGCACGACCGCACGCTGAAAGGCGCGCAGGCGCGTGGCCATTGGGACGGAACGGACAAGCTCATCGAAAAAGGGCGCGATTGGATCGTTCAGGAAATGAAAGATTCCGGTTTGCGTGGTCGCGGCGGTGCGGGCTTTCCGACTGGCTTGAAGTGGTCGTTCATGCCCAAGGAAAGCGACGGGCGTCCGGCTTATTTGGTTGTGAATGCAGACGAATCAGAACCGGGCACCTGCAAAGATCGCGAGATCATGCGTCATGATCCTCATACGTTGATCGAAGGGTGTCTGATCGCAAGTTTCGCGATGAATGCGCATGCCTGCTATATCTACATTCGCGGTGAGTACATTCGTGAAAAAGAAGCGCTGCAAAACGCAATCGACGAAGCCTACGAGGCTGGATTGCTAGGCAAGAACGCAGCTGGATCCGGCTGGGATTTTGATCTGTATCTGCATCATGGGGCAGGCGCATACATCTGCGGCGAGGAAACGGCATTGCTGGAAAGCCTTGAGGGACGCAAAGGCATGCCACGTATGAAACCGCCGTTCCCGGCGGGTGCGGGTCTTTATGGTTGTCCGACCACGGTGAACAATGTGGAATCCATTGCCGTTGTGCCAACAATCTTGCGCCGAGGTGGGGCATGGTTTGCCGGTTTTGGTCGTCCAAACAATGCAGGCACCAAGCTATTCGCCGTGTCAGGGCACGTGAACAACCCGTGCGTCGTGGAAGAAGAAATGTCGATCAGCTTTGAAGAACTGATCGAAAAACACTGCGGTGGCATTCGGGGCGGTTGGGACAACCTTTTGGCCGTTATTCCAGGTGGGTCATCTGTGCCCTGCGTGCGCGGCGAAAAGATGAAAGACGCCATCATGGATTTTGACTATTTGCGGAATGATCTGCAGTCTGGTCTGGGCACGGCTGCTGTGATCGTCATGGACAAACAGACAGATATCGTCAAAGCAATCTGGCGCTTGTCCAAATTCTACAAACACGAAAGCTGTGGCCAGTGTACGCCGTGCCGTGAGGGCACAGGCTGGATGATGCGCGTGATGGAACGCTTGGTACAGGGCGATGCGTCCGTCGAAGAAATCGACATGCTGTTTGATGTGACCAAACAAGTCGAAGGCCACACAATTTGCGCATTGGGCGATGCGGCGGCTTGGCCAATCCAAGGGTTGATCCGCAATTTCCGGGACGTGATCGAAGACCGGATCAACGGGGCAAAAATCGCGGCCGAATGATTTGAGAAAGACGGCGCATTGATTTGTCGTTGTTAGCTGTCCTCATCCGTTGAGCGGCCAAAAGCAAAGGCAGTTTGTTTTCGGCAAACAGGATTTGGATGTTTTTGGACCCTTAAGAATGGGCGGATTTAAATTTCTTTAAACAAATTCTTGAGGTTCTAACTATGAAAATTTTTCGTGCCACTCTGGTTACGACATTCCTATTAGGTCACAGCGCTGTGGCGGAGCAGGAGTTCACCGCAACCCAACAGGCGATGTGGGGTTTGCAATGGGCCGCGTCTTTGGCCGAGGACTGTTCTAAGAACGTCAAATGGATTGAAACAAGCGCTGGCTCAATGAATGTGCAACTTGGACACAAGTTGTTGCGTAGTGAAGGTCACAAGAATGGTGCATTGGCCAAAGCCCGGCGATCAGCGGGGGCAGGTCCTTACGTTCAGTTTGATGCGTGGCTGAAAGACGAAGGTTTTCAACCGAACTCGCAAAACATCCAAAAGTTGCAATGCGAGTATGCCAAAAAAATTGCGGGAGCCAAACATCCGGTAGGTCGATTTCTCGTGCGCAAATGACGTCTTGAAAAAAGACCGACGGTATTCTTGGACAGGTTTTCGATCTTAGCGGGCGATCTGGTTCACGGTCGAAATTTGTCATTTTTGCTATTTGATGAGAAAATTGAGCCAAAGTACCGAAAATGAAGGAAAGTTGATGAAAGTCTATTTCGGCCTTTTGGCAATGTTTGTGGCTGCGACGGGGTGTTCCAGTGGTCTCCCGCCGCCAGCGCGTGATTTCGACGATCAGGCGGTTCTTCGGCTATTCGCACAACCGATCCCTGAATATTATGCCAATCTGAGGCTCGCTCGGAATATCGCGGCAAGTTGCAATCGGTATCGTTATGACCAAAGCCTTGATTTGCAAATCAGCGAGCGGCGAAATCAAGAGGGACGCGGATCTTTGGCAGCACTCAGAGAGCGTTCTTCGATTGATGCGATGACCGATATCAGGACACGCGAGTTTCGCGCAAAGTACGGCGTTGCACCGGGCGAGGGTGACGTTTGCGACGCCGCGGATCAGGAAACGGCCCAGGAAACCGCTTTGTCCGCTGTTCTCGTTCCCGAAACTTGAATTTGGTTTCGAATGAGGGATTGGAGTGTTTTGGCATTCCCGTCGGCGCATCTGTTGTGAGAGTGATCCGGTTGGGAAACTACGGTTTGATGATGTCAGGTATATTTGGGGCAGGTTTTGTGCAATGACCCACTTTGGTGATCCAAGGCAAATGGTCGTTGTGAAATGAAACACCTTGCGGAATTTAACATTGGTGTCCTGCGTTACGACTGGGATGATCCGCGCCTTGCAGATTTTCAGAACAATCTGGATCGCGTTTACAAGATTGCAGAACGGTCTGCGGGCTATGTTTGGCATCTGGACCCTGCGCAAATGGAAATGGCGCAACTGGACCCGGAGGGCCCGATCGGGGGAAACCCGCGGGCGGCGTCAACTTTGTCGGTTTGGAAAGATGCAAAAAGTTTGCGGGATTTTACCTATAATACCGTGCACAAGCATTTCTATGACCGCAAATTAGAATGGTATGATCCCGCAGACCAATTATGGAGTGGTCATCGGCTGGTGATGTGGTGGGTCGAAAAAGGTCATCGCCCAACAGTCGCTGAAGCGGCGGATCGTTTGAACGCTTTGGAATCACATGGGCAAACGGATGCCGCATTTTCTTGGGACCATCTGTCACCAACAAGTTGATCACGGTGTGCTTGCGTGGCCTCTTTTCGATGAGCATTGCGTTCGTTTTGATCGCTGTACTGGTCGTAGAGTGGCAATGCGTGTTTGATCAAAGCGTTTGCAGGTTTGCAAACTTGGTCACTTTGGCGTAGCCATAACTCTCTAGTCACGCTGCCACTAAAGAAGACAAAATTACGCCTATGACCCAGTCTGTTACTGTCTCTGAAAAATCTAATGACCTGCGCCGTTTTCTTTTGATGGGGTTGGTCATGATCTCTGCTTTGATTTTAGCGGCCTGTAGCCGAAGTGATGCTGTGACATTCGACGGTCAAGTGTATCGCGCTAAGCTGTCAAAAGTGGATCGGCAATTGATCGAATTTTCTGTAGAAGTTTCGCCAGTCTCCGCCAGTTTTGAAGGCGCATTGGAGGCAGGTCGGTTCGAAGCGACGCGTCATTGTATCGAGAATTTTGGAACGTCGGTTATCGATTGGGAAACAGGCCCAGACGACGATCCAGAAACGCTTGCTGTCGTTAAAGATACTTTAAGTTTTCAAGGTTCTTGTCGTTTCTAATCCTGGCTTGTGATCACATCCTTGTAAAAGGCGACAATTTGCGCGCTCGTGCCTTGCAGAAACGCTTGTTATTGCATAGCAGTAGGGCGCTTTCTCATGTGTGTCACGAGACGCACTGAAGGAGAAGCGAGATGCGCATACTGACCATGGCTATGATCTTTTCTCTCATTGCCGGAAGCGTTCCGGCTCAACCGCCTTTGGGGGAGGTAGATGAGATTGATGATGCATTGCTAGCAATTGGATTGGCCGATGAGATTCGAAAACAATGTCCTGAAATCTCGGGACGGACGGTCAAAGGGTATCGGATAATTTTGGGTTTGCGAGACCGAGCGCGCGAATTAGGGTATTCGGATGCACAAATTGATGCATATCGGAAATCAGATGTTGAGAAATCTAGGCTTAAAGCTGAAGGCGCGGCCTATGTCCGTGCGCAGGGGCTTGATATGACTGTTCCTGCAGATTGGTGTAAACTCGGCAAATCCGAGATCGCAAAGAAAAGCCAGATTGGCGTATTACTGAGGGTGAATTGACGCATGAGCGACCTTCGCAAGATCGTTATCGACGGACAAGAAGTCGAAGTTGATGGGGCAATGACCCTGATTCAGGCCTGTGAAGAGGTCGGGGTCGAAGTTCCTAGATTCTGTTACCATGAACGTTTGTCGATTGCGGGCAACTGTCGGATGTGTCTGGTCGAGGTGGTGGGCGGTCCCCCTAAACCAGCGGCCTCGTGCGCGATGCAGGTCCGCGATCTGCGTCCCGGTCCAGAGGGACAGGCACCGGTCGTTAAGACAAATTCACCGATGGTCAAAAAGGCCCGCGAAGGGGTGATGGAATTTCTATTGATCAATCACCCGCTGGATTGCCCGATTTGCGATCAGGGTGGGGAATGCGATCTGCAAGATCAGGCGATGGCATATGGCGTGGATTTTTCGCGCTTCCGCGAAGCCAAGCGCGCCGTTGATGATCTGGATTTGGGGCCATTGGTCGAAACCCACATGACGCGCTGTATCTCGTGCACGCGATGTGTCCGGTTCACGACCGAGGTCGCGGGTATCACGCAGATGGGGCAGACCGGTCGGGGCGAAGATGCAGAGATCACGTCTTATCTTGGCGAAACGTTGAATTCGAATTTGCAGGGCAACATCATTGATTTGTGTCCTGTCGGCGCTTTGGTTTCAAAGCCCTATGCGTTCACGGCACGCCCATGGGAGCTGACCAAAACGGAATCCATTGATGTTATGGACGCGCTTGGGTCTGCGATCCGAGTGGATACAAAGGGCCGCGAAGTGATGCGGTTCTTGCCGTTAAACAATGACGGTGTGAACGAAGAGTGGATTTCGGACAAAACACGGTTTGTGTGGGATGGCTTGCGTCGTCAGCGTTTGGACAAACCATACGTTCGTGACAACGGCAAATTGCGCCCGGCCACATGGCCAGAGGCGCTTGGTAAGGTTGCGCAAGCTGTCAAAGGTGCGGATAAGCTGGCCGGATTGGTCGGTGATCTTGCGCCTGTTGAAGCCGCTTTCGCACTTAAGCAACTGATCGAGGGGCAGGGCGGCGTTGTGGAATGCCGCACGGATGGTTCAAAACTGCCATCTGATAACCGCTCGGCCTATGTCGGGACGGCAAAGATCGAAGATATTGATGCCGCCGAAGCGATAATGTTGATCGGGTCGAACCCGCGCGACGAAGCCCCGGTATTGAACGCACGCTTGCGCAAAGCGTGGTCACGAGGGGCCACGGTCGGCGTCATCGGCCCGGCTGTTGATCTGACGTTTGAATACAACCACATCGGCACGGGTGCAGATACTCTTACTGAATTACTGGGCCGTGATCATTCAGATGTCGCGGACAAGCCGTCACTGATCATCGTAGGTCAGGGTGCGTTACAACGTGCGGACGGTGAAGCGGTTTTGAAAGCGGCGATGGAGCTTGCTGCATCGACGAAATCCGGATTTATGGTGTTGCACACCGCGGCCGGACGCGTGGGCGCGATGGATGTTGGTGCGACCAACCCGGATGCGATGAATGCGGTTCAGGGCGCGGATGTGATTTACAACCTTGGTGCCGACGAAATCGAAATCGCAGACGGTGCGTTTGTGATTTACCAAGGCAGCCATGGGGATCGTGGGGCGCACCGCGCTGACGTGATTTTGCCAGGTGCGGCTTATACCGAAGAAAACGCATTGTTTGTGAACACCGAAGGGCGCCCGCAATTGGCGCATCGCGCGGGATTTGCACCGGGGCAGGCCAAAGAAAACTGGGCAATTTTACGAGCTTTGTCCGCAGAAATAGACGCCCAGCAACCCTGGGACAGCATTGCGCAACTGCGTCAGGCGATTGTCTCGGAACATCCGCATCTGAAAGGTGTTGACCAAATTGCTGAAAATGAATGGAAACTACCTAAAGGCGGCAAGCTTGCCAAAGGTGATTTCGAGACGGCAACGAAAGATTTCTATCTGACGAACCCGGTCGCACGCGCGAGCGAGCTGATGGCGGATTTGTCTGCCCAAAGTAAAGACCGTGCAACAAAGGCAATGGCCGCTGAATGATCGCTTTTGCGCTGATAATGCCGCTGACGGCTTGGACTGCGCCAGAGATCGCGACCCAGCAGGTGAGTCCGGACTATCGCGGAATCGAAACGATGCAAATTGCGGACGATCTGATGAATTCTCGGGTCGAACTGACAAATGCGCTTTCCTTGACCGACGATGAGGATTACGCGCGACATGCGGCTGAGGATTACGCGTTAATCCGAGGTTGGGGATTTGCACGGCATATACGTTCTGGTGTCGAGCAAGATAAAAATATCTGGACAGCAGATGCTTATTACACGATCTCCGAGGGATTACCGCGCGAGATCAAGACAATCGACGCAGAGGCCGTAGCACCGGCGTTTGCCGAGCGCGGAATACCGACCGAATGAGGGACCATGGCTGACTTTTTCTCAACGCCGGGCGGCATCGCCCTGATCATTCTGGCCCAGGTTTTGGCCATGGTGGCCTTTGTGATGGTGTCACTTTTGTTCCTTGTTTACGGGGATCGCAAGATTTGGGCGGCGGTGCAAATGCGCCGTGGTCCAAACGTGGTTGGCGTGTTTGGCCTTTTGCAAACGGTGGCCGATGCGGTGAAATACATCGTGAAAGAGGTTGTTATCCCGGCGGGCGCTGACAAGACCGTTTTCATGTTGGCCCCTCTGACCAGCTTTGTGCTGGCGATGGTGGCTTGGGCGGTTATTCCGTTCAACGACTCATGGGTCGTCAGCAACCTGAACGTCGCCGTTCTGTTCGTGTTCGCAGTCTCCTCGCTTGAGGTTTACGGCGTTATCATGGGCGGATGGGCGTCCAATTCGAAATACCCGTTTCTGGGGTCGTTGCGCTCTGCCGCGCAGATGATTTCCTACGAAGTCTCTATCGGCCTGATCATTGTCGGCGTTATCTTGTCCACAAACTCCATGAATTTCGGCGATATCGTACGGGCGCAAGATGGGGCCGCTGGTCTATTTTCGTGGTACTGGTTGCCGCATTTCCCGATGGTCTTCTTGTTCTTCATCTCAGCATTGGCTGAAACCAACCGTCCGCCGTTTGATCTGCCCGAAGCGGAATCAGAACTGGTGGCGGGTTATCAGGTTGAATATTCCTCGACGCCATTCCTGCTGTTTATGGCTGGCGAATACATCGCGATCTTCTTGATGTGCGCTTTGATTACGTTGCTGTTCTTTGGCGGCTGGCTGTCACCCATTCCGTTTTTGCCAGATGGTGCGTTGTGGATGGTCGCAAAGATGGGGTTCTTCTTCTTCTTGTTTGCCATGGTGAAAGCAATCACACCTCGTTACCGCTATGACCAATTGATGCGGATCGGTTGGAAAGTGTTCCTGCCGTTTTCGCTGGCTTGGGTCGTGTTCGTTGCGTTTGCTGCTAAATTCGGTTGGTTCTGGGGCGTTTACGCGCGCTGGACCGTGGGAGGATAAAGTGGGATTAGCCAACGCCATATCCGCTGCAAAATCACGAGAGCTGTCAGACCTTTCCGCCTATGTCGCGAGTGAAATCGAGATGGAAGGTGTGAATGTCGGCGAAGGTGATCATCGCGCCATTGCACCCGAAGCGATTGCCGCTGCCCTTAAGGCTTGGGCTTACATGCAACAAAACTCAGCCGACGGGGACATCTGAACCATGACTCAGATCGACTATAATCGCGCCGCTAAATATTTCCTGCTGCAGGATTTTTGGAACGGTATGAAACTGGGGCTGAAGTACTTTTTCGCGCCCAAAGCCACGCTGAACTATCCGCATGAAAAAGGACCGCTGTCGCCGCGTTTTCGGGGTGAACACGCATTGCGGCGTTATCCCAGTGGGGAGGAACGCTGTATCGCGTGCAAGCTGTGTGAAGCGGTTTGCCCGGCGCAGGCGATCACCATCGATGCGGAACCGCGCGATGATGGATCACGCCGCACGACACGTTATGACATCGATATGACAAAATGCATCTATTGCGGTTTTTGTCAGGAAGCGTGTCCGGTGGATGCCATTGTCGAAGGCCCAAATTTCGAATTCGCGACCGAAACGCGAGAAGAACTGTACTATGACAAAGACAAGTTGCTGGCCAATGGTGACCGCTGGGAAGCGGAAATCGCGCGCAACCTCGAAACGGATGCGCCTTACAGATGAGCATGGACAGCGCAACATACGAACGCGGTAAAACCCTGTCGGAACAAGTGAACCCCGGCATGGAAGACGCGTTGGCTGCACGCTATGATGCGTTGGTGCCCGGGTTGTCCCGTATGGTGGTTGAAGTGCCTTACGGCACGTTTTACAGCCGCGGCGTTGTTGATGAAAAAACCAGATTGCTGGCAACTGTGGCGGCTCTTGCGGCGATTGGTGGACACACGAAACCTCAGTTAAAGGTAAACATTTCCAGTGCGCGTGCAGTGGGCGCAAGTCGCGAGGAAATCTGCGAAATCATCTATCAGATGACGCTTTATGGTGGCTTTCCGGCAATGATAAACGCGCTCAATGCAGCGATTGAAGTGTTTGAGGGCGAAGATGACTGATCCCACGAACCCCTTCGCTGCGATGATGGCCCAAGTGCAGGAAATGGCGAAGTCCTTTCCACAGATGAACGCGTTTGATCCCAAGGCGATGGAGGCGATGTGGCCGACCATGCCCAAGGATGCAATGGAAGCCATGTTTGGCAACGCGTTCAATGAAAACGGTCTGGACGCCAAAACGCGTTTGCTGATCACATTGGCTGGATTGACGATGCAAGGGGCGCAAAATCCGTCTGCAGTGCGTCAAACGGTTAAACATGCGCGCGAAGCTGGGGCGCATGATCAACAAATACTCGAAACACTGGGGATGATGAGCCTGTTTGCTGGCGTCCCTGCCATGACGCGCGCGATGGAACTTGCGCGTGAAGTCATGGGTGACGATGAAACAGGGGACGACACATGACGGTCTTTGCCTTCTATCTTTTCGCAATCAGTGTGATTGCGGGCGGATTGCTAACAGTGATCAGCCGCAATCCAGTGCATTCAGTGCTGTGGTTGATTTTGTCGTTTTTGTCTGCGGCGGGGCTGTTTGTTCTGCTGGGTGCGGAATTCGTCGCGATGCTGCTGATCATTGTCTATGTCGGCGCGGTCGCGGTTTTGTTCCTGTTCGTTGTCATGATGTTGGACGTGGATTTCGCCGAACTGAAGGCCGAAATGGCGCGTTACATGCCACTGGCTTTGCTGATCGGTGTTGTGATCTTGATGCAATTTGCGCTGGCTTTTGGTGCTTGGGAAAGCAACGCAGCGGCTGACAGTTTGCGTTTGCAGGCCACACCGCTGGATGAACACAACACGCGTGCGCTTGGGCTGATCCTCTATGATCAGTATTTCCTGTTGTTCCAATTGGCGGGTCTGATCCTTTTGGTCGCCATGATTGGTGCGATCGTTCTGACATTGCGCCACCGGTCTGACGTGAAACGTCAGGATGTGCTGGCCCAAATGTACCGCGATCCCGCAGCGGCGATGGAATTGAAAGACGTCAAACCGGGGCAGGGTCTTTGATCCGCCAACTTCTCATAAGCTGTGGCATCTGTTTGCTCGGGGCCTTACCTGCACTGGCGTGCTCCATCCCTCACTTCTCTTCTGCCGAATTGCGCCAGCAAAATCGTGATGCGCGCGCAGCCAGTAAGCCCGTTGTCACGGGAGTGGATTGTTCGTTCGTGAATGCCGGGCTGAACGACCGTTTGTCAGGTGGTCCAGCAATTCGCTTGGAAAATAGTCGTATCTATCATGTGCTCGGGACAGTGAAGGGCGTGGTCAGTGATGTCATGGTCGTGGATTGCGACGGTCGGTCCGCGACACGCGTGCAGTCTGAATATATCCAGAATGACAACTATTCACTGGATACCTGCGGCGGAGAGCACGGCGACCTCTATCCTCTTCTTGCGCCTAAAGGGCCGCTGTCCTTGACCGAGGGGCGCAATTTGGCTGCCTTTGAGGGCATTGCCAAAAAGACCGGCACGGTGGGAGTGGATGGCAATATGCGAGCATTTTTCAAGGATCGTTTGGACAAGCCTTTACCGCGCAAGGATCGTCTGGATTTTCTGTGCGGCTGCCGAAGATATTATCCGCAAAGCGCGGGGGGCAAACCATGACTGCCCGGGCTTCTGAGATAGGCGCAAAGCCATGCGCCGGTGCCACAGTTCACCCAGAAGACCGGGGCCAAAAGACGGAGTTCAAGCTTCGGGGTTAACCCGAATGCCAGAATAGGAAAGACCGATGATCGGACTAGAACACTACCTTATTGTTGCGGCGACGCTGTTCGTCATCGGCATTTTTGGGCTTTTTCTGAACCGCAAGAATGTCATCATCCTGCTGATGTCCATCGAACTGATGTTGTTGGCGGTGAATATCAATCTGGTTGCTTTCTCGAGTTTCTTAGGGGACTTGGTCGGGCAGGTGTTCACGCTGTTTGTGCTGACGGTTGCTGCCGCTGAGGCGGCGATTGGTTTGGCCATTCTGGTCTGTTTCTTCCGAAACCGCGGCACGATCGCGGTTGAAGATGTCAACGTGATGAAGGGGTAACGTCACATGGAAACCACGATTCTCTTTGCCCCTTTGGTTGGCGCGATCTTATGCGGCTTTGGCTGGCGTTTGTTCGGCGAAGCAGCTGCGCAATGGATTGCGACAGGGCTATTGTTCTTGTCCGCTCTTTTGTCGTGGGTCGTGTTCCTCAGCTTTGACGGCGTCACGGAACACATTCAGATATTGCGCTTTATCGAAAGCGGAAGCTTAAGCACCGATTGGTCCATTCGATTGGATCGTCTGACGGCCATCATGTTGATCGTGATCACGACGGTATCCAGCCTCGTGCATCTCTATTCCTTTGGCTACATGGAAAACGATCCGCAGTGGCGCGAAGGCGAAAGCTATAAGCCGCGTTTCTTTGCGTATCTGTCATTCTTTACATTTGCGATGCTGATGCTGGTCACGTCTGACAATCTTGTTCAGATGTTCTTTGGCTGGGAAGGCGTAGGCGTTGCGTCCTATTTGCTGATTGGGTTTTACTATCGCAAACCATCGGCAAATGCGGCGGCGATCAAGGCGTTTGTGGTCAACCGTGTAGGCGACTTTGGATTTGCCTTGGGGATTTTTGCGCTGTTCTTCTTGACGGATTCAATCCGCTTTGACGATGTATTTGCTGCGGCACCTGAGCTGGCAGAAACGCAATTGTCGTTCTTATGGACAGAATGGAATGCAGCGGAATTGGCAGCCTTTTTATTGTTCATCGGAGCGATGGGTAAATCGGCACAGTTGATCCTGCACACGTGGCTTCCGGACGCGATGGAAGGTCCGACGCCTGTTTCTGCACTTATCCACGCAGCCACGATGGTGACGGCGGGTGTATTCCTTGTGTGCCGGATGTCTCCGGTCATGGAATTCGCACCAATGGCCACTGGCTTTATCACGGCGCTTGGCGCCGCGACGGCCTTTTTCGCGGCGACGGTTGGCCTTGTGCAGACGGACATCAAACGCGTGATTGCCTATTCGACATGCTCGCAGCTGGGTTACATGTTCGTGGCGGCCGGTGTTGGCATGTATTCTGCGGCGATGTTCCACCTGTTCACGCACGCGTTTTTCAAAGCGATGCTGTTCCTTGGGGCGGGGTCGGTCATCCACGCGATGCATCATGAGCAAGACATGATGAACTATGGTGGATTGCGCAAAAAGATACCTTATACGTTTGCGGCGATGATGATTGGCACACTGGCCATCACCGGCGTTGGCATTCCGCTGACACATATTGGGTTTGCGGGCTTCCTGTCTAAGGATGCAATTATCGAAAGCGCTTATGCAGGCGGAACTGGCTTTGCATTCTGGGCTTTGGTGATTGCAGCGCTGATGACAAGCTTTTATTCGTGGCGTTTGATTTTCCTGACCTTCTTTGGCGAAGCGCGCGGCGACAAGCATACACATGAGCATGCCCATGAAAGCCCGATGACAATGCTGATCCCGTTGGGTGTGTTGGCTTTGGGTGCGGTTTTTTCTGGGATGATCTGGTTTAATTCCTTCTTTGGTCACACTGACAAGGTCGCCAAGTTCTATGGCATTCCCTATGCCGAGGCGGAGGCGCACCACGATGATGCCGCAGATGGCCATGCAGATGATGGTCACGCAGACGACGGTCATGAAGATGATGCGGCTAAGGACGGCGAACATCACTATGCCTTTGCGGGTAAACCGGGTGACGGCGCGCTCTATATGGGGCCGGACAATACGGTTCTTGATGACGCGCATGCAGTTCCGGCCTGGGTCAAGCTGTCGCCGTTTGTGGCGATGCTGATCGGTCTGATCACCGCGTATGTGTTCTATATTGTAAACCCCGAACTGCCCAAGCGTTTGGCCGAAAACCAACGCCCGCTGTACCTGTTCTTTAAGAACAAGTGGTACTTTGACGAGGTGTACGATTTCGTCTTTGTCAAACCGGCCCTGTGGATTGGACGGCAGCTTTGGAAGAAGGGGGATGGCAACGTCATTGACGGAACCATCAACGGCGTCTCGATGGGCTTTGTGCCTTTCGTCACGCGCCTCGCTGGCAAAGCCCAATCCGGTTATATCTTTACCTATGCGTTCGCCATGGTTATCGGGATCGCGATTTTGGTCACATGGATGAGTCTGAGCGGAGGCGCCCACTAATGTTCAATAACCTCCTCTCGTTTGTCACAGTCATACCAGCGCTGGCCGCTATTATCATGGCGTTGTTTCTGCACGGCGATGACGAAGCCGCACAACGCAACAGCAAATTTGTGGCGTTGTTTGCAACATCTATGACCTTCCTTGTGTCGCTGCTCATACTCGCAGGGTTCGACAATCAGGACACAGGGTTCCAATTCGTTGAAGAAAGCGATTGGATCATGGGGCTGACCTACAAAATGGGTGTCGATGGCATATCGATCCTGTTTGTAATGCTGACGACGTTCATGATGCCTTTGGTCATAATCGCGAGTTGGAACGTTACGACGCGGCTCAAGGAATACATGATCGCGTTCTTACTTCTGGAAACACTGATGCTGGGTGTCTTTATGGCGCTTGACCTGGTGTTGTTCTATCTGTTCTTCGAGGCTGGGCTGATCCCGATGTTCCTGATCATTGGCATCTGGGGTGGGAAAAACCGCATTTATGCCAGCTTCAAATTCTTCCTTTATACGTTCCTTGGGTCAGTTCTGATGCTGGTCGCTATGGTCGGCATGTATGTCGATGCAGGCACTTCTGATATCGAGCAGCTGTTGTTGCACAACTTTGGATCTGAAACATTCAGTTTGATGGGCATCCAAGTCGTTGGTGGGCTGCAGACTTTGCTGTTCATTGCGTTCTTTGCAAGTTTTGCAGTGAAAATGCCGATGTGGCCGGTTCACACTTGGCTTCCGGACGCGCACGTTCAAGCCCCAACTGCCGGGTCGGTCGTACTGGCTGCGATTTTGTTGAAGATGGGGGGCTATGGGTTCCTGCGTTTCTCGATCCCTATGTTTCCGATCGGATCTGAGGTTATGACACCTTTGGTGCTGTGGATGTCAGCGATTGCGATTGTCTACACGTCGCTTGTGGCATTGGTGCAGGAAGACATGAAGAAGCTGATTGCCTATTCGTCCGTCGCCCATATGGGGTTTGTGACGATGGGTATTTTTGCCGGAAACGAGCAAGGAATTGATGGCGCTATTTTCCAGATGATCAGTCACGGGTTTATTTCCGCTGCATTGTTCCTGTGCGTTGGCGTGATCTATGACCGGATGCACACGCGTGACATCGAAGCTTATGGCGGGTTGGTTAATCGCATGCCGGCTTATGCATTGATCTTTATGTTGTTCACGATGGCCAATGTTGGACTGCCCGGAACGTCCGGATTTGTCGGCGAATTCCTAACATTGATGGCGGTGTTCCAAGTGAATACCTGGGTCGCGCTTGTCGCAACATCGGGTGTTATCTTCTCAGCCTGTTATGCGCTGTGGTTGTACCGTCGAGTGGTGTTTGGCGATCTGATCAAGGAAAGCCTGAAATCCATTACGGACATGACCAACCGTGAAAAGGCGATCTTTGCCCCATTGGTTGTTATGACGCTTCTCTTGGGCATCTATCCCGCGTTGGCCTTGGATATCATCGGGCCATCCACAGCGGCTTTGGTCGCAGATTATCAGACAGCCTTGTCAGCGGTAGAGTCCGCGACACAGCTGGCATCGAAATAAGGAGGCGCGGGATACATGAGCGCAGATCTCTCTCTCATCCTGCCGGAAATTCTGCTTTCCTGCTTTGCCATGCTGGGTCTTGTCAGCGCGGTCTACACATCTAAAGACGGGCTGGCGTCGACTTTGCTTTGGGCGACGGTTGCTGTGTTCGTCGTTCTGGCGATTTGGATCGGCGCGACAGGCGAGGGCGCGAATGCGGCCTTTGGTGGTATGTTCCTAGACGATGCGTTTTCACGCTTTGCCAAGGTTGTGATCTTGCTTTCAGCCGCAGCCGTTCTGTTGATGAGCGAAAGCTATATGTCGCGACGCGGATTGTTGAAGTTTGAATACCCGATGCTGGTCGCACTGGCTGTTGTCGGAATGATGATGATGGTCAGCGCTGGCGATCTGATGTCACTTTATATGGGGCTCGAGCTTCAGTCGTTGGCGCTTTATGTTGTGGCCTCGCTCCGCCGGGACAGCGTGAAATCAACCGAAGCTGGATTGAAGTATTTTGTTTTGGGCGCTTTGTCCTCGGGTCTGCTGCTTTATGGTGCGTCGCTTGTTTACGGCTACGCGGGCACAACGTTGTTCAGCGGTATCATTCAGACGGCACAACATGGCGAAGTGTCATTGGGCCTTCTGTTTGGTCTGGTGTTCTTGACCGCCGGGTTTGCGTTCAAAGTATCCGCTGTTCCATTCCATATGTGGACGCCGGATGTGTATGAAGGGTCGCCCACACCGGTTACAGCTTTCTTTGCTACGGCTCCCAAAGTGGCCGCTATGGGCTTGTTCGCGCGTGTGATGCATGACGCCTTTGGCGGCGCTGTCAAAGACTGGCAACAGATCATTGCATTGCTGTCTGTGTGTTCCATGTTCCTTGGGGCGTTTGCGGCCATTGGGCAGACGAATATCAAACGTCTAATGGCGTTTTCATCCATCGCACATATGGGATATGCGCTGATGGGCTTGGCTGCAGGTACGGCTTTGGGTGTTCAGTCGATGCTGGTTTATATGGCGATCTATGTGACGATGAATGTCGGAACGTTTGCGTTCATTCTGATGATGGAAAAAGATGGCCAGCCAGTCGTCGAAATCTCGTCTTTGCATCAATATGGCAAGACCGAACCGACTAAAGCGTTTGGGATGCTGGTGTTGATGTTCTCTTTGGCGGGCGTGCCGCCGATGCTGGGCTTCTTTGGCAAATTCTATGTTCTTCAAGCGGCCTATGATGCGGGCTTGGTTTGGCTGGCTGTTCTGGGCGTAATCGCGTCGGTGATTGGCGCGTATTACTATTTGCGCATCGTGTTCTTCATGTATTTCGGAGAAGAGCGGGACGACGCATTGAACGGCGGAAAGAACCCGGTTCTATCCCTGATGCTTGGGGTGTCTGTTGGGATCATCCTGCTGGCGGTTCTGCCGATCTTTAACATGTTTGGTGTGGATGCGGCAGCAGCGGCTGCGGCAGACGTGCTTGTACGCTGACGCTGACATACAGACCTTGTGCGTGAAGCGCTGGAACACATGAACAGCGCGACATGGCCAGAAGGGTACGGACGGCGCGTTCTTGCATCTGTTGATTCGACTCTGGACGAGGGGCGGCGCGTCGCGCCTGAGCTTTCTGGACCAGAATGGATATTGGCATTGGAACAAACTGCGGCGCGTGGGCGGCGCGGGCGTGCTTGGGCCAGTCTTGACGGGAACTTTGCGGCAACGCTGGTTTTGCCACTTTCTGAACCTCCGGCACATGCGGCGTTGCGATCTTTTGTGACGTCATTGGCGCTGCGCGAAGCGCTTGTCGGCCTAAGTGGGCGAGATGACGTGTTTAAGCTAAAGTGGCCCAATGACGTGCTGCTGCATGGCCAAAAAGTTGCGGGCATTTTGCTCGAAAGTATCGGGCAGGGCAGTCAGATCAGTCACTTAGCCATTGGAATCGGCGTCAATCTTGCACATGCTCCAGAAATTGAAACGTTGGAACCCCGCGCATTGACGCCCGCGGCCTTGCGCCCCGCACTTGGGGTTGAAACAAGCCCCGTGGTGTTTTTAGACACATTGGCGCAATCTTATGCGCGGCTCGAGACCCAATTTCGGACATTTGGATTTGGCCCAATTCGGCAAGCTTGGCTGGCGCATGCCGCCCGTTTGGGTGAGGCGGTTGTGGCACGAACATCACGTGAAGAAACCCAAGGAACGTTTGCGGATGTGGACGACACGGGTCAACTTGTTCTAGAGACCCCCAAAGGCCGCGCAACTATCCCAGCGGCGGACGTCTATTTTTGAAGGCTCGCCATGCTTCTGGCCATTGACTGCGGCAACACAAATACTGTTTTTTCGATTTGGGACGGCTCGTCTTTTATCAGTACGTGGCGCACGTCTACGGAACATCAGCGTACGGCGGATCAATATTACGTCTGGCTGTCTACGCTGATGGAATTCCAAAAAATCGATGTTGATATTACGGACGTCATCATTTCGTCTACGGTGCCCCGAGTTGTGTTCAACTTGCGGGTCTTGTGTGATCGATACTTTAACACACGTCCTTTGGTCGTGGGAAAAGCGGATTGCCTTTTGCCGAAACTGCCGCGTGTTGATGAAGGCACGCAGGTTGGGCCAGACCGTCTGGTCAATGCGGCTGGTGCGTTTGATCGGCACGGTGGGGATGTGGTTGTTGTGGATTTTGGAACGGCGACGACCTTTGATGTCGTGGCGCATGATGGCGCCTATATCGGCGGTGTGATTTCGCCCGGCGTGAATCTGTCATTGGAAGCCCTGCACCAAGCGGCGGCGGCCTTGCCACATGTTGACGTGACCAAGCCGCAAAAGGTTATAGGCACAAACACGGTTGCCTGTATGCAGGCAGGCGTTTTCTGGGGGTATGTCGGACTGGTCCGCGAAATTTGCGCCCGTATCAAGGGCGAACATGAACGCTCGATGCGGGTGATCGGGACCGGTGGGCTTGCCCCATTATTCAATCAAGGTGATCAATTGTTCGATGTTTTCGACGATGACCTGACCATGCATGGCTTGACGGTCATCTACAGACACAACAAGGACAATATGTAAGTGAGCACTGAACGCTTGATCTACCTGCCCCTCGGAGGGGCGGGTGAAATTGGAATGAATGCCTATGTGTATGGGTATGGACCGGCGGATAAGGAACGTCTGATCGTTGTTGATCTGGGGGTGACGTTCCCGGATATGGACGGAACACCGGGTGTGGATCTGATCCTGCCGGATATCAGTTGGTTAAAAGAACGCCGTGATCGGATCGATGCGATCTTTGTCACGCATGCGCACGAAGACCATGTGGGTGCGATTGCGCATACATTCGATGATTTGGGTGTGCCTATTTATGCACGTCCGTTCACCGCGAATATCGCGCGGCGCAAAATGGAGGAACACGGGCATCCGGTCGACGCTGTTCGTGTTGTGGCAAGCTGGCCAGAACAAACTGAGGCAGGGGCCTTCAAGGTCGGCTTTTTGCCGATGTCGCATTCGATCCCCGAAAGTGCAGCCCTTATTATTGATACGCCGGACGGGCGCGTCATACACACGGGCGACTTTAAATTGGACACGGCACCTATCGTCGGTGAACCCTTTGATCCTGAGCTTTGGGCCGATGTGTCCAAGGATGGAGTCAAAGCGCTGGTCTGCGACAGCACCAACGTGTTTTCGCCCCAGGAAGGGCGCAGCGAATCCACGCTTGGGCCGGATATTCAAAAGCTGTTGGTCGACGCGCCGGGCATGGTTGTGGCAACGACATTTGCATCAAATGTTGCGCGGTTGAAAACACTGGCAGAGGCCGGACAAGCGGCGGGCCGTTCGATTTGCCTGTTGGGTCGGGCCATGCGCCGTATGGTCGAGGCTGCTGTTGAAACCAATGTCCTGAAGGATTTCCCAAAAACCGTCAGTCCTGAGGACGCCAAGAACATTCCGCGTGAAAACCTGATGTTGCTTGTAACTGGTTCGCAAGGCGAACGCCGGGCGGCGTCGGCGCAATTGGCCAATGGGAAATTTCTTGGGCTCGAGCTGAAAGAAGGCGATCTGTTCCTGTTTTCGTCTAAAACCATTCCCGGGAACGAAAAGGGTGTCATTCGCATTATGAACGCCTTTTCCGAAAAGGGTGTGGATGTGGTTGATGACAGTTCGGGCCTGTATCACGTGTCGGGTCACGCGAACCGTCCTGATATTTTGCGTCTGCAAGATATCGTGAATCCGCAAATTGTTGTTCCGATGCACGGCGAACATCGGCATCTGCGTGAACACGTTAAGCTGGCCGAAGGCAAAGGTCGCGTTGGTGTTCTGGCTGTGAATGGAATGATGATCGATCTGTCTGGCAACGCACCGCGTGTTGCAGGTTACGTTGACACTGGGCGCACGTATTTGGACGGGACTGTTAAAATCGACGCGATGGACGGCGTTGTACGTGATCGTATCCGCATGGCTTTGAACGGGCATGTCTTGGTCACGTTGATCGTCGACGAAGAAGACGAACCATTGGGTGATCCGTGGTGTGAATTGCGAGGCTTACCGGAAACTGGATCTTCTAACGCGCCATTGGTTGATGTGCTGGAAGAAGATTTGAATCAATTCTTGGGCCGCGCAAAAGCCAAAACGCTAACAGACGACGATGCCTTGACGGAATCCTTGCGCCGCATCGTGCGCAATTCTTCGATGTCTGAGATTGGCAAAAAGCCCGAAGTCACGATTGTCATCAGTCGCTTGAGCGCCTGATATTGAAAAAGCGGCCACATCAAAGTGTGGCCGCCTTTGCACCGATCTGGATGATCCTGTCGCTTACATCCCGTAAAAGAACTCTTCTTTGGAAATTTTCCCAGCGGACACAGTATAAAGCGCGACTTCTTTCATGTCCTCGACAACGCCCGTTTCTTTGTTCTTTGCTTTCATTTCAAAGATGACGGCAAACCGGTCTTCGCCGTGGGGCATAGGATCTGAGACGTTTGCCTCTAGAACCTCAAAAGCGCTGTCCCACCATTCGTGTTTGCCTTTGATGCCCGCGATGCCTTGGGTTTCGCGCCCGTTGCCCATGTCAGCGGCTTCGACGGAAACGGCGTCAGTGGCATAAATCGTATCAAGGTTGGCCATGGTCCGGTTTTCGCGGCAACCTGCGACCAGTTCAGCAGCAACTTCGTTAAATGTCATTTTCAATCTCCTGTCATTCGATGTCTGTAGGGTAGCTGGTGCTGGTGACAGTTTTTGTCATGAGCTTACATCGCATCGACAAGTGCAGGATCCCAAAAGACGGTGGCAGAGAGTGTTCGTTTTTTAAGGTGACATTTGGCGTTCATTTTGAAGACCAAGACAAATGCATTGAGGCGGCTTGCTCGATCAGGGTCGCGCGGATATATGCGCATCATGTTAGACACAGCTTCAAATCGCCCCGAATTGCCCCCTGAAATTGCGCGACGTCGTACGTTTGCGATTATTTCTCACCCGGACGCTGGTAAGACCACGTTGACGGAAAAGTTCCTGTTGTTTGGCGGGGCGATCCAGATGGCCGGTCAGGTGCGTGCAAAGGGCGAAGCACGCCGGACACGTTCGGATTTTATGGCGATGGAAAAGGACCGCGGTATTTCGGTCAGCGCCTCGGCCATGTCGTTCGATTATCGCGAATTTCGGTTCAACCTTGTGGATACACCCGGCCACTCGGATTTTTCGGAAGATACGTATCGCACATTAACGGCCGTGGATGCGGCGGTGATGGTGATCGATGGGGCAAAGGGTGTGGAAAGCCAAACGCGTAAACTGTTCGAAGTGTGCCGATTACGCGATCTCCCTATTCTGACTTTCTGTAACAAGATGGACCGTGAAAGCCGCGACACATTTGAAATCATTGACGAAATACAAGAAAACCTTGCCATTGATGTCACGCCAGCCAGTTGGCCAATTGGGCAGGGGCGCGACTTTCTTGGGTGTTATGATATCCTGCGGGACCGCCTTGAATTGATGGACCGCGCCGATCGCAATCGCGTTGCGGAATCGATCGAAATCAATGGTCTGGATGATCCAGAACTTGCAAAACACGTGCCAGAGCATCTTTTGGAAAAGCTGCGTGAAGATTTGGAGATGGCCCGCGAATTGCTGCCTCCTTTGGATCGTGAAGCGATGCTTGAAGGCACATTGACACCCATTTGGTTTGGATCAGCGATCAATTCATTTGGTGTCAAAGAGCTGATGGAAGGGATTGCTGTTTACGGGCCGCAACCGCAGATTCAATCAGCGCAACCGCGCCAGATCCTGCCAGAAGAAACCAAGGTGACTGGGTTTGTCTTTAAGGTGCAGGCCAATATGGACCCCAAACACAGGGACCGCGTTGCGTTTGTGCGCTTGGCCTCGGGGCATTTCAAACGCGGTATGAAGCTGATGCATGTGCGGGCGAAAAAGCCGATGGCCATTTCGAACCCTGTGCTGTTTCTGGCGTCTGATCGGGAATTGGCCGAGGAGGCGTGGGCTGGCGACATCATTGGCATTCCGAACCACGGGCAACTGCGCATTGGCGATACCTTGACCGAAGGGGAAGCGTTGCGGGCATCAGGCATTCCGTCTTTCGCGCCAGAATTGCTGCAATCTGTCCGCGCAGGTGATCCGCTGAAAGCGAAACATCTTGAAAAAGCGTTGATGCAGTTTGCAGAAGAAGGCGCGGCCAAAGTGTTCAAACCGTCGATTGGATCCGGTTTTGTTGTCGGTGTTGTGGGGGCCTTGCAATTTGAGGTGTTGGCCAGCCGGATCGAATTGGAATACGGGCTGCCGGTGCGGTTTGACACGTCTCAATTTACATCTGCGCGTTGGGTGTCTGGTGAAAAGGCCGCCGTTGAGAGCTTTGTAGACAAAAACAAACAACATATCAGTTACGATCATGATGGCGACATCGTCTATTTGACCCGCTTACAGTGGGATATTGATCGCGTGGAACGGGATTACCCGGATGTCAAATTGACCGCGACCAAGGAAATGATGGTGTAATGACAGACGTGCGTTGGGGAATTGTCTCGACAATCAGGGCTCCGGCGCAGGATGTTCTTAAATTTGCGGCCTATCATATTGATGCGGGGGCCACCCGCGTGATCATTTTTCTGGATGAGCCTAATCCAGTTGCTGAAAAAGCGTTGCGTCAGCATCCCAAGGCGCGGGTGATTGTGTGTGACGACGAACACTGGGCTGGGCGCGGTCGGCGCCCCAAGCGCCATCAAACACGCCAGTCACATAATGCGACGCGTGCTTATCATAAAAATGGTGATCTGGATTGGATCGGCCATGTGGATGTGGACGAATTTGTGTTGGCCGAGGGCGGTATTGGTGCCGCATTGGCGCGCGTCCCGGACGATGTTGAAAGCATACGGGTCCGTCCGATCGAACGGTTGGCAGGGGGCGATGGCAAAGCCTACAAACAATATATCCCACGTAGCGAAAACCGATTGGAAAAGGTGTCCAACCTCTATCCGGAATTTGGACAGTTTCTGGCTGGTGGTTTCCTAAGCCACATGGCGGGAAAGCTCTTTGTCCGCCCTGGCAACGATGATTTAAAGCTTCGAATTCATCGAATTTTTGTGGGGGATGATGTGACATCCGATTCTTTGGATTATCCCGACATGACTGTGGCCCATGTCCATGCGCGTTCTTACGACGACTGGCGCGCTCATTTCGACTTTCGACACAGCGTAGGATCGTATCGCGACGAACTTTCACCTGCGTTTTCCCGCGACTTGGGGGGGATGACGCTGCACGAAGTTTTTGCGGCGCTTCTGGAGTTCGAAGGTGAAAATGGTTTGCGCAAATTCTTTGATGAAGTCGTCGGAGACAGCCCAGAGTTGAGAGCGCGCCTGAAAGAGCGGAATTTATTGCAATTGCATGACCTTAAGCTAGATGAGGTGTTAAGCCGCCAATTCCCCGATGTTGTGGGTATGGGCATTTGACGCACTAGGCTCAAGCTGTTAATGACGCGCATCATGCCGAGCATTTTTGCTCTTCGTGGCGTTAGGCCTGGCATCATACGCGAAGGCGGGCCGGGTGAGTGTCCGCAAATGTTACGGACACAAATGACAAAGTTTTCTGATTTAAACCTGAATCCAAAAGTTCTGAAAGCTGTAGAGGAAGCTGGCTATGAAAGCCCGACTCCTATTCAGGCCGGTGCCATTCCTTCTGCATTGGAGGGACGCGATGTTTTAGGGATCGCGCAAACCGGAACAGGTAAAACGGCCAGTTTTACCTTGCCGATGCTTTCCCTGTTGGCACGTGGACGTGCACGGGCTCGGATGCCGCGCAGCTTGGTTCTGTGTCCGACACGCGAATTGGCGGCGCAAGTGGCCGAAAATTTCGATACGTATTCGAAGTATCTGAAACTGACCAAAGCCTTGTTGATTGGTGGCGTCAGTTTCAAAGAACAAGAAACGATCATCGACAAAGGTGTGGATGTTCTGATCGCGACTCCGGGGCGTTTGTTGGACCATTTCGAACGCGGCAAGCTTATTTTGTCTGACGTCAAAGTCATGGTCGTCGACGAAGCGGACAGAATGCTGGACATGGGGTTCATTCCCGATATCGAACGCATCTTTGGTCTGACACCGTTTACCCGCCAAACCCTGTTCTTTTCGGCGACAATGGCGCCAGAGATTGAGCGGATCACCAATACCTTTCTATCCGCTCCTGCGCGGGTCGAAGTGGCACGTCAGGCGACTGCGTCTGAAACCATCGAACAGGGTGTTGTGATGTTCAAAGCCTCGCGTCGTGATCGCGAAGGCAGCGAAAAACGTAAATTGTTGCGGGCGTTGATCGACAAAGAAGGCGATGCGTGCACAAACGCCATTATCTTCTGCAATCGAAAAACGGACGTGGATATTTGTGCCAAGTCGTTGAAAAAATACGGATATAACGCATCACCGATCCATGGCGATCTTGAACAATCGCAACGTATGAAAACGTTGGAGGGATTTCGCGAAGGCGAAATTCGTCTGCTTGTCGCATCAGATGTTGCCGCGCGTGGTTTGGACGTTCCAAGCGTAAGTCATGTGTTTAACTTTGATGTACCGGGGCACCCAGAAGATTACGTGCATCGGATCGGGCGCACGGGTCGTGCGGGTCGTGATGGCAAAGCTTTGATGATTTGTTCGTCGCGGGATGAAAAAGCCTTTGATGCAGTTGAAAAGCTGATCCAAAAGGAAATCCCACGGCTTGAAAACCCTGTGAAAACAGAGCGTAAGGCCGATCCTAAAAAGGCCGAGTCCAAAAAGGCTGAAGCACCGAAAGACACGGCTAAAGCGCAGTCTGAAGAGACTGAAAGCAAGTCGCGCAACCGGTCGTCCAACAAGACACCGCGTGACAACAACAAGCCACGTGATGACAACCGGCGCGACAACAATAAGGGCCCGGTGGTTGGTCTTGGGGATCATCTTCCAGGCTTTATCGCGCTCAGCTTTGAGAAACGCCGCGTAAGCTAATCCAAAATGTGCCTAAGAGCGGGTGCGAGAAGATTGGCGCAGCCTTTCAGTTGCGTCCGGTCAATCCAGCTACGTTTCTTTGATATCAAGGCCGCCCAACTTTTAGGAGTTGGGCGCAATCATTTGCGAGACATCTTCGGGGACAGCCGGGCGCGTGCGCAAGTCGATCAACATGGATTCCGCCGCGATCCCTTCCGCATAAATGATCTGATGTGCGTCGAACAGAAGTTGGAAGTAATCAACAAACCCGCCCGCTTGGACAGTGATACTGTCACCGTTGATCAAATGACGTGCCTTGACCAAAAGTTCGGATCGGCCTGCGCCTATACTGTCTTGGCGTTGATAAATGAACAACCGGTGATCTGGACTGACGATCAAATCGCCTGAATTGTGTAAAGTACCTGCTTTAATACAAATTGGGGCAAAATCCCCAGTGGCGCGGACGGTGGATTCTCCGATCCAACGCAATTCTTGCGGACCATCGTCGCGTGTCAAAATGCGATCACCTATGCGCAAGGATTCGATAGGGCGTTGTTCGCCTGAATGTAGCGTGATGTGGGTGCCACGGGTGAAGCGGGCACATGCGAGTTGCGCCAGCTTGGCCGAAGCGGCATCAGGGTCAATTCCAACCAATGCGTAGGGGACACCAGTTGCCAAAGCGGCCAACGGCAACAAAAAGATCTCCTCTATGGATCCTTCGCTATCGGTTTCGACCAGAACAAGGGCATCTGTGGTTTGTCCGTCGCGTGACATCAACGTCAAGACGCAATCCAAATGTAGAGTAGCACTGGGATGACCCAGTTTGCTGTCTTCTGCAACGCTGTAGCATCCGTCCTGATTGACAGCCATGCACAATTGCTGAGCGACGGTATCGCGGCGCAGACAGTATACGTCGTCCAACATCAAGTCCTCAGCGTAAGATATTGGGTCTCCTAAGTTTGCACCTTCCATGACACGAAACTGATCGGCGCAGAACACTGGCAGACTGTGCGCAGGAATCAAATGGTTCGAAATGTTCATGTGAGGCTCAAGATCATTAACACGCTGTTTACATTAGGTACGACCATTGATTGGGTCAATCCGACGGCGTTTTGCTGGCAAAGCATGCAGGGCGTGTGTATCCATTTAGTAAACAATTAACGGAGAAAGAGTGATGGATCTTGGAATCGGCGGAAAAACGGCATTGGTGTGTGCGTCTTCCAAGGGCCTAGGGCTTGGATGCGCGCAGGCTTTGGCAGCTGCGGGGGTTAATTTGGTCATGAATGCGCGTGGGGCTGACGCACTGGAGGCGGCGGCGGAGGGTATTCGTGCAGCACATGGAGTGTCCGTTCAGACGGTTGCCGCCGATATCACGAGCGAAGCTGGTCGTGACACGGTTCTTAAGGCCGCCGGAACACCGGACATTTTGGTGAACAATGCAGGTGGTCCGCCCCCGGGCTTGTGGTCAGATTGGGACCGCGACGACTTTATCGCGGCGTTGGACGCAAACATGCTGACCCCGATTGCGTTGATGAAAGCCAGTTTGCCGGGGATGATGGACCGAGGCTGGGGCCGGGTGGTCAATATCACATCGCAGTCTGTTAAGGCACCTATTCCGCAATTGGGTTTATCCAATGCTGCGCGTACGGGCCTGACAGGATATGTCGCGGGAACTGCGCGGCAGGTTGCAGGGCAAGGTGTGACAATCAACAATCTGCTTCCGGGTATCCATGCGACCGACAGGGCCAACGCACTGGACGGACCTGTGGCCGAACGGGACGGTATTTCGCTGGATGAGGCGCGTGCGCGTCGGTCAGCAACCATTCCGGCGGGACGATACGGAACTATTGAAGATTTCGGCGCGACTTGTGCTTTTCTGTGTTCCGTGCATGCGGGCTTTATTGTTGGACAGAATATTCTGTTAGATGGCGGTGCCACGAACGCGACGATCTGATGGCGGAAAAGAATTTTTCGCTCAAGGACCGCTTGTTTAATGCGGACAGCCTGAGTCGGCTCAGTGTCGAATACGCCAATGGGCTGCCTGGATTTGACGCGGCTACCTTTGCAGCATTGGCGTTGTCCGGTGTTGAGGATCGCAGTTTAATGGCCTGTCTGGATTGGTTCGCGGATTGTCTGGAGCCACACTTGGCAGAAGATTTTCCGAAGATGGCCGACCAATTAGAAGCGATGATGCCGGCGCGATTGGATCCGACGTTGCGCGATGATGATTTCGGGCATTTTGTGCACGCGGTTCCGGGTATTTTGGCGGTTCGCCACGGTCTGGAGGCACATCGCGAGCGGGCGTTGGATTTGCTGTATGAAGCGACCCAGCGGTTTTCCATGGAGTTTTACATTCGGGCCTTCCTGAACCGTTGGCCAGATGAGACCTTGGCACGGCTGCGGATTTGGGCGGAAGATGAGAATTATCACGTCCGGCGTATGGTCAGCGAAGGCTTGCGTCCGAAACTGCCTTGGGCACAGGCAATTAAAGTTGGACACGAGGACGCGGTTCCCTTTTTGACGCAGTTGCATGCGGATTCGACCCGGTTTGTCACACGGTCTGTGGCCAATCATTTGAACGACATTTCGAAGAAACATCCAAAGGTTGTGGTGGATTGTTTATCGCAATGGCAAGGCTTGGGATTGCAAAAGGAAAGCGAGTTGAACTGGATGCGGCGTCATGCGTTGCGCGGTCTTATCAAGTCAGGTGATTCAAGTGCATTGGCGCATCTGGGGTATTCCGCAGAAATCGACGTCAAAGCTCATTTGGACATTGAAACGGTGCAGGCACAGATTGGGGATTCATTGAAATTTAAGGTGTCGGTGACGGCGGATGTCGATTTGCCTGTGATCGTTGATTACCGGATCGGATTTCATCGCCCAACAGGTCGGCCGAGTGAAAAAGTTTTCAAGCTTAAGGTGGGGCAATTGAAGGCCGGACAGACGCTTGTTTATGAGAAAATGCATAAATTAAAAGGCAATGCGACGACCTTTGCGCTGTATCCGGGGCCGCATGCGTTGACCGTACTAGTAAACGGGGTTGATCGGGCGAGTGAGGCATTTGAATTGGTTTGAGGGTCGTGAGTGGTCTGTTTGGCCTTTGGCCAAAGGCGCCCACCCACCAACCCTGACGCTTCTTGGTCTTGCATGAATTATGGAATAGCTAGGGCTGCTGCTCGCATCGCTTTTTCAGGAAATCGGGAAATCTGTGTGACGGTTTGCGTGGGAAAATTTGTTCGAGTTTTTGGTTTGCTGTGACGCTTGCAGGGGCGCGCCGGGCCTGATAGTGCCTAAGCGTTTTTATCGGGAATGAGCGACCTTTTTGGACCAGACGATCCAGCAGATCCCGCGGCTTGAGATACGCAAGCTTATGCGCAGCTTTGAGGGCAGGCGTGTCGTTGACGACGTGTCGTTGTCCATATTGCCAGGGCAGGTGACTTGCTTGCTGGGGCCTTCGGGGTGTGGAAAATCGACGACATTGCGCATGATTGCAGGCGTTGAAATGCAGGATTCCGGCGAGATTTACGTTGATGGCAAACTAATCTGCGACACGATTTTCCGTGTCCCGCCAGAGCGGCGTGAAATTGGTCTGATGTTTCAGGATTTTGCCTTGTTCCCGCACTTAAGTGTTGCGGCGAATGTGGCCTATGGGTTGCGTGGCACGGCGGCTGAAAAAGATAAGCGGGTCGACGAGATGTTGGCGCGGATCCACATGAGTGGGCACAAAGGCGCATTTCCACATCAATTGTCAGGAGGCGAACAGCAACGCGTGGCATTGGCGCGGGCATTGGCCCCCAAGCCTCGGATCATGTTGATGGACGAACCTTTTTCCGGCTTGGACAATCGATTGCGTGATGGCATTCGCGACGAGACTTTGGCCATCCTCAAGGAAGAGGGCACTTCGGTTTTGCTGGTTACCCATGAACCCGAAGAAGCCATGCGTATGGCCGACGAAATTGCTCTTATGCGAGATGGTCAGATTGTACAGCAGGGCGCGCCTTACAATGTGTACACGCGCCCGGCGGACAAAGCGGCCGTTGCGTTCTTTTCGGATGCCAACAAATTGGACGCGCTGGTGGAAGGTGCATTGGCGATCACCCCATTTGGGCGGTTTCTTGCGCCGGGCGTACAGGATGGAACACGGGTTCAGATTGTCTTTCGACCGCAGCATCTGCGCATTGATTTTGATCGGGCCAATACGCCGGCTCCGACGGCCTCCGAAGGGACACCGGCGCGGGCGTTTGTGACGCGGGCACGGTTTATGGGCAATGAAAGTCTGGTGGAGTTTCAGTTAGAACAAGACGGCACTTTGTTAAAAGCGACGGTGCCAAATGTGTTCCTGCCACAACCTGGTACAGCAATGTGGCTTCGGGTGCCACGTGATCGTTGTTTTATTTTTCCGATTGAGGGTCTCTGAGATGGGCGCACCGCTTGTTATGGAATTCGGGTGGGGGTCTTCGCTGCGACGTGGGGATTACACACAAGCGGCTGAAAAGGCAGTGCGTCATGCGTTGTGGCGAAATTCGATCAACTTGGCGGAATTGTTTGGTTTCGAAAAAACGGACATGCGAATTGCTGTTCAAATCGGCGCAGATGACCCTGATCGCGTTGATGTCAACGCCATCCGCGCAATCTTTCCTTATGGCACGCCAGAAATCACGGTGGTCAAAGGCGGGCTGACCATTCCGCGTCCCGAGGGCGTGGGGCAGCCGACAGTCATGGTGCAGGCCGCGTTAACGGTATCTTTTGATATGGAGCGCGCCAATGACTGAGCAGCGTTTGATCATTGAAATGGGGCAGGGGATTGATTTGCATGGCAAGGACGCAACCAAGGCGGCGCGGCGTGCAGTCGAAGACGCGATGCGCGGATCTTCTTTGCCAATATTTGGATCCACGGGATTGAACCCGAATGATATGCGCGTGCAGGTCACTGTTGCAGTTCCGACCCCTAGCGACGTGGATTGCGATGCGGTCGCGAAAACCTTGCCTTACGGTTCTGTTTCCGTGCGCGCGGTTCAGGGCGGCATGCAAGTGCCGGCGCGGGATGACCCGGTTCTGATGGCGATGGCTTCGGTCGAAGTGTTCTTGCCGAAACAAACTGGCTGGAAGATACGTTAAGATCCGATCCGCAGCGACGGTTTTACAGAAACACCCATTAAACGTCGGATAAACAGCGCCCGGAGCCGTTATCTTGGGCCGATAAAACGGCGGAAACGCCCCCAGATGTTACTTGCTGCGATACCAAACAGAATTCCCCCGACAAATAGAGTCAACATCGCGAAAAAGTACCAGATATAAGTCCAAATGGCTTGAGGGGCTGTCATCTCTGGTGTGATGGTTAGAATTGAAAACACCAAGCTTATAGAAATCGCTGTCGCTCCGTGTTCCTGCGCCTGCTCGGCGAGGACGGGTGGTAGATACTTTTCAAAAAACAATCGTGGGATTGTCTTTTCCAGCCAGTACATAAGTGGCAGCCAGATCGCGAAAGCGGCATAAAATAAGTTGGACGATAAATCCCGTTCGTGGAACCCTTTGACATAGATAAACACAAGCGCGATTGCGATTGGAACAAGTACAACAGCCAATGCCACCTTCACGCCAGTTTTGGTCGAAGGCGGCATGTCTGTCTGACCTATGGTACCTTGATCGTTCATGCGTCAACTCTAGCGAGATTCTGTGGCAAGAGTTGGTCGTGCATGGGTCAAAGGCTTGGTATTTGGAGCCGCTTACAGGCTGTCCATGTAATCCTGAAAGTTCTTTCCAGGCTCGTCCGCAAACAGTTCGGGCAAGGCGTGGGCGCTTTGGATCAGATCGACCCGAAACACACGAAACGCGTCGCGGGTTTCGCACCAAGCTGTCAGGGTCCAGACGCGGCCCCAGTATTCCATATGAAGTGGGCGAATAATGCGCGTTGTTATTCGGTCATCCTTAGAATGATAAACGAGGCGCAATTTTTGACGGGCTCGGATTGCAGCACGTAACGTTGACATATGGGAAAATCCGCGCGCTGCGTCTTGGAATGGGTAAACGGCGAATTTCCATGCTTCTGCGGCGCTCGTTACGCGTTCAGGCAGCACCGCATCGATTTTGGCAGCCAGGCTGTTCGCCGCCGCCTTAAGATCAGCATCTGCAGCTTCGGCCACAATGGCCATGCCAAGGTTCAATGCTTCCAGTTCGGCGACGGTTAGGTTCAGGGGCGGCAAGCTGATCGGTGTGGTGACCATATACCCGACGCCGCGTTCACCTTCGACCGGGACGCCGGAGGCTTGCAACGTTTCCATATCCCGGTAGATGGTCCGCATCGACACTTCGAGCTTTTCCGCGATGTCATTTGCACGATGAAGATGTCCATCGCGTAAAATCTGAATGATCTCGAACAGGCGGTCGGTGCGGCGCATGTTATCCTTGTGTGATCAAGATGTCCGCGTGGCGCATGGTGACGCTGCTTTCATCGATGTGTGACATGAACGGACCGGCTTCGGGGCGTTGCATCATCGCTGCCGCCGCTTCTTTGGCGGCTTGCATGGATGTCCATTCGATGTGGTCGGTCCAAATGCCGTCTTTGCTACATGACAGGCTGCGTTTCACCATTGCACCTGTGGATTGCAAGAACGGCTCCATGCCTTTTGCCGCTTCGACGAATTGGGTTCGGTCCGCATCTTTGATTAGTCGGAATGTTACGATCTCGGCGACGTGGGAATTGCTCATCTTTGGTTCCTTTCAGTTTTTGGATGAGCCTGTGTTATCCAAGTCCAACTGACATAAACCTGTCAGTTGAGTTGAGCAAGCTTTAAGAAAAGCCGTAAACACTGCGTAATTTCACGTGCTGGATGAGGCTATGTCTTTCCGTCCATCGGGGATGGGAGTAGATCAATAATTGACCTAGTGGCGTACGCGCCATTTTAGAACGTAAGGAGTAACACACATGCTGAACAATATTGGCCTACCCGGCATCTTGCTGATTGCCGTCGTTGTGCTGGTTCTATTTGGACGCGGCAAGATTTCGAGCCTCATGGGCGAAGTGGGCAAAGGTATCACAAGCTTTAAAAAGGGTATCAGCGAAGGCAAAGAAGAGCTGGAGCAGGCAGCAGCGGATGAAGCTGTTGATGTGACCCCAGAGACCGACAAAGACAAGGCTTAAGGCATATGTTGGATCTCGGTTGGACCGAGCTTCTGGTTATCGGTGTTGTGGCCTTGATTGTGGTTGGCCCCAAAGATTTGCCTGTTCTGTTTCGCAATGTGGGACGGTTTGTGGGCAAAGCCAAAGGGATGGCACGCGAATTTTCCAGCGCGATGAATCAAGCGGCGGATGATGCGGGTGTCAAAGATATCCAAAACACGCTGAATACGGCAACCAATCCGATTGGTTCGGCGATGGACAGCGTCAAGGATGCGACCAAGGATTTGACATCCAACCTGACGAATATCGATCCCGACAGCGAAACAGGTAAACTCTCTGCTGAACGGGCTGATGTGTCCAAGAAAATTCAGGCATCGACCGCACGCGCAACTGCAGAACGCAAAGCGCGCGAAGCGGCCGAAGCGATGAAAAAAGCTGAAGAATTGGAAGCGGCCGTAAAGGTCGACGCGCCAAAAGAGGGCTAAATGAGCCAGACCGAAAATGACATAAACGACAGCGCCGCGCCGCTGATCGAGCATTTAGCTGAGCTGCGCACACGTTTGATCCGTTCGGTCATTGCGTTTGTTATCGGTATCGTTGTGGCCTTTACGGTCGCCGAACCAATTCTGCAATTCCTGCTCAGCCCCATTGAAGAAACGTTGCGTGAATTGGGCGATCCGTCCCCGACGATGCAATACACATCCCCTCAGGAATATCTGTTCACATTGTTCCGGATATCGATGGTCTTTGGATTTGCCTTATCGTTCCCGGTTATCGGACACCAGTTGTGGCGGTTTGTGGCACCGGGGTTGTATCGCACGGAAAAGAACGCCTTTTTGCCCTTCCTTATCGCGTCGCCTGTGATGTTCTTGCTGGGCGCGTCATTCGCACATTTCGTCGTGACACCGTTGGCGATGGCCTTTTTTCTTGGCTTTGTCGATGTTTCGTCGATCTTTACTAGTCTGATTGCCAATTCCGGTGTCGGTGGCGCAAACGATGTTGCAGTAAACGACAATTTGAGTGTCCCACAAACAAGCGAGGGCATTCAAATTACCTTCTTTGGCAAGGTCAATGAATCGCTCGATATTACGCTGAAATTTATCATGGCCTTTGGCATGTGCTTTCAGCTTCCGGTTTTGCTAACGCTTATGGGCAAGGCAGGGCTGGTCAGCGCCGAAGGGCTGGGCAATGTGCGCAAATACGCGGTTATAGCCATTTTGGTCCTAGCAGCTTTGGTGACCCCACCTGATGTCATCACGCAATTGATTTTGTTTACGGTTGTTTATGGCCTTTATGAAATATCGATCCAACTTGTGAAGCACGTCGAGATGAAACGGGAATCGGATTTGCGTGCAGAAGGGCTCTGGGATGATGACGAGGATAACGAGTGAGTGATGACCCGATGGAGCGTATTGCGGCGGCGTTAGAGCGATTTGCGCCCGCGCCTTTGGATGCGCCGGATTTTTCCAAGGCTGCTGGATTTGTTTGGCACGTTGATCCTGACCGTCTTGAGCCGGTTGAACACATAAACCGTGTGTCTTTGGACCTGTTGGTTGGCGTTGATCGATCGCGTGACACTTTGTTGGAAAACACTCGTCAGTTTGCATCTGGATTGCCGGCCAACAACGCGTTGTTGTGGGGTGCGCGGGGGATGGGAAAATCCAGCCTTGTCAAGTCAGTACACGCCGATGTTCATGAGGCTTTTCCTGATCTGAAAATCGTAGAACTGCAAAGAGAAGACTTGCCGTCCGTGGGGCGCCTTTTGAATTTGCTACGAGGCGCACCGGCACGATTTGTTCTGTTTTGTGATGATTTGTCCTTTGGACATGATGACGAACACTACAAAAGCCTCAAGGCTGTCTTGGATGGCGGAATTGAGGGGCGGCCAGACAATGTTGTGCTTTACGCGACGTCCAATCGACGCCACCTTATGCCGCGCGATATGATCGAAAATGAACGCGGCAGTGCGATCAACCCATCGGAAGCCGTGGAAGAAAAGGTGTCTTTGTCAGATCGCTTTGGCTTATGGCTTGGGTTCCACCCCTGTGATCAAGACCAGTATCTGGACATGATCCGAGGTTATTGTGCCGCATATGGCGTGTCAGTTGATCCAGACAGATTGGTCGCAGAAGCTATTGAATGGCAAGCGACGCGTGGGTCGCGATCAGGCCGCGTCGCGTGGCAGTTCTTTACGGACTTGTCTGGACGCGAAGGCGTGAAAATCTGATCCAGAACGACATGTGCCTCTTCAGGTGACAAACAAAGGGTTGCACGTGGGCCATAATCGCGAAGTTTAGGAATTTCGTTTCGGAAATGACGCCGTGTGAGACGGCCAAACCGTTCCAGCGCGATGGCATCTGGATGCAGCGTTTCTGTCCAAAGACCATCGACATTTATCAATGCATGGCTGTCCAAAACGATAAATGTTTGGTCAAATGGTTCAGGTTCTTTGACCGAAACACCTGTGCGCCCAATAAGGTCCTGCGCACAGATCAGGATATCATATTGCCCAACCGCCAATTCAGTGGACCAATGTTGCACGACAAGTGACTGATCCGACAGCACGGTCAGTGCGGGCGAATTTCCAATCGTTCCGGGCTGAATGTGCAAGACGGAAGGTGCGTAACCCTCGGTTTGTGCTGTGGTGTGCGTGCTAACAACGCGCCGAGGACCATGATCCCGGGTAATTACGATATCATCGATGAGCAGAGCGTCCGCGCGTTTTGGGCCTTGCGTGGTCAAAACCGTTGCACTGGCTTGGACACATGGCGCAATGAGATCGCGGGGCACAGAGTTCGGAATATCGGAAAACTGTTCCAGCAGGCCCTCAATTGTGACGGGCTTGGAAACGTCAGGTACAGCATCCGCCGAAGAGGCTGGATTGGCATTGCCTGGTATGAAACGTGCGTTGAAATCCACGACTACCTACTAAAAAAACTCAGAACTGCTGAACCAAGCATAACTGTCAAACGTGAAAACATTGCGGCAAGATAGCCTAACTTGAGGTTTTTCTTGTAAAAATTAACACAAAATAGATACCTTTCGTTGGCGCTTTCACGTGCGGCGCGAAGTGCCACACGTTCCGGTACATCCCTGCTACTGTAGATAGGTGTTTGGATCAACACTATCGAATCCTTGTCGAACTTCGAAGTGAACAAAGGATTGGTCACCATCGCGCAGTTTTGCAATTGAACTGCCTCGTTTCACGCTGTCGCCTTTTTTCACCGAAACGTTTTCGACATTTGCGTAGACCGTCAACACGTTGTCCGGGTGACGCAGAACGATAATGGGAACACCTTCGGCGCTTTTGGTAATGGCGGCGACTGTTCCATCAGCAGCAGCGGCAACCGGTCCACCGGGCGCTCCTTTGATGTCGATGCCTTCATTGCGCCCTTTGGTGTATTCGCGAATGATTGTTCCGTCGACGGGCTTGGACATCGCCGTCTGTGTGGATGTCGTCGTTTGACCAATATCCGGAGCGGGAGGTGCCGCGACAACTTGATCGCTATCGTCGACGGGCAAGGGTCTTGATGCGCTTGGCGGCGTTGGGGTTTCAGTACCTTCGCCAGGAGCTGTCACCGCTTCTTCTTGTTGTACTGCTGAGCCGGCTTGTGGCGGAGCCGCTTGTGCAACGGGGATGAGCAGGAATTGACCTTCACGCACGGCGAAATCTGAGCCCAAACCATTCCATTCTGCCAAGGATCGCACTGGAACGTTGTACAGTCGCGCGATTGTAAATGCCGTTTCGCCGCGTTCGACACGGTGTTGGACAGGCTCGTCGCCAGTTTGAGGAAGCGGTGTTGTGATTGGCCCAGCCGCCGCAACTTGCGTCGATGTATCGGGCGAATTGTCGATCGCTTGACCGGCCAAGGTCGTCACATCAACAGAAGAGGGTTGAATTGGGCCGGTTCCTAACGCGCCAGTCAGTGGCGATGGTTCCGACACGCGATTGGGCAAGGCCAGAATTTCACCGTCGCGCAACGATGCGTCAGTCGCGATCCCATTATAGCTGGCCAGATCGGCGGCTGGCAGACCAACTCGGCTGGCCACTTGTGCAAGCGTGTCTCCGCGTTGGGCGACAGCAACTTGGTAATTGGGATAAGAAATCACACCGCGATTGTCCGGTTGTGGTCTATCAGCTGTTGCTGTTCGCGCTGCATTGGTCGTGGAAAATGCCCCCAATTGACCGCGAAGGTCAAAATCGAGCGGTTCGGCACAGGCCGTGAGCGAAAATACGCCCATTAAGGCCCAACCGGCTTTCTGTGGCAGGATCATCTGCTTTGTCCTCTCATCGGCCCCTCTTTTTGACGGGGGCTCGTTTCATATGCCTGTTTCAGCCCGTCTCGTCGCGTCCAAGCCCTTCTAGCAATGGAACAAAACGCACTGTGCGCAATTCGTCATAGTCCAGTCCCGTTTCAGTTTTTCGAACGCGGATCAAGCTTTGAACCGTGTCCGATTGCCCGACGGGTACAACCATAATACCGCCAATCTTCAATTGCGCCAATAGGGGGCCGGGGGGGTCTTCTGCCGCTGCGGTCACAATAATGCGGTCAAAGGGCGCTTGATCGGGTAATCCATGGCTGCCGTCGCCCGTTATAGTTGTGATTGTATGCAAGTCCAGCGCATCAAATACTGACTTTGCTTGTTGAACCAATCGTTTGTGGCGATCAACGGTGTAGACCCGGCGCGCCAGTTTGGCGAGTACGGCGGCCTGATAGCCTGAACCGGTGCCGACTTCGAGAACTTTGTCGCGTGGGCTGACGGCCAAGGCTTGGGTCATGAGGCCAACCACTGAGGGCTGTGAAATGGTCTGGCCACATGCAATCGGCAATGGGGTATCGTCGTAAGCGCGTTCGGCGAACAGCCCGGTCAGAAAGACACCGCGGTCGACTTCTTCCATGGCTTGCAAGACGCGTTTGTCGGTTACGCCTTTTGAACGCAATGCAAACAAGAATTGCATTTTACGTTCTGCATCAAGCGTCATGTGGCAATTCCTTGCAATTCGCGAACGGCGGTATGATCGGTCAGATCCGCGCGCATTGGTGTCACCGAAATAAAGCCATCTAAATTAACGGCGGCGTCTGTGTCTGGTGCAGTAGCGACTTGTTGGTCCCCACCTTTGATCCAAAGGAATTTGCGTCCGTTCGGAGCTTGGGTCGCTTCGGTGTGAAACCCGGTTCCGGGGCGCAACCCCTGAGATACCACGCGGATGCCTGAGACATCGGCGGATGCGACAGGTGGAAAGTTGACGTTGAAGAACAACTTATAGCCGTCACCCTGAGGTTTAAGTGTATCAAGAATACGGCGAATAACGGTTTCACCGTGATCGCGCGCCGTCTCAAACGGGTCATCAAGGTCACGGTTCGCTGGTCCAAAGTACTGGGATAGACCGATTGACGTAATCCCCTGCAAAGCGCCTTCGATTGCAGCGCCTAACGTCCCGGAATAAAGTGCATTTTCTGCGGAATTGTTGCCACGGTTGACGCCGGACAGAATGAGGTCTGGCGGCGCATCGCGCATGAATTCGTGCACACCGGCCAACACGCAATCTGCTGGGCTGCCTTCGCAGGCAATCCGGCGATCCGCAAGGCGTTGCACCATCATCGGTTTGGAGTAACTGATGCAATGGCCGACGCCGGATTGTTCAAAGGCCGGTGCGACGGTCCAGACATCTTCGGGCGTGTCGGTAAGACGTGTTGCAATATGATGCAAAGTGTCCAGCCCTGGTGCTGAAATCCCGTCGTCATTTGTAATGAGAATACGCATAGGGTCCCCTTGATTGCTTTACTATGCGAGGGGGCGAAAGGCGGCAAGATGTCGTGACGACGTGGCGAAGTTCAAAGGCAAGCGTTGCGCGACTACGTCAGGGTTGAGATCAGGGATAAGATCAAGGTCGGAGTGGCTCTGTTTGGCCGATGGCCAAATGCGCCCACCCACCGACCCAGGATCGATCCAGAACCGGTTCACTTCAGGGCTATCCGATTTCCGATACCAACCGTTTGGCTTGCGAGGCGCACTCAGACAGCGCATCGCGATCTTCTCCGGGAAAGAAGCGGGCTCTTGTCGCGGTAGGCATCGCGTCGGGGGTGAGAACTGAAACCTTTGGACCAGTGCGTTCTGTTTCGGTCGCCCAAGAGCGGGCCAAAGCAATTTGCGCCGCCTTGGTTGCGCCGTAGGATCCAAAGAACTTTTCACCAGCACGGCTATCATCGAAGAACACTGCGTGCCCGTCTTGGCCAAGCAGTGGGGAGACATATCCGATCAATCGCGCCACAGCCGTCAGGTTTGTATCAACAGATTTGGTCATGTCTTTGAAATCAATATGATCCGTCGGTGCCAATGGGGCTGCGTGAACCGCAGTGTGCAGCCACAGATCCAGTTTTCCCCAGCGATCAAAAATACCGCGGCAAAGGGTGGCCATTGCGCCTTCGTTGTTGATGTCCATTGGGGCCAGCGTGGCCGCGCCGCCTTGCGCCTTGATCTGATCATCAAGTTCTTCGAGGGCGCCGGTGGTTTTGGCAACGGCAACAATGTGGTGTGTTTTGCACAGCTCAAGAGCAAGTGCGTTTCCAAGACCCCGAGAGGCGCCAGTGATAAGTGCGAGCTTTTCAGTCATTTCTGTCATCTGGCCTGACAGGGGCTCCGGGTCAAGAGGGGACGAGATGTGCTTGGTTCAAATACCTGACCAGCGTTTTCATTTCGGCCTCGGTTGAAGGCAGGCTGGCTTGATTTGCCAGATCAAACGCAGGGACGCGTCGTTGGTAAAACACTTTTAAAAGTGTTTCTTCTTGTTTCGAGAATACCATGACGGCAATTTCGCCAGTGTCCGGGGTGTCCAGAAAGGATGGACACAGGAGCATGAAAACATGGCGTTCTTCGGATTGCACAATCGGCGCAAGCACAGCATTTTGACAGGCTTGCTGATATTGTTTGGCCGCATGGTCTCGATGACCCATTGCGCTGCCCAATAACGGGGTTTCTGCTTTGACCCCGTAAATCTCGCTCCAGTCTTCGAAATTTTCACCTTTGGGAACATATGTGCGCACCAGAACATCTGTGCCGCTATCGGACAGCGCCCGTGTCCAATTGGATTCAGTTTCGCGCGCGATCCGTGTGATCACAGTCCAAGGAGGGGCCGGGAATGATGCGGTCACGTCCAATGTGCGCATGACAATTGGAGCCTCGGCAATTGCTGAAATAGGGAGCAAAGACAGGGCGAGGGTGAGTAGTTTTTGGCAACGTGACATGGAGTGAACGTCACAGGCCGGGGCAACAAGGTCAACCTTTTGACACTGTTTTGCCGCAGTTGGACATGGAAATTCACTGTTTCCAAGTGGCGGGTTGAGGCGGGAAAAGCCTCAAGAATGGCCCAATATCACTAGGCGCTATTCGCGTTCGGAAAGGTCAAAATCTCAGTTGAGGGACCGCGTGTTAGCAGGATCCGGTCATGCGAAATGGCGTAAACAGTTGCATTGCCCAATTGCATGCCGCGTTTGATGCATTTGATTGCTCCGCTGTCTGTACGCACCAGACATTCTAAGTTGCTGTCTGAGCCAAATATACCAATCAGAACCAACTTTCCCGCCGGAAGTGCAGCTTGATCCGTGGCTGCAATGGCTGTTGTCTTATTTGTTGCGGTGCCCATCTCGTATCCTTACGAATTCGCGATGATGGTCGATTGCCATGTGGCCGGGTAACGTACAATGCACGAGGTCGTGTAGTCGCGCCGGCCTGCTTGGGATTGGCAAAATTAGGCCGATGCTAGTGAACTGGGATCACGCGTTTATAGCGAAATGCGATCCGGGCGAGGTGTGTGACCGCAGGGGTCGGGACCGGCTGAGCAAGCTGTAGATACATGGCGCGCGGCGCGACAAAACGAAAGTCGTTTGGGAAGTCCGATTGCATGCGCGCGCATAAATCGCTTTTGCAATCGACAAACAGACCATTTCATTTGGCGTTTTTGCCGACCATGCTGCACGCAGCGTCGTGCCACCTTTCTTGGGGCGCCAAGCGGGCTCTCCCCATTTAAGACTTTCTTCGAGATTGCGTATGTCGATGTCTTGCGCGGTTTGTATGAACAGGGCGCGAATTTCGCTGGCGTATTGTGCAGCATCTGCAGGCCAGGTTTGAAATTTGTGAAAGAGGTCAGGATGAAGATCGGTCATAAATCAACTGATACCGGTTGATGGTGTCATAAATTGGCAGTAGACCAACAGCCCTTGCAGTTACGCTGTGGAAATCTGAAGATCCGGGCTTAGCATGATCGGCCGCGATTATTCCGCAGCCTTCATTTGGAACCCTTTTTCAATCATGTCAGCCGGTTCGACCGGGTATTCACCGGAAAAACACGCATCGCAATATTGTGGGCATTTGCTGTTGCGGCCTTCAGCTTCGCCAACGGCGCGATACAGTCCATCCAATGAAATGAACTTGAGGCTATCAACGGCGAGATGTTGGCGCATCTCCTCTTCGCTCATTGTCGCGGCAAGCAATTTTTCCCGCTGTGGTGTATCTACCCCATAAAAACAAGGCCACGCCGTAGGCGGGGATGCGATCCGAAAGTGAACTTCCTTTGCGCCAGCATCAAGGATCATTTCCTTGATTTTGCGTGAGGTTGTTCCGCGGACAACGCTGTCATCCACCAGAATAACGCGTTTTCCACGGATCAAGGCACGGTTCACATTCAATTTCAGACGAACGCCCATGTTCCGAATTTGCTCGGTTGGTTCGATGAACGTGCGGCCCATATATTGATTTCGAATGATACCCATGCCGTATGGAATGCCGCTTTCACGAGCGAATCCGATGGCGGCTGGCGTTCCGCTGTCTGGCACAGGGCAAACGATATCGGCATCAACCGGGCTTTCCTTCGCAAGTTCCACACCGATGGATTCGCGGGTTTCATAGACGGATCGTTTGCCTAGAATGGAATCAGGTCGCGAGAAATAGACATGTTCGAAGATGCAGAACCGCGACGAGGCTGACCGGAACGGTCTGTGGGATTCGATACCTTTTTCGGTAATCACAACCATCTCACCGGGTTCGATTTCACGGATGAATTCAGCGCCGATGATATCCAAGGCGCAGGATTCAGAGCTGAGCGCCCAGGCGTTGTCGCTGAGGCGACCCAAAACCAAAGGCCGCACACCCCTAGGATCACGCACGCCAATCAATTTGGTGCGCGTCATGGCCACAACAGAAAAGGCACCTTCGACACGGCGAAGGGCGTCTTCCATCCGTTCAGGAATATTGCGTTGAAGCGAACGGGCCATCAGATGAATGATGCATTCGCTGTCAGACGATGACTGAAAGATGGACCCGCGTTCGATCAATTCGCGGCGTAAGGAATCTGCGTTTGTAATGTTGCCATTATGCGCAATCGCAGCACCGCCCATCGAGAATTCACCGAAGAACGGTTGTACGTCACGGATGGCCGTATTGCCTTTGGATCCTGCCGTGGAATAGCGCACATGACCAATGGCTACAGCGCCGGGCAGGGTGTCCATCACCGATTTAGAGGTGAAATTGTCGCGTACATATCCAAATCTGCGCGCAGAATTGAAACCGTGTTCGGTATCATGGGCGACGATGCCACCGGCTTCTTGCCCGCGATGCTGAAGCGCATGCAAACCCAGCGCGACGAAATTTGAAGAATCCGGCGTCCCGATGACACCGAAAACCCCGCATTCCTCACGCAATTTATCATCATCAAACGCGTGGGCGGGGGGCATTGTTAATTGCGTCACTGGCAGCAGCTCCGAATCCAGTCAAGGCATAGCAAGCCCTTTAACAAGCCTTACCTAGTCTGTCATCCAAGTATCATACTTTGTTACTGTTCGTGCGTCAGAAAGATTAGGTTCGCGGCGTGAATGATCAACTAAGGCGAGAATTGCCCGGATTTCATCGTAAAGTAGTGACGTGAAAAATCCTTCGCCAACATGATGTAGGTGCAACATCACGCCGGTTTGCGCCCCGGTGGTTTCTTCTTCGTTGAAATCCAAAGCCAGCGTGATGCGCAGGCCGAATAGTGTTGAACGAATACCCCGGTAAGATCTTACGTCAGGGATAAACCCGCTTACAAAGGGGGCATCAGCCGCACACAGGGCGCGCCAAGAAGACAAAAGAACTAAGGCATGGGCGCTGACAAAAGCAAATCTGCGCAGTTGGGATACTGCCCCTTTTTATCGCGTGGAAAGGGACAGCTCGCCGATCAAAAATGAAAGTCATGCTAGGAGAACGCTTAACTCTCGCAGCTGCCGATCAGGCCGTTCACTTGTGCTTGAACCCAACCCACAGCTTCTTCTGGGTTTTGATTTTCGATCTGACCACTGAATTGGCTAAAGACTTCTGCCGAGCGGCTTTCATCTACGACAGTGAATTTCTGACCGGTGATCACTGTGTCATAGACAAAGAAGGCAATCGCAACCAAGAGAATGCCGCGCGCTACGCCAAAGAGAAACCCAAGTGCTTGGTCAATACCGCCAAGGACAGATCGCTGAACCACAGACGAAAACAAAGGCGTGAACAAAGAAAACAGGATCAAAGCACCAACGAGGACAACCGCGAACGAGAAGACGATGCTGATCTCGTTACAGTTAACACCCATCAATTCGCCAATCACAGGCAGTTCGCGCATCATGGGTTCGATTTGCGGAGCAAACAAGAATCCGAGGAAGGCAGCGCCAATCCAACCCGCAATCGCAAGAGATTCTCGGACCAGCCCACGTCCGTATGCCAAAAGGGCCGACAAAACGACGACAGCGGCCACGATGCCGTCAACTATCGTTAGATCTTCCATGGCCGCGTTCCTTCCTTGTCCTGAGCCGTGTGCAGGACTTCTTTACTAGCCAGCGCCAAAGGTGTCGCCAACAAAACTACTTAAATCGCCAAAATGGCGCATTGCTATGTCGTTCCCGCCACTGGTTTTCCCACCCGTCGGCGCAATAGCTGCTGTGAAACCAAGTTTTTGCGCTTCTTTCAACCTGTTTTCCGTCTGTGAGGCCGGTCTTAGGGCTCCAGAGAGGCTAATTTCACCAAATACAACAGTATCGGAGGGCAGGCTGGCGTCTTCTCGCGCGGAAATGAGCGCGGCTGCGACGGCAAGATCAGCGGCAGGTTCATTGATTTTCATTCCACCTGCTACGTTTAGATACACATCCAGACCAGTGAACGGAATTCCACATCGTGCTTCCAAAACCGCGAGGATCATGGCCAATCGACCGCTATCCCATCCAACAACGGTTCGGCGCGGTTGGCTGTGAGGGGATGGGGCAACAAGCGCTTGAAGTTCCGTTAGAACGGGACGTGTGCCTTCGATACCCGCAAAAACCACCGAGCCGGGGCTGGGTGTGCCGCGTTCAGAAAGGAAAAGCGCGGAGGGATTGGCGACTTCTTCCAATCCACGCCCGGTCATTTCGAATACTCCGATTTCATCGGCTGGGCCGAATCGGTTTTTTACGGCGCGCAAGATGCGAAACTGATGACCGCGCTCGCCTTCGAAATACAAAACAGTGTCCACCATGTGTTCGACGACGCGCGGTCCTGCGATCTGCCCTTCTTTTGTCACGTGGCCAACCAATACGACACTGATGCCGCGTCTTTTGGCAAAAGTGGTCAATTCGTGAGCTGCAGCGCGGACCTGACTGACGGACCCCGGCGCGCTATCGACTGTATCAAGCCACATGGTTTGAATGGAATCGATGATCGCGAGGCCGGGCGCTTCGGTTTCGAGCGTGGTCAGTATGTTGCGCAGGTTGGTTTCTGAGGCCAGTTGCACCGGGGCTTGGGTCAGACCAAGGCGCTGTGCACGCATGCGCACTTGAGCACTGGCTTCTTCGCCGCTGATGTAGATCGTTTTCAGACCCGTCTCTGCAAACCGAGCGGCGGCCTGCAAAAGAAGAGTGGATTTTCCGATGCCGGGATCACCCCCGACAAGAATGGCTGAGGCGGGCACCAAGCCGCCACCCAACACACGATCCAATTCCTCAAGTCCTGCACGGGTTCGGGGCGGGGGCGTTTCATGGGTGCTGAGGTCGGTTAGCACGATCCCTTTGCCGCGTTTGTTGCCCAGTGCCTTTGCGCCGGGACCAGAGGACAGGCCGGTGTCTTCAGTTATCGTGTTCCATTCACCGCAACTATCGCAGCGGCCGGACCATTTTGAAAAAGTCGCAGCACAGGACGTGCAAATATAGGATGGGGTTTTGGCCATGCGCGAGGGGTACCTTTATCCGTCCGAGGTGTCACGCGTTTTGGGGGCCGTGGCCCAACTGATCCAAATCGATGCAAGGATGCAGGCGGTAAACAGGTAAAGACCCCAAGCGGTTTCAACCTTGGCAAATCCGACGCCTTTGATGACGACGATATAAAGGGCAATTAGAAACACGTCTCCCATTGCGAGTTTTCCGAGGATTTCCAGCGCTTTTAGAGCTTTGCGTCGCATCAGGCCAAAATGAATGCAGGCAAGCCCAATTGTTTTCAGGAAAGGCGAAAAAATCGCAAGAAATGTCACAATAAGAGCAAGGAAAACATCGCTTTTCCACAAGGCTTGCAGGCCGGAAATGACTGAGATTTCGTTCAGATCGAACAGCGGCAATGGGATGCCCGCACGCATGAGAGGCGCGAACCAAGCAATTGGAAATACAATCATAAGAGCAAGGTTAAGGTAACGATACATTCGGTTCACTTTTGAGGCTGTTTGTCAGCATGTGGGGGTAATGTGCGCATTCACATAGGCCGGAATTAGAAATTCGACAAAGAGTTGCGCAAATCGCACAAACAGAGGTGCTTGAGGTCTGTGGGTGGCTCTGTTTGACCCAAAGGTCAAATGCGCCCACCCACCGACCCCGAGATGTCCCGGGATGTATTGAATGAGAAATCGGTTTGTGGGAAACAATTGCTATGTTTTTTAGGCGAAAATCCTTGGCCATCAGCGAAGATATGGCACATTGGATCACAGAGTGTTTCGATTGGTACGAGAGCAATTTCACGACCTGTGAAGGGCCGGTTTTGCCGAACAAGGCTTTTTTCAAAGCGGGGAAAGGCAATGATCAAGCAACAGCTGAAGCTGTGATGGCGGATGTCACCCAGTTGATCGGATTTGATTTGCCGATAGATTTGGTCCCCTTGGAACGTCTGCCTGCAGAATTCAGGCATTCTTATCAATCGTCGTCAGAAGTTGCGGGGACATATCGCGAAAGCGAGGGAGCACGTATGATTGAATACGATCCTGAGATGATGTCGCGACCGATCGAATTTATCAGCACTTTGGCGCATGAGGTGATGCATGCCCAATTGTGGGGACTCGAAGATCAAATGCCAGGTGGTATTGAGATGCACGAGTTGGCCACCGATCTATGTGCCGTCATTGCCGGATTTGGCGTGTTTCAAATGCAGGGTGCCGATCAAAGTGGCTGGGCTGGGTATTTGACGCAAGAGACGCGAGGGGCTGCGCTGGCCTATTACCTCAAGACGCGCGATCTGACTGATATGGTTGTGGAGCCTTATTTGTCGAGCCGGTGTCGGAAGCATTTGCGACGTGGTTGGGCGACCTGGTGATCACTGTCAGGCGAATAGGTTGTGTTTTAGCGAACAGCCTCAATGGGTCCTTCCGCGCGGCCGTGGATGAATTGGTCGACATACGGATCATTGGATCCATCCATGTCGTTCACCGGGCCAGACCAGCGAATTTTTCCACCGTGTAGCATTGCGATATTGTCGGCAATCGCGCGCACCGAGGTCATGTCATGCGTGATTGTCATGGCGGTTGCGCCCATTTCGGTGACGATTTCACGGATCAGATCGTTGATGACCCCCGCCATGATCGGATCAAGCCCGGTTGTGGGTTCATCAAAAAAGATGATTTCCGGGTCGGCTGCGATGGCACGCGCGAGGCCGACTCGTTTTTGCATGCCACCCGACAATTCTGCAGGAAGGCGGTCGGCCACGTCTGCTGTCAATCCGACACGGCGCAGCTTGTCGATGGCGATGTCTTTCGCGTCCGCTTTTGAGCGTTTCAAAGATCCGCGTAACAGGCGAAAGGCGACATTTTGCCAAACGGGCAGGCTGTCAAACAGAGCAGCGCCCTGAAACAACATGCCAAAGCGCGCAAGAAAGGCGTCACGATCACCGCTGTCAACATTCAGGCCATCGACCGTTATGTTGCCGCTGTCTGGCGGGATGAGGCCAAGAATTGCCTTTAACATCACAGATTTACCGGTGCCCGATCCCCCGATTATGACCATTGATGTGCCTTTTTCGATGTTCAGATCGACGCCGCGCAAAACGTGGTTCGGACCAAAGGACTTGCTGACTTGGGAAAGCGTGATCATAGCGAAAAGAATACTCCGGTCAGAACGAAGTTTGCGGCAAGGATCAACACGGCGGCTGCCTCAACTGACCCTTTCGTGGCGGCCCCCACACCTTGTGCCCCACGACCAGATTGCATCCCGAAATAGCAACCCATTAAGGCAGCAATGAAACCAAAAACAGCACCCTTGGCCAAAGATGAGCTGATGTCGCGCAGCTCAAGGAAGTCCACTGTGTTTTGAACATAGGTCGCTGCATTAAACCCTAGCGTTCCTGTCGCAACGGCGTATCCACCAAAGATGCCGATGATATCGCCAACACCGACAAGAAGTGGGACGACCAAAGTCGCGGCCAACACCCGTGGTACAGTCAGGTATTTCATCGGATGCGTTGATAAGGTCACCAAAGCATCAATTTGTTCCGTGACCTTCATCGTGGCAATCTCTGCAGCGATTGAAGATGTGACACGCGCCGCGATCATGAGGCCAACCAGAACAGGCCCAAGTTCGCGCACCATACCGATAGCGACAATCTGCGGGACGACGGCTTCGGCGTTAAAGCGGGCGCCGCCTGCATAAATCTGCAGCGCGAGAGCCCCGCCGGTAAAGATGGCTGTGAGCCCGACAACCGGTAGGGATAGCCAGCCAATATTGAACAAGGCGACCAGCCATTCGCGTGTGTAAAAGGGCGGGCGGAACAGATGTGTCAGGGTGCCCCACGCAAAAATGGCGATGCGTCCAATGCGGGCCAAAACGCCAAGAGCAGCCCGACCAATATGCGCCAAGAGGTTCATTCAGAGTAAACTCGATTATAACGTGCGCCAAGAGAGGTCAGGATTTCATATCCAATTGTTCCGGCAAAATCTGCGACGGTGTCTACGGATTGATGCGCGCCCAGCAGTTGGAGATTATCAGGATCTTCGCCCAAATCAGTGACGTCCACACTGATCAGGTCCATCGAAACGCGACCCAAAACGGGGCAAGGTATGTCGCCTGCATGCAGATGCGCTTTGGGTCCCATTGCGCGGATTAGTCCATCAGCATATCCGGCAGAAATTGTAGCGGCGCGTGTTGGGCGTTTCGCAGTCCATGTGTTGCCGTAGCCAACGGTTTCTCCGACAGCGACATCGCGCACCTGAATAACGGGGATATCCAACGTGACAACGGGATGTGCGTCGATATTGGGCAGGCCACCATAGAGACCGACACCCGGACGGGTCATGTCAAAGTGATATTGTTCGCCCAGCAATACGCCACCCGTTGCGGCCAAGGATCGCGGAATCTCAAGCTCGTCGGTCATAGCGCGAAACGTCTCAAGTTGGATTGCATTCATTGGGTGAGCCGGGTCATCGGCACATGCCAAATGGGACATGATCAAGGTTGGGCGTTGCGCCACCGCGATGGTTCGGATCGCTTCCCATTCTGCGGGCTCCATCCCTAAACGATTCATGCCGCTGTCCAGCTGAATCCCAAAAGGGTGACCAGGTAACGCTTCGACATGACGCAGCATCTGATCCACGGAATTGAGGATGGGTGTCAGGCGGGCATCACGGCACAATGCTGTATCTCCAAGCATATGGCCCGAGAAAACATAGATTGCAGGCCCAAGACCCAAAGTGGCGCGTAAACGTGCGCCTTCCTCAGCGGTCGCAACAAAAAACGTGCGTGCGCCTGCGCGGGCCAAAGCGCGAGCAACCGACGGCGCACCAAGGCCATAGGCATTTGCCTTAACCACTGCGGCGGTCTCGCAATTCGATTTGGCATCTAGATTGCGCCAGTTTCGCGCAATGGCCTGAAGGTCTATGGTCAAAGTTGCAGTACCCATAAAGGGTTCATGACAGGATGCGTGCGCGCGTCAAGAGGGGGCTTGCTTGGGTCGGGGATTCCTTGCTTGTATCCGAGCGCATGTCTGTGTTTTTGTGCGCGCTTGTGGGTATCGGCTTACGACTGCAAAATACCTGTGCAGAGGAGTGAACATTGTGGGATTGATCTCAAAGTTGGTGGCTGAATTTGAGCGACCCCGCGAAAATCGCCCTTTGGGCAGCGGGTGGTTGTCTGGCACATTGTCAATTTTGGCGGGTTTGGCCGGATTGGCTTTGGTCATCGTACGCTATTTTCCGGAAACATTTACAATGCCAGAGCTGGCAGTGGTCCATGAAAGTGGTGCCGTCACCACGGCGCTGCGATTGGTTTTGTTGTTGGGATACGTTCTGTCGATTTTGAGCGTGATCTTATGCCGACGCAAATTACTGGGTTGGACGGGATTGGCCATCGTCGTCACAGCGTCCCTTTTGGGGACCGGCGCGAGCGGAGATATTGGTGAGGCGCGGCAATCGCTTTATTTTGGGCTCGACTATTTTGTGATTAATGTCCTTGTCGTTGGGTTTCTCTTCGTGCCGTTCGAACGTGTGTTCCCAGCCCGTGGGGCGCAAACGGTCTTTCGCCCGGAATGGCAAGAAGACATGTTTTATTACTTGGTCAGCTCAATGTTGGTGCAGGTTTTGGGGTTTCTTACGCTGGCCCCCACGAATATCGTCAACGGGCTGTTTGACCTTACGGGGACGCGTGAAACGATTTCAGCCGTTCCCTTTTGGTTGCAGGTCGTAATCATCATGGCGGCGACAGATTTTGTGCAATATTGGGTGCATCGCGCGTTTCACACATTTCCCGTTCTGTGGCGATTCCATGCGATCCATCATTCAACCAAACAGATGGATTGGTTGGCGGGCGCGCGCATGCACATCATTGAAATCGCGATCTTGCGTGGCCTTACCGCGATCCCAATGTTTTCGTTGGGCTTTCAACCAGAAGCGATCCAAGGGTATTTGCTGATTGTGTATTTCTATTCGTCCTTCATCCACGCCAATGTTGGATTGCACTTTGGATTTGTTGAACGGTTTTTCGTGACGCCGCGATTCCACCATTGGCACCATGGCAGTGATCGGGACGCGATTGATATCAACTATGCGTCGCATTTCCCGATTTACGACTGGTTGTTCGGCACACATCACTTGCCAACAAAAGACTGGCCAGAGCATTACGGCGTGGTGGGTGACAATGTGCCAAAGGGGTATTGGCGCCAGTTGTTGCACCCGTTCAAACGCGAAAGTTAATTGGCGAACCGGACCCAACGGCGCGCACGATGCGCGCACGCGATGTTTTGCGTTCGCCACGCAGGCCAAAAGGGGCAAGCCCCTTTTGAAACCCCGCTCGTCTAATAACTCGCGCCCGCCAATTGGATTAGGGGAGGGTCATCAGATCCATGTTGCGTTGCCAGATATCTTCTCCGATGCGGCAATTGTATGAGGTTTGCGATTGAACCCGCCAGACCGGCAGTGGGGCCTGCGCAATTTCCAAAACAAGTTTTCGACGCACCGCATCGGCGAAATTGTCCCAATCGCTGACGGGGATCACAAAAGCGCCGGGGCCACCGATGACGCAAGCACGATAATAAGCATCCAAATCTGGAATGCCCCAACGCGCGTAAGGTCCGTTCGGGTTGTGTGTCATCAGAGGCAAGCCGTTTATCGTGATGCCCTGAGCCACGATTGCGTCTCGGGTCGTGGAAACCGTTCCGCCAGAATTGTTCGGACCATCGCCCGAAATATCGATGACACGTCGCAAGCCGTCATATTCATTCTGTTTGATAAGATACGCTGAATAATCGAGAGCGGACGAAATGGATGTTCTGCGCAATCCTTCGTCAAAATGTGCAGTCACCTTGTCGGCGACTTGCTCCGCATCTTCTCGGGTTTCAATCAATGTCCAGGGAACGATAATGCGTTGCGTCCCAAAGCCAGCCCATTCGACATAAGTGACCGCAATCCGTTGCAACAATCCGCGTTGAATGGCTGTCCAAACGGCATCGCTGCGCAGAGCTTCGGCATAGCCGCGTCGTTGGATTTCCAGTTCCCAAGGTTCCATAGACCGCGACACGTCGACAGCAAGAACCAGTTCGACATCGACTTCGGTCGTTTGCGCAAAGACATGAATTGGCCACCACGCAAGTATGAAAGCGAGAATTACGCGCATAGCGTAATTGGTTTCAGACTAGGGGCGCGTCTGTAAAGTCACAAATGCGCGCGTAGTTACCGGAAATCAGGTCAAAACCCGGTATCGTTGCTGCCACCGTTTTGCTGCCAAGGCTGCACAAGGTTTCCAAAGCGCGTGAAGCGACCTTCAAAGCTGAGGTCTACAGTTCCAATGGGGCCGTGGCGCTGTTTGCCGATGATTACTTCGGCGCGTCCGTGCAAGCGCTCCATTTCTTCTTGCCATGACGCCATAGCATCGAGATCGTGATCACCGGGTTTTTCGCGTTCTTTGTAATACTCTTCTCGGAACACAAACATCACGACGTCTGCGTCTTGCTCGATAGAGCCTGATTCACGAAGATCCGACAGCTGTGGGCGTTTGTCTTCGCGATTTTCCACCTGACGAGACAACTGGGACAGGGCGATGACAGGGATGTTCAATTCTTTGGCTATGGCTTTCAGGCCCATGGAAATCTCACCGATCTCTTGAACCCGGTTTTCGGCCACGCCGCGCACCAGCTGCAAATAGTCGACGATCAACACATCAAGCCCGTGTGTACGTTTTAGACGACGGGCGCGAGCGGCCAATTGGGCAATTGGGATCGCTGGCGTGTCATCGATATAAAGTGGACAGGCCTCAAGCGCTTTGGCAGCGTCGACAAAACGGCGAAATTCGGTTTCGGTCATGTCGCCGCGGCGGATGTTTTCGGATGGTATTTCAGCCGCTTCAGACAGAATCCGGGCCGCCAATTGTTCCGCGCTCATTTCCAGCGAATAAAAACCAACCACGCCGCCTTCGATTGCGCCTTCTGATCCGTCCGGTTTGACACCCTTTTTGAAGGCTTTCGCAATGTTGAATGCGATATTGGTCGCAAGCGAGGTTTTCCCCATTGATGGGCGACCGGCCAAAATTAACAAATCCGACGGATGCAAACCGCCGAGCTTCTTGTCCATGTCCATCAGGCCCGTGGAAATACCTGCAAGACCACCTTCGCGTTGGTAGGCGGCGTTGGCGACATTAACTGCGTCTGTTACGGCTTTGAGAAAGCTTTGAAATCCGCCTTCGGTTGTGCCTTGTTCAGCCAGTTTGTAGAGCGCTTGTTCGGCTTCGACAATCTGCTCTTTGGGTTCAGAGCTGACTTCGACCTTGGAAGCCTTGGCGGAAATGTCTCGGCCCAGATTGATAAGGTCACGACGTACCGCCAGATCATAGATCATTTGAGCGTAATCGCGCACCGCAAACGCAGACACGGCAGCACCTGCCAAGCGGGCCAAATACGCCGGGCCGCCCAGTTCTTTGAGCCCTTCGTCGTCTTCCATGAACGCCTTTAGCGTGACAGGGCTAGCCAGATTATTTTTAGCGATCCGCGCAGACGCGATGTCGAAAATGCGTGCATGGACTGGATCGTAAAAGTGTTTGGGGCCGATAATTGCAGCCACGCGGTCATAGACATCATTGTTGGTCAAAATCGCGCCAAGCAGCTGCTGTTCCGCTTCGATCGAATGCGGCATCGTTTCTGCGTCTTGGATTGCCGCGCCAGTCGGATTAATGGCTGCTATTTCGTTCACTGCTCACCCCTGAAGTCTGCCCCGTGGAAGGCTCGTGACACATCTACGCATGTCTGGGAATATAGAACATCTTTGGGGATGTCTTTGGGGATAAGCCTGTAAACCCCAAAGTTGATATCCAGATTATGCGTCTAGTGAGGTCAACCTTACCATATGTTGTTCGTCATGTGTTAAAGAATCGTTATTATGCACAGGATGTCCACCGGCGACTGTCCACAGATTCGGTCAAGACATCCACAGTCATCGCAGATTGTTAAACCTGAGCGAGAAATTCAGTTATTTTGCTCGCGCATTTTGCCACTTTCGAGGATCATTTAGGAACGACTCGACCTCTTTGAGGGTCTCAGAATCGAAGGCACCAGAAGATTTCGCCTCGGTCAGCACATCCCACCACGTGCATAAATGGTGCAATGCGATTCCATGATCGCCCAGTGTTTTTTCGGTGTCTGGGAAAATGCCGTAATAGAAAATCACGGCTGTGTGCGCGCAGGATGCGCCTGTTTCGCGAATAGCATCTACAAAGGACAACTTGGAACCGCCATCCGTTGTCAGATCTTCCACCAAAAGAACGCGATCGCCTTCGGACATCGTGCCTTCGATGCGCGCGTTGCGTCCGTATCCTTTGGGTTTTTTACGCACATAGGTCATCGGCAGGGCCATGCGTTCCGCAACCAGCGCTGCAAAAGGAATCCCAGCGGTTTCGCCGCCTGCAATGTTGTCGAACGCCTCGAAACCGGCATTTCGCATGACAGTAACTGTCAGAAAATCCATCAATGTACTGCGAATGCGTGGATACGAGATCAGCTTGCGGCAATCGATATACGTTGGGGACGGAAGACCCGACGACAAGATGAACGGTTCTTTCGAATTTAAGTGAACCGCTTCGATTTCAAGCAACATACGTGCGGAAAGGCGGGCAATTTCACCTGCGTCCGGATAGCTGGAAGGGATCAACGCAAAGCTCCTTGGTGCAATTTATCAATTTGGGTTCGTCTCTAATCACGAAACGTGCCAATGAACAGGGCGGCCGGGATCGAAAACCGTGACAGACGTGCCGCCCTGCACAGGAATTGGAGCAGGGATTTCGATAGGGTCGCCCTTGGTTAAGATGATGCGGCCGTCATTGACGGGCAGGTTGTAAAAGGTTGGCCCATTTACGGATGTGAATGCTTCAAGTTTCTCAAGGGCATTTGAGTCTTCGAAAACTTGGGCAAGGCAGGACATTGCAATGGGGGCCGTAAAACAACCCGCGCATCCACAGGCGTTTTCTTTGGTATGTGTTGCGTGTGGTGCACTGTCAGTGCCCAGAAAAAAGCGTGACGATCCGGAGGTTGCCGCGGTGACCAATGCGTCACGGTGCAGGCCACGCTTTAGGATTGGCAGACAATAGTAATGTGGGCGAATACCGCCGACCAACATATCATTCCGGTCCAGCATCAGATGTTGAACTGTTATGGTCGCGCCGAGGGTTTTGTCCTGCTCAGAAGCGTAGTCTACCGCGTCTTTTGTTGTGATGTGTTCCATGACGACACGTAGGCCGGGTGTTGCCCTTCGGATAGGATCCAATACACGATCAATAAAAACGGCTTCGCGATCAAAAATGTCGATATCTGAATCGACGACTTCGCCGTGCACGCATAAGGGCAGGCCGATGTCTGCCATACGTTCCAAAACCGGGCGGACCTTGTCAAAGTTTGCAACACCAGACGAAGAATTGGTCGTGGCCCCGGCCGGGTAAAGTTTCACAGACGTGATCAGTCCGGATTCATATGCCTTTGCAACATCTTCTGGGTCAGTCTCTTCGGTTAGATACAAGGTCATCAGTGGTTGAAAGGTCGAACCATCCGGGCGCGCGGCTAAAATGCGATCTCGGTACGCAGCCGCTTGCGCGCCTGTCACCACAGGCGGCAAAAGATTGGGCATGATGATGGCGCGTCCAAAATGGCGCGCACTTTCGGGCAAGACAGCCTGCATCATCGCGTTATCGCGTAAATGTAGGTGCCAATCGTCGGGGCGGCGGATGCTTAAAGAGGTCATGGACCTCCTCTACTGGGCCTTGTCGTCGTTGCCAAGTTTTGCATTCAATTCTGCAAGTTGTCGCTGGCTTCGCGGCGCTTTCATCTTTTGCGTCACATGGCGGGAAAGACGCAAAGCCAATTCATCCCGACCGGCTGCATTAAGGAATGACAGCAGATGATAAAGGTATGGCGGATGTTCGCGCCGCGCACGGTAAAGCTTGGCAAAACTGCTATTTGATAACTTTCCGGATTCCGCTTGTATCAGAATTCGGTTGAGGATTTTCATTTCCATCAAATCGGACTGCAGCGCACTGCCCAAATGTCTAAGCCGGAGGCTGCACACATTTGGCCTGTGAAACAATGCTGCGTGCATCGCGTCCAACTGTTCATTTGGATCAAACAGCACGAATACGCGTTCAGCGGCCTCAATCATTTCCGGGGCAAACCCGTATCGTGACGTGAAATCCAAACGGCGTTGGTCGAAAAATCGGTCGTCCCATGCTGTCACGCGCGGATCCAATGTGGCTTGGGGTTGAACCACGACAACCGTACAGCCAGGGGCGGCCACGGAAAACGTTGCCGCAGCATATCCGCATGAGCCTGCGCCATAGAAAATAATGCGATCAAACTCGTCAAAAAAACCTTCATCGACCAGCTCATCGATATAAACCCATACAGCATTGTCGCGAAACCAAGTGTCCCCATCAGAGGCAATACATAGATTCGACCAACCCAATGACTTCGTAAGTTCCCAACCCAAAGGTTGAGCAGAGTCGGTCAGCGCGCGAATCCCTTGAACGGTTTCAAACGTGACTAGAAGGGTTTCATCACCCTCTAGATACGCTGAAAAATGGGCGTTGTTTAAGGTGCGATAGGTTCCATAATCCTCTGTGATTTCAGAGAATTTCTTCAACCAATCGGCCTTGTTCAGTCCAGCCAACGGCTGGCCCGATGTATCCGTAACATCTTGCATAAATTATCAAGGCGATCGCAAAAACACATTGCGAAAACCGCCACCTCACTAGTTAACAACTGCAAAGTGAATTATTTTTTAACGTTTGTCACGCGAACATTTAAGGATCAGTGTTTGCGGCGGTCGCGTGCTTGATCAGAAACTGCGTTGCGGTTCGTGTGAATGGGATTGATGGCTGGGCCATACGCAAGCGTCCAAAGGGAATACGATAGGGTTTGTGAGTCATCATCACGTCAAAGCGTCCTTGGCATTGTTTGACGGCTCACCCCCATAAATTCCGAAAAATGCTGTCGGCCATCAAATCCGTTAATGCAAATCCCGATTGGATGCGAAATGTGAAATGTTGGATTCAAGGTCAGGTTTGAATTTTCGTTCGACCCAATAATCAAGATCGAGAGCGCCTGATGAGTGGACTGTCCGTTCTTGATCACTGAATGACCACACTATAAATCTGGAGTATGAGACCGCTTGAATTGACCAATGATGGGTCCGTCAACGAAAGCCTTACCCCCATCATGTGTAAAGAATTGAAAGTTAAGGCTGATGGCCCGAAGGTTCGCACAGGCATCGATAAGAGCGGGAATTCTGTGATGCCCTAGCTGGTATTCCGGCCGTCTACGGGATTGAGAAAATGTTGCAAACCACATCGTTTGACCAAGGCATCAAGGATCGCATCCGTACCATCGGAGCAGTCATTGAATTAGAATAGAAGATAGGTCACGCCCCAAAGGAGGTTAACGACGATCCATTCCAACAAAAGTGGGCCTTCATTTAAAGCACAGGTGACGGCGGCTATGCGTATTTCGACCATCCTTGTGCACACTTAAGTGTTGAGCCCATGCAATGTTTCGCCTCGGCGGGTTCATCAACAGAAACAACCCGAACCTCTTTTCGGTGTTTTGACAAGAATAGCCAGAACGTCGGAATCACGTCAACGGTAGCAGGGCTTGACGCGCTTGGCCCAGCGTGCAGGACTGCGCGATATGACGACACCCAGTTCCATTGATGAGGTCCAGCAGGTGCTGGCAGACCAAAATTACGTTTGTGGACGTAGTTTGGCGACAGTTACGTTTCTTTCGTTACGCTTGGGTCGACCACTGTTTCTGGAAGGAGAGGCGGGGGTCGGAAAAACGGAGATTGCAAAAGCCATCGCTGCGGCACTTGGCCGGCGTCTGATCCGGTTGCAGTGCTATGAGGGGCTTGATGCGTCAACGGCCGTTTATGAATGGAATTTTGCGGCACAAATGGTGGCGATCCGAACAGCAGAAGCGTCCGGTGAATCGGACCGCGCGTCCTTGCAGACGGAATTGTTCAGCCCTGATTACTTGATTGAACGTCCTCTGTTAGAAGCGATGCGCCCTCAGGAAGGTGGTGCACCTGTGCTGCTTATTGATGAGCTGGACCGCACGGATGAACCTTTTGAGGCGTTTCTGCTTGAAGCTTTGAGCGACTTTCAGGTGACGATCCCAGAACTGGGCACGATCAAAGCGCTTGAGCCGCCCATTGTCATTCTGACATCCAACCGAACACGCGAAGTGCACGACGCTTTGAAACGGCGTTGTTTGTATCATTGGGTTGATTACCCGGATTTCGAACGCGAGATGCAGATATTACAGGCCCGCGCACCGGAAGCTGCGGACACATTAAGTCGTGAAGTCGTGGCCTTTGTTCAAAAACTCCGCACAGAAGATCTGTTTAAAAAGCCGGGTGTTGCAGAAACGATTGATTGGGCGAAATGTCTGTTGGCTTTGGATATGATTAACCTCAGCCCAGAAGTCATTGCAGATACGCTTGGGGCAATCTTGAAATATCAGGATGATATCCAAAAGCTGCAAGGATCAGAAGCCAAGCGCATTCTTGATGAGGCAAAGGCTTCTCTTGATCCGGTGTAGTAAGGCATATCGCTCACGGGCATTGAACGGGTTGGGGATGACTGTGGGTTTGCAAATTGCCTGAATACGCCCCATTGAACTTGCCAGAAAACCCACGTTTGGCTGGCAATATCACACATTTCGCACGTGCACTGCGCCGTGCAGGACTGCCCATTGGTCCCGGGCGCGTCATCGATGCGATCTGTGCGGTTGAGGCGGCTGGATTTACCGATCGTATGGATTTTTATTGGACGTTGCATGCGTGTTTTGTGAACAGACCGGAACATCGCGCGACCTTCAACCAAGTGTTTCGTCTATATTGGCGCGACCCGCAATATCTTGAACATATGATGGCGGCGATGTTGCCGGCGATGCGCGGCGTACAAGAAGATCGGACAGCCAAGGCCGCAGAAAAACGCGCTGCTGAAGCTTTGCTCGCAGGGGTCGAACCTGAAGGGCCGCCCCCTGAGCAAGAGGATGGCGGCAATGAAATTGAGATTGATGCGTCGCTTACGATGTCCGTGGAAGAGCGCCTGAAAATTCTTGATTTCGAACAAATGAGCGTGGACGAAATGGCGGCAGCAAAGCGGATGTTGTCCCGATTGACCTTGCCAATCGACCCCACGCCAACGCGGAGGATGCGACGATCCATTCGTGGAAAAATCGATCCAGCAGCAACGATGCGCGCATCAATGCGACGGGGCGGAGAGATGCGGGATTTGAAATACAAAGAACCGCAAAAGCGTTGGCCCAATCTGGTGGTGCTATGCGATATTTCAGGATCGATGAGCCAATACAGTCGGATTGTTCTTCATTTCTTGCATGCGGTGGCGAATGCCAAAGGGCAGGGGTGGTCAAAGGTACACGCCTTTACGTTTGGGACGCGTTTGACAAATATCACGCGACATTTGGCGACCAGAGATGTTGATCAGGCGTTAAAGATGGCGGGGGCCGAGGCGCAAGATTGGGAAGGGGGCACGCGTATTGGCGCATGCCTTGAAACCTTCAATCGTGACTGGTCGAGACGTGTTTTGGGGCAGGGCGCTGTTGTTATGGTGATCACTGATGGTTTGGACCGTGGGGCACCCGAGGATTTAGCCCGTCAGATGGAACGCCTGCGTCTGTCTGCAAAACGGTTGATCTGGCTGAACCCATTGCTGCGTTGGGAAGGGTTTGCGCCGAAGGCGACAGGCATCGCAGCGATGCTGCCGCATGTGGACAGCTTCCGCGCTGGACATTCTGTAGCGTCACTTGAGGACTTGGCGTCCGTGATTTCCAAACGAGATGACGTAGGTGAAAAAGCGCGGTTGATGGCGCTTTTGTCAAATTGAGCGCGCTTTTAGCGCGCACGCCAAACTGGAGAGCTAAGCCAACGTTCTGAGGTCAAAACATAGGTTTCCGTTGAGTTTAGGCGACCGCATCCGCAAAGCTTTGACGATAGATATCTGCGAGTTCAGCAAGCGGGGCTTCGCTGTTCGCGAATTTGACGGTGTCACCAGTAAAGCGGCCAACGGATTCGATGTACAACCCGGCTTGTCCTGCGGCGATCATCAAGGCTTCGGCCTGATCAAAGTTGCAAGCAATGAGATAGCGTCCCTGATCTTCGCCAAACAAGTGCCCCATGTCGTCATTGTCCAGTTGAACCCCGACATCTGTTGCCTCGGCCAACTCAAAGGCGGCCAGTGCAAGCCCGCCGTCCGACACGTCAGTGCATGCAGTGATCAGATCGCGATTGGCGCGGACGAATTCGCCTGCGCGTCGTTCTGCGTCCAGATCAACAGGCGGGGCGTCGCCTTCGGCCCGTCCGAAAACCTCGGCCAGTAAGGCCGATTGACCCAGATGGCCTGTGGTTTCGCCAAGGACCAGTGCGACATGACCTTCGCGTACGTCCGTTCCAATGACTTGATCGCTTTGTTCCACAAGGCCGACCGCGCCGATGGTTGGCGTGGGTAAGATCGCGTCACCGTCTGTTTCATTATAAAGCGACACATTGCCAGACACGATTGGCATATCTAGGGCTTGGCAGGCTTGACCGATACCGTCCAAGGCAAAAACGAACTGACCCATGATCGACGGTTTCTCAGGATTGCCAAAGTTCAGATTGTCTGTTGTGGCCAATGGCTTGGCGCCAACTGCGCAGAGGTTGCGATAGGCTTCAGCCACTGCTTGTTTGCCGCCCTCAAGAGGATTGGCCGCCACATAGCGTGGTGTCACGTCGGATGTGAAAGCCAGCGCCTTGTCTGTGCCATGCACACGTATGATACCCGCGCCAATTCCGGGGATGCGGGCGCTGTCGGCCATGACCATCGTGTCGTATTGTTCGTAAACCCATTGCTTTGCCGCATAATTCGGGCTGGAAATCAGCGCTTTGAGGCCGTCGATCGGATCGACACGTGGGACATCCCCAAGTTCGGCGGCGGGCGCAGGTGTTTCCCAAGGGCGATCATATTCCGGTGCTTCGGATGACAGTTTGGACAGGGGCAAATCCGCTTTGACCTCACCGTTGTGACAAATCAAAAAACGATCCTCAGCGACAGTTTCACCTACAATCGCGAAATCCAGATCCCATTTGTCAAAGACGGCTTTTGCTTCTGCTTCAAGGTCAGGTTTCAAGACCATCAACATGCGTTCTTGGGATTCTGACAACATCATTTCATAAGCTGTCATGTTCTCTTCACGAACGGGGACTTTTTCCAGATCTAGGCGCACACCCAATCCGCCTTTGTCGCCCATTTCGACCGCTGAACAGGTCAAACCCGCAGCGCCCATGTCCTGAATGGAAATCACGGCGCCGGTTTGCATCAGCTCGAGCGTGGCTTCCATAAGCCGCTTTTCGGTGAATGGATCGCCGACCTGCACTGTGGGGCGCTTTTCTTCGATCGTGTCGTCAAATTCTGCTGACGCCATGGTCGCACCACCGACGCCGTCTCGTCCGGTTTTAGCACCCAGATAAACCACGGGCATGCCGATACCTGACGCGGCCGAATAGAAAATCTTGTCCGCGTCAGCCAGACCTGCTGCAAACGCGTTGACCAAACAGTTTCCGTTGTAGGCAGGATCAAACCGCACTTCGCCACCCGCGCACGGAACGCCGAAGCAGTTTCCATAGCCCCCGACGCCTGCGACCACGCCATTCACAAGTTGGCGCGTTTTGTGATGGTCAGGTTCGCCAAAGCTGAGCGAATTCATGGATGCGATTGGACGTGCGCCCATTGTAAAGACGTCACGCAGAATGCCGCCTACGCCGGTTGCGGCCCCTTGATAGGGTTCGATGTAACTGGGGTGGTTGTGGCTTTCCATTTTGAAAACAACGGCCTGCCCATCACCGATATCGACAACACCCGCATTTTCTCCCGGTCCGCAAATCACTTGTGGACCAGTGGTTGGCAGTTTTTTGAGGTGCAATTTAGAGGATTTATACGAACAATGCTCGTTCCACATAGCCGAGAAAATTCCGAGCTCTGTAAACGTTGGTTCGCGCCCGATAATGTCAAGGATGCGCGCATATTCGTCAGCGTTGATACCGTGTGACGCAATCAATTCGTCGGTAATTTTTGGTTCTTGCATGCGTATCCCCCGGGAGTTTGCGCGCTTCTTAGTGCAAGGGCGCGGTCGGGGAAAGAGGGGATGCACAGAGGAGGGCCTTTACCTTTGTTTGCTTGAGTGTTCTGCACGAAATCGATCAGCCCAGTCTTGGTTGGTCTGATCTGCGAGCTTGGCGACGCCTATGGTGATCTTGTCGACGTTAGCGATCGACTGCCCCAATGCGGTTAGGATGCGGGCGAGTGTTGCTCTTGAGTGCTCTGATAAATCGGCGTAGGTCACTTGTAACGGATCTAGCTTTTGCTCTGCGAGCCATTTGACCCAAGCTTCTTCCAAGGTATTCATTCTTTTGAGTTCGTGCGCGATTGCGACACCATCGTAAACAAGCGGCTTCGGTTGCGCGGTGCGTTCAATTTCGGTGCCATCGCTCGCCAGATGCCAAAGACCAGATTGATGGGCTTTGATCAAAGAAATGGCCTGATCCAATTTGTTAGTACGTGTCAGATGTATGAAAAGGGTTTCTCCGAAGGCGGTATGAAAACGCTGTCGGTCGTTTGACTGTTCTGGATGTAGTTTTTTCAGTTGTTTAAGAAAGAAGGGAAGACTTTGCCCCTGAAGTCGTAATCCAAACACACCTGTTGTTCCGGTTCCTCTATTTTGGGCAGCTTCGAATATTGCTTTCAGGGCGGATTGTTCATTGTCAAAATTGTCCGCGTTTAGATCAAAGCTTGAAAGCCATTAGGCAATGGATGGCGCATGGAAATAAGAGTCTGGATGCCCTGCGACGCCAGTTTCGGACAGCATTTTGCACAACATTGTGCTGCCACTTCGGGGTGACGTGCAAATTACGTAAGATTTGTAGCGCTTCATGTGGGGTCGTCTTCGGCTGAGGCTTCATTCTGATCGAAGTATTACTGGCTTCGAACAAATGATTTTGCCGGGTCCAATGGATCCAGATCAACAGGAATTTTCTGAACGCAAAGTCTCGTAAATCTGGTTCAAGCCGTTGTTGCTGCGCGAAATCTTAAAGCTTGAGAGATTGATTGGTATTCGCGAAAGGCGTGAACCGTTGGCGGTGTGCCGGGATTGGTTCGTGTGTGGGTGATATGTTGAAGCACATGAAAACGCCGCGCTTTAGGTCAAGCACAGCGCCGTCTTGTATTGAGAAGGTCGCGGTGATTTTGCAAATTCAACAAGCTCTTTAGTTGCGTAACAACACGATGTCCGCGGGCGCGCTCACATCGGAACCCGATTTCTGCGTGCGTTGACGGATGAAATTGCGGCTGGCGTCGACGACGATGTTACCACCCTTTACGGTTAGCAAATCCTGCCTTGTGGTAAGGATGACTTGGCGGCCGCGCAGGGAACGGATTGATCTGTTGCGTGCGTTGATAAAGACGCGAACGCGTCCATTGCCCATCAGACGAATGCCATTCAGATTGCCCAAGAGTGCCCCATCGGAAGATATTATTTTAGCGCTGCGAGATGTTTTGATTGAATCGATTTCGCTGGCGGAAATGTCGGCATAGGCGGGGACCGCCGCGATGGAGAGCGCCGCAAACCCTGCGGCCATTAGAGTTTTCAAACGTTGCATGGATAACCTCATATAGTTGCTCGTAATGATGTGGGGCGCGCGCGCGTAAACCAAAAGAGAGTGTCACGTGGTTGTGTGTCTTCGCGATGAATGGAGATTCAATATCCGGATGAAACGCCGATCCTCACAAAGCGATCAAGCAGCCTGTTTGTTCACATTAATTGGTTAATCACCCGGTTTTGATCCTGCTGGTGCGTCCTCTGTCATTTCTTGGGCCGCTTGCGTGGCCGCTGCTGAAATGGCGGTTTTGTCATCTTCGGTTAAGCTATCATTGTCATCCAAGCCCGGAAGGGCGACGCGCACTTCGCGGCGTGCAAACTCCAAACCGTTTTCTGCAAATGCTGCATTCACGCGGTTGTAAATTTCTTTCCTAAGAACAAATTGCGTCCCTGGCTTTGCCATGAACTTACCGCGGATCACGATACCGACGTCATCAAAAGCAAACACGCCCTGTGACTTGAAAGGTTGCAAAAAGTCTTCTTTCAACTCAGGCAGCGCAAGCATTTCTTGGCCAATTTTTTTGAATATCTTTTTGACCTTGTTGGGATCTGTTCCAAAAGGAACCGTAAAACGCAACTTCATGATGACCCAATCTCGACTGAAATTGGTGATCTTTGGGATTTCGCCATAAGGGAGTGTATGCACCGGTCCCTTGTGATGGCGTAGCTGCATTGAACGGATCGAGATTTTTTCAACGGTGCCCATAGTACCTTCGACTTCGACATACTCACCTGTTCGGAAGGCGTCATCAATCAGGAAGAAGATGCCCGAAACCACGTCAGTGACCAGTTTTTGTGCACCAAAACCAATGGCCAAACCGATGATACCAGCACCAGCCAACAATGGGGTTGTGTCGACGCCGACATTGCCCAGACCCAACAATATGAAAACGATCGCAATGGTTGCTCGAGACACACCAAGGATCAAAGGAAGGACAGTAGACAACCGTGAACCTCCGGCACCACCACCGTCGCCCCCACCCATTCCTTCGTTTTCTGGGTCATAACCAGAGGCGGTTTGTTCCGCGGCCAACTTGCGATTTATCCACAGAGAAACAACTTCGTAGACGAGGTATCCGATAGACAAAATCATCAGAAACTCGATTAAGCTGGCAGCAAAGCGTTCGCCGACGCCTGCAGTTGCAATGGTAGAGGGAGTCATCCCCCAAAATCCGGCGATCATCATAAGCACTATGCCAAAGACCACGACGCGACCAATTCGGATATAGGATCGTTTTGTCGACGCATAGGCGCGTTCAGCGACCGCACCTTCACCCGTCATGGCGGGGGCGAGATGGCGCACCATTCCTCGGATCAAAGTGTCCATCGCTGGCGCAAACAACATGAGTGCCATTGTTTTATAATGTGGGGTGCTGGCAAGCAGCTGGAAATTTCCATAACTGGCGACGATGTTGACGACCCACCATGTCCCCATACAAACCAATATACCGAAATAGGGAAATGCGTTCGCAATCCGTTCTTCCAACGGACTGACGTCGGGATCTTTCCCACGCATCATCATGATCATGCCCTCGCGATACCGCCAGATCACAATAGCTGCGTAGACGTGCACAGAAAAATTGATCCAAAAACCGATGCGGGAATCCCCGGCTGACACACCATTTGCTGCATTAAACGGAATGATAACAGCACCGACACCAATCAAAAACGCGAACCAGAAATTGTGGAAAACAACGGCTTTCGCGGTTTTGTCATCAGAGTGAACAAATCGATAATGTGGATTGTTCGGCGCCATGACAAATCGACCAACTGCAACCGCCATACGGGGAAGTCCGATCAACAATGGGCCGACAAGAAGCATGAGAGGATGGTAATATTTGGGAACGAAATAAAGGGTCAGTAGGCGCGCAACCAAAATGAACAGGGCGACAGCCAAAATCTCGCTGGTTAGGCGTGCGAGCAGTCGAGTTATGGATTGACGCATTGTCGGGTTGAGTTCCGCTTTTTTCGGTAAAACCAACCATTTTCGAAGCGTGAAACGAAAAATCAGTTCCACGATCAATGCACCAGTGAGGACCATCAACATGTAACCGGCTGTTTTCAACAAGCCGTTGCTTCCGACGAAGCCGTAGAAGTTTGAAAAAGCTTTTGCTTGGCTACTGTACAGCACAGGTAGCTTTGCAATGGACTCGGTGACGATTTGGGCGGCACCAGAAGTCGCGTGATAGAGAAAATCGGAAAGTCCGTTGGATTCTTCGTCGTCCGCAACCGCCTGCGTATTGAGTTGTTCCAGCAAAAGATCACGCACCTGAGCGTCGGAGAGACGAGATAACAACGCGTTTGCTGTTTCGGGTGTGAGGGGGTCAGGTAACGTTACTTGCGTGTCGGTGTCCGTGGATCCGGTTAAGCTCACCTGTGCGAAGGCAGGCGTGCAAAGCCAAAGTAGAATTACAATTGCTCGGAAAAACATGTGCCCATCCCTCGTTTACACTTTTTTGCACCGTGACGGAATTTTCGGGGCGGCCACAAGTGAAAAGTCAAAAAAAAGGCCGAGCAATGCTCGGCCAAGTCCAACAGGGAGGTATGAAGATGACGCGCCTAAGCGATCATCGTCTTCTCCACTGGAATTAAGGATGCGTTAGGATTCTCGCAAGGTGCATTTGGATGAAAATTAATCAAACCTGATATGCAAACTGCGCATAGCTTAGGCGTTTTGGCTCTAAACCGCCTCTTTTTCACGCTGTTTCTTGCGGTCGACCGCAATCTCTGCTTGGACGAAATCGCGGAAGGCCGAGATGCGCTTGGATTGCCTTAGTTCTTCGGGGTAGGCGAGGAAAACGGGGACTTCGGCGCTTTCGACGTCTGGTAGGACGCGTACAAGTTCCGGAGAATTCATCGCAACATAACCTGGTAGGACACCTAGTCCTAAATTGTTTTTCACGGCCTGAAGCACACCATAATAATGGTTCACTGTCAGCTTTGACTGAATTGGGTAAGTCATCAGCATCTGAACCAGACTTAAACCGGCCGCCACTTGGCTGGAATTCGTGTTTTGACACACAAGACGATGATTGCTCAGCTCTTCAAGAGAACTTGGGTTGCCGATTTTATCAAGGTAAGTTTGCGTCGCATAAATGCGCATGCGAATGCTCATGAGACGTTTGCGAATAAGATCAGCTTGGCTGGGTTCCTTCATGCGAATGGCCACGTCAGCTTCGCGCATGGGCAAGTCTAATACACGTTCTTCCAACATCAGATCCACACTGAGGTCGGGATATTGTTCGTATAATTTTGGCAATCGCGGGGCCAGCCATAATGTGCCAAACCCGGTTGTCGTCGTGACGCGAAGATCGCCAAACACTTCTTCTTCGCTGTCACGAATACGTGCAGCCGCCGCATCCAATCGTTTGTTCATGGCGACAGTTGCGTCAAACAACAGTTCGCCCTGTTCTGTCAGAATTAGGCCTCGCGCGTGTCTGTGAAACAGCGTTGCACCAAGTGATTCTTCCAAGGCGCGCACCTGACGGCTGACTGCGGATTGGCTGAGATTCAACTTGTCGCCAGCGTGAGTCAAACTTCCCGCGTCGGCGACAGCGTGAAATATTCTAAGTTTGTCCCAATCCATAACGCACCTTCGCTGCAGTTGGGGGGTAATAGAACGAAAAGTTCTTAAATTCTATCTAGATCAACACAACTTGTACGGTTATGCGCAGATTTTTCTAGGCAGGTCAGCATTTGTGACCTATTATTAGATGAAAGATGTGCCAAAGTGATCGCAGCAGGGGAGGCCAGTCGATGACAACCCAGAAAATTTCGTTGAATGATCGCTATGATCTGGAAAAGAGCCCGGTTTTATTGAACGGCACCCAAGCTTTGGTGCGCCTGACAATGATGCAAAGGGCGCGTGACCTAAAAGCGGGCTTCAATACGGCGGGGTTGGTCACGGGGTATCGCGGTTCTCCTTTAGGGGCGGTGGACATGCAAATGACGCGCGCCTTAAAACCGTTGGCAGCGCACGATATTGTATTTCAGCCAGGGCTAAACGAGGATCTGGCGGCCACAGCCCTTTGGGGCGCGCAACAGGCCGAGTTGCGCGGCGAAGGCTCGCATGACGGTGTCTTTGGTCTTTGGTATGGAAAAGGCCCCGGCGTTGATCGATCTGGCGACGCATTCAAACACGCCAACATGGCCGGAACTTCAGCATTGGGCGGCGTTTTGGTTGCAATGGGTGATGACCATACAGGCGAAAGCTCGACAGTTTTGCACCAATCCGAATGGGCGTTGATTGATGCATATATGCCGGTTGTGTCCCCGGCGGGTGTTCAGGAAATCATGGATTATGGTCTTTATGGTTGGGCTCTCAGCCGGTTTTCAGGTCTGTGGGTCGGGTTGAAAACGATGAAGGACACGGTTGAGGCAACCAGTGTTGTCGATGGTGACCCGTTCCGCATGATGTTTGAAACGCCAGAATATGCGATGCCGGAGGGCGGTCTGAATATTCGATTGGTCGACACGCCGACAGAGCAAGAAAGCAGAATGATCGATCACAAACGGTTTGCGGCAGAAGCGTTTAGTCGCGCAAATCAGATGGATCAGCGGAAATGGGGCAAGGCTGGTGCCAAAATCGGTTTCGTTGCGGCGGGCAAAAACTGGCTTGATCTGGTGCATTCTATGCATTTGCTGGGCATTGATGAAGCGGAGGCTGAACGTCTTGGTGTGACGCTTTACAAGGTTGGCCAAACCTTCCCGCTTGATATGCAGAGCTTTCAGGAATGGGCCGAAGGGCTCGATTTGATTGTTGTCGTCGAAGAAAAGCGCAAATTGATCGAAGTTCAGATCAAAGAGGCCATATTCGATGACCGTCGCGGGCGACGCGTCTTTGGTTGGTATAAAGGCGGTGCAGGTGGAATGCATCGCGAAGAATTGTTTCCGACTCGCGGCGCGTTGGACCCGATCATGATCGCGGAAAAGCTTGGGCAAATTTTGCTTGAAGAAGGGCGCGAGACAGATCGGATCAAGGGCGGGTTAGCCAAACTGGCCGAAGCGCGCCGGTCAGACAATGCCGAGGATATTGCCGCACGCATTCCTTATTTTTGTTCGGGCTGTCCGCACAATTCGTCGACAAAAGTGCCGGACGGATCGCGTGCATATGCCGGGATCGGTTGCCACTACATGGTGCAATGGATGGACCGCGAGACGATCGGCTATACGCATATGGGGGCAGAAGGCGCCAATTGGATCGGCGAAGCGCCGTTTTCCACGCGTGAACATGTTTTCCAAAATCTTGGCGATGGCACCTATAACCACTCCGGTGTGCAGGCTATTCGCGCGGCTTTGGCCAATGACACGAATATGACTTACAAAATCCTGTACAATGACGCCGTCGCCATGACTGGCGGGCAGGGGAATGATGGAGATTTAAGCCCGTACCGTATCGTGGATGAAGTGCGGGCCATGGGCTGTGAAAATATCGCTGTTGTTTATGATGAAAAGGAAGACGTCGATTTTGCGCGGCTGCCAAAAGGCGTGCCACATCACGAACGCGCTGACTTGCAAACCGTGCAAGAACGATTTGCCAAGATTCAGGGCGTGTCAGTCATTGTTTATATTCAGACCTGTGCCGCTGAAAAACGGCGTCGGCGCAAACGCGGAACATTCCCTGATCCAGACAAGCGGGTCTTTATAAACTCTGATGTCTGTGAAGGATGCGGTGATTGTGGGGTGCAATCGAACTGTGTGTCCATCGTTCCGAAAGAGACGGAATTGGGACGCAAGCGCGCGATTGATCAATCGAGCTGCAACAAGGATTTTTCCTGCGTTAAAGGGTTTTGCCCGTCGTTTGTGACGCTAAAAGGCGCGCAGGTGAAAAAACAGGCAACCAAATCGCTGGATCTACCGGATCTGCCAGAACCCGAATTGCCAACAATTGATGGGACTTGGAACGTCGTTATCACCGGTGTGGGGGGCACGGGTGTTGTGACCATTGGTGCCGTTCTGGCGCAGGCTGCGCATATCGACGGCAAAGGCGCTGGCATGATGGAAATGGCTGGTCTGGCGCAAAAAGGTGGCGCGGTTCACATTCACTGTCGTCTGGCCGACAAACCAGAGCACATCAGCGCCATTCGTGTCGCCACGGGTGAGGCTGATGCATTGATTGGCGGTGATCTTGTTGTCAGTGCCGGAGCCAAAACCTTGGGGCTGACATCTGCTGGCCGGACGGGAGCAGTTGTAAATAGCCACGAAATTGTAACGGGTGACTTTACCCGCGATACCGAATTTTCGCTGCCGTCTGACCGGCTGGGCCTTGCCCTTGAAGCGCGGATGCGGGATCGGCTTGATATGTTTGATGCGTCGGATTTGGCCCGCGCCACTATGGGCGACAGCATCTTTTCGAACATGATGATTTTTGGCGCTGCATGGCAGCGTGGTTTGGTTCCCATAAGCCTTGACGCGATCATGCAGGCGATTGATCTGAACGGGACGGCGGTCGAAAAGAACCAAAGAGCGTTTGATATTGGTCGCTGGGCCGTTCTGTATCCAGAACAGGCGCAAGACGTAACTGAGCCTAAAGTCATTTCCCTGCCGCAAACGCTTGAAGAAAAAATCGGCTTTCGCGCGGATCATTTGGTCAAGTATCAAGGGAATCGGTTGGCAAAACGATATCGTAAACGATTAGCGGATATTGAAGATACAGGCGTGCGGGAAGCCGTTGCCAAAGGGTATCATAAGCTGCTGGCCTATAAAGACGAATACGAAGTGGCCCGCCTGCATTTGGAGACGTACGACAAAGCATCCGAACAGTTTGAAGGCGATTTCAGCATGACCTTTCATCTGGCGCCGCCAATGACGTCCAAGGATGGTCCTGACGGTCGACCGATCAAAAAGGAATACGGCCAAGGCATGCTTCGCTGGTTCCGCCTGTTGGCGCGCATGAAAAGACTGCGCGGCACGCCTTTGGATATCTTTGGACGCACAGCTGAACGCAAGATGGAGCGATCGTTGATAAAACAATACGAAGCGGATTTGAAAAAGGTGCTTCCAAAACTGGAAGCTGGCACGCGTGATGCCATCATCGCACTTGCCGAGCTGCCTTTACAAATCCGCGGCTTTGGCCCGGTTAAGCTGGCAAACGAACAAAAAGCCGCAAAACGCCGCGAAGAATTATTGAGCACTATTTCGGCGGGAGGACCAGAGTTGGCCAAAGCAGCTGAGTAGGATGGTCACATTAACTACATTCAGCCTTTGCAGGACGATCTTGGAGCACTAAGTACTGCGCACAGCCAGCCCCATTTGTTGAGACGCTATGCCTTCTTCGAACCGTCAGATTGCTCGGGACATTTCTTACGCTTACTCAGCGGAGACCAAGAGTGGGCGCGCCATGATCCGCTTGATGGAAAATACAACCGGGCGATTGCGTTTGATCAAACGCGCAGAAGGATACGAACGCGAAGTCGCGGCAGGCCGTGATTTTTGGCAAGTCATGGTGGAACGTTATGGGCTGTCATTGGATGTGATTGCTGGCGGCTTGAAATCGATCCCAAGCGAGGGGCCGCTGATCCTGATTGCCAACCACCCTTACGGCATTCTTGACGGGTTGATGATGGGTTACATCCTCAGCACAACACGTGGCGATTTTCGAATTTTGGCCAATTCTGTGTTTCGCAAAGCCGAAGATTTGAACCGGATTGTTTTGCCGATTTCATTTGATGATACCAAAGACGCTGTGCGGCAAAATATTCAGACGCGTAAAGTGGCTTTGGATTACCTGAACAATGGTGGTGCGCTTGGCGTTTTTCCCGGCGGAACAGTGAGCACAGGGCAAAAACCTTTTTCGAAACCCATGGATCCGGGGTGGCGCAGTTTTACGGCGCGGATGGTCGCGAAATCAAATGCGACTGTTGTCCCGCTTTATTTTGAAGGTCACACCAGTCGGTTGTTCCAAATCGCCAGTCATATGCACACAACGTTGCGCATGGGTTTGTTGATCCGAGAATTCCGCGAACGTGTGGATACGCCGGTCAAAATTGCGGTTGGGGAACCGATAGAGCGCGCTAAACTTGACCCACTTCGACAAGATCCAAAAGGGATGATGGATTTCCTTAGAAAATCCACCTATGAGCTGTCGCCAAGCCCTGAAAAGAATTTCGATTTGGGGTATGAATTTGAAGACAAACATCGCTCAACTGGGGCGTAAAGGTTCAAAACGACATGGCTGTTGGTATATTTGATTCCGGGCTTGGTGGATTGACCGTGCTTGACGCTGCACAAAAGCGCTTGCCCGAAGTGGATTTCACGTATCTCGCGGACAGTGCGCATGCGCCATATGGTGTGCGTACAGCGGACGATATTTTTGATCTGACAACGGATGCGGTGAGTCGTTTGTTTGATGCTGGATGTGACTTGGTCATTTTGGCATGCAACACAGCGTCGGCAGCCGCGTTACGGCGCATGCAAGAATCGTGGGTGCCTAATGACAAACGGGTGTTGGGCGTTTTTGTCCCCATGATAGAGGCACTGACAGAACGTCAATGGGGGGATAATTCCCCCCCGCGCGAAGTCGCAGTCCAGCATGTTGCATTGTTTGCGACGCCTGCAACCGTATCAAGCCGGGCTTTTCAACGTGAATTGGCGTTTCGCGCAATTGGCGTGGATGTCGAAGCACAAGCGTGTGGCGGTGTTGTTGATGCGATTGAAGATGGCGATATGATTTTGGCCGAAGCGTTGGTGCGCTCACATGTTGATGCGCTGAAACGCAAGATGCCTCAGCCCGGTGCCGCCATTTTGGGCTGCACACATTACCCATTGATGGAAGACATTTTCCAAAAGGCCCTTGGGCCAGAGGTGAAAGTGTTCAGCCAAGGCAGCTTGGTTGCCGACAGTTTGGCGGATTACCTTGAACGCCATCCGGGTAAATTAGGGCAGGGTGAAAGCGCGTTTTTGACAACGGGCAAGCCCGAACGAGTGAGTGATCGTGCGACCCAATTCTTGCGACGACGGATCGAGTTTCAAGCCGCTTGATCCAATCCTTTGCAAGAGACAATTGACATGACACATAACATCGCAATTCTAGGCGCTTCTGGCTACACAGGGGCGGAGCTGATCCGGCTTATTGCTGGGCATTCATCGATCCAGATCAAAGCCCTTGGGGCGCATTCCAAAGCTGGCCAAAGCATGGCGCAAGTGTTCCCGCATCTGCGTCATCTGGATCTGCCTGATTTGGTCCGTTTTGATGAGATTGATTTTACGGACATCGATCTGTGTTTCTGTGCTTTGCCACATAAGACCTCGCAAGAGGTGATTTCGGGGTTGCCGCGTGATTTGAAGATTGTGGATTTAAGCGCGGACTTTCGGTTGGAAGATCCCGAAGAGTACCTAAAATGGTACGGAAACCCGCATTCTGCGATCTCCATGCAATCCGAAGCTGTCTACGGGCTGACCGAGTTTTATCGGTCACAGATTAAGGGCGCACGGTTGGTTGCAGGAACGGGTTGCAATGCGGCAACTGGCCAATTTGCGTTGCGGCCTTTGATCAAGGCTGGTGTCATCGATCTGGACAACATCATAATGGATCTGAAAGCGGCCGTTTCGGGGGCTGGGCGTGCGCTTAAGGAAAACTTGCTGCATTCAGAATTGTCCGAAGGGTACCATGGATACGCGCTTGGTGGGCAGCACCGGCATTTGGGTGAATTCGATCAAGAGTTTTCAAAGATCGCGGGTCGCCCGGTGCATGTGCAATTTGCACCACATCTGATCCCGGCCAATCGCGGCATTCTTGTTACGTCTTATGTGATAGGTGACGCATCAGAAATTCACGCCACTTTGGCACAAGCCTACGCGTCCGAACCCTTCATCGAAGTTCTTCCTTTGGGCGAAAGTCCAAGCACGCGCCATGTGAGAGGATCGAATTTTTGTCATGTCGGAGTGGTCGCTGACCGCATTGAAGGACGGGCTGTCGTGGTGTCCGCGCTGGACAACCTGACAAAAGGTTCATCCGGGCAGGCATTGCAGAACGCTAACTTGATGTTAGGTGTTGCTGAAACAGAAGGGCTGATGATGGCGCCTTTGTTCCCTTAACATGCGACGAACCAACTGATGAAAACACTGAAAAAGCAAAGACGCATCCAGATCATTATCGTCACCTTTGTCGCCCTTGGATTGTCCACCGGGTTGATTGGCTATGCTTTGAAGGATGGGATCAACTTTTTCCGTGCGCCCAGTCAAATTGTTGCCGAACCGCCATCCCCCAGCGAGACCTTTCGCATTGGCGGTTTGGTTGAAGAAGGCAGTTTGATCCGTGGAGACGGAGAAACCATCCGTTTTAGTGTGACAGATGGCGGGGCGTCTGTACCAGTCACCTATACCGGGGTTTTGCCTGACTTGTTCGGCGAAAACGAGGGGATGGTTGGCACAGGTAAATACGTCAATGGCGTCTTCCAAGCGACTGAAATATTGGCAAAACATGACGAAACTTACATGCCCAAAGAAGTCGTGGACGCACTGAAGGAACAGGGCGTTTATCGCGAGCCTGATTCCTAAGGTTAAAGTTCGTTAAGTGTGGCGACCGGAGCTGTCGGGCCTTTTTTACCAAATTGACGCTTTTCTTTCCGTACCGAACGGACAAGAGGCGCATAAGATATGCAAAGCGTACATGAAATTGCACAAGACATTGTTATTCGCGAAGGCGGATACGTAAACGACCCGGATGATCCCGGCGGGGCCACGAATTACGGGGTCACAATCCACACGATGCGACGGCTTGGTCTGGATCTGGATGGAGATGGCGATGTCGATACATCTGACGTTAAGGCCTTAAGCCGTGCTCAGGCTGTTGACATATTTGTGCAGCATTACTTTGAACGTCCCAAAATTTCACGATTGCCGTCAATCTTACATGCCACGGTTTTTGACATGTACGTCAACGCGGGTGGTAACGCTGTCAAAATCCTACAAAGGCTTTTGGTCGATATGGGATATGCGATTTCTGTTGATGGAGCGTTGGGACCGCAGACCGTAGGTGCCGCACAAAGTGCACAGAAAAAAGCGCCTGACCATTTGGCCGATGCTTATGGAATAGCGCGGCGCAATTACTATTTCCGCATTGCCGACCGAAGACCGGCCAGCCGTAAATATGCCCGAACCCGCAATGGCGGAAAAGGGGGATGGATCAAGCGCGCCGAAGAGTTCATTTCCTCGCAATATCACATGAGCGCGGCAGAGTTTTCCCGGAGGGTCGCATCATGGGCTTGATTGAACGGGCATTGTCCTTGGTGTTTGGCGGCGGGCGCAACGCAATCCGCGAGACAGTCGAAGTTTTTCGCGAGAATGCAGAGGCAGGCGCGACACGCGGCGCAGAAGTTCAGACGCAAGCCATGAAACAATATGGAGACGAGTTTGTCGTGCCACGGCATGGCTGGTTTGACCGCTTTATGGATGGGTTGAACAGATTGCCGCGTCCATTATTGGCTTTGGGTACGCTGGGATTGTTTGTGTCGGCCATGATTGAACCTTTGTGGTTCGCAGAACGGATGCAGGGTATTGCATTGGTTCCCGAACCCTTGTGGTGGTTATTGGGTGTTATTGTCAGCTTCTATTTTGGTGCGCGGCATCAAGTGAAAGCACAACAATTTCAGCGCGAAATCGTTTCCAGCATCAAACATGTCCCGGCGGTTATAGAAAACGTAGCAAAGTTACGGGCAATGCGGGCAACAACACCGGGTGTTGCAGATACTGGGACTGATGCAGTCCTTGCATTGGCCAGTGTTGAACCCGAGGAAAATGCAGCATTGAGGGATTGGAAGCGCGTGGCATGACGCGTTGTAGGGGGGCTTTGCCGTACAAGTTGGGCCGTCACCCGGATGGATTAGAGCGGCCTCTCATACCCGCGACATTGTGATCCGGGGCCATTGGCGGACCGCTCAGCGCTGTCTATAGTCCGCACTATGATTACAGAACTTGGTCACTTCGCACTTGTCACCGCATTTGTTGTTGCTTTGGTCGGGGCTGTCGTTCCGATGATCGGAGCGTGGCGCCGCGACAGCGCCTGGATGGCCGTTGCCGATCCGGCCGCAAGTGTTCAATTTATGCTGACGGGGTTCTCGTTTGCGGCATTGATGTGGGCGTTCATTACATCTGATTTCAGCTTGCGTTTGGTCGTTTTGAATAGCCATTCGGCCAAACCGATGCTGTACAAAATTTCGGGAACGTGGGGGAACCACGAAGGGTCCATGTTGCTTTGGGTGCTTATTGTCACCCTGTTTGGCGCAATGGCGTCCTGGTTCGGGGGGAACCTGCCACCCACTTTGCGTGCGCGCGTTCTAAGTGTGCAATCCGCAATTGCTGTGGCATTTTTTGCCTTTATCTTGTTCACATCAAACCCGTTTGTTCGCCTTTCGGTGCCGCCCTTTGACGGACAAGATTTGAACCCGCTGCTTCAGGATCCCGGGCTCGCCTTTCATCCACCGTTTTTGTACCTTGGATATGTCGGCCTCAGCATGTCGTTTAGCTTTGCTGTCGCTGCCTTAATCGAAGGTCGCGTTGATGCCGCTTGGGGGCGTTGGGTGCGCCCGTGGACTTTGGCGGCTTGGGTCTTTCTGACCATTGGAATCGCACTTGGCTCTTGGTGGGCCTATTATGAATTGGGCTGGGGTGGATTTTGGTTCTGGGACCCGGTTGAAAACGCATCCTTTATGCCATGGCTTTTGGCGGCTGCCTTGCTGCATTCCGCCATTGTCGTTGAAAAACGAGAGTCGTTGAAAAGCTGGACGATCCTTTTGGCGATACTGGCCTTTGGCTTTTCACTGATTGGAACATTCATTGTTCGATCCGGATTGCTGACGTCGGTCCATGCTTTTGCCAATGATCCAGAACGCGGTGTGTTCATATTGGGCATTCTTGCGTTCTTTTTGGGGGGCGCATTGTTATTGTTTACCTTCCGTGCTGGCACGATGGAGGCAAAGGGCGTCTTTGGAATGGTCAGCCGCGAAAGCGCGTTGGTGTTGAATAACTTGCTGCTGGCCGTTGCTTGCTTTGTCGTTTTTGTCGGGACCATGTGGCCATTGGTGGCAGAAATGTTCTTTGATCGAAAACTGAGCGTTGGACCACCTTTCTTCAATCTGGCGTTCACGCCCTTCATGGTCTTGTTGGGGTTGGTTTTGCCAATCGGGGCAATGATGCCGTGGAAGCGTGGACAGATTTCACGTGCCATGCGTCCGCTGCGGTATGTGTTCATGCTGGCATTGGCCTTTGGCGGATTGGCATGGGCCATGAACACGGGGCGCAGTTTGACCGGACCGATGGGCGCGTTCTTGGGGGCATGGCTGGTTATGGGCGCCGCCGTCGATCTGTGGAGCAGGACAGGAAAATCGGGTGCTTCCCGATTGCTCCGCCTGCCACGTGCCGATTGGGGCAAAGCGGTTGCGCATGGTGGTCTTGGCATAACGATGCTTGGGGTTGCGGGGCTGACCGCTTGGCAAACTGAAGATATTCGCGTTGCAAAAATTGGCGAACCATTCACGGTTGGTGGTTATACGCTGACCTTGGATGACGTGCAGGACATACAGGGCCCAAATTACTTGTCATCCATGGGGTTCATCACGCTTAGCCAAGATGGACAAGAAATTGCGCAGCTGCAGCCCGAGAAACGTATTTACCCGGTTGCGCAAATGCCGACGACTGAAGCGGGCATAGATTATGATTTGGCACGCGACGTTTATGTGGTCATCGGAGATGAGCAAGTCGGCGGCGGTTGGGCTGTGCGCACCTATATCAAACCTTTGACAAATTGGATTTGGATTGGGTGCGGTTTGATGGCTTTGGGTGGATTGTTATCACTGTCTGATCGACGGTTCCGAGTGGCGGCTGGGGCACGTAAGACGGCCCAGAAAAATGCGGTACCGGCGGAATGAGACGCGTCATTGCCGTTCTTGTTGCCCTGTGTTTGGCGTTGCCGGTTTGGGCGTTGGATCCATCGGAAAAGCTGGATGACCCTGTATTGGAAGAACGTGCACGCGGGTTAGATCATGAAATTCGCTGTGTCCAATGTCAATCCGAAGCGGTTGCATCGTCCAATGCAAATTGGGCGCAAGATGCACGAAAGGTCATCCGGGAACGCATCCTGGCCGGAGATTCTGACGCGCAGGTCAAAACTTTTTTCGTCGAACGCTATGGCGAATTTGTTTTGATGGACCCACCCAAGACCGGTTCAAATCTCTTGTTGTGGGCGGCTGGTCCTTTGATGGCTTTGTTGGGCGTTTTCGGAGGGTTGAATTACCTGCGCACACGGGCCAAGTCCCCGGCGATGCCAGAGGCGGAATTGACACAGGACGAACGTGATCGGCTGAAAGGAATCCTTGAGCGGGGCGAATGACGTGCGGTTGCTCTTTCCTCTGACGAGATGATGCGTATTTATGTCCCTGACTGAACAAAGGGGCCGACCAATGCGCTATGAGACATTAACGTTCGACATCAACGAGGGACTGGCCCTTGTCACTTTGAACCGTCCCGACACATTAAATGGCCTGACGACGCAGATGCGCGCAGAAATCCAAAATGCCATGACAGATGCCGGGCAAAAGGCGCGTGTCGTGGTTCTGACGGGGGCAGGGCGCGCCTTTTGTTCAGGACAAGATTTGGGTGACAGTGCGAATGCAGCAGATCTGGATCTGGAACGGACATTGCGCGACGAATATACGCCGATGTTGGATGCTGTTGTAAATTGCCCCATTCCGACAATTGCAGCCGTGAATGGCGCGGCGGCCGGGGCTGGGGCCAATCTGGCATTGTCTTGCGATGTCGTGATCGCGACGGAAAGCGCGTATTTCATGCAGGCGTTTTCGCGCATCGGGTTGATCCCAGACGCTGGCGGAACCTATGTCATGCCGCGCACGGTCGGTATGGCCAAAGCGATGGGAGCAGCGCTTTTTGCGGATAAGATAACTGCGAAGCAAGCGGATCAATGGGGGTTGATCTGGGAAGCTGTTTCAGACGCTGAATTTGAAGGCCATTGGCGCAAACGCGCGATGCATCTGGCAAAGGGACCAACGCAAGCTTATGGCGCGATAAAACGCGTTATTCGGGCGAGCTGGTCAAATGACCTTCAAGATCAACTGTTGCTTGAAGCTCAAGAGCAAGGCTCATGCGGCAAGTCCCGCGACTTCATGGAAGGCGTGATGGCCTTTATGCAAAAACGCCCTGCTGAATTCGAAGGTAGATAGCACGCGCCCCGTTGTGCGTGATTTGGCCGTTTGGGAAACTAGAGCGAGCTTAAAGTGCGCAAAATGGTCGTTTTGAGTTCACGTGTCTGACGCGTTAAACCTTAGAGCCGTCGTGCTGAGAGAAAACGAATGTGTCGGTGTCTGACGTTTCCTGCTTTGGGATTACTTTGATAATTCTGCGCCGCCCATGAGATTTTGGGGCGGTTTGGTCGGCGCTCTTTTGGTCTTTCATTGTTTGGAAATCGGCTTCCTGATCACCAACGCTTAAGTCCGAAAGAGAGCAGGGCGTATCCTCACACGTGAACCCATTCGGAACGGGGGCGGTTTCGGTGGGTGTGAAGGTTTCGATATGCGGTGTAACTTTGGTGTCTGACAACGCTATTTGGTGCGATTTATCTTCGCCCAGAAACTCATTTGCCCAATCTTCAGCGGCTTCGGACCAGTTGTAGGATTTGTCACGCATCTGGGACGCCCTCGCAAGTTTCCAACCGAACGCACGGTGGCCGTGCCCATGGATGTCATAAAAGGAAGCGACCACGAATTAGGGGACCACCCTGCGATGATCCCCTTAAGAATTCGTTAAAAATTTGGACGTTTTAGCGGTTTTCTATGTCGATATAGTCACGCGCGGTATCGCCAAGGTACAATTGACGCGGACGACCAATTTTATTCTGTGGATCTGCGATCATTTCTTTCCACTGGCTGACCCAGCCAACTGTGCGGCTGAGCGCAAAGATTGGCGTGAACATCGATGTCGGGAAACCCATCGCTTCAAGAATGATGCCTGAATAGAAATCGACGTTCGGGAACAGTTTCTTTTCAGCGAAATACGGATCGGCCAATGCTGCGGCTTCAAGTTCTTTGGCTGTTGCAAGGATTGGGTTGTTTTCAACGCCCAACAATTCCAACACTTCGTCTGCAGACTGTTTCATGACCGTTGCGCGTGGATCAAAGTTTTTGTAAACGCGGTGACCAAAGCCCATCAGGCGGAATGGGTCATTCTTGTCTTTGGCACGCGCGATATATTCAGGAATGCGATCTGGCGTGCCGATTTCGTTCAGCATTTCCAAACAAGCTTGGTTCGCGCCACCATGAGCTGGTCCCCACAGACATGCGATGCCCGCAGCGATACAGGCAAACGGGTTCGCGCCAGAAGACGAAGCCAAACGGACCGTAGACGTTGACGCGTTTTGTTCGTGGTCGGCGTGCAGTGTGAAAATCCGATCCATTGCGCGCGACAAAATCGGGTTCACTTCGTATTCCTCTGCAGGAACACTAAAGCACATGCGCAAGAAATTCGACGCGTAATCCAAGTCATTGCGTGGATAAACGAAAGGTTGCCCAATTGAATATTTATAAGCCCAAGCCGCAATAGTCGGCATCTTGGCGATCAAGCGGTGGCTTGCAATCTCACGCTGACGCTCATCGGTGACATCAGTTGAATCGTGATAAAAGGCAGACATTGCTCCAACGACGCCAACCATGATGGCCATAGGATGGGCATCGCGGCGGAATCCACGGAAGAAGTTGACCATCTGTTCATGCAGCATCGTGTGCCGCGTGATCGTGCTTTCGAAATTCTCGAGCTCTTTTGCTGTCGGCAGTTCACCGTATAGCAGCAAATAGCAAACTTCGAGGTAATGCGATTTGCCTGCCAGTTGATCAATTGGGTAACCACGGTGCAGCAATTCGCCTTTGCCGCCATCAATGAACGTAATCGTGCTGTCACAGCTGGCAGTTGAGGTAAAGCCTGGGTCGTACGTAAATACCCCGGCTTGTCCATACAGCTTGCGAATGTCGATGACGTCTGGGCCCGTTGTGGGCGAATGGATCGGCAAGTCGTAGCTTGCTCCATCAATGGTCAATGTTGCGGATTTAGTAGTGTCGGCCATGACTGTATTCCTTCCATCATCAAGCGGCGGACAAGCCGCCGGGACCTTCTGGTCCTTCGTTACGCACGGCCTGTAAAAAAGAAGTGAACCTTTTTACTAGGCCGACGCTTCTTGCAGTCGGGCCAGACTTTCATCGCGTCCCAAAACAAGCATCATATCAAACACCGAAGGAGTAACTGCGCGTCCAGCCAGTGCTGCGCGCAATGGTCCAGCCAGTTTTCCAAACTTGACGTCTTGCGCTTCGGCGAAAGCCCCAAGCGCTGCCTCCAGATGTTCCCGATCCCACCTAACGGTTTGCAACTGCGGCGTCAATTCCCGCAGTATACTAATGGATACTGAATCAAGAGATTTTGATGACTTCTCGTCCGGAGTAATGGGGCGTTCGGTCAGTGCAAAATGGGCTTTATCAACCAGTTCCGGCAGTATTTTGACCCGTGCCTGCACATAGGGCAATGCAGCTTCAAATCCTGAATTTTGTTGGTCCGTAAAGCGCGAATGACCACTGGCGTCTAAATAGTCGGCAACTTCACGCTGCAATGCAGCAGGGTCAGCAACTGCAATGTGCTGTCCGGAAAGATGTTCCAGTTTTTTAGTGTCAAAACGCGCAGGCGCTTTGCCGATCCCATTCAGATCAAACCACTCAAGTGCTTGTTCATCAGTGAAAAATTCGTCGTCCCCGTGGCTCCACCCGAGGCGTGCAAGATAGTTGCGCATGCCGGCCGCTGGATATCCCATGATCTGATATTCCTGTGCACCCAATGCGCCGTGGCGTTTGGACAGTTTTTTACCGTCAGGCCCGTGAATCAACGGAATATGCGCCCAAACGGGGATGTCCCAACCCATTGCTGAATAAATCATCATTTGTCGGGCCGCGTTGTTGAGATGGTCATCTCCACGGATCACATGTGTCACGCCCATGTCGTGATCATCGACGACAACAGCCAACATATATACTGGCGTGCCGTCCGAACGTAGCAGCACCATGTCGTCCAATTGATCATTGCGGATTGTGACATCGCCTTGAACTTGATCACGGATGATCGTTTCACCAGATTGAGGCGCTTTAATCCGAACCACAGACGGCGCGTCTGGATGATCCGCTTCTACCACATCCCGCCAAGGCGATTGAAACAGCGTTGAACGCCCTTCGGCGCGTGCTGTTTCACGAAACGCGGCGATTTCGTCTTGAGTCGAAAAACACCTGTACGCTTTATCCTCAGCCAGCAATTGATGCGCAACCTCAGCATGCCGATCTGCGTTCTCGAACTGGCTGATCGGGTTACCATCCCAGTCAAGACCCAACCACGTCAGGCCTTGCAAAATCGCGGCTGTTGCTTCCGGAGTTGATCGTTCGCGGTCTGTGTCCTCGATCCGCAGCAAGAACTGACCGCCACGACCGCGGGCATACAGCCAATTAAACAAGGCGGTGCGCGCACCGCCGATATGAAGAAAGCCAGTTGGCGAAGGTGCAAAGCGGGTTACGACGGACATCAGGAGTTTACCTTGTGCTAACCATGTTGGGTTTAGGTTTACGCCTCTACTATCCAGCACAGGCAAAGGGGGCAAGATGGGCTGGCTATCTGGCGTTCTTGCTGCGCAACGTGGATATTTGTTTCCGTGGCTTGCGGTTGGGCTGGCAATGGGGGTTGGACTGTACTTTTCTTTGCGGTTTGAGCCTGACGCGATGATGCTTGGTGGAACAGCTTCTTTTACAATGTTCAGCTTTGTGCTGGCTCATTTCCTACGTTTTGGCACTGGGCCGCTTTGGGTGCTTGTTGGAATGGTGGGTTTGGGGGCCTTGCTGGCGTCGGGTCGTGCGCATATGGTGTCCGGCCCCGTGCTTGATTGGCATTACTATGGCGGCATCGAAGGCCGGGTTGTTGGGTTGGATCGATCTGCATCTGATGCTGTTCGAATAACGTTGGATCAAGTCGTTCTGTCTAACGTCTCGCCCAAGAAAACGCCGATCCGGGTACGGGTGTCGATGCATGGGGATGCGGCACTGGGTGTTGTCCCACACCCTGGTATGCGTATCATGACAACAGGGCATTTGTCCCCACCGGGTGGCCCTGTTGAGCCGGGAGGCTTCGATTTTCAACGCCATGCATGGTTCCTGAAACTTGGTGGCGTGGGGTATACTCGTGTGCCGGTTCTGTCTGTGGCACCGCCCGACACGGGCTGGTCATTGTGGGTCTTTAGAATGCGAATGGCGATATCTGGGCATGTCCGAACTTTGTTGCCCGATGATGTTGGTGGATTTGCCGCAGCCGTTACAACCGGTGATCGCAGCGGGATGAGTCCGCAAGCCCTTGATAATTTGCGCGCGGCGAATACGGCACATTTATTGGCCATCTCGGGTCTGCATATGGGATTGCTCAGCGGATTTATCTTTGGCCTGCTTCGCATTGTGTTCGCTTCCATTCCACCGGTCGCGCTGCGATGGCCGACTCGCAAACTGGCAGCGGGGGGAGCATTGATCGCAGCGGCGTTCTATTTGTCATTATCAGGCGGCAGTGTTTCAACGGAACGTGCCTTTGTTATGGCGGCTGTTGCCTTGGTTGCAATCATGCTGGATCGCCGCGCCCTCAGCTTGCGGTCTGTGGCGATTGCAGCCCTTATCGTTTTGACCTTGCGACCCGAGGCATTGTTAAGCCCAGGCTTTCAAATGTCCTTTGCCGCCACCGCAGCGTTGGTGGCCGTTTTTCAACATCTGCGTGGCGTGGACCTGAGTTTCGGTTTGCCATTGGTGGCTGGAACGTTTGGCGTGTTAATCTCCTCGGCGGTTGCGGGGCTTGCTACAGCGCCGATTGGGGCGGCGCATTTCAATGCTGTGTCACATTATGGGCTGATCGCAAATCTGATCAGCGTACCGCTAATGGGAATCATTGTGATTCCGGCAGCTGTTCTGGCCGCAGTCCTCGCACCATTTGGATTGGAGTTTTTGGGGCTCTGGGCCATGGGGGTGGGTCTGCGTTTGATCCTTGGCGTTTCGCATTGGGTCGCTGCGCTGGACGGTGCGCGCAGTTTTGTGCCGGGACCGGGCCCGGAAGTCTTACCGCTTTTGTGTTTTGGCGCAGTCTTTGTGATCCTATGGCGGGGGCGTGCGCGCTGGATAGGCGTCGTTCCCGTTGTAGCGGCCATCGCACTTTGGACCCAAGTGGACCGACCGGGTGTTTTGATCGCTGATCAGGGCAATCTTGTTGGGGTCATGACCGAAGAAGGGCGCGCATTGTCCAAGCCAAAGGGCGCAGGGTTCATCGCAAAGAATTGGTTAGAAAACGATGGTGAACGTGTGGCGCAAGAGGATGCAGCCACGCGCTGGCCCAAAGAGGGTGCGTTTATGGGGGACGTGAACGTTGTGCATCTAAATGGAAAACGCGCCATCGCAGCGTTTGGCAGATGTGCAACGGACCAAGTGATCATAGCATCGACCGCGTTAGATTTGGAAAATTGCGTGGTTATCGATCCCGACAAGTTATCTCAATCAGGTGCCTTGGCGTTGATGATGGGGCCGGATGGAATTTACATCCGAAGTGTCCGCGATGTGACCGGGACACGTCATTGGTCGCAATGGCCAAAACAAAAAACGCAGCCTGGTTGGTGGGCCAAGCTGCGTTTTGCGAAAGATAGCGGATTGAAACGTTAGTACGTGCGGATCAGGCCGACAAGTTTGCCTTGCACACGTACTTTCCCGGCTGGGAACACGCGGGTTTCATAGGCCGGGTTTGCAGCTTCTAATGCGATTGTGCTGCCTTGACGCCGATACCGTTTCAACGTCGCCTCGTAATCTTCGACCACAGCCACAACGATATCGCCATTGTCGGCATTGCTGGTTTCTTCGATCACCACGACATCACCGTGATTGATCCCGGCATCGATCATTGAATCGCCTTTGGCCTCAAGAGCGTAATGTTCGCCACGTCCCGCCAGCATTTGCCCCGGCACCGCAACGGAATGCGATGGTTCGGAAATGGCCGAAATTGGAACACCTGCCGCGATACGCCCCATAACAGGAAGCTCGACGGCGTGCACCTCAACCGGAATGGCATTTCCGGGCGCCGGAATGTCAGGTTTGCTGCCTTCGATCACGCGCGGTTTGAAACCGCCGGTTGGTGGTGCGTCCTGCAGGCTTTCCGGAAGACGGACAACTTCGATGGCGCGCGCACGGTGCGCCAGGCGACGGATAAATCCACGTTCTTCCAAAGCGGTGATCAACCGATGAATTCCGGACTTGGATCGAAGGTCCAATGCCTCTTTCATTTCATCAAAACTGGGCGGCACGCCGTCCCGTTGAACACGCTTGTGGATGAATTCCAGTAAATCCAGCTGCTTTTTCGTTAACATTCTGCTCTCCAATCCCCGTTGGCTTAGCTTTGTTCTACTCTTGTTCACGTTTTGTGTCAACAGCACTCGCTTAAGGGGAATACTTTTCCACGGTTGCGTTCAATGGTTAACGAAAGGTTAACGGACTGGAGGGGAAGGATTTTCTTACAGTGAGATGTAACTGACGGTTTCACCAACGTCGCGTGGAACGTCGTGAGGTGGGCGCACAAGAAGAACATTTGCGGAGGCGAGTACGGTCAGCAGGCTGGAATCTTGGCGATCAAAGGCTGATATCTGACCACTCTGCAGGTGCGCGCGCATGTAATGTTCGCGTGGTCCGTTTTGGTCGAGTGGACGTGACAGCGTCGCTGTAAACCGCGTTGGTGCAGCTTCGCCCAGACCGAGCATCTTTTGAATGACAGGCACCAGAAACAAACGGCTACAGACAAGAGCGGATACGGGGTTGCCGGGAAGCCCCATCATTGGCGTTTCACCCAAGCGGCCTGCCATCAACGGTTTGCCCGGACGCATTGCGATCTTGTAAAAGGCCTGTTCCATGCCAAGGTCGGCCGCGACATCGGCCACCAGATCATGATCCCCAACAGATGCGCCGCCAATCGTCACGATCAGATCTGCGCCGTCTGCCAGCTCAAATGTTTGTTGCAGAGAGGGCTTCGTGTCCCGAGCAATTGGCAATATCCGTGTTTGCGCGCCATTTGCTTCCAGCATCGCGGCAAGACCAAAGGTATTTGACGCAATAATCTGGTCTGGACCGGGCGTTTCACCGGGCATGACAAGTTCATCCCCCGTCGAAATAAGAGCGACCACAGGGCGGCGCATCACCGGCACAGACGCAATATTCATTGATGCAAGCAATGCAACATCCGAGGCGTTCAAAACGCGTGGCCCGGTCAAAGGATCGCCTTGATGAAAATCACCACCTGCCGGGCGCACATGCGTGGCCCCCCGGGTGTCGCCGGTTACGGTGATCAAATCGCCTTTGCGCGCGACGTCTTCCTGAATGACCACACAATCGGAACCGTCGGGCAGGGGCGCGCCTGTGAAAATGCGCACGGCTTGTCCCGCACCCAATGTTCCGGCCCAGGCATGCCCTGCGGCGGCTTCTCCGACGACTTTGAACAAGCAATCGCGTTCAACTTCTTGCCCTTTAACCGCATAGCCATCCATGGCCGAGGCGGCAAAGGGCGGTTGTGTGCGGTTTGACGTGACCGTTTCCGCCAGAACCCGGCCAGCAGCCTCGCGTAAGGGGGCCGTTTCAGCAGAAAGCGGGGCAACGATGCGAAAAAGGTGATCTAGGGCTTCGCTGACAGGGATCATGGGGCTTCAAAGCGACCTGATTTGCCGCCGTCTTTCAAGACGACACGTAACCCACCAATTTCCATGCCGCGATCAACCGCTTTGCACATATCATAAACGGTCAGCGCCGCGGTCGAGGCTGCGGTCAATGCTTCCATTTCAACCCCGGTTTGGCCGGTTGTTTTGACCGTTGCGCGCACTTGAATGCCGGGTAGGTCAGCGTCAGGCACCAGATCAATGCTGACTTTGGCAATGGCCAGAGGATGGCACAGAGGGATCAGATCCGAAGTTTTCTTTGCCCCCATGATGCCGGCCAGCCGCGCAACACCCAGAACATCGCCCTTTTTTGCGCGACCTTCTGTAATAATTTCAAAGGTTTCTGGAAGCATTTTAATGTACGCTTCTGCGACGGCTACGCGGTCTGTATGGTCCTTTTCGGACACATCAACCATATGAGCACGACCTTCGCCGTCGAAATGAGTGAGGGGCATTTTACATCCCTCCCGATGCGACCAGCGGATGGGCCAGTAGGTCACGCGTTGCAACGGCAACATCGTCTTGACGCATGAGGCTTTCCCCGATCAAGAACGTTCGCGCACCATACATCGCGATATCGCGCAGATCATCAGGTGTCGACAATCCGGATTCCGAAACGATTGTGCGATCTGCGGGTACCAGTTTGGATAGGTTTTTCGTTGTGTCCAGCGTGGTTTCAAAGGTGTGCAGGTTGCGGTTGTTGATCCCGATCAATGGGCTTTTCAAAAAACTAGCGCGTTCCAGTTCTTCGCTATCATGGACTTCGATCAGAACATCCATTCCCCATTCAAAGGCAGCGGCTTCCAATTCTGCCGATTGTGCGTCCGACACAGACGCCATGATGATCAAAATGCAATCGGCACCCAAGGCACGGGCTTCTGCAACTTGATAGGTATCGTATATGAAATCCTTGCGCAGGGCAGGTAGATCACATGCCGCGCGTGCTTTGGTCAAAAAGGATTTTGCCCCCTGAAAGGACGGCGTGTCTGTCAGCACCGAAAGGCATGATGCACCGCCATCCGCGTAAGCCTTGGCCAGCGATTCTGGATCAAAGTCTGCGCGAATAAGACCCTTGGACGGGCTGGCCTTTTTGATCTCTGCGATCAGGCCATATCCTTGGCGACTGGCCTGATGAAGGCTTTCAGCAAAGGGACGTATGGGGTCCGCCTCGCGTGCCTCTGCTTCGACATCTGCCAAGGATTTAGCGGCCTTGTCGGCGGCGACTTCTTCCAGTTTGTAAGCTTTGATGCGGTCCAGAATAGTTTCGCTCATGCGATCTCCTGCGTGACTTTTGCGACCTTGCGGATTTTTTCGCGGGCTGCACCGCTGTCGATGCTGGTTTTGGCCATTTCGACCCCTTGTTTCAAATCGCTGGATGCATCCGCAACCACAAGAGCGGCTGCCGCATTCAAAAGCACCGCGTCACGATACGCAGATCGTTCCCCATCCAAAAGTGCCCCAAACGCCTTGGCGTTGTCTTCGGGGCTTCCGCCGATGATGGATTCGAAAGGATGCGGCGATAACCCGGCGTCTTCGGGATGCAATTCACGGTCAACCACAGCGTCACCTTCCAATGCAGCGATCCAGCTGACGCCCGTGATGGTCAGCTCATCAGTCCCGTCTGAGCCGTGAACCAGCCATGCTTTGTCAGATCCCAATTTTTGCAATGTTTCAGCCATCGGTCGAATAAGATCACGCGAAAAAGCGCCCGTCAGTTGACGTTTTACACCAGCCGGGTTGGTCAATGGTCCAAGGATGTTAAAAATCGTCCGGGTGCCCAGTTCAGCACGTGTTGGCATAACATGCGCAATGGCAGGGTGGTGCATCGGGGCCATCATGAACCCGATCCCGGTTTCCTCCAACGCACGTTCGACGACGGCAGGGCCAACCATGACGTTTAAACCCATTTGGGTTAGCGCATCAGCAGCACCTGATTTCGAAGACAGGTTGCGATTGCCATGTTTGGCCACTGTGACGCCAGCGCCCGCCACCACAAAGGCGGTTGCGGTTGAAATGTTTAATGTCCCTTTGCCGTCACCGCCAGTGCCGACAATGTCCATGGCACCCTCAGGGGCATGTACGGCATTG
>JBDWGM010000082.1:0-7953 GCA_039975755.1 Paracoccaceae bacterium | reverse complement strand
AAACATGATTATTCTCCCGGGACCATCGACACATCCGCAATGGGATGTGTGGCTTCCATGACGCGCGCAGCCATCATGGCGGCGGCGAGAAATAACAAAGATTCAAAAGCAAAAACAGCACCAAAGGCCGGACCATCGGGGGCAAACCCACGGGCGAAATCAACCAGCACAGCACCGGACAAACCGCCAAACCCAGCGGCAATGGCTTGCGCGGCACCCCAAAGACCCATCCGCGTGCCTTCGCGCTGCCCGCGCCCTTCCGAGGCCAGTGCCATCATTGCGCCAATCGCGGCAACCGCGAACATTCCGTTAAAGATGCCCAATGCGATGACCAGATAGGTGAAGTTCAGCCCGGTTTGCGCAAGTCCCGTCAAGCTGATCAGGCCTAGCACTGCGCACGACCCAACGCACCCAGCGATAACCCAGCCGCGTAAAGACCCCAGCTTTAGTCCAGTCGCAGCGATGCCAACGGTCAGCATGCCTAAGAAAACACCTCCGTTTTGGGCGCCACTCAGGGCGGTGGATTCACCCGGGGTGAAGTTAAACACAAGGCCGGCGTATGGCTCTAGTATGAGCTCTTGCATGAAGTAGGCGTTCATCGATAGGAACACGAACAGGGTAAAGTTGCGGGTTTTCCGTTCGGCCCAGATGTCACGCATGCCTTGCAGGAACGGTGTCGGGTCCGGCGCAACGTCGCAGGTCACTTTGGTTTCAATCCGGCCAATCGCAAGGATCGTCAGCAATACCGCGGCCCCGGCGATCACGGCTACCACGATTAGCAAACGTTGAGGGGAATAGGGGTCAAGGAACTGCCCGACCAAACCGGCCGTCAGGGCAATGCCTAAGATCATCATCAGCCACGTAATCGTCGCCGCCGCTGCGCGTCTGTGTGGTGCCGTTGCCGTTGCCAGCAAGGCCAGTAAAGACGTCCCAGACGCACCGACGCCCACACCTATCAACGCATAGGATAACACCGACAGTGCCAGCGCGAGGCCGAAACTTTGCGCAAATAATGTAACCCCAAGAGCCGCACCCACCCCGCCAATGGCCAGCGCCACCATGCCGCCAATGATCCACCGCGTGCGATTGCCGCCTGTGTCCGAGGTAAAGCCCCAACGCGGGCGTGACAGCTGAATACCGTAATGGAGACCAACCAGCGCGCCGGGCAGAAGAGCAGGAAGGGCGAATTCCACAACCATCAACCGGTTCAGCGTCGAGGTCGTCAGTACAACAATCGCACCCAACGCCATCTGCACCAACCCAAGTCGTACAATCTGTACCCAGCTTAGCGTCATACCAGCCCCCGCAAGGCGAGGGCCGCGATCATCATGCCTGACACATACATCGCAACACCCGTTCCATTATACCACGGCGCGCGCGCTTTGGGGTCACGCAGCAACACGGTCATGGCCCAAAGCTGCGCACTGACAAGCGCCAGTATGGCGAGCGCGAATATCGGTTTACCCCAAGCAAAGAGCAGCGCGATCACAACCAGTTGCGGCATGGCCATTACCCAGCACGCAACCTGTGCGGCACCTTCTGGGCCAAGCGTTACAGGCAAGGAATTTACGCCCATCTGGCGATCACCTTCCAAGGCTTTGAAATCGTTGAGGGTCATAATGCCGTGCGCGCCAAGCGCATACAGGGCTGCAACGCTGACAATCTGCCAGCTTGGAGCACCAATGGACAACACCGCAGCCCCTGTAAACCAAGGTAGCCCTTCGTAGCACAATCCCACCAGACCCGGTCCCCACCAGCCAGACTTTTTCAATCGTACAGGCTCTGCAGAATAGGCCCAGGCCGCCAGCACGCCGAAGACTGTCGCGCCAAAGCCCCAAGGGCCCAATTGCGCGCCGACCAGCAAAGATAGAATTGACATCGCCAATGCAATCCACAGTCCCCATCGGCCGGGAATGCGCCCGGATGGGATCGGACGGTCGGGCTCGTTGATGGCGTCCACATGGCGGTCACACCAATCGTTCGCGGCTTGGCTCATCCCGCACACAATGGGTCCGGCCAACAGCACGCCCAACACGATCAAGCCCCACTGAACACTGATCACCGCACCGGACGACACGACGCCGCACAAATAGGCCCACATCGGCGGAAACCATGTGATCGGTTTGATCAAACACAGCATCGCTCCTGGCTCGGGCAATCTGCGGTCTGGAAGAATGGTCATATCCCTCATGCTGTAAGTCTAACGTTACATATCGCGAGTTTTCAAGTGTAAAGTCTAATTGACATTTTGCCGTATTGCGCGATGATATCGCTTAAAGCGGATGATGGATTGAACTGACAATCAATCGATTTAAATCCCGTCTAGAAAAAGGAGAACTTGTAATGAATAAGCTGGTATCGGCAACAGTCGGATTATGTTTGTTTGCGGCGCCTATATACGCAGACGGCCACGCAACAGGGGATGCGGACGCGGGCGAAGCCGTCTTCAAAAAGTGTAAGTCTTGCCACTCGATCGTGGACGCAGACGACAATACCATTGTAAAAGGCGGTCGAACGGGCCCGAACCTGTTTGGTATTTTTGAACGCGTCGCTGGATCAGTTGAGGGATTCAAATATGGCGATTCTATCGTCGAGGCGGGTGCGGCTGGCCTGGCGTGGAATGAGGCTGATTTTGTTGCTTACACAGCAGACCCGAAAGACTTCCTGCGCACTTACCTTGATGACAAGAAAGCCAAGTCGAGAATGGCGTTCAAATTGCCCAAGGAAGAAGATCGTGCAGATGTTTGGGCTTACCTCGTCTCTGTTGGAGCTGCTGCGAGCAATTAAGCTCACACCTAAGCTCACAACGCTTGAGAATTTGGAAAGGCCTGTACTTCGGTGCAGGCCTTTTCCTCCCTGTTTAGCTGCCGCGTACCGTATCAATCATCAACTGCACGTTCTTTGGATCAGCATCTGGCGTGATTCCATGGCCCAGATTGAAAATATGCGGGCCATTTTTGAGCGCATCTACGATCTTGCGGGTCTGTGTGACCAGTGCCTCCCCGCCACTCACCATGTGAAAAGACGCCAAATTGCCTTGCACACAGCCGCCGGTTTGAACCTGCGTCGCCGCATGCTCGACGGTAATTCCGTCGTCCAAAGCAATGCAATCTGCACCAATCGCAGTATGCAATCCAGAATAGCGCGCGCCAGCACCGCGTGGGAATGCAATGACGGGGATATGCGGATGGGCCGCTTTCAGTGCGCTGGTAATGCGACGCATCGGTTCGACGGAATAGCGCTGAAAATCTGCGCCCTGTAACGAGCCCGCCCAGCTGTCGAACAGCTTAACGACTTCGACACCGGCCTCGATCTGTGCGCTCAGATACACAATTGTCGCTTCGGTGATGCGTTCCATCACCGAGTCGAAAACCTCGCGATTCTCGGCCTTCAACCTATGCGCAGGACCCTGATCTGGTGTCCCGCGTCCGGCAATCATGTAGGTCGCCACAGTCCAGGGAGAGCCCGCAAACCCGATCAACGTCGTTGCACTCGGCAGCTCTCGAGATAGAATTTTGATGGTTTCATAGACCGGAGACAGGTGCTCATTGACGGTATCTGCAGGCTTCAACGCGTCAAACTCGGCTGATGTTGTAATGGTTGATAACCGCGGCCCTTCACCGGTCACAAACCACAGGTCCGCACCCAAAGCTTGTGGCAATAGCAAAATGTCAGCAAATAAAATCGCAGCGTCAAACTCATAGCGGCGGATGGGTTGCATGGTGACCTCGGCCGCCAATTCGGGCGTGTAACACAGCGATAAGAAATCCCCAGCCTGTGCGCGAGTCGCTTTGTATTCGGGCAAATACCGCCCCGCTTGGCGCATCATCCAAATGGGTGGCGATGGCAAGGTTTCGCCTGCAAGCGCCCGCAGTATCGTTTTTTGGGAAGTCATCGCGTGGCGTTCCTTAGTATATGGGGCCTCAACTATGCACGTGAATAATCTCGTGACGCAAGAGTTGTAAAGAAAAGTTTACACCTCTAGACATGAGAATATGAACTTTGAACGCCCAATACCGAACAAGCCATTTAACATTGGCACTCGTGGATCGCCGTTGGCTCTTGCGCAGGCCTACGAAACCCGCGCCCGACTGTGCGTGGCTTTTGACTTGCCATACGAAGCCTTTGCCATTCAGGTTATCACAACGACCGGGGATCGCATCATAGATCGCCCCTTAAAAGATATTGGCGGCAAGGGGTTGTTCACCCGTGAAATCGAGGAGGCCATGCTTGCGGGTTCCATCGACATTGCTGTGCACTCGATGAAAGACATGCCCACACTGCAGCCCGAAGGGTTGTTGCTGGACACGTATTTGCCGCGCGAAGACGCGCGCGATGCGTTTATATCGCTAGACATTCCCACACTTGCAGAGCTGCCAGAAGGCCGGATCGTGGGAACCTCTAGTCTGCGTCGCCAAGCACAACTGCGCCTGCGTCGTCCTGACTTGGAGGTCGTCGAGTTCCGGGGCAATCTGCAAACGCGCTTGAAAAAGTTGGGGGACAAGGTCGCCGATGCCACGTTCCTTGCGATGGCCGGCCTGAAGCGGCTGAAGATGGATGACGTATCACGCACCGCGATTGAACCCGAAGACATGTTGCCCGCCGTGGCTCAAGGCGCCATTGGCATTGAACGGCGCGCTGATGATATGCGCGCCGCCGAGATGCTGGCCGCGATCCATGATGGTCCAACAGGTCAACGTTTGAATGCGGAACGCGCCTTTCTGGCCGCTTTGGACGGGTCGTGCGAAACGCCAATCGCCGGGCTTGCCCTGTTAGACGGCGGGTCGTTGCGGCTGCGCGGCGAGGTTCTGCGCCCTGATGGATCAGACGCTATTGGCGATGATGTAACTGTGCTGATCGAAGACGGTGCCGCTGCGGGCCAGGCTATGGCGGCGAAACTGCTGGAAACCGCTGGGGACGGGTTCTTTGACTGGCGCACGACGTAAACGGGTTTTGGTTTTTGGGGCGTCTGGCACTGCTGGGCAAGGCGCAGTTCGCGCGTTAATCGAAGCCGGGCATAGCGTTACATGTGTCTTGCGCGCACCGGGGAATTTGCCCAGCGGAGCCGACGAAATCCGTGCGGATGTCACACAACCATTGCAGATACCCGGTGCGTTTGATGTGGTTGTTTCGTGCCTCGCTTCGCGGTCTGGCCGCGCAAAGGACGCATGGGCTATTGACCACTCCGCCCAGTTGAACGTTCTGGCATGGGCCAAAGCGGCCAACGTCACACTGTTCATTTTGCTGTCCGCGATCTGCGTGCAAAAGCCCAAATTGCCCTTCCAAAACGCGAAACTGGCGTTCGAGCAGGCGCTGATGTCTTCGGGATTGGCCTATTCTATTGTGCGCCCCACGGCGTTCTTTAAATCGCTGTCGGGACAGTTGGACCGGGTGCGTGCAGGCAGGCCGTTTTTGGTCTTTGGCGAAGGGTGCCTGACAGCCTGCAAGCCGATCAGTGACGATGATCTGGGGCGTTTTATGGCCGGGTGCATCGACGATCCTACACGGCGCAATCAGATCTTGCCGATTGGCGGGCCGGGCCCTGCGATCACCCCGATGGATCAGGCCGCCACTTTGTTTGCGGCTGCGGGTCAACCGATGAACGTGCGCTGCATGCCGGTGGGCTTATTCCGTGTTATCCGGTGTGTGTTGCAGGTGGTGGGATGTGTGATCCCAAAAGCAGCCGAAAAAGCAGAGCTTGCTCAGATCGGTCATTATTACGCGACCGAGTCGATGCTGGTTCTGGACCCCGACACTGGGCAGTATGACGAGGCCGCAACTCCGTCGACCGGGTCAGATACGTTGGCACAGCATTATGCAAAACTGATCGCCGAAAACGCATCTGAGGCACGGGGCGATCACGCTGTGTTCTAGGTGATCCTTTTTAGGCAACCGCATGCGCAATGGCGCATTGCTTCCACAAGGACATCAAGGCCGTGACCAGATGGGTAATATCAGCATCCGAATGCAGCGGCGACGGGGTAAAGCGCAAACGCTCGGTGCCTTTTGGTACTGTGGGATAGTTGATCGGTTGTACGTAAATGCCCCACTCATCCATCAGATGGTCAGCGAGCATCTTGGTCTTTACTGGATCTTTGATCATGACCGGAACGATGTGGCTGTCATTCATCAGATGCGGAATACCTGCACGATCCAGCCCGGCGCGCAGCTTGGCGACTTGGGCGCGTTGCTGCATGCGTTCGGTGTCAGATTCTTTGAGGTGCCGGATCGACACCCGCGCCGCAGCAGCCACCGCAGGGGGCAGGGCTGTGGTAAAAATGAAGCCAGAGGCAAAGCTTCGGATGAAGTCGCACAAAGCCGCAGACCCAGTGATAAATCCGCCAACCACGCCATAGGCCTTGCCCAGCGTGCCTTCCAGTAGCGTGATCCGGTCCATCAGCCCTTCTTGTTCGGCCACACCACCGCCGCGCGGACCATAAAGCCCGACGGCGTGCACTTCGTCCAAATAGGTCATGGCGCCGTATTTTTCGGCCACTTCAACGATTTGGCGGATTGGCGCGATATCACCATCCATGGAATAGACACTCTCGAACGCGACGATCTTGGGGGCATTGGCGGGCAGGGCGGCCAGTTTGGCCTCAAGGTCGGCCACGTCGTTGTGGTTCCAGATTACCTTTTGCGCGCGCGAATGACGGATGCCTTCGATCATCGATGCATGGTTGCCCGCGTCGCTGAGGATGATGCAATCCTTCAGACGTGACCCCAGCGTTGACAGTGCAGCCCAGTTCGACACATAGCCAGAGGTGAACAGCAACGCGGCTTCTTTGTTGTGCAGATCCGCCAGTTCACGCTCTAGCAACAAGTGATCGTGGTTTGTGCCCGAGATGTTGCGCGTTCCACCTGCGCCAGTGCCGGTGCGTTGCACCGCTTCGCACATCGCGTCGATCACCAGCGGGTTTTGCCCCATGCCCAGATAGTCGTTCGAACACCAGACCGTCACATCGCGCACTTCGCCTTCATGGTGATTGGCTGCGTGGGGAAACTTGCCGCATTTGCGTTCCAGCTCGGCGAAATAGCGATAATTGCCTTCGTCTTTCAACGCATCAAGCTGGGTTTGGAAAAGTGCATCAAAGTTCATGGGACTGTCCTGTCTTAGAAGTCGAAGGCAGCGCGGGAAGCATCCAGCGCCAAAGTTTCGCATCTGGCAATGGGATCACCATCAGCCAGTGTTCAAAGGTAGCCAAAGCGCTCAGCGCCAACAGAAGGGCAAAACCTACATGCGACGGAGCCGTTTCGGCGGAATATAAGCGCTCAGCAAAAAACGCAGTCGCAAAGCTGAGGAACGTGACGCCCAGCACAAAGGCCAATGTGACGTTGCCTTGGCGGAAGTAACTTTTCAGGTGCCCCAGTGGTTTGGGCACGAATTCTGTATTGATACGCGGCACGCCAAAGAACAGGTTCAATTTGGCGGAAATCCTTGCCACGAACAGGATCAGATAAGTCCAGAACCCTATGGAATTGGCGGCATTTGCCGTCGTCACGGTGACAATCAGCAACCCGCACAACAACAGGATTTCGTGGTAAGATACGGTGTGCCACGCGCGCACAAACCGGGGCCAGCCTAACAAACCCTCAGGGCAGGGGCGGCGTTCCGGTCCGGTGATGATGCCCGACAAAAACGCCAATTCAATCCAGCCCCACACTAAAAGTACCGAAAAAAACGCGACATAGGCATTTACTTCGCTGAGCACAGTGCCCGAAACGATCAACCCCGCGACCCCAAGTGCGAGGAACGGCACGCCCAGAACAGTCGCCGCGCGATGCGCCGCCCCGCCCGAGCGATCCGCCCGCCGCACCACCAGCAATATGATCCCGGTGAAGAACCACCAGGAAAATAATGCTAGTAGGGCCGCTATCCAGGGCGATGCAAGCATCAGTAGGCAGGCTCCATCCGAGTGTCTTGTGAGACGTTGTGTTTGTGGGCGGGGATCG
>JBDWGM010000081.1:0-46366 GCA_039975755.1 Paracoccaceae bacterium | reverse complement strand
GAATTTGAAAACCGTTCTGGAAGGTATGCGCACCGACATGCGCAAAGCCGCCGAGAACTTGGAATTCGAAGACGCCGCCCGCCTGCGCGACGAAATCAAACGCCTCGAAACCGTAGACCTCGCCATCGCCGACGATCCTTTAGCCCGTCAATATGCCGTGGAAAAAGCCGTGGACGACGCCCAAAAAGCCTCAGGCCGCTCAACAGCTGGCCGAGGCGGCCAACGCGGCGGGAATGTAAAACGGCGCAAGCGGTGATGTGATCTTAAATTTCACATTCGGAAACCGACGCAACGATTGCCCAACCCTCGGTATTTCTTTGGTAAGCGCTGCCAAGTTCGGAAAAGGTTTGCTCTGTTTGACCGATCCCTTTCTTACGAATTTCTTGAATTGCGCCGGACATTGCTGCGGGGTCACTTAAGTGGAGTGTCACAGCGTAATTCTCATTATTGGACAATGCGACAAGATATATACCTTCAAAATCCAAGTCACTTAAAAACTCAGCTTTCTTTGGCAAAGCTTCAAATGCAAATTTGCATTCATCAACCTTGTAAGAGCCTAGAACAATCACTGTTTTGGTCAGAGTCCACAGGTCAGCTGTTCTTTTTCTGTTATATTTCAAGGCGAAATAAGATACGGAGCCCACTGAAATCACAACAAAAGTGGTAACAAAAATTACAGAGACAAAAGAACTTGTTCGCGAAACACTGTCTAATGGAGACCGCGCTTTTTCCTTTTGGTTTCTACTTTGCAAACCCCACATTTCCTCCCCTGAAGAAGAAGAAAATCTCCTGGCGCGAAGAACAATCAATCGACGTCGCAAACCGTTAGGATCATCGTCGAAAGCTCCGGCCAGCTCTTTGAGTTTTTGAAACGAGCGCATAGAGTGTTTCGGGTCTTCCAGCGCATCTTTCAATATTTCATCTAAATTCTTTATAAACAGTCGTGCATCTCGTCCCCTAAAATACTCAATTGCGTAGTCAATAGATGTCTTTATCTCAGAAAATCCAAGCATCAACCGCTCCAAAAAAATTTGTAGAATGCCAAATACAGGCAAGCAGATAGAAGTTGCCTTTGTCAATAATATGCCGCAAAAATCGTAGTCATCTAACCTTAATCTTCTTAACTGCAAAGTATAAAAACGCCTCAATGAGGGTCAAATTTCGAGACTACCGCTCACGATAGACAAGCTTCTCTACCGTTTTCGAACATCCACCACGTGATATCCCTAAAACAGGTCACCAGCTCAATTGGATGACCTCATAACCTATTGATTATGTTACTGTCCCGGCATCGAGCCTTGTCACCATGATCGCATCGCAAGAGGGGTTTTTCCCCGCAGTTGGCTGAAACTCCAACCCTAATCACCTAAACCCGTGAGAAATGATGTAAGACACTTTGTCATCCAACATCATAAAACGCGTGACGCCTCGGCATTCACCAGAAATCATGCGGCGCAAAGCTGTCCTGTGCGGCGTACAGAAATCCAAAATACGATTGTAATTGCCTTGTTGGCCTTTGAACACGTCGTCTCGTTCGATTTTAGAATGATAGGGCAGCCCATGATGCGTCATATATGCGATGATCTGATCATCCGAGCACTGCAGCCCTTTCAACAATGCATCAAGATCATCGGGCGAGAATGTCGCCCTGTTCCCCTTCGCCACAAATTCAAACAAAGTGGTCGCCGGCGCAGACCGGAATACCCGTTCGCAGGCCTGATATCTGGGTTCGATTTCCGATCCGTGATTTGGATGTGAAACAGCCGATAGCGTCGATAAAAACACTGCAACGCCGGTCAAAATCAGCATCATCGTCCACTGACCAGCAATGTTCATATGTAACACACCCAAACTCCTCGCCATCGTCGACAATTCCATAAACTGCTAACATATTCGAGAGGTGCAAGAAAAACCTTGGATCGGTCTATCGCCCCTCGTGACATCCCCCTCGCAGAGAGTTATCAGAGACGCATGACCTTACAAGCTTTTGATCACGTCAATGTCCTCACCTCGAACCTCGATGCCATGATCGCGTGGTATGGGGACGTGTTGGGGTTGAAAAATGGCAAACGTCCGTCTTTTGAATTTCCCGGTGCGTGGATGTATCTTGGCGACACGGCTGTTGTGCATTTGGTCGCGGTCGACGCGGCCCCGACTGGGTATGACGGCGTGCGCATGGAACATGTGGCTTTTCGCGCCGCAGGCTACACCGCGTTTCTGGACACGCTGAATTCGCATGATGTGGAACACAGCATTGCCAAAGTGCCGGGCACATCGCTGGTGCAGGTCAACATCCACGATCCTGACGGCAACCACCTGCATATCGACTTCGACATGTCTTCCGAACCTGATGCCTGATTGAGGCGCCTGACCTGGACGCCTGATCTGGCAAACATTGCCGGATCATTAACGCGCCCGCGCAAAGGTTAACGCAAAAAAAGAATGCAACGGTTTTACGCTGTGCTCCGGTTTGCCAAAGCTGGCTTTCAGGCTTGAAAGACGTCTTTCGCGCCAAACCCCAATTTTGTGGGTGATTCAGCATATCTGAAAGACAGCTTTCGCGCGCCAAGGGTGGCTTTGGCCCAATTGCGCCCAGCGCACGCTGCGTTAAGGGTTTTGGCTGACTGGACCATCACACAGAAAGCCGCGCCATTCGAATCGTGACTTTGGACGGTCAGATGTGTCCACGCGTTTGCCGCATCCGGGCGGCGTGTCTGGTGAGTCGCATTCTGAAAGGGATAAGTGGTGGCGTGGGGGAGACTTGAACTCCCGACCTCTCGATTATGAGTCGAGCGCTCTAACCAACTGAGCTACCGCGCCATGAGGGCGTCACCTAAGACAGCCCCCAAGAGTCGTCAAGACCGAAATCAAGACTTTGCATTTCGAACGGTCTCGATCATCAGCGAAACATTGTCCGGGTCCGCATCCGGCGTGATGCCATGGCCCAAGTTAAAGATATGCGGGCCGTTGCCTAAGGCTTTGACAATGCTCAGCGTTTCATCGATCAAAGGTTGCCCGCCCGTCACCATATGACGGGACGCAAGGTTGCCCTGTACGCAGCCCGCGGTCTGAACATTTTGCGCCGCCCAGTCCGCCGAAACGGAATCATCAATCGCAACGCAATCCACGCCTGTGGCTTCATGGAAACCAACATAGCCTTGTCCGGCCTCACGCGGGAATCCGATGACCGGAATATGAGGATAGCGCTTTTTCAACGCTTGGGTGATGTCACGACAAGGCTGAAGCGAATATTTCTGGAAATCCTCCGCGCTGAGTGATCCCGCCCAGCTGTCAAACAGCTTCACAACTTCCGCACCCGCTTCGATCTGTTGTGACAGGTATTCAATCGTGGCTTGCGTGATCCGCGCCAACAATGCTTCGAACAATTCCGGATTGCCTTCACGCAGCGCATGCGCCGGTCCTTGGTCCTTGGTGCCCTGCCCTGCGATCATGTATGTGGCAACCGTCCAAGGGGCGCCAGCAAAGCCAATCAATGTGGTTTCTGCGGGCAATTCACGTGCCAATATCTTGACCGTCTCATAGACCGGCGACAGCGTGTCGTGGATCTCTTCGACGGGTTTCAAAGCGGCCAGTTCTTCGGGCTTTGTGATCGTTGACAATCGCGGCCCTTCGCCCGTGACAAACCACAAATCCGCACCAAGTGCCTGTGGAATCAATAGGATATCGGCAAAAAGGATCGCCGCATCAAACCCAAACCGACGAATGGGTTGCAGTGTCACTTCGGCGGCAAGTTCTGGATTGTAACACAAAGAAAGAAAGTCCCCCGCTTGCGCGCGGGTCGCTTTGTATTCTGGCAAATAGCGTCCTGCCTGACGCATCATCCAAATGGGTGGAGACGAAAGCGTTTCACCGTTCAAAGCGCGCAAAATCGCCTTGGTTTGACTTGTCTGACCCATACCATCTTTCACTTTTTTGCCACCCGTAAATTAGCTGTGCAAACTTCATCATTGCAGTTGTCAGGATAGGTTGACGCTCCTAAAAGATAAAGCCATGACTGCGTCCTTACCCACACCCCAAAACCCCCTGAAAATTGGCACACGCGGCTCTCCGCTTGCCCTTGCTCAGGCGTATGAAACACGCTCTCGATTGACCCAAGCCTTTGATTTGACAGAAGATGCGTTCGAGGTTGTCGTGATCAAAGTCACCGGCGATGTCATCCAAGACCGACCTTTGAAAGACATCGGTGGTAAAGGATTGTTTACCAAAGAAATCGAAGAAGATTTGCTGTCAGGCAAAATCGACATCGCCGTGCATTCGACCAAGGACATGCCAACCGTGCAGCCAGACGGCCTGATCCTTGATACGTTCTTGCCCCGCGAAGACGAACGCGACGCGTTTATTTCGCCGCATCTCGAACGCTTGCAGGACCTCAGACCAGGGGCTGTGGTTGGCACATCCAGCCTACGCCGACGCGCGCAACTATTGCACAAACGTCCCGATCTGAATGTCGTCGAATTCCGTGGCAATGTGCAAACCCGCCTTAAAAAGCTCGCTGATGGGGTTGCCGAATGCACCTTCCTTGCCTGTGCAGGATTGAAACGTCTGGACATGGCCAATGTCCCCGCCACGCCTATTTCTCCGGACGATATGTTGCCCGCAGTGGCCCAAGGCGCGATTGGCATTGAACGACGCATTGATGACGATGCCACCGCCCAGATGCTGGCCGCCATCCATGACACGGAAACTGGCCAACGGCTTGCCGCAGAACGGGCGTTCCTGTCCACATTGGATGGGTCCTGTGAAACGCCTATCGCTGGGTTGGCCACCCTGTCCAATGGCACGCTGACGATACAAGGCGAGGTCTTGCGCCCCGATGGCGGTCAGGCCCTCTCTGGCACACGCTCAGGGCCTGTTTCAGATGGTGCTGACATGGGCATAGACTTGGCGCGCGAACTACTGGCCAAAGCTGGCCCCGGATTTTTTGATTGGCACTGACACAGCGTTTTTCTTGACCTTTTGCCAAAGTGGTGGAACCGTTATCCGTGTAGGAGGACAGTCCCATGACGCCCGGAAAAGCGTATCTGACCACCGAAGACATTCGCCCGCTCGCTGAACGATCCGATCTGGCTGGCACCTTACTATTGATGCACTGCTACGGTGTAATTGCCCTAGCTGTCGCAGTGTTTGCTCTTTGGCCAAATGTCATCACCTTCTTTATGGCCATTATGCTTATCGGTTCGCGTCAGTTGGGATTGGCGATCCTGATGCATGATGCAGCCCATAACGCATTGTTCAAATCCCGACATCTGAACGAGAATTTAGGCGAATGGCTGTGCGGGCGTCCGATCCTTGCCGAATTGGCAGCCTACCGTCACTACCATTTAACCCACCACCGCTTTACACAATCGGACAAAGATCCCGATTTGCCGCTGTCATCGAAATTCCCGACAACGCGGGCCTCTTTACGCCGCAAGTTCCTGCGCGATCTGACGGGGCGGACCGGGGTAAAGCAATTGCTGTCACAGATCATCATGTCTGTCCGTCTCGCCGGTGATGCCGATGCTCTCGACGCGGCCAAAGCAGACGCCGCCCAAGCGTTCAAAGGGTTGGAGTTCTGGAAATCCTTGCCCATCTTTCTGGGTATTCCGCTCGCCATGTCTTTGGCGGGATCATGGTGGTGGGGTCTGGCGTTCTGGCTTTTGCCATACCTGACCTGGTTCCAATTTGTCCTGCGCATCCGCAACATCGCAGAACACGGCGCAACAGAACAATCAGACGACCCGTTTCGCAATGTGCGCACAACTCTTGCCGGTCCAATTATGCGTGCTTTTGTGGCCCCTTACTGGGTGAACTACCATCTGGAACACCACATGGTGATGCATGTCCCATGTTGGAAATTGCCACGTCTGCACAAAGCGTTCCTGAGCAAAGGCTATAAAGCTGACATGAACATCGCCACAGGATACAAACAAGCGCTGTCAGAGGCGGGATGGAACCGCACATAGCGACCCGTAAATTACATTCGGGCGACCACAACGCTGCGCTTGAATTGTATGCGGTTCTTCTCGGCGCGGAACCTGCGTCAATGGACTTATCCGCGTTTGACCGCGTTCTCCGACACCCGGGCACACAAATCATCGGGGCATTCGACAACCATCAATTACACGCCATGGTCACTCTACATGTCTTGCCGAATGTCACACAGGCGGGTCGTCCATATGCGCTTTTGGAAAACGTCGCGACACATCCCTATTTTCGCAAGCAGGGATTTGCACGTGCTGCAATGCACCACGCCATTGAAACTGCTTGGGCAGAGGAGTGCTACAAAATTATGCTTCTGACCGGACGCAACACTGAAGCCAAAGGGTTCTACGAGAAACTTGGGTTTGACGCGGATCAGAAATGGGGCATGCAATTGCGCCGCGTTCCGGTTCGCGCAACGTAAGGGTTGGTGGGTGGGCGCATTTGCCAAAGGCAAACAGATCCACGCACAAACCTAATTCACACCCATTTTGCCAAGGGTGGCAGGCTCATCAAAACCGCGTTCGCATCATGTCCCGTTTCCAGTCCAAACTTGGTGCCACGGTCGTAAACAAGGTTGTATTCCGCATACAGTCCGCGATGCACAAGCTGTGCGTCCTTGTCACTGTCTGACCAATCCTGCACCCGACGCTTTTCAACCAACGGCACATAAGCCGGCAAAAACGCGCGCCCAATGTCTTGGGTCAATTGAAAATCCGCCTCCCAGTCGCCCGTACAGTGGTCATCCATAAAGATACCACCAACGCCACGCGCCCGCTTGCGATGAGGAATGTAAAAATAGCTGTCCGCCCATTCCTTCAACTTTGGATAATGCTCTGTTCCATGTGGATCCAGATGCGCCTTTTGTTGTGCGTGGAAATGAACCGTGTCCTCATCATATTCGATACACGGGTTCAAATCCGACCCACCCCCAAACCACCATGCGTGTGGCGTCCAGAACATCCGTGTGTTCATATGCACGGCGGGGGCATGCGGGTTTTGCATATGCGCAACCAGCGATATGCCCGACGCCCAAAACCTCGGGTCATCTTTCATCCCCGGCAGCCCTTTGCGCGCCATCATCGCGGCCTGAGCCCGCTCACCCAACGTACCAAACACAGTCGAGATGTTGACGCCTACTTTTTCGAAAACGCGGCCGTCCCGCATCACGCTCATCAAACCACCGCCCGCATCTGACCCATCCTCAGAAGACCGTTTGGTTTCACTGACATCAAACGCACCAGCTGCCTGATCAGACATCGGCCCTTCGTTGTGATTGGCTTCCAAAGTCTCAAACGCGGCAACGATGTCGTTTCGCAACTGGCGAAACCATGCGTTCGCTTGTGATTTTTGGACGTCAAAATCTTCGGTCATTGTAGGTGGCCCTTCAAGATCAGCACATATCTGGCAAAGTACTGTGACAGCTCAAAACGTTAATGCGCCGGTGACGCGACAGGGTCCAACAAACTGCGCCCCCCATCAACGGTCAGGACTTCGCCAGTTACGAAGCCAGACCCGTCCGAAGCCAGGAATTGCACCGCGTCCACCAATTCGGTCGGGCTGGCGATGCGCTGCATTGGCGTTTGCTGTTCGATCTCTTCGCGCCATTCCGGATTGTCATCCAATCGAGATTGCAAAGACGCTGACATAACCGACCCAAACGCCACAGCATTCACGCGGATGCGATGTGGTGCCAAGGCCAGCGACATGCCACGCGTCATTTGTTCAAGACCCGCTGACGCGATGGAAAACGCCAATAGCTCTGGCCGCGTCGCGTGGGCGGAAATCGAGCTCAAATTGACGATTGCGCCAGCCGGGCCTTCATCACTGTCTTTCGATTGCTTCATCATTCGTTTCGCAACCTGCTGCGACAACCGCATCGCCGTCATCAGGTTTTGTTCCAGCAGCAGTTCCACCGACTTGTCTTCTGGGTCCAATGCATTGGTTTCAACAACCTGGCGCGATGCATTCACCAGAATATCGACCTGATCAAAGGCATCAATGGTCGCCGAAATAAGGTTCGCAATTGTCAGGCGTTGCCGCAAATCCCCAGCAAAGTACCGGATGTTTCCTTCATCCGTTACCTCGCCCAGTTCATCGATCAACTTGGCTTCATCCATGTCGGCACACATGACATTGGCGCCATTATCCGCAAAGTGGCGGGCGATGGCCAAACCAATTCCGTTTGCAGCACCGGTTACAATTGCGGTCTTTCCAGAAATCGAAAAAGACATATCAGCGTCTCCGTTTAGGCCGTTCAGCGCAGATCAGTTTGAACCTTTGATTGCCACCAAGATCAATCACTTTAGCAAACAGAGATGCAATCGTTTCTTCATAAGGTAAGTGACGATTGGCCACCATCCACAGCTTTCCAGTCGGCTTCATATTGCGCGCAGCGGATTGAATGAACGCCTGCCCCAAACCGGGATCCCCGGCTTTCCCACGGTGAAATGGCGGGTTCATCACGACCGCATCCATCAACACAGGCGTTTCCCAGCGGGTCGCATCCGCCCAATGAAACCGAACGCGTGGGTCGGTGATGTTATGTTCGGCACATTGCAACGCCAAATGATGTGCCTCAACCAGATGCAGACTTTCAACGGCTTCGCGCACCAATATATGTGCAGAGAGGAACCCCCACCCGGCTCCAAAATCCAAAACATGGCCTTTCAGATTGTCCGGTAACGCATCCGCCAACAATGCTGACCCTTCATCAATCCCATCCGCTGAAAACACACCTGGCGCGGTCCAGAACCCGCCCTCGGTTAGGGCTGGGCCCACAAGCCAATCATCAAACACAGCGTCAGGCCCAACAGAAAACCAAAACAGCTTTCCATGCGCTTTTGAGATAACGCCAGCCACTTCCACACGTGACCGCACAGCTTTCAAGACGGAATCAATCCCGTCACCCTTTTGACCATCGACAACCAAAACGCCACTGGTCGAACGGGCCGCACGCGCAATCAGGTTATAGGCTTCTTTCTTGGCGCGCGGCACACACACAATCGCGCCGTCCGCGGTTCCATCCTCTTCTGGGCTGGTTTGATAGCCAATGTTTTGGAAATGATCGTGGTCCGGACGAAACGGTTGAACGACTCGCGCGTTTGGTACGGCGTTCAAATCCGACTCAGCATTTGGGTGAAAAACAATGTTGCTTTCGGGCAGGACCAAACCCGCCTCGATCGCCACAGCAAGGCGCGTTCCAATCACTTGATCAGTCTTCTTTTTCCATAGTGCATTGCAGTGGATGCTGATGGCGACGCGAATAATCCATCACCTGTGCAACCTTTGTTTCAGCAATCTCGTGGCTGAAAACGCCGACAACGGCCAGCCCTTTTTTGTGAACAGTCAGCATAATTTCAAATGCTTGCGCGTGATTCAGGCCAAAGAACCGCTCTAATACATGCACCACAAATTCCATGGGCGTGTAATCATCATTCAGCAACATGACTTTATAGAGCGGCGGGCGCTTAGTCTTGGGTTTGACATCAGTCACGACATCCGTATCGGAGTCGCCCGCATCATTCCCTGCCATGATTTCCGGAATCCGGATCATTCCAAACCTCGTCCGAAGACTGTTTAAGACTACACTGTTAAGATGCTCTATATAACGCATCCCGCCGCTTAGAAAAGGGTCTCTCATGCCAGAACACATTTCGACCATCGCTTTTGATGCGGATGACACGCTGTGGCACAACGAGCGTTTCTTCCAATTCACCCAAGCCCGTTTTGCCGATCTGTTGACCCCATTTGTCGATGGGATCGATCTTGATGCGCGCTTGCTGGCTGCAGAACGCCGAAATTTGGGTCGGTACGGATTTGGAATAAAGGGGTTTGTGTTGTCGATGATCGAAACCGCCCTTGAGGTGACGAATAATGACGTTCCAGGATCGGTGATTTCTGAACTGATCGCTGCGGGCCAGGACATGCTACAGCACCCCATCGAATTGTTGCCTCATGCCAAAGACGCAGTAAGCGCGGCTCGTGCGCACGGGCCGGTGCTGTTGATCACAAAAGGCGACTTGCTGGATCAGGAACGCAAGCTTGCGCAATCAGGTCTTGGTGATCTGTTTGATGCCGTGGAAATCGTTTCTGACAAGCAACCCCAAATCTATAGCCGGATCTTTTCAAACTTTTCCGGTACCGAGCGTGGGGTGATGATCGGCAATTCGATGAAATCTGATGTACGTCCAATGATTGATGCAGGGGGCTGGGGTGTCTTTGTACCGCACGACCTGCAATGGGATCTTGAACACGCGGAGCCCCCCGATGACCACCCGAAGTATCGTCAAATTTCTGACCTCGGCGATTTGGCCGGATTGCTGGATGACCTTCGATAGCGCCACATTTCTGCCGCAATTGCCCATATGGCCCGACATCGTCACATGACTACTACATGTTGAGTAACACGAACCCGTGTTAAATGAAATTCCTGTACCACCAAGGGTTTATCGAACGAAGTAAACGTGCTAGCGTCCACTCAATAACAATAACGGTCAGCACCGCAAAAGACGGGCGGCCAGAGGCAAATATAGGCAGGTTCATCGTGAAGGTTCGGCAATCTCGGCCGGCCCGCTTGGGGCTATTAATACTAACAGCTATTTGGCTGCTCGTTCTTGTGCCGTTTTCGGCCAAGGCAGCACCTTACGCTGCATATGTGATGGATGCGAGAACAGGTGAAGTCCTGCACTCGCGAAACGCAGAAACACGTCTTCATCCCGCATCTCTGACCAAAATGATGACACTATATGTTGTCTTTGAGGCTGTAGAGCGGGGTGAAATTTCCCTTGATACAATGATCAAGGTCTCGACAAAGGCTGCGTCTGAGCCACCATCAAAGCTTGGGTTACGAGCCGGACAACGCATCAAGCTGCGTTATTTGGTACGCGCATCCGCCGTCAAGTCAGCCAATGACGCGGCAACTGCGATGGCCGAAGCGATCTCAGGATCCGAAGCCGCCTTTGCACGCCGCATGAATCGCACGGCAAAAGCGTTGGGTATGACACGCACCACGTTCAAGAACGCACACGGATTGACGGAAAGCGGGCATTTGTCGACAGCGCGCGACATGTCGATCCTTGGGCGTCACGTGCTGTATGATTATCCGCAATACTACAATCTCTTCTCTAGGCGCTCTGCAGATGCCGGTGTCCGCGAAGTGGCAAACACCAATCGTCGCCTATTGGGGGCCTATCGTGGCGCAGATGGCATCAAGACTGGATATACGCGGGCGGCAGGTTTCAACCTGGTTGCATCAGCTGAACGTGGTCAAGAACGTATCATTGCAACAGTGTTTGGCGGCACCTCATCTGCCGCGCGCAATGCCAAAGTCGCCGAGCTGCTTGATCTGGGCTTCAATCGCGCCCCGAGCCGCGCAAGAGTTCGCAAGCCCAAAACCCCAGCTTATACCGGTAATATCGACGGCGGCGGCAAGGTCATTCGCACAAGCGGCGTTCTTAAGAAATCACCACGCCCTGTTATGCGCCCAATTCCAAAAACAGTGTTGGTCGCCACAGCGGATAAGCCTAATGAAGACGCGCCTGCCAGCGTGGACGCATTGGATATCCAAACTGCTTTGATCGAGGCACAAGCAAACGCTGAGCCGGTGAAAATCCCGATCGTTGAGGCCATTCCACGCCCTGTTGCAAGACCGACTGAAAAAATCGTTCTGGCGCGGGCCGCACCAGACCCAGAACCTGAAGTTGTCACGCGTCTATCCACGTCAGGCGGCCGTCATTGGGGCATCAACGTGGGCCGCTTCCCGAGTCGCTTCAAAGCAGAAACAGTGTTGCTGCGGACTGCTTTGATAGAACTGTCCTCTCTGGATGGAAGCCAACGCAAGGTCGTGAAAAATTCGCGCGGGTTTGATGCCAATTTCATTGGGATGACCCGTGAAGGTGCGGACCTAGCCTGTCGACGATTGCAGGCACGCAACATGACTTGCGTCACGACAGGCCCCGGTACCTAGATCGCCGAATACATTGGACGACCGCCCAACGGTCGTCCAATTCTCGATCTTCTTCTCCAATCTGATCGTCGTATCGGCATGATCAAAGCGTGTGCAACAACTCCTTCAAAGATTCAAAATACGCAAACTTAGCCGATCTGAAGGCCAGAGATTTCAAACTGCTGCCTTTTTGATCCATTGCAAGAAGGCCTTGACCGCGGCGCGCTGCGGCCCCCCACGCGTCAGCAAATGATAGCCGGTGCCCTCTTCTTTGGATTCGTCCAATAGAATTAAACGGCCCGCTGCCAGGTCTGCTTCGACAAAACAACGGGCGGTAACAATAACGCCCTGCCCGTCTCGCGCGCCATCCAGCATCAAGTTGCCGGGCAGTTGCATTGATCCCCCCATGCGCGCAGGATCGATGCCCTTGGTCAGCAACCACCGACTGGCTTCACTGACCCCAATTTCGTGCAGCCACGGCAGACCAACCACATGATCCGGGGTGATATCCTTGATCCCGCTCAGTAATGACGGCGCTGCGACCACAACAATCGTCGATGCAACAAGCATTTCGCCTTCTAAGGACGGAAACGGCGACGTGCCATAACGGATCGACACATCAATCCCCCCTGCCTCCAACGTCACCACATCCGGCGTCGGGGCTATCAGCAAGTCGATGTCAGGGTGTTTGTACCGAAAATCGGCAAGACGCGGCATCAACCAAGCCGATGCGAAACTGGGGGTCGTGGTTAAATGCAAAGGCCGTGCAGCTTCGGCTCCGCTTAAGTGGCGGACAGTCTGCGCGATATCCTCAAAGCTCTTTAAGGCAGCGTTCGCCAATAATTCACCCTCGGCCGAAAAGACCAGCGCGCGTCCGCTTCTGTTGAATAACGGTATGCCCAAATGCGTTTCCAGCCCCCGCAATTGCTGTGAAATCGCCGCATGAGACACGTTCAGACGCGCGCCCGCTTGCGTCACGTTGCCGGTATCCGCAAAGGCCGCCAGTGCGCGGATCATGCCAAGCGGGGGAAGATCTCGCCAATCCATATGTTAGCCCAACTTACATATAAGAAGTTTTCCTGAGTGGATATTGAATGCATTTCATAGGAAAAGCAAAGAAGTTTAGGCAGATAAAGGAGCGCGACATGTTGAGAATTCTATCGGATACCTTACAAATTGCTGCTATGCGCAACGAACGGCGCAATGTGCACCGACAAAATTGGTCCGCCCCGGATTATTGGCGCGCACCACGCCCCGAGCGTCGGCATCCTCATGATTGACCCAATCGTTTTTCAACCCGAACTGTATCGCAAATCCGCAGAGCCATTGCATTGGCCTTGGGTCAAAGGACGTTGGACCGGCAAACGTCGTCGTTAAATCAAAAAGACGGGCCTAAGCCCGTCTTTTCCAGCTATGGGCACACTGAAACGCGCCCAATGGCGGTAACTACACGAAGGGTTAGCTGGCGGCAGCGATCAATTCACGTGTGTATTCCGATTGCGGGTTTTCAAACAATTCTGTCGCCGTCCCCTGTTCAATAACGTCACCAGCCCGCATCACCATAACGTTGTGGCTCATCGCACGAACGACTTTCAAATCATGGCTGATGAACAGGTAAGCCAGCTCGTACTTTTGTTGTAAATCTCGCAAAAGATCGACGATTTGCACCTGAACCGTCATATCCAAGGCGGACGTCGGTTCATCAAGAACAACGAGTTTAGGGCGCAAAATCATCGCGCGCGCAATCGCAATACGTTGCCGTTGCCCCCCTGAAAACTCATGCGGATATCGATCCATTGCTTCGGGATCTAATCCAACTTCTTGCATGACCTCTGTCACCAATTCACGTTCTGAACGCCCGTCACTTGTTTTGTGAACGGACAACCCTTCGGCAATGATCTGCATGACCGTCATACGCGGGCTAAGGCTTCCATATGGGTCTTGAAAGACGATTTGCATCTCAGACCGCAAGCGTCTCAGTTCGCGCACGGACCAATCGCGAATGTCTTGTCCTTTATACGCAATCCGCCCCTCTGATGCGATCAACCGCATGATGGCTAGCGCAAGTGTTGTTTTGCCGGACCCACTTTCCCCGACAATACCCAATGTTTCTCCGGCTTTGATCTGCAATGTCGCTTCGTTCACCGCTTTCACATGACCAACTGTCCGCTTGAGCAGGCCTTGTTGGATGGGGAACCACACGCGCAAATCTTCCGTTTCCGCCACCAATTCTGCGTTCTCCGCAACGGCGATAGGTGTCCCAGTAGGTTCCGCGCTGAGCAGTTTTTTGGTGTATTCATGCTGCGGGTTGTCAAAAATTTCAGCTGTTGGGCCAGTTTCGACAATTTCGCCCTGGCACATCACACACACACGATCCGCAATACGGCGCACGATCCCAAGATCGTGAGTGATAAACAGCAAACCCATGCCTTCGGATTGCTTCAAGTCAGCAAGCAGATCAAGGATTTGCGCCTGAATGGTCACGTCCAATGCAGTCGTTGGTTCGTCCGCGATCAACACATCCGGTTTGTTGGCCAATGCCATTGCGATCATCACGCGTTGACGCTGACCGCCCGACAATTGGTGTGGATAAGCGCCAAGCCGAGTTTCTGCGTCGCGTATCCCGACCTTGTTAAGCAGGTCCAGTATTTTGTCACGCGCCTCTTCGCCCTGAATACCCTGATGCAAGGCAAGGCTTTCGCCCAACTGCTTATCGATTGTGTGCAGCGGGTTTAGTGACGTCATTGGTTCCTGAAAAATGAAACTGACATCATTGCCGCGCACCTTTCGCAACAACCGTTCATCCGCACCAACCATCTCTTGGCCGTCATAGGTAACGGACCCGCTCAGTTCAGCACTGTCCCCCAACAACTGGACCGTGGACAATGCAGAAACCGATTTCCCGCTTCCACTTTCACCAACAAGCGCAACGGTTTCGCCGCGGTTCACGTGAAAAGACACGCCCTTTACAGCTTCAGTCAGCTGACCGTCCTGCCGGAACGACACAGTCAGGTCGCGTACATTCAGAATCGGATCGCTCACGAGAAGGTCTTTCTTGGGTCAAAGGCATCACGCACACCCTCAAAGATGAAGATCAGAAGACTGAGCATGACAGCAAAGGTGAAGAACGCCGCAAATGCAAGCCACGGGGCCTGTAGGTTCTGTTTCGCTTGCAACGTCAGTTCGCCGAGTGATGGTGCAGATGCGGGCAACCCAAAGCCAAGGAAATCCAAGACCGCGAGCGTCGAAATCGTGCCTGTGATAATGAACGGCAGGAACGTCACTGTCGCGACCATCGCATTGGGCAACATATGGCGGAACATGATGGTCAGGTTACTGACCCCAAGCGCACGGGCCGCACGGACATATTCCAAGTTGCGCGCCCGCAAAAATTCAGCGCGCACAAGGCCAACAACCCCCATCCAGCCGAAAAGGACCATCAAGAACACCAGCAGCCAGAAACTTCGCCCCAGCACCGCAAACATGATGATGATGACATAAATCTGCGGTGTCGCGCCCCAAATCTCCATGAAGCGTTGGAAAAACAGGTCAACACGACCGCCGAAATATCCCTGAATGGCACCCGCAGCGACACCAATTATCGTGGAACACCCTGTGACGATAAGCGTGAACAACACGGATAATCGGAACCCGTGAACAATCCGCGCTAGTACATCGCGTTTGGTGCCATCGGTTCCCAAAAGATTTTGTCCATTGGGTGGCAATGGGGCCGCGCCTGGACGATCAACCGGAGTGTCAAAGCTGTAGGGAATGAGAGGCCAGATCGTCCACCCTTTGGTGATCGCCTCGCCTGCGACGTCCCCGTCTTTTGCGTCTTCTAGAATCCCCTCGGGATCATCAAAACAGTCAACCAAACCGCCGCTGACGATCAGGCATTCAACTTCGGGGTCGCGATACACCGCTTCGGTTCTAAAGTCGCCGCCAAACTCAGTTTCAGGATAGAAGTTCCAAATCGGGGTATAAAACGACCCCTGATAGCGCACGAGAATAGGCTTATCATAGGCGATAAACTCGGCCATCAGGCTCAGCCCAAACAGGATGCCAAATACCCACAGCGAAAAATAGGCACGCCGATTGCGTTTGAAGTTACGCCAGCGCCGCTGGTTAAGTGGAGACAGCGCCATCAGCCTTCCCTTTTCTCAAAGTCGATCCGGGGATCGATGAACACATACATCAAATCCGAAATGATGCCGACCAGAAGACCAATTAGGCCAAAGATGAATAGTGCACCAAAGACAATTGGATAGTCGCGCGCGATGGCCGCTTCGAAGCTGAGGCGACCCAAACCTTCGAGTGAAAAGATCGTCTCGATAATCAATGAGCCGGTAAAGAAGATGCCGATGAAAGCGCCCGGAAATCCGGCCACAACAATCAACATCGCATTGCGGAACACATGCCCGTACAGAACGCCACGATCGCTTAACCCTTTGGCTTTGGCCGTTATGACGTACTGCTTCTTGATCTCGTCCAGAAAGCTGTTCTTTGTCAGAAGGGTCAAGGTTGCAAATGCCCCAATGGTAAGTGCGGTGACCGGCAAGGCGATGTGCCAGAAATAATCCAAGACCTTCCCCACAGCGCTCAGTTCAGAGAAATTGTCGCTTGTTAGCCCACGCAAAGGAAAGATTTGCCAATACGATCCACCCGCGAACAGAACCAGCAAAAGGATCGCAAATAGAAACGACGGTATGGCATAGCCCGCAATGATCGCGCTTGACGTCCATGTATCGAAAGGCGTGCCGTCTTTCACCGCTTTGCGGATGCCCAAGGGAATGGATATCAGATACGCCAGCAACGTGGACCAAAGACCCAGAGCAATGGACACCGGAATAGTCTGCCAGATCAGGTTCACGACGGTTTCCGACTTGAAATAGCTTTCTCCAAAGTCGAACCGGGCATAGTTCCACACCATATTCCCAAACCGCTGCAAAGGCGGCTTGTCCAAGCCAAACTGTTCTTCCAGTTCTTTGATGTATTCCGGGGGAAGACCGCGCGCGCCTATATAGTTGCTGTCGCTGCCGGTTGCTTCGGAGCTTGCGCCTTCATTGCTGCTGCCTGAAAACCCTGCGAACACATCACCTTCGCCCTGGATTTGGGCAATGGCTTGTTCCACCGGACCACCGGGCACAAATTGGGTCAACACGAAGTTGATCAACAAGATGCCGATCAAAGTGGGAATGACCAGCAACAGTCGTCTGATTATGTATGCGAGCATGGTCCGGCCTTACCGCAAGGCCCCTGCCGCGCGCAAGCGGGCTTCTCCTTCGGAATCGTGCCACCAGAAATCACGTGACCCCAACCCATAGGGCGGAATTTCCTCAGGGTGCTGATACATGTTGTAATGCGCAATCCAGTGATCCGCTTTGTACCATGTCGGTATCATCGCAAATTCATTGCGCAGCGCACGGTCCAACGCCATCAGAGACGATTGTTCTTCTTCTTTAGATTCCGCCAAAAGTGAGCGTTCAATGATCGCGTCAACCAATGGGCTTGCAATACCGGCGGGATTGAACAGCGAAAAGTCTGCAGCTTCAGACCCGTAACGTTGCGCCAACCCTGTTCCGACACCAATCAAAAAGCGGTAGTTGTCAAAGATAAGATCATAGTCAAAGTCGCGTTCGCGCAATTCGTATTGCGATGCGTCCACAACATCCAGTTTGATATTCAAACCCATTGCTTTTGCGTTCGAAACATAGTTTTCGATGACACTGCGCGTTGTTGGCGACCCGGATGCATTCAACAAAAATGACAGCTCCAAAGGAGAGCCATCGGGTTTTGTCCGTACTCCATCTGCACCAACGGCAAACCCAGCCTCGTCTAGGAAAGCCATCGCCTTGCGTAAGTTTTTTCTATCGCTCAAACGGCGTTCGCTGGATGTGTGCGAAACCCGCGCGTCAACATCAAAGACGTTTCGTGGGACAACGTCGCCAAGCGATTTCAAGAACTCCAGTTCTGCCCCCTCGGGCACGCCATTGGCCATCAACGGTGTATCTTGAGAGAAGGACGAAAGGTGTTTGAACAGACCGTATTGTAGCGACGTGTTTGTCCATTCGAAATTGTAAGCAAGCGCCAAAGCCTCACGCAAACCGACTTCTTTCATGACGGGTTTTCTCAGGTTAAAAATAATCCCGATGGTGTTTGGTGGCAGCCCATCCGCAATTTCTTTCTTGATCACATGACCGTCTTGCACCTTTGGAAAGTCATAGGATGTCGCCCATTTCTTTGGGTCACTTTCGATCTTAACGCTGACTTCGCCCGCCTTAAATGCCTCGAACCCTGCTGTATCGTCGGTAAAATACTCGACCCGTACGGTATCGAAGTTATGACGTCCTTGATTGTTGGGTAAATCCTTGCCCCAATAATCGGGATTGCGTTCATAGACGACGCGGCGACCCGGAACGACCTCCTTGATCACATAAGGCCCGGACCCGGGTGAAACTTTGATCCGGGATTCATCCAAACGCGAACCCGTCTCTTCGTACCATTTCTTGGACCAGACCGGGACGCCGCCCACCTGATCAATCAGGCTGCGGCGACTGATCCCATCGGCAAAATAGAACTTGATCCTGTGATCATCCAACACTTCTGCATTGGGAATGCGCGCACGCACCGCGTCGGCATATGATTTCAGACCGTCATCCAAGAGCAAATTGTGGCTGAACAAAACATCATGCGCAGTGACAGGTGAACCATCGCTGAATTTTGCATCCTTTCGCAAATGAAAGATGACCCAAGATTTGTCCTTGGGATATTCCAAATGCGTGCAAAGCAAACAATAGCCATCGTCGACACTGTCCGCCGTCGATTCAAGCAAGCTTTCATAGATGGTCCAAGCCAGCGTTCCGCGCGCATTCCCCTTTCGTGTGTAAGGGTTCATGCTGTCAAAGGTGCCGATAAACGCGGTGGAATATTCGCCACCCTTAGGCGCATCGGGATTCACATAGTCGAAATGCGTGAAATCCTCGTCGTATTTAAGATCGCCATAAAAGGAATACCCATGGCTCACGATCAGGTCGTCGTCAGCAGCCTTCACCATACTGGAAGCACACAAGTAGACAGTGATCCCCAATACGCCTAATCCCCACCAGATCGATTTACGATCTTCTTTCATCGTTCTCGCGACGAATCGATTGCGGGGCTGTGTCATGGGCGGACCTCCTGAACGCTTTCTTTGCAATCTAGGCTAAATGGCGCTGCCTCCAAGATGCAACAAGCGAATATGTGATCGACGTTACAACGCACCTATCAGTTGGCGAAATCGGCACATTCGACACAAAAAAGCCCGGGCGATTGCTCTACCCGGGCCAAAAACTTTGAAAAACGAAACCTGATTAAGGCTGTTCTTCTTCATCAGACGTGTCGCCCGGCAGGTTAAAGAAGCTGTCCGCATCGATCAAATCTTCGTTGCTGTCTGTCTCTTCTTCATCGTCACCCAACAGCGTAAAGCTTTCCAAACCTTCAATTGAGCTTGGGATTTTGGGTTCGGCTTCCATGCCAAGGCTTTGTTCAGTGCTCACCAGTTTGCGACGTTCGTCATCGCTCATGACTTCGCCATTGGCTGCTTTTTTGGCTGCTGCTTTCTGAACGGCTGCGTCCAATTCAGATTGCTTGGTCAATCCCAAGGCAACCGGGTCAACCGGTTGAATATTCGAAATGTTCCAATGTGTCCGTTCGCGGATGGACTGAATGGTTGGTTTGGTTGTGCCAACCAGTTTTGACACCTGACCATCAGACAATTCCGGATGAAACTTGACCAACCAAAGGATCGCAGCCGGGCGATCTTGCCGCTTGGACAATGGCGTATAGCGCGGACCGCGGCGTTTTTCTTCGCCATCAGCTGCCGGATTTGGTTTCACGATCAGCTTATAGAGAGGGTTTGATTGCGCCAGTTCGATGTGCTCTTGGGTCAACTGGTTGTTGGCAACCGGATCAAATCCTTTGACGCCCATAGCCACGTCGCCATCAGCAATACCTTGAATCTCAAGTTCGTGCATGCCGACGAAATCAGCGATCTGTTTAAAGCTGATCGTCGTATTGTCGACGAGCCAGACAGCAGTCGCTTTGGGATGCAGCAATTTGGCCATCATTTTCTCCTTTGCACATATCTTTCCCGACCGCCGGAACCGGTTGGTCCGCGGCACCCTGAAGATCAGGGCAGGTTTCCGTTGTCGGGGAACTTGGCCGGTATATAATCGTACTGAGCCGAAATGGAAAGGGACAAGATGCGCTGGGTTTTAGCACTGTTTATTTCATCTGGAATTGCATTCGCCGAAGGCGAAAAGTCTGGCGAATTCGATTACTATGTCATGGCGTTGTCCTGGTCACCCAATTGGTGTGCCCTAGAGGGTGACGCAAAAGGATCAGAACAATGTGACGCCCATCATGATCACGGTTGGATTCTTCATGGGCTTTGGCCGCAAAATCACCGCGGCTGGCCCAGCTATTGTAGCACGTCTGAACGCCCACCCTCACGGGGTATGACGGCTGACATGGCGGATATCATGGGCACATCTGGTCTGGCTTGGCACCAATGGAAAAAGCACGGCACATGTTCAGGTCTATCGGCTACGGGGTATTACGACCTGTCACGCCAAGCTTATGCCAGTGTCACCCGACCAACCGTGTTTCGAAAGCTGGATAAAACGGTCCGCTTGCCAGCCAGCGTGGTCGAAGACGCCTTTTTGGAAGCCAACCCCAAAGTAGAAGCGGATGGCCTGACGGTCACGTGCCGAAGCGGCTTTATTCAAGAAGTGCGCGTTTGCATGTCCAAAGATTTATCGCCTGTGCCGTGCGGCCAAGATGTCGTTCGCGATTGCACTTTGGACAGCGCACAATTTGATCCGGTGCGTTAAAGTTCGATAATTGTGCTGCCTGTCGTTTTGCGTGCTTCCAAAGACCGATGGGCGTTTGCAATATCGTCCAATGTAAACCGCTGATCGATCCGGATTGTGATCGCCCCGCTGGCGATTTTGTCAAAAACCTGAGCCGCCATTGCACGGCAGGTTTCGGGATCGCTGGTATGTGCAAACAATGTTGGCCGGGTAATTTTCAGTCACCCCTTAGCGGCCAGTGTCCCGATTGAGAACGGAGGGACTGGACCAGATGCGTTGCCAAAACTCATCATCATTCCAAGGGGCTTCAAGCAATCCAGCGATCCATCAAATGTATCTTTCCCGACGCCGTCCATGACCGCCTGCACACCAATGCCATCGGTCAGCTCGCGGACACGCGCGACCCAGTCTTCGGTTCGGTAATTGAGGCAAAGATCGGCGCCATTGGATTGTGCCAGTTCACATTTTTCGTCCGTTCCCGCGGTCCCAATGACACGGATGCCTTCGGATTTACCCCACTGGCAGGCGATCAAACCCACGCCACCCGCTGCTGCGTGGAACAGAACGGTGTCACCAGCCTTCAGCGGGTCTGTGCGATGGAACAAATACTGCGTCGTCATCCCTTTCAGCATAACAGCAGCTGCAATGTCGAACGGCACAGCGTCGGGCAATTTCACAACCTGCGCAGCGGGCATAACGCGCATTTCCGCATAGGCCCCCGGCGGCAGCGCAGCATAGGCCGCCCGATCCCCAACATTCAGATGATCGACTCCGTCACCAACCGCGTCAATAACCCCCGCAGCTTCCATGCCCAAGGCGTGTGGCATCTCTAGCGGATACAGGCCCGTGCGTTGGTAAACATCGATAAAATTCAACCCAATCGCTTTATGCGCGATGCGAATTTCACCTGGTCCCGGATCGCCCACATCCCAATCAACCAGCCGGAATTGATCCGCCCCACCATACGCTTCAATGATTGCTGTCTTTGCCATGTCCCAATTCCCTTTCGTTCGCCGCGCGTTCCGCGATGAATACCTAAACGATGGCGGCTTATCCGCCTTTCAATTGCAAAACGATCTTGCCAACGTGATCCGAGCTTTCCATGCGGACATGGGCTTGTGATGCATCTTTTAGGTCAAATTCAGAATCCATGACTGGTGCGATACGCCCCGCATCCAGTAACGGCCAAACCGCTTCTTTCAGCTCTTGTGCGATACGCGCTTTGGCTAGATCACTTTGCGGCCTCAGTGTGCTGCCCGTCATCGTCATGCGACGTGTCATCAGCTGGACGAAATTCACCTCGACTTTTGGACCCTGAAGAAACGCGATTTGAACCAGCCGACCATCATCGGCCAATGCTTTGAAGTTTCGCGGGATGTAATCTCCACCCACCATGTCCAATATCATGTCAGCACCGCCTTCGGCCTGCATTACTTCGACAAAGTCGTTGGTCCGATAATTCACCGCAATTTCCGCACCAAGCTCACGACACGCATCGCATTTTTCATCCGAACCCGCGGTTACAAAGACCCGCGCACCAAAGGCATTCGCCAATTGTATGGCGGTCGTGCCTATCCCGCTTGATCCGCCATGCACCAGCAGGCGTTCACCGCCCTTTAGACCACCACGCATGAACACATTCGACCAGACCGTGAAAAACGTTTCCGGCAAACAGGCAGCTTCACGCAATGACATGCCGGAGGGAACCGGCAAGCAATGTGCTGCAGGTGTCGCGACATATTCCGCATATCCCCCACCCGGCAACAGGCCACAAACCGCGTCGCCCACGGTCACGCCACTCACACCTGATCCGATCGCAACCACATGTCCCGACGCCTCAAGTCCCGGCAAATCGCTGGCACCGGGCGGCGGGTTGTAAAGGCCGGCACGTTGCAAGGCATCAGGCCGGTTCACCCCGGCCCACGCTACCTCAATCACGACTTGACCATGTGCTGGTTCAGGAATCGGGCGTTCGACCACAGTTAATACGTCCGGCCCCCCTGGAGCGTTGATTTCCACAGCGCGCATCATTTTGGTCACCCCGATGTCCTCCGGTTAGGTTGCAACATCTTTGGCTGAACTATCAGAGCTGTTCAATGCCCACACTGATGCCCCATTCTGATAACCCAAGACTGACATGATGATTTGGCAAACAAACCAAAGCCCAATTTCGATCAACTGAGCGGAACGGACATTTCTTTTTGCCTATGGCTCAAATTCTCCAGCGCCCTGGCAGATTGACATCTTCTGCGCGATTTGGAGCCTTGATATGGCTTAAGACCCAATTTGGGCCAGCAAGCAATCCAGATAGTACTTTGTTCTCGCGCACCTGAGCCTTGACTTGCTCTATGCGCATCACATCGTCGATCCGACGATCCAGAAAATCCCAAGTGGCTTGATGATCGGGGGAATCATCACCCAGCCAAAATAAAATCGTTGCTGAATATACGCCTGACAACGTCGCGCGTTTTGTATACCAGTTTATGTCTTGCGACGTGTCACCCAAGGCTGTCCAGATCTTGTCCGCAGTTCCCCAGATCGCTTGGGCCCCGTCCTTTGTGTACATCGGTAATGCAAACAATGCTGTGCCACGCCTTACGACTTCCTTGTCATCGACTGCTTCAATTCTAAACCGGACTGCTGCCGCAACTTTGTCCCGAAAACGTTCAGGCAGTGTGCCTTCGGCAAGCTGTTCTTCCATGATGGCGTCGCCACGATTGTGGTAAGCAATGGCCAAATCAACTGCCCCGCGCGGACACACTGCGCGCGCAACTGCTTCAGATACACCCGAATCTATGACCGCTGCTTGAAAGGCAGCTTCGCTCCAGCCATCGAACGGCACATGCAAAAGCGTTGCATTTAATAGAGCTTCCTTGGTGTCAGCATAGCCTGTCATGGGATTTCCTTTCCATTGGATGGAATACTAGACAAGCATTAGACTGCTTGCTATACGGCCACTTCCTGCAATTCCTTGCAAACTTAACCTAGAAAGGTGGTGACAACCACATGCAGGTCAGTGTTCGCGACAACAATGTCGATCAGGCGCTTCGCGCCCTGAAAAAGAAGCTACAACGCGAAGGCGTGTTTCGTGAAATGAAGCTTAAGCAGCATTTCGAAAAACCGTCTGAGAAAAAAGCGCGTGAAAAAGCTGAAGCGATCCGCCGTGCGCGCAAGCTCGCACGGAAAAAGGCGCAACGCGAAGGTCTCATGTAAGACCGCGCTTGACGTTGAAACGAGGAGGCCCTGCCATCAAAGCGGGGCTTTTTCTTTTTGAGGAACCGGTTTTTTGGTGTTTGCCGTCGTCGGTGACAAACACCGTTGCAAACGATGCAATCGCGGGCACCTAGATGCTACCTCTTTACACATTCATTAATTTACACGTCCCGCTCTCAGTTCACTATTTGGTGGGCACGGGGGTTCCTGCCGGTTCTTGGACATTTGGGCGGCGCTAATCCGCGATACCTTTCGCCACTGCGGGACGCGGCATAGATGTGGCGCGCCACTGCCGACGATCTAGTGTCGTATCAGCATAGAAATGTGCAAAAAGTTGAACACAACTGAACTTGCCTTCGCAACCAAATTCTACATGCTAGTCCAGCCGCTGTCCCATACCGGGGCAGGAAAAAACGGCACAGTAAAGGGACCCAACAATGAGTTTGGCAGATCAGTACGAATTGCAAATGTTGGCGCTTATCAATGAAGAGCGTACAAGCCGTGGATTGAATCCACTACAGCTTGAGCAAAATCTAAATGCTTCGGCCGAAACCCACAGTGAATGGATGTTGAACACAGGTCAGTTCTCTCACACTGGCAATGGCGGATCATCTGCCACTGACCGCATACGCGATTCAGGGTTCGAATTGACAGGAAGCTGGGGCACCGCAGAAAATATTGCGTGGCAAAGCGAACGTGGCGCGGGCGGCATCGAGGACGATGTCATCAACTTGCACAATTCGCTGATGAACAGCCCCGGCCACCGCGCGAACATCTTAAATCCAGATCTTGTTTATATCGGCCTTGGGATCGAAGAAGGGCAGTTCCAAGGTTTTCCAGCCGTCATCGTGACACAGAATTTCGCACGCACTGCAGCACCGGTCTCTTTGGATCCACAAACCGGAGGCGAGACCGAGCCAGATCCCGTTTCAACACCTGATCCCGTGACAGTTTTCCTGACTCGCGGTGACGATGCAATTGCCTTGGATGCATCCAGCATTGTTCGTGCGCGTGCAGGGGATGACACCGTCACCGGCAGCACTGGAGAGGACCTGTTGATTGGCGGACGTGGCGCAGACAACCTGTCAGGAGGCGGCGGCGCAGATGAACTTAGAGGCGGCCGTCAATTGGATAACTTGTCGGGTGGCGGCGGATCCGACACGCTGCTTGGCGGCAATGGCAGGGATACGTTGGACGGCGGTGCCGGGGATGACGTCCTTGTTGGCGGAAGAGGTGCCGACATATTTGTCTTTTCTGAAGGAGATGACCAAGTCCTTGATTTCGAGGCTGCAAAAGACCGCCTTGACCTAAGCGCAGCTATTGGGATCAACAATCTTAATGATCTCTTTGCCAATCACGTCGAACGTGAAGGGTCGAACATCAGAATCGAAGATAGTGCCGGGAACGCCCTAGTTCTGAATGGTATAGATCTGGCACTGCTTGAAACCGCAGACATTCTGTTCTGAGGATAGATTACCCTTTCAGCGCTCGGCTATTTGGCCGGGCGTTTCCCGTACAAACTTGATCAAAGTGGCAAAGCCGTCGTCTTGAAAACGGTTCGCAGTGCAAAACTCGATTGCATTTGCATGACACCCGGCAGCCGAGCCAGATGTTGGCGGTGGATACGGGCAAAATCTTCGGTGTCTTCGGCCACAACTTTTAGAATGTAATCCGCAGTCCCGGCCATAAGATGACATTCCAACACATCCGGAATACGTCGCACGGCCTTTTCAAAAGCATCCAAAACTTCGTCAGATTGTCCTTGCAGAGTGATTTCAACAAACACAGTTGTCGGCACGCCAATCTTACGCGCATCAAGCAACGCGACATATTCGCGAATGTAGCCGTCCGCCTCAAGCCGCGCGACACGTCGATGACACGCCGATGGAGACATGTGCACCACATCGCTTAAGTCCGCATTTGAAAGACGACCCTTGCGTTGCAACGTTTCCAGAATACGTCGATCTGTTGAATCTAAGCTCATTTTCGGAAGAACCTGCCATTGTCTCTGAGTTGGTTGGCCATATCTTCGAAAATATGAGCCAAGTCAGCACATACATTCGCTGCCAGTTACAAACAACGTCTTCCGCTCTTTGAGTTTTGGAAAAGAAAAGGCCCGCGCAGATGCAGCGGACCTTCTCAATTTTAGAAAAATGACAGTCTATTACTTCGCAAGAGAGTCGCGAATTTCTGTCAGCAGGTCGATTTCTGAAGGACCAGCTGGTGCTTCTTCGACTGCTTCTTCTTCAGCAGCTGCTGCTTCTTTCATCCGGTTCACTGAGCGAACCAGCATGAACACAACAAATGCAATAATCAGGAAGTTAATGATAGCCATGATGAAAGCACCATACGCGAATACGGCAGCGCCAGTTTCCCGCGCAGCTTCCAACGACGCGCCTTCTGCAACTTCACCAGAAAGTACTGCGTAATTATTTGAGAAATCAATCCCGCCCATAAACAGGCCAATGATTGGGTTGATCAAATCGCCGACAAGCGATGTCACAATGGCAGTGAAGGCCGCGCCGATAATGATACCGACCGCCATGTCCATGACATTGCCCTTAGCAATGAAATCCTTAAATTCGTTCATCATAGTGTTTTGTCCCTTATGTTGGCTTACGACGCATTCTTTGTGTTGCATTCGTGAACAACCATTATCACTTTATTGAACAATTCAAAGGGTAGTTTGAGGGGGAAAAATCATTATGTCATGTCCTTGAATGACAAAATCGAGGGCAAAATGACCGATCTTTCTAGTTTCCCGATAACTCAAAAATGGACGCCGAAAAATCCGGATGTTCTGCAACTGTTTTCTTACCCCACACCGAACGGCGTCAAAGCGTCCATCGCGCTTGAAGAGATGCAAGTGCCTTACGAGGCCCACTTGGTCACTTTGTCCGATGTTGATGTTAAGAGCCCAGAGTTTCTGTCGCTGAACCCAAACAACAAAATCCCAGCGATCATCGACCCCGAGGGGCCAGATGGGTCCCCCATTGGATTGTTCGAAAGCGGGGCCATTCTGGTCTACTTGGCTGAAAAAACAGGTAAATTGATCGGATCAACCGCGACCGACAAAGCTAAAATAATCCAGTGGGTTATGTTTCAGATGGGCGGATTAGGTCCAATGCTTGGTCAACTTGGTTTCTTTTACAAGTTCGCCGGATCGCAGTGGGAGGATAAACGCCCGCAACAACGCTACATTGACGAAGGAAAGCGCCTGCTTGCCGTTCTGGAAAAGGAAATGGACGGGAAAGACTGGATCGCTGGTGAATACTCGATCGCAGATATCGCGATTGTGCCTTGGTTGAACGCCCTAGAATTTTATGGCGCAAAGGATGCTTTGGGCTGGGCCGGCCACAAAAACCTAGTTGCTTACAATGAGCGGTTTTTTGCGCGCCCAGCCGTAGAAAAAGCCAAAAATATCCCGCCACGCCCTTAAAGTATCTCGACGGCGTCTGCATGAATTCAGATGCCGTCGGCAACCTGTAACGCGTCTATCCGACAAGAATGCCCGCGGGTTTTGACGTATGGACGGCGAATTTTACCTGCACACCCACTCAGGACGTGGGCAACGCTCCAGTCAAAACATAGCGCAATATTTCAACCACTTGAGCGGGGTCTTCTGCAACGGCCAGCGCTGCGGCATCCACTTCTTTTAATGCATGTGCATGATCTGCCCCGTGAAGAACAATCAATGATTTCCCCAACGCAGCGGCATAACCTGCATCAAATGCGGCGTTCCACTGTTTGTATTTCTCACCGAAACGGACAACGACAACATCTGCGTCTGCAATCCCTTTGCGCGTGCGGATTGCGTTGACCATGGCACCCTTATGATCGTGCCAATACTTGTTCGGCTCTTGTCCTAGAATGGCAACGCCACAATCATCGCTCGCAGCATGGTCCGTAACGGGACTGTTAAACGTGACGTCCAAGCCCGCTGCCCCGGCCGTGATTTGCTCACGCCAATCCGTGTGAATTTCCCCAGACAGATATACTTTCAACATGACCAAACCTTTCGTAAACGTTTGAATTGTTCCGTGCGTATCAACCGCGCAAGACACCGCCTGTGGCCTTGGTGACCTTTTCAACGACCTTTGCGGCGACGGCTTCGATGTCTTCATCCTTGAGCGTTTTGTCTTTGGGTTGCAAACGCACAGTGATGGCTAGGCTTTTCTTGTCTTCACCCAATGCGCCACCGATAAATTCATCAAACACCCGAACGTCATCGATCAGTGCTTTGTCAGCCCCAAGGGCTGCATTGACCAATGTGAGCGCCTCAACACTTGCATCAACAACAAATGCGAAATCCCGTTCAACAGCCTGAAGATCGCTGATGTCCAGCGCCGCACGTGTTGAGCCGCTTTTGCGTGGCATCGGAATTTGTTCAGGCCATAGGGTAAAGGCCATGGCTGGACCTTTTACGTCCAACTCCTGAAGGACCTTTGGATGCAGTTCGCCAAAGATACCCAGAACCTTTTTAGGACCAAGACAGATTTTCCCGTGCCGACCTGGATGCCAATGATCTGGTGCATCGCGCAGGATTTGGACTCGTGCAGGTGCACCCATAGCGGCCAGAACGGCTTCTGCATCAGCTTTGACATCATAAACATCCACTGGGCGAGACGCTCCGTGGACATCCTTGGGACCCGTCCGCCCAACAAGAAGGCCGCTGACCAACTGATGCTGTTCTTCGGGTTCGCCCCCTTGAAATGCGGGACCGACCTCGAACAATGCCATATCCATAAATCCACGCGCCTGATTGCGTGCCGCTGCTTTCAACAGCTCCGGCAGCAAGGCCGGGCGCATATGACTCATGTCATTTGAAATTGGATTTTCAACGCGTGTCTTGTCATCGCCTCCGCCAAACAGTCGCGCCGACGCCTGGTCGATAAAGCTGTAGGTCACCAATTCATTGTACCCCAACGCAGCACACGTCCGACGTGCGGCTTGCTCGCGCCGTTGGGCTGGGGTCATCACCGCTTTTGGAATGCCTGCCAGACGTGGCAAAGGCTTGCCTTGCAATTTGGTCAAAGAGGCGATGCGTGCAACTTCTTCAACCAAGTCCGCTTCGCCCATGACATCTGGACGCCAGGACGGAACATGCGCCATGTCCCCTTCCAAGCGAAACCCAAGGGCCGTAAGGCTTTGGCGTTGCGTCGCCTCGTCAATTTCCATTCCGACTAGGCTTTGCACCCGTGCGGGCGACAATTTGTAGGCGCGGCCCACATCCGGAACGGCGCCGGCAGTGATCATGTTGGACGGCGTACCGCCTGCATGATCAATAATCATCGCACAGGCGTGATCCAAGCCAACGGGCGTGAATACGGGATCAACCCCGCGTTCAAAACGATACCGCGCATCCGAAGACACCTTGAGTGCGCGCCCGGCATAAGCGATCTGAACCGGGTCCCAGTACGCGCTTTCGACGAACACGTTAACCGTTTCTTCGGTGCAGCCGGTATCAAGACCACCCATGATGCCGGCGATACTTTCTGGCCCAGTGTCATCCGAAATGACCATCTGTCCGGGTTGCAACGCATATGTTTTGTCATCAAGTGCCACAATTTCTTCGCCGCCACTGGCACGGTGAACACGCAGATTACCCGTCACCTTGTCCGCATCAAATACATGCAACGGGCGGTTCAAATCATAGGTGAAATAGTTGGTCACATCGACAAGAAAGCTGATCGGACGCAACCCGATTCCACGCAACAAATCTTGCAGCCAATCCGGAGACGGGCCGTTCTTGACGCCCTTGATCAGACGCCCACAGAAAACAGGGCAACCATCCAACGTGTCATCGTCAATACTGACTGAGATATCGGATACAAATTGACCCTCAACACTGGGGTCGTTTGCCGGACGCAATGTTCCAACACTGCGCGCAGCAAGATCACGCGCAATACCACGGACACCCAATGCATCCGGACGGTTTGGCGTTATGGCAATTTCGATCACAGGATCAACTTTGGCTGGATCATTTTGCGCCAACCAATCAACGAAACGATCGCCGACCTCACCCGAAGCCAGCTCGATAATTCCGTCATGCTCTTCGGACAATTCCATCTCGCGTTCAGAGCACATCATCCCAAAGCTCTCGATGCCGCGGATTTTGCCGACACCGATGGTGGTATCGATCCCCGGAACGTAAACGCCAGGCTTTGCAATTACGACAGTGATCCCTTCGCGCGCATTTGGTGCGCCACAGATAATCTGAGTTTTGCCCTGATCTGTTTCAACCTGACAGATGCGCAGGCGATCCGCGTCTGGATGCGCTTCGGCACTGACAACCTTACCAATGGTGAAGTCTTTCAGACGGGCCGCACGGTCTTCCACACCTTCGACCTCAAGGCCAAGATCCGTTAAGACTTCACAAATCTCATCGACCGAGGCATCGGTCTCAAGATGTTTCTTCAACCAGGACAGGGTGAACTTCATCGTCTTGCCTCATGCGCTTATAACGTCTGAGGCAATGGCAAAATTCGAGCCGATGCGCAACCCAAAGGGATGGTGGGTGGGGTGTCTTTGGCCGTAAGGCCAAATAACGTCACCCGATATCCCGTTACGGATGATATCTCTTTAAGGATATTGGGGCTCGCGTCCCAACAACTCGTCCAACTGTCGGCCGATCCAGCCATGTGGGATGAAATGTCCACCAGGGTGTGTATCAAGTGCAACCTTGGTGCCGCTTGCACATTCAGCCCATTCGATACGGCTATGGGTCAGATGCGGTACCACAGACCAGTCTCCGACTTTTTCCGCCGCATCTGTGCACCCCAGACGTTGGCGCCACAACATCACTGGATAAGTCGTGTCACCACCGGGACCAAATGGAAACCTAAGGACACCATCTTTAAGCCCATGTACATGCCGCACTTCTTTCGGGGCTTGGGGGCAATCCTCATCCTGATCCAGCGTTCCTGAAATACCAAGAAGTGCGCGAATGCCGTTTCCGCGATCACACGCAACGCGCCACGCCATGATTGACCCGTAAGAATACCCCGAAACAAAAATGTTGTCTGGGTCTATCGGATAACGCTTTGCCACATCGTCAATAACAGCACGCGCAAACTCCACATCATCCGTTTCCGGGTGCCAAAAATCCCATGTTTTTCTGTTTCCATTCGGCGCGACCAATAAAACCCCGCGACGACGCGTTGCGCCGGAAATGCGCTGATGTTTTACAGGTAAAGCACCCGTTCGTTGCCAGCCATGGAAATGGATCAGCACTGGCATCGTGCTTTCACCGTCCCACCCATCGGGCTCTTTGACGTGATAAGTCCGCTCACCCAAAGGACACGGAACATCAAGGTGGCAATCTCGTTGCTCAGATCCCGCTGCAAAAGCAGGGGTGACCAACAAGGCGAAAAACAAGAGAACATATTTCATATTGGGCAAGCTACCCATTTCAGCGGCACTGTCACGTCACTTTCGCGTGGTCAGTCACAAAAACCTTTGCGCAAATCCTCAACGAGTTCAAAGCGTTCACAAATCAACACCATTTCCGGATCAAATCCACCATTGCGTGCAAAATATGCGGCGTGATCACGTTGCCATCCTTCCAGGGTGTCATTCTCGCCTTCCGCCAATGCAAAATCGGCCTCCACCTCGCAAAATTTGCACTGCTCGACGCTGACTGTCTGAATGACCAATTCGGGCGTTCCATCCCAGTCCAATGCCACGCTGAATTGGCCAGGCGACGGTATGGGAGTTTCATCTTCGACAAAATGGTCCAGCGCGCCACAGGTCGCGCGCTTGCTGCCAGATCGAACCAATGCAATCAGGCTTTGGCACAATTCAGGACCATCCCCGAATTTAAACATGTCTGCGCCCGGGTAACGATCCAAGACACTGCCAGATGTCATCGGGACAAACCGCCATGCAAAGTCGGTGTGTCCAGAGCCGAGAACCCATAGTGGCGCAACCAACGCAAATCGCTGTCAAAGAAGGCACGCAAATCTGGAATCCCGTATTTCAGCATCGCGATGCGGTCGATACCCATTCCAAAGGCGAACCCTTGATATATCTCGGGATCGATACCTCCGGCTGCGATGACTTTGGGATGCACCATGCCAGAGCCTAAAATCTCGAGCCAATCATCGCCTTCGCCGACTTTCAGCTGACCTTTTTCCCACGAACAACGAATGTCGACTTCGGCCGAAGGTTCAGTGAAAGGGAAATGCGATGCGCGGAAACGCAATTCGACATCATCAACTTCGAAATAGGCTTTTACAAATTCTTCCAAAACCCATTTCAAGTTCGCCATGGAGATATCCGTATCCAAAGCCAAACCTTCGACTTGGTGGAACATCGGTGTGTGCGTTTGGTCGTAATCTGCACGGTAAACACCACCCGGGCAAATGATGCGCAAAGGTGCGCCCATCTTTTCCATTGACCGGATTTGCACCGGAGACGTGTGCGTTCTCAACACATGCGGCGGACGATCATCCCCTTCTGCGCGATGCATATAAAACGTGTCCATCTCAGCCCGTGCAGGATGGTGTCCCGGAATATTCAATGCATCGAAATTATACCAGTCGGTGTCAATCCGAGGCCCTTCAGCAACCGAGAACCCCAATTCAGCAAAGATCGCAGTGACTTCTTCTGTGACCTGCGAAATCGGATGTATCGTGCCTTGGCCTCGAACCCGAGACGGCAAAGTAACGTCCAGCCATTCTGATTTCAGCCGTTCATCTAGTGCCGCATCGGCCAAGCCAGCTTTCTTTGCAGACAAGGCGCTGTTTATTTCGTCTTTCAGTGCATTCAGCGCGGGCCCGGCGACTTGCCGCTCTTCTGGGGTCATTTTACCCAGCTCGCGCATCTTCAAACTGATCTCGCCTTTTTTGCCGACCGCTTGTACGCGCAGGTCTTCCAAAACGGCTTCGTCACCCGCTTGCGAAATCAATCCAAGATATTTGTCACGCAGATCTTCCATTGCCGGGCTCCTTTTCGACCCGGTCCTGCTACCAAAATCAGTGAAGATTACAAGCGCGGCTTGTCTGTTATCCGTTCAAAGTCGGACAGATGCGCACAATCGCACATCAAAAACACGATGTCGGCCTAGAACGCACCCAACGCGCGCGCTTCGGCTGCGGTGACCGTCTTGCGTGCCAAAGGCCACTGCCGACCTTGCCGGCGAAGTTCTGGAAAGATGCTTAAAATCTCAGTTGCGCTTGCTTTGTCCCAAGTGTCCCGTTGCAAATCAAGCGGGCGCAGCGTTTCACTGGGCACATCTTCTGCAAAAACGATCTGATGCGAGTCAAACAGCAAATGCACATACGTGACCCAAGGAACCGACACACGTGCAACGCCATCAAATTGCAGGAACCCCGCCGCAGGTACCAACACTTCGGGTTCTCCGAAACACTCGCGCGCAGGCCACCCGGTGACCAGCAGACAATGCTGAGGCGAAAATAACAGTGGTTTTGTTGTACCCAAGAAGGCTTCGCTAAACCGGACAGGCGCAAATTCACCTTGGCCTCGCACACGGCGTTTTCCTATCCAACGCAAAGGCAACGGCCCTTCATCCTGCGTGTGAACCATGTCGCCAACATTAAGGCTTTCTACGGCTCGCAAACCTTTGGTTGTCTGAATCTGAGTGCCTTCAGTAAAGCAAGCAAACCCAGTTGTCATTGGGCCCACACTTGCACGTTCCAAGCGCATTGTTTGGCCATCTGGCCACCGCAGGGTTTCAAGATTTGACGAAAGGTCTCGCTGGATTGGAACATATTGCGCATGCTGTCCCGAAGCGGCGCCATTTCTAGCAAAATATTCGCCAGGCTTTTCACCCAATCGATAGAAATCCAGTACGTCCCCAGTCGCTTTGGACGTTAATGCGATTGCCCTATACACATCTGGTTCGTCCAACGGATCGGTCAGATCTTTGATCGGCAACACATCAGATGACAACGTATAGACGCAGTCACCTGTGTCTGAATCGATGATCGAGCTTACTCTTGGATGGTTCAACGCAACTTCAAGCGCAACAGAGCCGCAACGTTTGTAGAATGAAATTACGTAATCGCGCGCAGCCTCTTCATGATGCAACAAGACATCCACAAAGGTCGCCATACCGCAAAGGCGGGCGTAGTGTTGCGAGTGATGAATTTCTACAATGTGCGCCATTTTCTCCGAATCCGATCCATGTGCAACCTAGCTGGGCGTTGTGGCTCAAATTTGCGGACAATTTGTCAAAAATAGATTAAAAACGCTGCTATTCAGTCGGATAGCTGCGTGTCTAAACGACCAGCATTTCTGACCATTCGTCCCTGACAATTGATCATCCGTCTGCATCCAGCGCCCATTGGCTTTCGCACACCATGGACAATCTGACATCACACGGCCAATCTGATCGCTTACCCAATACGGAGCGTTGCATGACGACGGCCTTTTTCTTTGATGAACGCACAATGTGGCATGCGGGCGGAAACTATGCCTTTACCTTACCAATTGGGGGGCTGGTGCAACCACTGGCCGCTGGTGGATTGCCGGAAAACCCTGAAACGAAACGACGCCTGAAGAATTTGATGGAAGTTACGGGTCTAATGGGTGAACTAGATGTTCGCTCAGCCCAAGAGGCCTCACGATCCGACCTGTTGCGGGTTCACCCGGCGACATATCTAGATGAATTCAAACGCCTCAGCGACGCAGGTGGTGGCGAATTGGGGCGCAGAACCCCGTTTGCACAAGGCGGTTACGAACTTGCAGCTTTGTCTGCTGGTTTAACCATCGACGCAGTCCAAGCCGTCCTGTCAGGTGACGCGTCCAATGCATACGCGCTGTCACGTCCACCCGGCCACCATTGCTTGCCAGATTTTCCAAATGGGTTTTGCCTTCTTGCCAATATTGCGCTGGCCATCGAAGCCGCTAAAGCAAAGAACCTGGTTCAGAAAGTTGCTGTTCTAGATTGGGATGTGCATCACGGGAATGGAACCGAAGCGATCTTTTACGATCGTGACGACGTGCTAACGATTTCGTTTCATCAAGAAGGGAACTATCCGCTCGATACCGGTGATGTTGAGGACAGAGGTCGCGGCGTAGGTGAAGGGTTCAATGTCAATTTGCCTTTGCCAGCAGGGGCTGGCCATACGGCCTATTTGCACGCGATGGACAGGGTCGCCTTGCCGTCAATCGAAGCGTTTCAGCCGGATCTGATCATTGTGGCCTGCGGGTACGATGCAAGCGCGATAGACCCATTGGCGCGTATGCTGGCAACTGCTGAGACGTTTCGCCAGATGACTGAAAAAACCAAAGAAATGGCAGAACGTATCTGTGGCGGTAAATTGGTCTTGGCCCATGAAGGTGGATATTCTGAAGCGTATGTCCCGTTTTGTGGTCACGCAACAATCGAAGCGTTGTCAGGCAGCACAACACAGGCCCCTGACCCATTTGCGGACAGCTTTTCCATTCGACAGCCGGGACCGAGGTTTGACGCGTTTCTAAGAAGTGAAATCGACCGAATGGCCAAAGAACTCGATCTTTAGCCCTTGAAATCTTGTCGATCTTAACCGACATCACACACATATGTGAAAGGTCATAACATTCATGCCTGCTTCTAACCCAGCCGCTTTGGAATTTTTGTTGTCACGGCGCTCGCGCCCCGCGAAAACGCTTCAGACGCCCATTCCAGATGCAGATGACATCCAAACGATCTTAACGGCTGCTGCGCGCACTCCGGATCATGGGAAACTTGAACCTTGGCGTTTTATCGTTCTGCAACGGCCAGCGTTGTTGCGTTTGGGCGATTTGGTCGCTGTACGTGGCGAAGCCCTGGGGCTGGATACTGACCAGATCGAAAAGGCAAAGACGTCTTACAAAACCGCGCACCTTGCCATTGCGGTCATCGAAGCCCCGAAACCGTCCGAAAAAATACCTGCCTTGGAACAGACCTATTCGGCTGGAGCGGTTTGTCTGGCATTGCTGAATGCAGCGTTGGCAAGCGGATGGGGCGCGAATTGGTTGTCGGGTTGGGCCAGCCATGATCCAGTCTTCATGTCCCAAGGCCTAGGCTTGGCTGAAAACGAACGAATTGCCGGGATCATTCATCTGGGCACAGAAACGTCAGCACCACCAGAACGCCCACGTCCTGATGTAGATGCCATTACGACATGGGTTTCTGAATGATATTTCAAAGCTTCTTTAAGGCTTTAGGCCAAATCGGTGACCGCAGGTTCAACAAAGTGCTGTTTTTGGGCATTGCTTTGACGATTGCATTGCTGATTGGCGCGACAGCTGGGCTGGTGGTATTTGTTGATTGGATCGTTGGGGATTCGTCAGACGTGCCCATCGTTGGGGAAATCACTTGGTTAGATGATATCCTAAGCTGGGGCAGCGTTCTTTTGATGTTCGTCTTATCCGTTTTCCTCATGGTCCCCGTCGCATCGGCCATAACGTCTATGTTTCTGGACGAAGTTGCTCAGGCCGTCGAAGATAAACATTATCCAAACTTGCCTACTGTGACTCCAGTCCCATTTGGCGATGCCCTTCGAGACACCATCAACTTTCTTGGTTTTCTGATCGGCGCCAATGTCCTTGCTATCGCGTTGTACCTTATTTTCTCGCCGTTCACTCCGTTCATTTTCTGGGGTTTGAACGGATTCTTGTTGGGGCGAGAATACTTCACCTTGGCTGCAATGCGTCGCGTCGGTCGCGCAGACGCGCATGTGTTGCGCAAACAAAATACGGGTACGATTTGGTTTGCAGGCACGCTAATGGCGATTCCATTATCGATCCCGTTAGTAAACCTGATTATCCCAATCTTGGGAGCCGCCACATTTACCCACATTTTCCATGCAATTTATAGCGGGTCGCGCTCTAACTGAAGGAATGGCAGCTCGCTGACCGTAACAACTTCGGAAATGATAATCGCAGCGATAATCGCCCACAGAACAAAAGCGATTCCTGTGGCAATCCAAGCCTTCCGCTTGAGGTAATGCACTTGTGGCGCACCTGCATGTGTGCCCGGTTCCACTTGACCCAAATCGCCTTGTGTCTTCACCCGAATGGGCAACAGAACAAAAAAGGTCATCCACCAAATTACGGCATATAGGACAAGGCCAGATGTAATTCCCATCACACTTGCTCCAGCTCAATGAGGCATCCGTTAAAGTCCTTTGGATGCAGGAACAGGACCGGCTTTCCGTGTGCGCCAATTTTGGGCTCACCCGTGCCCAAAATCCGCGCGCCCGTTGCCACCAAATGATCACGCGACGCCAGAATATCGTCGACTTCGTAACAGATATGATGAATTCCACCTGCTGGATTCTTCTCAAGGAACCCGTTGATTGGACTGTTTTCACCCAAAGGATACAACAATTCGATTTTCGTATTCGGTAGTTCTATGAACACCACCGTCACGCCGTGATCCGGTTCGTCTTGCGGGGCGCCCACTTTGGCTCCGAGGGTTGATCGGTATTGTGCCGTGGCAGCGTCAAGATCAGGCACCGCAATTGCCACATGGTTCAGACGTCCGATCATGCTTTTCTCCTCATTGGGCGCGGTATTCGGTACGAGCATCTTATCGACAAGGGTAGGCCATCATGCAAGATGCTCAAGTGTCACGTTAACCGCCCATTAGCTAAGGCTGAATAGCATCCGAGTCGCGCCACTTTAGGAGAGACCAATGGACAGCAACGAAGAAGACATCTTCACGCCAAGCTTTCCCGCGCCAACTGCGTTGCGGCCCCTGTTGGGCCTGACTGTATTGGTGATCGAAGACAGCCGTTATGCCTGCGAAGCGATGCGTTTGCTGTGTCTGCGCAGCGGTGCCCGCATCCGACGCGCAGATAGCATTCGCGCCGCCAAACGACATTTGAAGGTCTATCGACCAAGCGTCGCGATCATCGATTTGGGACTGCCGGATGGCAACGGATCAGATTTGATTGCTGAGCTTTCAGCAGCCACGCCACGTCCCGAAGTCCTGCTGGGTTTGTCTGGTGATCCTGAACGACAATCGGAAGCAATGAATGCAGGGGCTGATGGGTTCCTTGCGAAACCTCTGGCTAGTCTTTCCGAATTTCAGGAAGCCATATTGGCACATTTACCTGTCGATCGACGTCCACGGGGTCCTCGATTGGCTCCAAATGACACGATCACACCTGATCCAATCGCCTATCGAGACGACATGGCTCACGTGGCCGACGTACTGGACGGGCGCGAAGACGACAAAGTTGTGGATTATGTCGCACAATTCCTAAGTGGTGTCGCGCGCAGTGCGCATGACGACGCTTTGGCCTCTGCAGCAGAAAAACTGGCTTTGAAACGTGCACAGGGTTTATCGGCATCGAGCGAGCTCGATTTTTTGGCTGGGTTAGTTCAGGCCCGATTGTCGGAAAAGGTGGCCATCTGACGATTGATTGTCAGTTCGCCACTTCAGGATCTGTCGCCACCAAAATTGGTTGCGTCAGGTCAGACAACCCGATGATCTGCTGGCCCTCATCATCAAAATTTGACGGATCTAACCACCGCGAAAATGCTTGGTGCAAATTAGGCCATTCACTATCAATCGCAGCAAACCATGCAGTGTCCCGATTGCGCCCTTTTACAATTGTTGCCTGACGAAAAATGCCTTCATAACTCAACCCGAGCCTTTGCGCAGCCTTTCTTGATGGCACGTTGAGCGCATCGCATTTCCATTCAAACCGTCGATACCCGACCTCGAAGGCATATTTCATCGTTAGGAAAATCGCCTCAGTTGCGGCACGTGTTTTCTGCAATGCCGGGCTAAACGTGATGAAACCCACCTCGATTGATCCAGTTTCAGGTTTTATTCGCAACAGACTAAGGGTGCCTTCGTACTCTTTTGTATCTTTGTTCCAGATCGCAAAGAAATGTGGATCAGAACTTTGTTCTGCCGTCTCGACCCAATTGCGATAGCTTGAACACTCTTCAAAAGGCCCGACCGGTAGATAGGTCCATACAACATCATGGCCTTCGTATTTCTGGAACAATGGCGTTGCATGTTTCGCTGCCGCCAACGGTTCTAACCTGACAAACTGCCCATCCAAAACAAGGTCTGTTTCAGGGGCAGACGGTGCAGACCAATCCGGTAAGTCGAAACCTATTGCAGGTGCTGGTTGAGGTTCTTTCATACCAGAGACGTTAGTCAATTGTATCACGGGCGTGAACAAGGAACGGATAAATTCCCGACAAATCTGGTTACAAAATCAGACCCGGATCGCGCCCCATGTCCATTCCTGGAAACACAGTGCCTTCCAGAACGCTCTGATCCAATCCAAAAAGCCCACGCATCAACCAGGCAAGGTTCGCCCGGATGTCTCGCGTTGGCAGCAAATCACGTCCGGCATACAGGTCACCTTCTGCAAGTCCGGGCCAATCGCCGTGCACACGACCACCTCGCACAGCACCACCGGCCATGACCATCAAACCACCCGTTCCGTGATCTGTTCCGGCTGTGCCGTTTTCCCGCACTGTACGGCCAAATTCCGTCAACGCGACAACGGTTGTTTTTTGCCAGACAGAATCCTGCGTTTGAGATTTAAGCGTCAGAATTGTATCGCTGAGACGTGCCAAAGCGCGGGGTAATTCGCGGGCCTGCCGCCGATGTGTGTCCCAACCATTCAACGAAAACGCTGCAATCCGCGCCTGTTCGGACAATTGTTTGGCCGCAAATTCAGCAATGGAAATATGCGCCCCACCCTTTTGTTGAGCTGCTGCCTTGCGAATATCCTGCAACGATGCCGATTGCTGGTCGTTGTCTTCAACAAGCCCTTGTGCTTCGGCCAGCGCTGCATGAATCGCAGGGTCGCTTTCAGTAATAAGTTCAAGCAAACGTTCAGCCTGCGAACTAAGGCCCAATTGCGTTTCAGGGAACCAATTCGCCACTGGCGCAGGCCCGTCCAAAAGCTTTAAATCCCTTCGGCCAATTGCGAAAGCGGTGTGCGCGTCTAACGTTGGATAGACCTGAAGCAATCTGTTTAACCAACCGTCGCCCGCGCCTTCCCCTAACGTGGTTGTGCCGGCTTCCAACAAATCCTGACCGTCAAAATGCGAACGCTTATCCCGGTATGGTGTCGAAACAGCGTGCACAAAGCCAAGCTCCCCCGCATCCCATAACGGCATCAACGCGTTTAAACTTGGATGCAGCGCAAAATAGCCATCCAAATCCAACGCTCCAGACGTTGGACCGACTTTCAATGTTAGCCGCGATTGCGCCAGCATCGCATCGCCATAAGGCTGCACGACGTCAAGACCGTCCATTCCGCCACGTAAGATAATAACGACCAACCGGTTTTCCCCGGGCATAGCTGCAAAGCTGACGGGCGTGACAAGCGGACTGGCAGCTAAAGAACACCCAATGGCCCCGGTGCGCATCAAAAAGGAACGGCGTGATATTGAAGTGCTCATACGATCATCCCTATCGCCGTTGAAAGGCTGGGGCCATCAAGACCAAACCTATCGCTTCGTTCCGGCTTTCTGCAGATTTCGCAGCGAACCGAACCTCTTCGGTTGCAAAAGGCCCCAGTGCAGATTCCACAAACTTTCGTGGATCAGGCAGCCGTTTCATAAGCCGTGATGGAACCGCCATGGACCACTGGACTCGCCACGCCAACCCTTGCGGGGTCAACCAAGCTTCATCCTCCTCGTCCCATCCTGCTGGACTGGATGGCGCCTGCCAAGGTTGCCCCATCATCGTCAACGGCACCAACAATCCAGCACGCAGATCTTTTGCGCGCAGATCGTCAAACGCGGACTCATGAACCTCCAAAGCACGAAAGCTCGACGCGATAAACGCATCCGGTGGTTTTGCGTTGCGCAACGTGGGTGTCCAAGCGGACGGATGCTCAAGCAGGGCCGCATAGACCTGCAGTAAATCTCCGTCCGTTTCGATAAATCGTTGGGCCACATGATCAATCAACGCAGTGTCAGGATCGTCGGACACAAAGTGAACCGCCAATTTCCACGCAACATGCCGCGCAGTTGCCGGATGTGCCGCCAAATCTTGAAGAGCTGCACGAATGGGCTCGATTCCCGGGCGTGGGCCATAGGACTTGTCCAGAACTGTTTCGGGGCCAGGTTCGGCCCAATCCTCGCGAAACTTAAAACCAACATTGGCCTGAACGGTCATGCCGGTGAAAAGCTCCGCCAATTGGCGCACATCATCCTGCGTGTATGGCCCATTCACACCCAATGTGTGCAATTCAAGAACTTCACGGGCCAAATTCTCGTTTAAACCAGCCGGCTTTCGACGTCTCAGGGCGCGCGTGGATTCTGGACCCATCGAACGTTCCTGATCAAGATAGTGGATCATCAAAGGATGCATGACTGCGTCCAGCAACATATCTGAAAAACGACCTGTTAGATTGGGTCGAACAGCCTCTTCCAGATACGGCCCGGTTGCGCGGCGGATCACACCGGCTTTACCAAGCGCAGTGAAATGATCGCCCCAAAATGCGCAAAGACGTTCACGAAAGGCCTGCTCACTATGAGCAGCACGCATCAGACTTTGCACCATCCATCCCGTGGCTGCGACACGCGCTTCGCGATTGATAACTTTGCGCTGTTTGCGTGCGGCCTTGGCTTTGTCCGTGCCGCGGTTTTGTCCTTCGATTTTGAATTGAAGCTGCAAGGCCACCATTCGTTCGCGGAACGTGTCGAATGTTTCAATCGGAAAGCGGACAGCCATGTCGTCAGCGGCTTGTAACCCCGCCAGCAAATCAGCCGTATTTTCCGGTGGCTTGATGTTTGGAGACAAACCATACCCAAACCGTACTTCTGCCAGTTCAGGATTAAAAACACTCATTGGTCACGGCTCGCTCAGCTTCCACACAATGGATAGATAACATGCGCAGTCGCAAATTTCACCGTTTGCGAAGACAATCGTGACGGATGTCGGCATAGCTTTGCCACAGCAATGGGCAAAGCTATGCATAAAATCAATCGTCCTGAGGAATGACGCGCAAACCAAGTTCCATAAGTTGGTCAGACGTCGGATCGCTGGGTGCTGACATCATCAAGTCTTCTGCGCGTTGGTTCATCGGGAACAGAATGACTTCGCGAATGTTCTGTTCATCCGCCAGCAACATCACAATCCGGTCGATCCCTGCCGCACAGCCACCGTGGGGCGGAGCACCATATTGAAACGCATTGACCATCCCGCCAAAACGCTTGCGCACTTCGGCTTCGTCGTAGCCTGCGATTTCAAACGCCTTGAACATGATTTCAGGGCGGTGGTTCCGGATGGCGCCAGACACCAATTCGTATCCGTTGCAGGCCAAGTCATATTGATTGCCCAACACCTTCAGAGGATCACCTTCAAGCGCTTCCATGCCACCTTGGGGCATGGAAAACGGGTTGTGTTCAAAGTCGATCTTGCCGGTTTCCTCGTCTTTTTCGTAGATCGGGAAATCGACGATCCAGGCGAAAGCAAAGCGGTCCTTGTCTGTCAAACCCAGTTCGTCGCCAATATGCACGCGGGCACGCCCAGAAACCCCTTCAAAGTCCTTCGGTTTGCCCCCAAGGAAAAAGGCCGCGTCGCCTACGCCCATGCCCAATTGAGCACGAATGGCTTCGGTCCGTTCTGGCCCAAGGTTTTTGGCCAATGGCCCTGCCGCACCATCTTCGCGCCAGAAGATATAACCCATTCCAGGCAAACCTTCTTTCTGTGCCCAGGAATTCATCCGGTCACAGAATTTCCGGCTGCCGCCCGTTGGTGCCGGAATTGCGCGAATTTCGGTTCCTTCACTTTCCAAAATCTTGGCAAAGATACCAAACCCACCTTCACGGAAATGATCGCTCACAATTTCCATTTTGATCGGATTGCGCAGGTCCGGCTTATCCGAACCGTACCACAAAGCCGCATCGCGGTAACTGATCTGCTCCCAAGTCTGATCGACCTTACGCCCACCACCGAATTCTTCGAACACGCCCTGCAGAACAGGTTGGATCGTATCGAACACGTCTTGCTGTGTCACAAAAGACATCTCGAGATCGAGCTGGTAAAAGTCGGTCGGTGATCGGTCGGCGCGCGGATCTTCGTCGCGGAAACAGGGCGCGATTTGGAAATACTTGTCGAACCCAGACACCATCAAAAGCTGTTTGAACTGCTGCGGCGCCTGAGGCAGCGCATAGAATTTCCCTGGATGCAGTCGCGAAGGCACCAAAAAGTCGCGCGCACCTTCAGGGCTGGACGCCGTGATGATCGGCGTTTGAAATTCGCGGAATTCACGATCCCACATCCGTTTGCGGATAGAAGCCACAACGTCCGAGCGCAAAGTCATGTTCGCCTGCATCTTTTCGCGACGCAGATCGAGGTAACGATATTTCAAACGCGTTTCTTCTGGATATTCTTGATCGCCAAAGACCATCAACGGCAATTCACCCGCATCGCCCAACACTTCGAGGTCACGAATAAAAACTTCGATCTCGCCGGTTGGGATTTTCGGGTTCACAAGACCTTCTGACCGGGCCTTCACTTCGCCATCGATGCGGATGCACCATTCAGAACGGACTTTTTCAACCGCGTTGAACACAGGGCTGTCGGGATCACACAGAACCTGTGTCATTCCATAGTGATCTCGCAAATCGATAAAAAGGACGCCGCCATGATCTCGCACGCGATGCACCCATCCTGACAGACGAACGGTTTCCCCGACATTTGCTGCGGTTAAGGCAGCGCAGGTGTGTGTGCGGTATGCATGCATGAGCGATCTCTTTTACGGACATTTGATTTCGGGCACCAAAAGCGCCCACACAGTGCAAAGTCAAGGCCGTCCGGTCAGTTTACGCTGGCAAATGCAGGTTCTGCTGCGCTATCGGCATTAGTCATGACCAATGAACCCTTCGAGATTTTTCTAGCCACCTATCCAGGCCTAGAAGACGTGCTGCTTAAAGAAACCGAAACTTTGCGGTTTTCGAATCCCCAAAAGACACCAGGGGGCGTTGTTTTTCGTGGGCTTTGGCCTGACGTGTGGCGCGCCAACCTGCAGGTGCGTGGGGCGTCCCGTGTCTTGGCGCGCATTGCAGAATTTCGCGCGATGCACCCTGCGCAATTGGACAAACGCGCCCGCAAGGTTGAATGGGATGCCGTTCTGCGTCCTGATATCCCCGTTCGTGTCGAAGCCACCTGCAAGCAATCGCGTATTTACCACGCCGGTGCCGCACGCGAACGTGTTGAGCGCGCCATCACCGAAACCATCGGTGCGCCTATGACCAAAGATGCAGCAATCAACGTCCGCGTCCGTATCGAAGACGACCTTTGCACGATAAGCGTGGATACATCTGGCGCATTGCTTCATCAGCGCGGACACAAGCAAGCGGTCAACAAAGCACCATTGCGGGAAACGCTTGCCGCGCTTTTGTTAAGTAAATGCGGTTTCGATGGTGAAGAATCGGTCGTCGACCCGATGTGTGGGTCAGGTACCTTCGTTCTGGAAGCCGCCGAAATTCACGCGGGTCTCAATCCCGGTCGATCACGCAATTTCGCGTTCGAGGATTTCGCATCATTTGAATCAGAACAGTGGACGGCTCTGCGAAATACTCAAGCCACAGGCGGGACAAGCCAGTTCTTTGGGTTCGATCGAGATCAAGGCGCCATTGCAATGTGCGGTCAAAATGCGGATCGCGCAGACGTTGGGCATCTGGCCCAGTTTAGGCAACAGGCCGTCAACATGCTGGAACCCCCGTGTGATACTCCGGGTTTGGTCATGGTTAACCCACCTTACGGCGCGCGCATCGGGAACAAAAAAATGCTATACGGTTTGTACGCAAGCCTAGGTGAGCGGCTGAAAGCCTCTTTTGCTGGCTGGCGCGTTGGAATGATCACAACAGAAAAAGGATTGGCCCGCGCAACCGGCCTGCCTTTCAACGAAGAAAGCGCACCGATCCCAAATGGGGGACTAAAGATTCGTCTGTATCAATCCAAGACGCTGAGATAACGCGAAGGACGTCTTTGGGTCTTTGTAAGCTTCTGTCATCGTGGGATTGCGCGTCGAACCACGCACCCTACCTTGTTGGTAGGCTGAAAGGCGTTCTTTGCAGAGATAAGACATGATTGGCATACAATTTACAAAACACCCTTTCGCAAAGGGCCTTGGGATTATTGCTGGCGCAGCCCTCATCGGCTTTGGCGTCTTGCAATTTGCTGGAACCAACGGGCTTGGTTTTCCAGATGGTCATATCTCGGACGTGGATAGAGTTCTTATCCCCTATGACTACGCAGTGGCAATCTGGACCGTGCTTCTTGGGATTTCGGCATTCGTCCTTGCCGTTGGAAACCCGAAAAAAGGGATATTAAAGACGTGGAGCGTCGCATTTTTATTCGCAGCTGCGGCGCTATTGGTAAGACCTATTTACGCGGCCTATCTCGCGACATTTCTGGCGGCCAGCGCCGGGGGGTAAGCGCTGACGGCATGCAATCTGGGACGCATTTGAGTAAGCGTTGCATCTGGCCCCCCAAATAGGGGCTTAGCACATTCGATTTGAGAAAATATGATGTCTCCAAAAAGGATACAGGCATCATGAATACTCAAACATTAGGTGCGCTCTCAAGTGATCAGAAAATCGACAAAGTCTTCCACGCCTTCGGCTACTCCATCCCCGTCGGAAAAGATGGCCGCCGTTTGTGGCCCAAAAAGTTCAAGCGCGAAATGGCGCAGCGTATGAGATCCGGCACGCTCTCAATCGGTGACGTCCAGAAGACATGCCAGATTTCAGACAAGACTGCCTACGCTTGGCGGAAAGGGCCGAAGCAAAAGAACTTAGCAAAACGACCAAAGATCCAGGAACCGACACCAGCGTTTGCCGAAATCAAGGTCCAACATGATAAGCCAGTTAAACAGGCTGCGACATCTCACATCGTTTTCAAACGCGCCGGATGTGAATTGTTGCTGCCATCTGATTACCCCGTCGCTGGCTTGGTTGGCCTGATCCGTGCATTCGAAAGCGGATCATGATTTCACCAGCGGGCAACTTCAAATTCTACGTGGCCAGCAAACCGGTCGACTTCCGAAAGGGGATGGATGGCTTGGCGGCCATTGTTCAGAATGAATTTGATCTCGACCCCTTCAGCGGTGCCATCTTCATTTTCCGCTCGAAACGTGCGGATCGGCTCAAGTTGATCGTTTGGGACGGCACAGGCCTTGTGATGACTTACAAGCGGATCGAAGGCAAAGGCTTTGAGTGGCCGCGCATTCAAGATGGTATGATCAACATGAACAAGTCCCAGTTTGAGGCTCTATTTGAGGGCCTCGACTGGAAGCGGGTCACCGCCAGAGGAATGCGCCGTCCTGTGGCGATCTAAAACAAACAGCATTGAGACTGGATAACACTTCAAAGGTTGGAATCGCGAGATGACGAATTGGTATACTGCGGACACGCACTTTGGACATGAAAACGTCATTCGGTTTTGCGATCG
>JBDWGM010000080.1:0-4105 GCA_039975755.1 Paracoccaceae bacterium | reverse complement strand
TCCGCGAAGCGGTTTGGGACTTGGTCCGCGGAAACCATCAGGGCCAGCAGCCGTGTGCGCTGCGCAAACAGGCCGGACACACGACTGCATCTGACAAACGCTCATATCAGCTCAAAAAATGTCTTGCTATGCAGGAGCCATCCACACAGGACATTCGCTGCACACGCAAAATTCTGGGATGGTCGAATTTACAGAGTGCGGACATTGCTGCCGTCTTGCATTCAAAGATCAAAGTCCGGGAAGAAACCAAAAGCGGACACTTTTCCTATAGAAACTTCGCAGCGTCACAGTGACAAGGCTGAACGCACCTCATCTGGTGTGATTTGATTGGCAAGTCGATCGATGATGGTGTTCCCGGCATCAATACCAAGATAATGGTCAGAAATACTGGTCAAAAAACTCAAATTCTGTTCGCATAAAAATACGCCTACTCCAGCTTTTACACGGTTTCTCACACATTCTGCCATCAACTCGATGTTTTCGGGCTGAACGCCCTCGGATGGCTCGTCTAGGATGAGAACATTGGTGCTTTCAATCATCGTACGCACAAACGCGAGGATTTTACGCTCACCGCCTGACATTGTTCCGGCAGGTTGATTACGGCGTTCGGCTAGGCGGGGGAAAAGATCAAAATATGGCTCAAATGGATGGGCGGTTTGTCCTATGGTAAGGTTCTCCCAAACTGTGAGGTCGTTGAAAACCATATCCGTTTGCGGCATATATCCGATGCCTTTTGCGCGGCGCTGATGCGCTTTGAGGCCTGAAATCTCTTCGCCATTTAGGATAAGTTGGCCGGATGCTGGCTTTAGACTGCCCTGTATCAACCTTGCCAAAGTTGTTTTGCCAACACCGTTGCGCCCGAAGACGCCAAGGACTTGGCCCGCAGTAATTTGGGCGGACACGTCAAAGACGACATTTGTGTCGCCATAGCCACCTGTCAGGCTGTCGATTTCCAACAAAACAGTCATTTGGACGCTCCGGCATACACGGCCTGCACCTGCGGATTGGCCCGGACAGAGTCGTAGGTGTCAAAGGCCAAAACCTGCCCTTGATGCAGCACAAGTACCTTGTCAGAAATGGCTTCGACAATGCTCATGTCATGTTCGATCACGATAATCAATCCGCCGCTTTGCCCCTGATATTCTTGGACCAACCGCGTCATCAGTGCGGTTTCATCCGGCGACAGACCCGCGCACGGCTCGTCGAGTAGGAGCAACGCGGGTTCGGCGGCGGTGGTCATGGCAAATTCAAGAAATTGGCGATGTCCTTGGGGTAAACTGCCTGCGGTTTTCGACAGATCGCGCGCAAGTGACAATTCAGCGTGTCCCATGACGCGGGCCAATGCTGCTGATTGCCATCCAAACGCAGAAGGCCGGAAAAGGTCGTGCCACCGCGCGCGCCCTGCCAACATGGAAAGGGTTAAGTTTTCAGCGACACTCATCGAGAAAAAAACCGAAGGTACCTGAAGTTTGCGCCCGATTCCGTTGCCCAACGCCGTGTGCGGTGCGCGATTTTCAATTAATTTGTCGCCAAGTTTAATATGACCACTGCTGACGCCTAGATTGCCAGTAATCGTGTTCAATGCACTGGTTTTGCCGGCACCATTCGGGCCGATAATGCTAACAACTCCTTTGGCAGGTGTTTCAAACGAGACGTCATTGAGAATACGCACGACACCAATTTTTAGCCTGACGTCGTCAAAGATTACAGGCGCAGGCACTTGCGTCGCCCGAGAGATAGGCGCTCCGGAAAGGCCGGTCTCTGACGTCCGACCCGATCGCCAGATACGGGTCATGATCGCGGCCCCCAGTTCCGCCAGTCCGCCAGGCGCTTTCAACACGACCAGAATGAAACCAAGCGCTAGGACGATCTCCCAGTAGGGAAAGCTGTCACGCAGTTCTGCCGACGTCCAGCCCACAAGAACCGCGCCGATCAAGGGCCCCAGTACATGAAAGCGCCCGCCGATGGCGGCAAGAATGACCAGTTCGGCGGATAGACCAAAACCGATTGACGTAGGTGTTACAATTCCTTGATGAGAGGCGAATAGGAAACCCGCCAACGCAGCCATGATGGCAGAGAACGCAAAGGCCGCCCCCTTTATCCGGTGGGTCGCGAACCCCAAAAGCTGCAAACGCGGCTCATTGTCCGCCACGCCTTTGACAACCAGATTGGCGGGCAAGCGGTTTAGGATCAGCAATCCGGCAGACACCGCAACCGTCGCACCCACCACCAGATAATAGAAATTCCCGTAAGGATCGAGGCCACCAAGACTACTGTAGCCGGACAGACCGTTGAAGCCCCCCGTCAAGTCGGATGCAGTGTTTGCGATCTGTTCGGCAATCATCACGAGCGCCAGTGTGATAAGCGAGAAATATGGCCCGCTTTCGTTCCGCCCTTTGAAGATCAAGGCGGCGAGGCCATAGGCCAGCAGACCGATCACCAACATTGCGACGACTGCCAACCCCAATTGTGCAGGCAAGCTGTCGACATTACGCAGTGTCAAAGCCGTGGCATAGGCCGCGATGCCAAAAAACAGCGCCTGACCCAAAGGGAGGATCCCTGTTTTGCCCCAGAGGTATCCGATGCCCTGCGCGGCGATGCCATAGATCAGATAAAGCCCGATTTGGTAGGCCATGAAATCTCCGAACATCACGGGGATTAACAACAACCCTGCCAACAGCAGACTAACGGGAAGAAGAACGGATGCCATCAGGCTTTAACCACAGGAATAAAATTGAAAGGGTGAGTACCGCGAGATACCCGTATGTCTGGCTGGCCAGTGCACCGATCACCGATTGGGTGCCCGCAATCAGCGTGACGCCAAGGCCCAGACCTTCGAGGCTACCCAAGCCGCCTACAACCAGCGCGAAAAACGAGCGGATCAGATAGTCGATGCCCATCATTGGCTCAATGCGGATGGTGGGGGCCAACAACAGCCCCGCCAGCCCGGCCGTGCAGCATCCAAAGACGAAAGCCGCTGCTGACAGACGGCCCGTGTTGATCCCTACAGCTTGGGCAAGCTCAGGGTTGCCGACCATCGCTTTGATCTGAGTGGCCACCTTTGATCTGCGGTTCCACCACGCTAACGCGCCAAAGCCAACGCAGATCAGGCCCACGACAGCAATGCGGTAAAGAGGGTATTGCGCGCCAAAAATCTCGACAGTGCCCGCGATGGGCACACTGACCGATTGATAGCCACGTCCAAACATCAATTCGATGACTTCGCGCAACAAAATAGCGATGCCCCATGTTGCAAGCAGACTGTCGAACATGCGTCCGTAAAGATGCCGAATAATCGTCCGTTCAAGAAAAAATGCGACCAGCGCCACAGTCACGAGGCAAACCGGCACTTGCAACCATGTGGGCAACCCAAGGCTGGAGGTGATGACCGGCGCATAGGCCCCGATCATCACAAACTCTCCGTGTGCCATGTTCATGATCCGCAACTTGCCAAAGACAATCGCAAGCCCCAGCGCAATCAACGCCAGTGTGCTGATTTGCCAGATCAGATTGAGGATCAGAATGGTCACTGGTGCTGCCGCTTAGTTGGCGCAAGCTTCGGATGAAGCGACGCTATCAAATGATGTGACAACCTCGAACGCTCCGCTTGAGCCATCTGCCAGATAGATCGTCTGCGCCATGTGGCGACCGGTCAAAGTATTGTCCCCGCGGGGTGTGGTCCAAGTCAGCCCTTCTGCCGCGGCATCCATCGCCGCCACATCAAGGCTGCCTGCTTTCTCAGCCAGAGCATCCAGCAGCATTAGGCCCTCATAAGATGATTGACCCAGCGTATTGAGCGCAGGTGCATCCCCGCCGAACGCTGCCGCATAATCAGACGTAAAAGATGCGGCCGCGTCGCCCTTGATCGACGTGAAATACCCGGATGTGGAGAACAAGCGATTGACGTTTTCCGCGCCGATCCCCGCAAGGGTGTTTTCCTCGATCAACGTACCAAGCCGGATGACCTGATCGTCCATCCCGAAGCCCGCAAAGCTGACGTTGAACCCAACTGAACCGCCGCCCACAAGCGTGATCAGAACCGCATCTGCGCCGCTTTCTTTGATCCGCTGCAACGAGCTGTCAAATTCGGCAACCGAGAATGGCA
>JBDWGM010000079.1:0-45652 GCA_039975755.1 Paracoccaceae bacterium | reverse complement strand
CCTATACGGAGCGGTTCAATGCCGTGATGGCAGGGCTCGCGGCCAGCGTTGGCGGTTCCGACAGCGCGCCTAAGCTGCTCAGCGGCACGGGTGAAGACAAAGTGCATCTGCTGGTGGTCATGACCGCCGAACGCGGGCTGTGCGGCGGCTTCAACAGCAACATCGCAAAAAAGGCGAAAGCCCATGCGCGTGACTTGCTGGCCCAGGGCAAAGAGGTGAAAATCCTTACCGTTGGCAAGAAAGGCCGTGATGCGCTGCGGCGTGACATGGGCAACCTTCTGGTTGGCCATGTGGACCTCAGCGAAGTCAAAAAGATCGGCTATGGGGATGCGCAGAAGATCGCGCAGAACGTGCTGAACCGCTTTGACGAGGGCGAATTTGACGTGGCAACGATCTTCTATGCGAAGTTCGTGAACGTGGTCAGCCAGATCCCAACAGCGCAGCAGGTCATTCCGGCGGCGTTCGAAGCAAGCGAAGACGATGCTGACAGTGCAGCGACGTTGTATGACTACGAGCCCAGCGAAGAGGCGATTCTGGCCGACTTGCTGCCACGCGGCGTTGCAACGGCTATCTTTAGCGCTTTGTTGGAAAATGGCGCATCCGAGCAAGGCGCTCGGATGTCTGCGATGGACAACGCGACGCGCAACGCGGGTGAGATGATAGACAAACTGACCATCCAATACAACCGCTCGCGTCAGGCTGTTATCACCAACGAGCTGATTGAAATTATTTCGGGCGCGGAAGCGCTCTAGAAAAACCGGAGAGATACGACATGGCAAAAGCAGTCGGCAAAATCACCCAAGTCATCGGCGCGGTCGTCGATGTGCAGTTCGAGAACGATTTGCCTGAGATTCTGAACGCGTTGGAAACAAGCAACAACGGTAAGCGTCTTGTTCTTGAAGTTGCGCAGCACCTTGGCGAAAGCACAGTACGTGCAATCGCGATGGACGCGACCGAAGGTTTGGTGCGCGGCGACGTCGTCACCGACACAGGCGCACCCATCCAAGTGCCAATCGGCAGCGGCACATTGGGCCGCATCCTGAACGTGACCGGCGACCCGGTTGACGAACAAGGCCCCGTTGACGCGACAGAAACACGTTCGATCCATGGCGACGCGCCAACCTTCGAACAACAGTCCACTGCGACCGAAATTTTGACCACAGGGATCAAGGTTATCGATCTTCTGGCCCCTTATACAAAAGGTGGTAAAATTGGTCTGTTCGGCGGTGCCGGCGTTGGTAAAACCGTTTTGATCATGGAACTGATCAACAACATCGCGAAGGTGCACTCCGGTGTGTCCGTGTTCGCGGGTGTTGGTGAGCGGACACGTGAAGGTAACGACCTTTACCACGAGATGATCGAATCCAACGTTATCGTTCCTGACAACCTGCCCGATTCCAAGATTGCGCTGGTTTACGGTCAGATGAACGAACCTCCCGGAGCGCGTATGCGTGTTGCTTTGACCGGTCTGTCTCTTGCGGAGCAGTTCCGTGATGATACTGGTTCTGACGTTTTGTTCTTCGTGGACAACATCTTCCGCTTTACCCAAGCCGGTTCCGAAGTGTCCGCCCTGTTGGGTCGTATTCCATCTGCTGTGGGCTATCAGCCGACACTCGCAACCGACATGGGTGCGATGCAGGAACGGATTTCCTCGACCAAAAACGGATCGATCACGTCTGTTCAAGCGGTCTACGTGCCTGCGGATGACTTGACCGACCCCGCACCAGCGACATCCTTTGCGCACCTTGACGCGACAACGGTTCTGGATCGTGCGATTTCGGAAAAAGGGATTTACCCTGCGGTTGACCCGCTTGGTTCCACATCCCGTCTGCTGGACCCACTGATCATTGGTGAAGAGCACTACAAGGTGGCGACAGACGTGCAGCAGGTTCTGCAGCGTTACAAATCCTTGCAGGACATCATCGCCATTCTGGGCATGGACGAACTGTCCGAAGAGGACAAACTGGCCGTGGCCCGTGCGCGCAAGATCGAGCGCTTCTTGTCTCAGCCATTTGACGTGGCGAAAGTGTTTACCGGCGCGGACGGCAAGCAGGTCCCGCTGGAAGACACCATCAAATCATTCAAAGCGGTTGTAGCTGGTGAATACGATCACCTTCCTGAAGGTGCCTTCTACATGGTGGGTGGCATTGATGAAGTGATTGCCAAAGCCGAGAAAATGGCCGCAGACGCAGCCTAACGTTTCAACCGTCTTTTGTGTTGTGCAAAAGGCGGTTCTCTCCGAAGGAGTTTAGAACATGGCAGAGATGCAATTTGATCTTGTTTCGCCTGAGCGCCGCCTAGCTTCGTTCGAAGCAGATGCAGTGCAGATTCCAGGTATGGACGGGGATATGACAGTGATGACAGGCCATGCGCCCACAATCACGACGTTGCGCCCCGGTGTGATGCAGATCGAAGCAGGCGGTCAGACACATGAGTTTGTCGTGACAGGTGGTTTTGCAGAAATCGGCGCGGCTGGGATTTCGGTTCTTGCTGAAAAAGCTGTTGCGCGTGCCGACATGACTCAAGATCAGATGGACGAAATGGTCGACGCTGCGCAGGCCGCATATACACGGGCCAAGGATGCAGGGAATTCCGCTGATGAAGCGGCGAAACTGCTTGCAGATATGGCCGCCGTTGGCACCGAGTTGGGATTAAATGTCAAATAGTCTAACCTTTGATCCGCTAACGACCTAAATGAAAAGACCTCGCTGTTGGCGGGGTCTTTTTCATTTGGGAAGCTGACATACGGTCGGAGGGGTGAACGCAAACGCTTAGCTTTAAACAGGCCGATGACACGCAGCTGCTTGAAAAACTAAGTCATCTGAATCGAAATAAAGCGCTTCACTCGCTAGTATGTCGCGATGGTTCAGATACGATATGATAAGCATCTCATGCCCTTCGAAGACATCTTGAACTTTAAACCTCAAGTCTGGTTGGCGTTTTAGTGCTTCAGCCCAATATGACCTAAGTGACGGCTTTCCATAGATTATTCCAGATCCAGTAAGTGGAATGGCCTTTTGTGACCGAAACTGTATGTCATCCCGATAGTGACGCATAATCACGTCTAGATCGTGGCTGTTCCAGCCCTGTTCCCAAGCTGTTGCAAATGCTGCGCTGTCCATAGAACACCTCACGTCACAGTCGGGCCGCTTGATTTTTTGTACAATCCACCGGCAGATTAAATGGCGTAAAGCTCGAGCTCAATATATCGCGGCGTGAGATCATTGACATTTGATTTCAATGCTAAAATGGCTTTTTGAAGTTCTTTGGAATTTTGTGGTAAGCTTACGTCGGGTCGGCGGGTTTAGAGTTGGTGAAATGAAGCGTTTACAAAATCATTTGATTGGTATCGATCAGGGGGACGTGATCCTTTTTTCTGATTTCGAGAACGGAGGTGAAATGTGGACGGGGACCGGCCAGCGCGAGCGCCGTCGTCGGGTTTCATTCTCTAGAGTTTACAAGGACGTGCCAACTGTTCAGGTTGCCATGTCGATGTGGGACTTAGACAATGGAACACCTGCCCGTTTGGACTTGCGAGCTGAGACTGTAACCAAGGACGGATTCGAATTGGTCCTACGGACTTGGGGCGATACACGCGTGGCACGGGCGCGAGCCAGCTGGATGGCGATCGGACAACTGGACAACGAGGATGATTGGGACCTGTATTGATGTTCCAACCAAAAAGATGAGCCAATCAAAGGACTCTCAGGCTGTCGCGCTTATGGAAATTGCCGCGAAAAAACACGTTGACGCTGAAAGAACAAAGCAATGCCAAATGGCGTTTTGAAATGGCAAATTCGCACGGGAAAAGAAATACGTTCCCACAGTGTACAACAGGCCGCCGCCTGCTATCAGCCAGATGGCCGTTTCGGGAAGCGTTTGAAGCATTGGGTGGATTAACAAGACACAAGCCCAGCCAAGCCCGAGATACAATGCAAGCGACCCTTTTGCAACTGTAGGCCAAAAGCTTAGCTTTGCCACTGCGCCAAAAACTGCCACACCCCAAATGACGGCAAGCACCACATAGGAAAATGTGGACCCAATCAAGACGACTAATGGTGTATAAGTTCCAGCGATTTTTAAATAGATCGCTGCGTGATCGACTTTGTGAAACCAATTGCGCGACGCGTCCCACGGTAACAAATGATACGCAGCTGAGGCCATGAGCGCGAACAACAACATAGCCGAATAAACGCTGACCGAGATTATGGGCGCGGTGTCGCCCGATTGAACAAGATGCTGGATCAAAAGTGTAACGCCAACGAATGCAGCGGTTAAACCACACGCATGGACAACGGCGTCTGCAAGCAATTCGCGGGTTTTTGTTGGGTCGGACATAGCGTTCAGCCTGAACTCATTACAAAATCTGTATATCACACAGTTTGATTGACTTCGTTCACAATCAATAGACTGAATTTTACAACGCCAAAGGGGCCAATACAAAGCGTATCGTCATCAAGGGCCCGCACGCGTCGCAGGGCCCCAGCGTTTTCAAGTTTGAGGCGTTTAATGTCGCTTAATTTGGCTTGTTGTAGTCGATCCAACGGGACATCAGTGTTTTGTCGCGGAAACATTCATCCGGCACCTGACGCTTTTTCAAACGCGCAATACGTTCTGCAAAAGCAACTTGTTTGGCTGATGGATAGGCTGCAAAACGCCCCGTCATGACAGGGGCTTTGTTTTTCTCGATCCAATTGGACAAAGCTGCCCGATTGCTTAGCAGGGATGGAGACAGCTCAACGTTCTTTTGCTTTGCCAATGCGCGCGCATATTCAATCTGACGAGGGGTTGCAGCCGCGTGGTTGCTAAGCGGCAGCTCGGCTTGTTCTGGGGCAAAGATGCCGGGAAAGTGTGGGGCTTGCATGATCCTTAACCTCCATCTTGATTGGGTTAACCAAAATGGAACAAAAAGAGAACATTGTCAAGTGGTGGCCTAAAGCTTGTTGTGGCTGCCGTCACACATAGGTGATTTCGCTGTCGCCTTGCATCCGCAAAAGAAGACTTTCTTTGACTCGTCCGCGGTATATTTCATGGGTGTGAACGACGTGACCTTGTGAGAGCCGTCGCAAAACGGCTGATTGGCGCTTTCACCGCATGTGCACCAGAAATAGGTTTTCCCCTCTTCAACCTGGACAGGATAGGGGGCTTTTTGTGCGATCTTTGGTGCAGTCATGCGCTGGCTCCGTTCTTTGGCTTGCGTGCCAACGACCTTAAAGCGCAATGAACGTTAGTCAAAGCATTGCTTGGGGCGGCTCAAAACCATGTGATTACGAAGGAAGATGCCGAGCCCAAAGATCGTATTCAGTCGCTTCGTCAATTTCGACTTCAATCAAATCGCCGGGTTGAACATCTCCGTGCCACTCATCCAGAAAAACGTTTCCGTCAATTTCAGGCGCGTCTGCTTTGCTGCGACAGGTCAGTGTATCCGCTTCAACCTCGTCCACGATTACGGTTTGGCGCTGGCCCACTTTGGCCGCCAGCTTTGCTTCGGAAATGGCTTGCGCCTTTTCCATGAAACGGTTCCAGCGATCGGTTTTGATCTCGTCTGGGATGTGATCGGGCAAAGTATTTGAACGCGCACCTTCAACATTTTCATATTGAAAACATCCAACGCGGTCGAGCTGCGCTTCGTCTAACCAATCTAGCAATGTTTGAAATTCGTCCTCGGTTTCACCGGGATAACCAACAATAAATGTCGAACGCAGGGTGATATCCGGACAAATGCTGCGCCATTCATTAATTCTGTCCATCGTCTTTTCGGCGGCGGCAGGACGGGCCATTCGTTTCAGCGTGGCGGGGTGTGCATGTTGGAAAGGAATATCCAAGTAAGGCAGGATAAGGCCTTCTGCCATCAAGGGAATAAGCTCGCGGACATGCGGGTAGGGGTACACGTAATGAAGACGCACCCAGGCGCCCAAAGACCCCAAATCGCGCGCAAGATCGGTGACATGGGCACGGTGCCCACGGTCTTGGGTGTGTTTGATATCAACGCCGTAGGCTGATGTGTCTTGGGAAATGACCAGCAGTTCTTTTACACCCGCCTCAACAAGTTTTTCGGCTTCGCGGACGATGGCATGTGCCGGTCGACTGGCCAACCTGCCGCGCATATCTGGAATAATGCAAAACCGACATTTGTGATTGCAGCCCTCAGAAATCTTCAAATAACTAAAATGACGCGGTGTTAGGCTTACCCCACGTTTGGGCAAAAGATCGATGAACGGGTCAGGGTCCGGGGGGACCGCTTTGTGAACCGCATCAAGCACCTGTTCGTATTGATGTGGGCCGGTCACGGCCAGAACTTTGGGATGCACCCCGGTAATGAACTCAGGCTCTGCGCCAAGGCAGCCGGTTACAATTACGCGGCCATTCTCGCTCAAAGCTTCGCCAATTGCTTCAAGGCTTTCGGCTTTGGCGCTGTCCAGAAACCCGCATGTGTTTACAATCACAGCATTTGCACCCGAGTAATCCGGAGAAATCCCGTACCCTTCAGCCCGCAGCCGCGTCAGAATCCGTTCGCTGTCTACCAAAGCTTTTGGACATCCAAGGCTAACCATGCCGATTGTGGGCTGGCCGGGACGGCCGCCATCGCCTAGTCTGGCCTTAGGGGCAAGGTCGGGGCGTAGATCTGGAGGATTTGTGCTCATGTCGCCTGCGTTTAATGTAAGTCTGCAGCATGCGAAAGGCTTGGGAGATAATAGTTATGAAGTGGATTTTGCGGATCATCGGGGCAGTGTTGCTTTTGATCGTTGTCGCGGTCGGGGCATTGTTCTTTCTTCCGGCTGACCGGATTGCGAAAATTGCGACAGATCAAATGCGCATCATGACAGGTCGAGACGTGTCTATCTCGGGTGATGTGTCGATGACGTTTTGGCCTGTGCTTGGTGTCAGTGCGGGTGAATTGGAAGTCGGCAACGCGGAATGGGCAACACAAGGCCCTATGTTGACGGCAGAAAAAGCAGCTATTGGGATCAATGCGGCGGCTTTGCTGCGCGGCGAAATCCAAATCACACATATCGAAGCAGTTGCGCCAACAATTCGGCTTGAGCAAAAGGCCGATGGCCGCGCCAGCTGGCAGTTTACCGATGCGACCGGCGAGGCGACAATCGAAACCGAAACAGACCCATCGGAAGAAGCACAAGCGTTTAGTCTGAACAAATTAACGGTGACCGACGCGACATTTGTATATGACGCTGAAGGGTCGGATTTGGTGTCTTATTCAGGTGTAGATTTCACCTTGGATTGGCCCGAACGGCTTGGAACTGCGGACATCCGCGCGAAATTGAGCCCGGTTGGCGAAGATGTCGTTTTGGAAGCAAGCATTGATCAATTCGCGGGGTTCATCACAGGTCAAGTGCAACCGGTTGATGTGGCACTGTCTGCAGGAGGTGGACGGGCCACATTGAAAGGTCGCGCAAGTACGGCAGGTGATGTCGCCGGCGCGGTGACGTTGAACCTGCCAAGTACGGATGCATTTTTCCGTGCGTTGGATTTACCAGCTCCGGGTTTGCCGACAGGCTTGGGTGCCGCTGTTGAAGCCCAGACGAATTTGACGCTTACGTCGGATCGAAAGCTGGCGTTGCGAGAGCTGAGCGCCAACCTTGGTGGTAATGTTTTGAATGGCGCCGCTGACATTAGCTTGAACGGCACGCCGCAAATCAATGTTCAACTTGATGGCGGTGATTTGGACTTGAGTGTTTTGAGCGCGTCGTCTGAATCTGGTGGAGAGGCCGCGCCCGCAGGCAGCGGCTGGCCCAAAGACAATATCGACGCCAGTGGGCTGGCAGCCTTTAACGGTGATATCGCGTTCACAGCAAAAGCGATTGATCTGGGTACATTAAAGCTTGGGGCGACGCGGGCTTTGTTGCGCAATGATCGCAGCCGGATGGTTTTCGAATTGCGTGAAGTCAACGCCTATAGTGGTGTGGTCACTGGCGAATTCGTTTTGAACAACAGAAGCGGATTGAGTGTTGGCGGCAAATTGAAAGGGGCGGGGATCTCTGTTCAAGGGTTGTTGAATGATGCAGCCGGATTGAACCGTTTGACTGGCGTGGCCAATTTGGACCTGTCCTTTTTGGGCGTGGGTGAAAATGTTGATACAATTATGCGATCTTTGTCAGGAGAAGGCGCGTTTCGGCTTGGCCAAGGAACGATTGAAGGTCTTGATTTGAACCGTTTGATGAGCACCGGCGATGGATCTGGCGGCACAACAATTTTTGACAGTCTCTCAGCCAGTTACACAATGAAAAACGGCGATATGCTGAACGAGGATCTATTGCTGGCGCTTCGCAGCTTTGAGGCGCGCGGGGCAGGGCGCATCGGAATAGGTGCGCAAGATATGGATTACCTTTTCACGCCAATTGCATTGAAGCTGAACGATGGCAATGGTGTTGCCATTCCCATTCGAATTCGCGGCCCATGGGCCGACCCCAGCATTCTACCGGATATTGGTGCAGCCCTCGATTTGAATCTGGAAGCGGAAAAAGACCGCATTCGCGAAGAAGTTAAAGATAAGGTCAAAGATAAAGTTGCCGAAAAATTAGGTGTAGAGGCTGAGGACGTCGGAAATCTGGAAGATGCGGCCAAAGACAAAGTGGAAGATGAATTGAAAAAGGGGCTTCGCAGTTTGTTTGACTGATCGTCGATGATTTGGACGGCGGTTCGGACGCTGTTTGTGCGCCATGATGGCGCCCAAAGACGCCCCGCCCGCCGTCCCTTTCGGTGGCGCAGTGCTTATTGTGACGATGTTAAGTCCTCGGCGAGCATCAGGGCGTTGCCGTCGAGATCATAAAAGCTAGCGGTTTTGACCATGCCTTCTATGACCATTGTTTCACCGTCAAATTGAACGCCCTCTTCTTCCAGTGATGATCGTGATTTGGCGATATCTGGTGTTCCAAAAACAGGGACTGAATTCCCGGGGCTGGGTTCGGTTTGTTCCCCTAAACCTAGGGTGACACCATTTGTATGAGTCGCAAGTTCGCTCCAGCCCGCGTCGTCTGCATGGTAGATCAATTCGAACCCAAGCATTTTTTTGTACCACTGCGCACTGGCATGCCGGTCACGAACGGAAATTGCAAAAGTAATGGTCGAATCTAGTGTCGCAACAGGCATTTTCATTTCCCTTTTTGCTTAAATATATTAACTATACTTTATGGACATAAATTCTCTTGTCAACGTTTCTGCACGCGCTTGGTCCGTGCCATTGCTTGCCGCACTTGGTGAAGGGGTGGAGGGACGACAGGCTGTATTGATAAAACACTTAGGGGCGTCGCGGTCCGCATTTGGTTTAAGTCTTGCGCATTTGCAATCGTTGGACTTGGTGCGTCGACGAGCCGGGCACGGACACCCATTGCGGCCAGAATTTGCATTGACCGAAAAAGGGGAAGTTGCTGCAAAAGCCGCACAATCCGTGATGCGGATCGTTCACAGAAACCCCGATGCAATCACTTTGGTAAGTCGCAGTTGGACGCTACCAATACTAAGTCAAACAACCCAACCTGCTTACTTTGCAATGTTGCGCAATGGATTGGCCCCAATTACGGATCGTGCCTTGTCGCAGGGGCTGAAATCGCTCGAAGATATGCGTTGGATTCACAGAGAAGTTGCGGCGGGGTCTCGCCCGCCGCGACCAATGTATTCAGCTGTTGGAACAGGGGCCGCAATTGCTGCGGCCTTGGATGTTCAAATTGTTTGATCGTAATCGCCGACGCCCGGTTCTGTGCGGATCACGTCATCGATATCCTTAAAGATAGCCCGCAGTTCAGCATCGCTTTCGGGACTTTCACACACCACAACAAGGTTAGGCGTGTTTGACGAAGCACGCACAAGTCCCCAACCACCGTTGTCAAGAATGACCCGTGCACCGTTGACGGTGACGACTTCTTTGATCGAGCGGCCCGCGATTTTCTCACCTGCTTCATGCTTCGCAACCAGCTTTTCAACAACGCGATCCAGAATGTCATATTTTTCTGTATCCGAGGCATAAGGAGACATCGTCGGTGTCGAGTAGGTTTTGGGAAGAGCTTTGCGCAAGTCGGACATTTTCATGTCAGGGTTGCGATCCATCAATTTGCAGATTTCAACCGCGACACGCATGCCGCAGTCATATCCACGACCGATCGGTTCGGCGAGGAAATAGTGCCCAGATTTTTCAAACCCAGCCAATGCGTTAATTTCTTTCACGCGGCGCTTCATATGGCTGTGACCGGTTTTCCAATAGTCGGCAGTCACACCATGTTTCTGCAGTTCCGGGTCGCTGGCAAACAGGCCGGTAGATTTAACATCCGCCACGAATGTCGCGTTTGGGTACAGTTTTGCCAGATCGCGGGCCATGATGACCCCAACCTTATCGGCAAAGATCTCCTCGCCCTCATCATCGACAACGCCGCAACGGTCGCCATCGCCGTCAAAACCCAATGCGAAATCCGCATTCGATGCTTTTACGGATGCCGACATGTCATGCAGCATTTCCATGGCTTCCGGGTTTGGGTTGTAATGCGGGAACGTGTAATCCAGCGTGTTGTGGCTTTCGACCACTGCGACACCCAGTCGGCGGAATAATTCGGGCGCAAAGGCAGCCGCTGTGCCATTGCCTGTCGCGCAAACAACCTTCAGAGGGCGAGACATTTTGAAATCACCGACCAGGTCATCCAGATAGGCGTCTTGAACCCCATCTACGAATTCATATTTTCCACCGTCTCGCGCCTGACCGCGGCCTTCCAGAACGATATCGCGCAGCTCGCTCATTTCATCGGGGCCATGCGTCAGCGGGCGTTCAAAGCCCATTTTGACACCCGTCCATCCGTTCGGGTTATGGCTGGCCGTAACCATGGCAACGGCTGGCACATCAAGGTGGAATTGGCTGAAGTAGGCCATGGGGGACAGGGCCGGGCCAATATCTTTGACATGAATGCCTGCCTGCATCAGGCCCAACATCAACGCATTCTTGATCGACAAGGAATAGTCCCGATAGTCGTTTCCAACTGCGATGACAGGTTCGATGCCGCGCTTTTGCATCTGCGTGCCCAGCCCAAGGCCCAGTGCCGTGATGCCAGGCAAGTTGATTTCGTCTGGGTATTTCCATCGGGCATCGTATTCACGAAACCCGGTCGGAGTGATCATGGCGTCTCGCAGGAACGACCAAGTGTTCTGAGAAACAGTGGAAAGTGGTTTCGTCATTTGAAAAGTCTCATCTGTCAGATTGAAATAGGATTTTGTTTGGCCAACTCATCAAACGCCATAAGGCTTTCGATGAGTTTTGGCATATCGTGCAGGTGGATCATGTTTGGCCCGTCTGAAGGGGCATTATCAGGATCCGGATGTGTTTCGATAAAGACAGCCGCAACACCCAGTGCGACTGCAGCGCGCGCCATGACGGGTGCAAATTCTCTTTGACCGCCGGATGACCCGCCGCGCCCACCCGGCTGTTGCACCGAATGGGTTGCGTCCATAACGACCGGGTAACCGGTTTGCGCCATTTGTGGCAACGAACGCATGTCAGTAACCAACGTGTTGTATCCAAACGAGGTTCCGCGTTCCGTCAATAGGATGCGCGTGTTGCCCGTGCTTTCGAGCTTGGAAATGATGTTGGGCATTTCCCAAGGGGCAAGGAACTGCCCTTTTTTGACATTGATCGCAGCGCCAGTTTCACCGGCTGCTAACAATAGATCCGTTTGGCGGCACAAAAAGGCAGGGATTTGCAAAACATCTGCGACCTCTGCGGCCAGAGCACATTGCGTGTCACTGTGTACGTCTGTCAGCACAGGTACGCCAATCGTTTCTTTGACCGATTGCAACGCTTTCAAGCCTTGATCAAGCCCCATGCCACGCTGACCAGAGACAGACGTTCGATTGGCCTTGTCGTAGCTGGCTTTAAAGACATATTGGGCACCTGCTTTTGCACAGGTTTCTTTCATCTGGCCTGCAATATTCTGCGCATGATCAACGGATTCCAAAACGCACGGCCCGGCAATCACGGTTAATGGCATGTCATTGCCAACTGTAAAGTCAGCCACTGATACACTCTTCATTTAGCTTGTTACCTGTTCTCGAAGGATCGACGCTGTCAGCGAGATCATCAGGTAAATGCCTGCAAAAATGAGAAAAGCCAAGATCGTGTTCTCGAATGCTCTTGGATAGCTTGCTTCTTGTGGAGTCACGGGATTAACGCCGACTGTCAAATAACGGACTTGTCGATTGGCCTCGGACTGTGCTTGCTCCAGCTGTTGAACGGCAGATTGCAGCATTAGATCGCGCGTAGCGATGTCTGCTTGAGCCAGTTGAATGCGGACACTCAGGTTCGCCAGCGAATTTTCGCCCTGACTCACATCGACCATTCTTGCGTTAAGTTTGTCGAGTTGGACTTGCAGCCGTTGAACATCGCCTTGAGCGCCTTCAACACGTGCGCGATTTGGCCGCTGATTGTCTTGCAATGCCTGCAGCTCAAGTTCTTTTTCGATCAGTTGCAATTCAACTTGGTTGATTTGGCTACGCAGCCCGACAATAACGGCTTCTGGATCAAGCGTAGATCCAGACAGTTGCAGGCGAACAAGCTCTTCTTGTGCCTCGCGCCTCCTGCTTTCAGCCAGCTCCAATGAATTGCGGGCTTCGCGCATCTGATCTTCGCGCTTGTCTCTTGATAAGTTGTTGATCCGTTCTTCTGCATAAGAAATGAGACGTTGCGCGAAATCAGTCGCAGTTTGCGGATCCGCAGCCACGACTTCCATGCGGATGACGCCTTCGGTTGGATCAAAGCCAATTTTTACGTTTTTCTTGTATGTTTTATATGCTTCTTCAAGCGTGGCTTCAGGGTCTAGCCGCTGGATTTCATCGATACTTTCTTGCTGAAAATGTCCTTTGAACCCCAGGTCGTCGTCAAGGCGCAGCATGGCTTCTTTAGACTGTAGAAAGCCTTGTGTACTTATGGCTTCTCCGCTTGTTGCGAATTGCGTTCCGGCAAGCAATCCACCAGCAGCAGAACCACCGCCTTCGTTCTGAATAATCGTGAATTCAGATTTGGTAGAGTACATGGGCGTCGCGATTTGAAAGAAGTAAACGCCCGCAAGCAGTGTTGGCAGGAACACAAAAAAGGTAAGTCGCGTCAAAAGCAGGGCCATTTTCCTGCGACGACGACGGGCGATGTCCTTTTGAATGTTGCCGATTTCGTTTGCGCGTCGATCCGCTGGGCTCAAAGCCTCTGAGGGCAGTTGCGTATGCTCGACCGGAATGGTTTGCGGCAACTGAACCTTTTTATCTTCGGGTTTGGCTTTCTCCGCTCCAGTCTTTGGAACAACAAGTTCAAGCATGTTCGAACGCTGGAATGGATCAATGCCTTCCGCGCGTAGCAAACGTACCGCATCAAAATCCGATGTCGGTGCCAAGCCGTGTTTTTGTGCCACTCGGCGCGCCATTCTCAATTGGCGTCCCGTCAAACCTTCGCCATGAATAGCTTCGACACTGTTCTCTCCGGCGACTTCGGCAGCCGAACTGACGTCACCTGTCCGAGCGGTGCTTTCTGCAATTGGAGCCTTTGGTGCAGGTTTAGCCGCGGCTTGCGCAGGATTAGACGACCCGTCATTCACGACAGAGTCCGCTTTCGGATCTGCTCCGCCGTTCTGCGTAGCAGGTCGTTTAATCCGGAATTTCTTAGCCCTTGGTTTCGTAGTCATATAGACGTTTCGCCTCTTCCAAGGTGTCAAACATGTGTAACTGGCCATCCAAAAGAACAGCAGCAGTTCTTGCAAACTGTTCTAGCACTTTTGGTTGGTGCGATACGATTACGATCGTTGTCGTGCGCAGGCGTTCCTGCAAGATTTCGCCAGCCTTTCGATTGAATTCAACATCCGTCGAAGAGGGCATGCCTTCGTCGATCAGATACATGTCGAAATCAAGCGCGAGCATCAAAGCAAATGAAAACCGGGCGCGCATACCCGATGAATATGTCCCCAAAGGTTGGTCGAAATACTCCCCCAGGTCACACAACCAACGGCAAAAGCTTTCGACGTAATCAGGGTCCAGCCCATATAGTCGCGCGATATATCTAGCGTTTTCCATTGCAGATACTTTGCTAACGACGCCGCCCATGAATCCAAGGGGAAAAGACACGTTACATTGACGCCGAATTTCACCTTCGTCGGGCTTTTCCAATCCTGCCATCATGTTAATCAAGGTGGTCTTACCGGTGCCATTTGGCGCTAAAACGCCCATAGAACGACCAAGTTCCACGCGGAAGGAAACACGATCAAGGATGACCTTGCGCTGCGACCCTGTCCAGAAGGACTTACTAACGTTGTCGAACTCAAGCATTGGCTGTCGTTCGTCCTATTTTCTGCTCTGATGCCTTTGCTGCATGCAAAAGTTTGCTCCCTCTTAACAGGGCGCTCTTAACGGTTATTCACCGACTCTGACGATATTATGTCGAAATTGGCGACAATTCTAAAGAGTATCGTCGGAGTCTTTCCGGGCCTTGTTGTCTAGATAACAGCATTCCGGAGTTATTATTCGGTTAACCTTCTTGTTTTTGCACCCGGAGAACCTTGCCTGCGATAATTGAAATGATCGCAGCAGCAAAGCTCAACAAGGCACCCATTTTGGCGGCGTCTTGTACCGGACCGACGTCAAAGGCAACTGTGGCAATGAACAGTGACACGGTGAACCCAATCGCGGCGACGCAACCGATGACAATCAAATCAACGATACGCATGCCGTCTGGCATTCCAAGGCCAAGCGGGCGTGCAGCGAACCATCCAAACAACAGAATGCCGACAGGTTTGCCGATTATTAGCCCGGCCAAAACCAGCCACGTGGCATCACCAATCGAACTCAGCTCGACGCCCGCGTTCAGCAAGCCAAAGAAGAACAAGATGATTTCGACTGGCGTTTTCAGAGCATGTTCGATTTGGTTCAACAGATCTGTCAGGTGCTGCTCGGCTGCAGCGAAAATGCCGAATGCGCGATCTGCATGCGGAATCGTTGGCACAATTGGCAACAGGCCCAAAGCCGGATGCAAACCGCTGGCCATGAACCCATACCAACTTGCGCAGGCGGCAACTGCGTATGGCCAAAACCCAAGGGTTTTACGGGCCCAAGTGGAATGTGGTCGATCCTGTTTGTGGCGATCGCGACGACGTGGAAGCCAGTTGAACAAGGTATACACAGCTAACGCTGCGACGACGGACAGCAACAACCATTCCGGAGCAAGCTCTCCGGAGGGGTAAAAGACGGCGAGAATAATCAGACCAGCCGCATCATCAGCGATTGCCAAGAGCAGCAGGAACCGAACAGCGGGGTGGCCCGCGCCGAATACGATACGACCGACAAGATAGCTGAACGCGATATCTGTGGCGGTTGGAATGGCCCAACCATTGGCAACGGCATTGTACGTGTCGGACCCTAAAAAATAGGCAAGTCCAAGGTAGACACCGATGGGTCCAAACATTCCGCCCGCAGTTGCGAACAACGGTGTCGCGGCTTTTTTACCGCGCAAAGACCCGTTTTTAAGGATGAGGGCTTCCCAAACTTCCTTGGCTGCGATGGCAAAGAACAGAGCCATCAGAACATCATTGACCAGGTAATGCAGGGTCAAAGTGCGATGCCCATCATGAAGATGTCCAATGGGGGCATGGTCCCAAATTTTGAACTCAACAAACTCATGATAGCTGTGGGCGTCGATGTTGGCCCAAACCAAAGCAATCAGCGCGCCAATGATCAATAAGAGCGAGTAGTTGGTCAAAAAATTCCAGACGCGATACATCGATGCTCCCCTTCGATTTTCAATTTCGATAACGCAGCCTGCAAGTTAGGGCAAGGGAAGGGTGGTATAGTTCGTTTTGATCACCTAACCTTTGATTGAAATGTGATGGAGGCAAACGATGATATCAAAATTACTTGATGATACGAATGATCAAGCGAACCAGCAGGCGACAGGGCGGATTGATCAACTGTTCTTCACATCCCGCACAGTCGTGATCGCGGGCGAGATCAATCATGAACTGGCCCAGAAAACGGTCACGCATCTTATCGCGCTTGCCGAAGCGAGCGATGATCCGATCAATTTGCTGATTTCGTCGCCCGGTGGACATGTTGAATCCGGCGACATGGTGCATGATGTCATCAAATTCATACGCCCACGGGTTCGTGCCATCGGATCTGGTTGGGTCGCCAGCGCTGGGGCGTTGATTTTCATCGGAGCGGAAAAGAAAGATCGGTACTGCCTGCCGAATACGCGATTTTTGTTGCATCAACCTTCAGGCGGAATTGGGGGCCAAGCTACTGATATGGCCATTCAGGCGGAACAACTTAAGATCATGCGTCATCGGTTTGATCGGTTGTTTGCCGATGCGACGGGACAAACGCCCGAAAAGATCGCCGAAGATACGCAAAGAGATTTTTGGCTATCGACAGATGACGCGATTTCTTACGGATTGCTTGGCCGCGTGATCAATTCGGTCGACGATTTGGATTGATTGCTTCTTGGGATTGTCTCTCACCAGCCAAAAGGTTCCTTGGTGAGAGACTGTTCTTACGCAAATTCGAACATGATCAGGGATTAGGCGACGGCCTGCCAAGCCATCCCCGCAAAAACCGCACCGACGATTGCAAATCCAAGATAGGCAAAAAAGACGCGTGGTTTGACCAATGCCCACACTGCGATTGCTGCGGGTATGCAACTGACTCCGCCTGCGATGACAAATGACATGGCGGCACCATTGGACATGCCTTGATCAATCAATGCGTTCACCAAGGGCACGGCTGCATATCCATTGAGATAGGCGGGTGCACCGACCAAAGCGCCAAGTAGGATTGGTCCGATGCCTTCTCCGCCCAGAACAGAGGCGATCCATTCGGCTGGAACATATTCAAGCATCAAGGATTCAACCAAATAGGCGAGCGTCAGCCATTTCAGCAAGAAGACCGCATTATCAAGCCCAGTGTTTTTGAATGTTTCGACACGCTCGGACTGCTTCCAGAACTTCCAAACGGGTTTGCCTGAGAACGGTTTGGATACACTGCAGCATCCGCCAACACTTGGGCGTTCTCTAAGTGGGTCAATGAACAAGGGTGTATTGGACAGCAGTTGCGTGCCAAAGCCGCCAAACAAACCAAGGCTGACCGCTGCAATGGTCTTTGCCACTGCAAAATCCAACCCAAGAGTTCCTGAGGTTATCAAGAACATTGCCGGGTCCATCAACGGTGAAGCCAGCCAAAAGGCCATAACCGCGCCAAGTGGTGCGCCGACGGCCAAAAGAGCTGCGATAAAGGGAATGACTTCGCAGGAACAAAAAGGTGACATCCCACCTAACAGGGCCGCAAACACGATCATCCGGGCGGGATTGCCTTCGAACGCACGGGCCAACAGGTTTTCTGCTCCGGTTGCTTTCAAATAGGCGATTGCCAAAACAGCGAACAAAATGAACGGACCCGTATGGCCGAGCGCAAAGACCGTGAAAACGATTGTTGGCCAAAGCTGCGCATAATCCAAAAGCGCAAGCCCCGACAATATCGTGAGTGAGGCCAGCCATGCTTTGTCCAGATTGCGGATGCGGCTAAACGGGCTTTGAGGGTTTGCAACGTCAGCCATGGTCATGCTCCGGATTTGGAATGTCGGCGTCTGCGCAGCATTCGTTCAAAAGGAAGTTCGACAAGGATTGCACTTGGTCAAAAGCGACCGCAGCGCAAATAATGGATCGTCCCTGGCGTTCCTGCCTGACCAAACCGGCCTGCGCCAGTATTTTGACATGGTGGGTTAATGTCGATCCGGTGACGCCAGTTCGCGTGCCCAGCTCGCCAATGCTTAGACCGTTTGATCCAGCGCGTACCAATGTGCGCAAGACGCTTAATCTTTGTTCGGACCCAAGCGCTGCAAAGCTGGCGGCGGCATTCAAAAGGTCAAGACCATCTGCAGAAGAGTGTTTCATATTTCTAGAAATATAGAAATAATATCATCCGTCAAGTTATTTCGAAAATATTCGAAATGATTGTGAAATACGTCCAACAGCCCGAAACTCATAGGCGTCAGGGCTGGCAAGCTTTGTCGTTAAGCTTGATAGTCTGTGTCTACCCAACAACGTGTTACTCGTGGAAGATTGCGACCAACCGAACCAAGAAACGCGATATACATGACCAAAGGGATAGACTGACGTGTCACAAGACCTGCAAACACTAAAGACAAAGATGCTGGCATGCTCGATTTGCGAAGGTCTTGAGCTCGGTCCACGACCAATTTTCCAATTGGATGAAAATGTCAGAGTTCTAATTGTGGGTCAGGCACCGGGACGGTTGACCCATGCGAAGAACCGCCCGTTCGATGATCCATCTGGCGAACGTTTGCGATCATGGTTGGGTGTTGATCGATCAACCTTCTATGAGGACAATAGAATTGGAATGTTTCCGATGGGTCTTTGCTTTCCGGGGTCTGGGTCAGGTGGAGATAAGCCACCGAGAGACGAATGCGCAAAAACCTGGAGATTGCCCGTTATGACGGCGCTTCAGAATGTTGAGCTTACGTTAGTTTTGGGCCGGTATGCGATTGCTTGGCATGCGCCCGATCTCAAAAATCTGTCTGTAACCGAGGCCGTCAAGCGATCTGCTGAGGGTCAAAACGGTATCTTCGTTTTGCCGCATCCAAGTCCGAGAAATAACAGATGGCTAAAGCGAAATGATTGGTTCGAAGCACAGGTCATTCCGCGCATCCAAATCGAAGTCGCCAGGCTGTTAGGGCACACAGTCTCGTCGTGAAATTTAGAGCGTCGTAGGGTGATTGCGATACACCGCGTTTGAGGTTGAAGTAATCGTTCATGGGTATTCTTCGGGGTTGCATAAATTGCCCGGCTCATAAGGGCTGTCCATCAAGAATTTGACATGACCCTCGCGTGATTTCTTCGAATTGGCGTGCCGTTGCGCCGCATATCTGCCTCTTGCTGTGGGTGTCTCAACGCAATAGGCCATAGCCTGTGAGCAATAGATAAAACGACGATCTTGTGCCCCAGGGGCGCAGTGCGGAACGGGAAGCGTCAAAATGACAGAAACGGCACTGGATTTAGCGCATGCTGCAATGGAAAGCGCGCCAGAAGATGATGTCGCGCGCCTTCGATTCTTTGAACGGCTTGGGGATTCCGAATTATTTTTGCTGCTAAGCGAAGAACCGGAAGACGATCTGATCAGTCCCGAAACATTCGATGTCGGTGATCAAACCGTGGTTTTGGTGTTCGATCGCGAAGAACGATTGGCGCAGTTTGTTGGACAGGCCGCCCCTTATGCGGCCTTGTCTGGACGCATCGTGGTTGACTTGCTGGCAGAACAGAATTTGGGCCTGACCCTAAACCCAGAGGTCGCACCGTCTTCGTTTTTACTCGCGGCGGACGGTGTCGCATGGCTGGCCGAAACTTTAAAAAATGAGCCAGAAGAAGTCACAGGCGCGCTTTCAGAACTAAAAGCGCCTTCCGTCCCTGATATTTTGATTGCCTCATTGGACGCAAAATTGGCAACGGCCACAGGATTGGCGCAAAGTGCATATTTGGTTGGATCGCGTGACAAAAGCGGGGCTGCTGGGCACCTTTTGGGGTTCATCGGCGCACAACCGGGTGCCGAAGGCGCGTTGGCAAAAGCCGTCGCCGAAGCGTTGACCTTTTCCGGTATAGAAGCCGGAGCCTTGGACGTCGCCTTTTTCGAATCCAGCGACCCTGTTGCAGCCCAAATGGCCCGACAGGGATTGCGTTTTGATTTGCCACAACCCGTAGCCGCAGATGTGCCCGGACACGCTCCGGGAATGGATCCGGATCGCCCACCGGTGTTGAAATAATTCACAGGACCGCTCACTTCCGCGCGAGGATACTGCAAAACGGCCTCTAAATGGTTTATTGTCTATATTGAATGACACGCAGATCGACGGAGGAGCCTAACATGACACGTTATACTTTCGCGATTGCGTCAGCCGCTATCATGCTGACCTTTGCGCAAACGACATTCGCGACATTCTTTGTGTGAGGTGCCTGAAATGGATCAAGATAACGGAAAAACAAAGTCTGGACCTAGTGTCACGCGAAGAGCTTTTGGCCTAGGCGGCGGCGCAGTTATTGTTGGTGGCGCAGTTTTTGCGGCAAATTGGTTCAATATCACAGCCAATGCGGCTGGTGATGGGAAAATGACGGTGCAAGAAGTGCACGCAGCTGCGAAATCTGGTCAGGTATTCTTGATCGACATTCGTAGACCAGACGAATGGAAGGGCACAGGCGTCGGTGCCAGTGCGCATCCAATCGATATGCGCCGGGACGATTTCACTGAAGCGCTGCTTGAATTGACGAAGGGCGACAAAAACGCCTCTGTCGCGTTGATTTGCGCGCGTGGAGTTCGGTCGCGCGGTCTTACGGCGCGATTGACCAAAGCCGGGTTCAAGAACATCATCGACGTGCCAGAAGGTATGTTGGGATCTGGCGCTGGTCCAGGTTGGTTGAAAAGCGATCTTCCCACAGTCGAATACTGACAGAGCCGATTATGAAAGTTGCACTTGCGGCGATGGCATTCACATTTGCCGCGAATGCACCTTTGGCCGACTGCGGTTCCGACCCAGAGGCCTGTTCAATCGATCAAGGTACGTATCACGCTGTCCTGCCTGAAGGGGACATCAAAGGCAGCGTGATTTTCTTGCATGGCGGAGGTGGCAGCGGCAAAGGATCCATCAGCAATAAACGTTGGGTTCCAGCCATGTTGGAAAACGGTTTTGCGGTCATCACGCCTGACGGCAAAGTACGACCGGGTCGTAACCGTCGAGGTTGGTCGTTTCATCCAGATCGGCCAAAACGGCGCGATGAGGCCGCTTTTCTAAGCGCTGTGCGCGACGATGCGGCACAACGTTTTGGCTTAGATGCAACGCGGATGATGTTGGGCGGGTTCTCGATAGGGGGATCGATGACCCACTATTTGGCCTGCGAAGCGCCGGACACCTTTTACGCCTATATCCCGGTCGGTGGCGCGTTTTGGCGGCCACACCCGGATGCATGTAACGGACCTGTTCGCCTTTTACATACGCATGGGTGGACCGATACGACCGTACCGCTCGAAGGACGCGTTCTTCGCGGTTCAGATGCAGACGACCCTGACGCCTTCATGCAGGGTGACGTATATTACGCGATGGAGCTGTGGCGTGCAGAAAACGGATGCCGCCAGTTGCGCAGCGACCGGTTTAAAACAACCCAAGCATTTTGGCGACGCGCATGGGATCGTTGTGATCCAGATACCGCACTGGAGTTGGCATTGTTTCCGGGCGGACACACTGTCCCGAATGGATGGGCCGAGATGGTGTCAGAATGGTTCGCGGCACAAACCAACACCAATTAGCTGTTTCTATTCCGCCGGAATCTTTGCCGCTTGTTCCAAATGATCGGCCATAACACTGCGCGCTGCACGCGCTTTGCGCACGATTGGCGGTTCTTTCAAGCTTAACGGAGTCTCGAGCCGCAATCCAAGTGGCAGCCGGCGCGACAGGGGAACGGCGCTGAGTGCCGACAACGGGACAGCCAGAAGCAAACTTATGACAATTGGGCTAAGCCAGAACGAAACAAGTCCCGCGATCAGGCCAGCGCTTAATAAAACTCCAAGCAGTGTCTCAAGCCAATGAAAGCCAATCAGTGTTTTCAAAGGATAAGCGCTTGCTTGTCTTTGTTGCGGGCTCCAGGCGTCGGACCGTGTGAATATACTGCGTAAAACGGCTTTGGTCTGTTGGATCATGAGGATCGGCGCGTAAGCCACCGACAGGGCAACCTCGACCAAGAAGGCGCTTAAAAAGGCAAGGCGGCCGCCATATAAACGGACCCCGCGTTTGTCCATTCCGATGATGAAAGCACCCGCAATTTTTGGCGCAAGCAAAACCGAATACATGACCATCAGAAACAACATGCTGTCGACATGGGTCATGGCAGGAGGCCAATTCGGGAACAACGGATTCACTTCATTAAAGTAGGTGATCACATTGGTCTGGGAATCCCGGCCCAGCAGAGCCCAAAATACCAACAGAATGAACCATGCCGGTGACATCAAATACGCCGCCGCGCCTTGAAACAAGTGAAAGCGGCTGACCGGATGCAACCCGGCTGTTCCCAGCAAGCGTAGATGTTGCAAGTTACCACGGCACCAACGACGATCCCTAAGCACATAGTCGATCAAGGTGCCTGGTGTTTCTTCAAAGCTGCCTGATAAACGCGGCATAAACCGAACGCGCCAACCAGATCGACGAAGCAACGAAGCTTCAACGAAATCATGGCTCAGGATGATGTCTTCGCGGCCACGCAGATTGCGTAGGCGGGGAAGGCCAGCCGCCGATGCAAATGCATGTGTTCGAATAATCGCGTTATGGCCCCAGTAATTCCCTTCAGACCGGGCCCAAGCGGCCAAACCTTCGCCCAGCAACCATCCATATGCCGTATGCGAAAACTGCTGCAACCGCGCGAATAGTGTGTTCGCTGCGATGAGCTGTGGAAACGATTGGATCAACCCGGATTTTGGATCAGCGGACATTTCTTGTGTCAGGCGTCCAATGGCGCGACCTGTCATCAAGCTATCGGCATCCAAGACAATCATCGCTTCGTATGCGGCGCCCCATCCAGTTATCCAATCGACAAGATTGCCGACCTTTTTGTCGGTATTGTCGTTACGTCGACGATAGAAAACTGACATTTCCTGAGGTGCCGCGCTTTGCAGGGCTTGGTACGCTTGCCATTCGGCGGCGGCGATGGCCTCGTCACGGCTGTCGCTTAGAACAAAAAGATCAAAGCTGTGCTGGCCTCTGTTCGCGGTCAAGTCCGCCAACATCGCAGCAGCATTCCCAAAGACTTCGCTGGGCGATTCATTGTAAATCGGCATCAGAAGGGCGACGCGCAATGGCCCGCCTTCGGTTGTTGATGTCGGTTCTTCAGGACGCGACACCAGACCAATCACGGCAGTGCTGACCGCCAGCGTGACCCAAACAAAGGTCATGCCAATCAATCCCAACAACAGATATTCTAACGAGGTCAGCCCTTTTTCAGCAAAGAGCCGGTGCAGGCCCCAAATCATCAATCCGGTGCCGATCAATGCCGGTGCGAAAACACCCCAACGACGCATGTCCCACAGATTGCTATTGGAACGCAAAAAGGGCGCATTCGACAAATCTTGAACCGGCATTTCCAGCGGAGCAGATTTTGGCATATGAGCCTGAGAGATGTTATTTTTGGTCAAGCGAGCGTCCACCGGTACAGCCATACTTCGCTTAATGCTTCGCCATCCAACCGTAGTTGAACGCGGAATTCGGCCCAATCTGCTTCACCTGCTTCAAAGGTAAACGCCAAGCGAGGTCCACCGGTTTCTGGATTGCGCTGCATGACGCCACCGGACACCTTGCCAGCACTGGATCTGATCAAGCGGGTGATCTCGTTTAGATCTTCCGGGACTTTGTCACTGTTTTCAAAATCGATTGCGAAAATGCGACCACCTTCAGGACGTCCGCCCGCAGCAGTGTTCAAGATGCGCAAGGGCATGTCCACTTGCGGTTCCGGCTCTTCACCCCAATCCAAACGATAAGTCAGGGTTTTTGACTCGCCCTTCGTCAGTCCCTTGGCCGGGCGCCAATAGGCAACGATGTTGTCATAAATTTCGCGGTCAGACGGGATTTCCACTAGGTACACTGACCCGCGTCCCCATCCTTCGCCTGGGGTCACCCATAAACCGGGACGTTTATGATAATGCGCTTCCAGATCGTTAAAGTCGCTAAACTCACGCTTGCGCTGCATCAGGCCAAACCCACGCGGATTTTCATCCGAAAAGGCGCTAAGTTGTAACGTCGTGTGGTTCGCCAATGGCCGCCAAATGACTTCGCCAGCACCGTTGTGGATCAGCAACCCATCATTGTCGTGCACAGCTGGCCGAAAATCGTCAAAGCGATTTCTGTCCATATCATCGAACAGGAACATTGATGTCAGAGGCGCAATACCCACATGAGACACATCTTCGCGGGCAAACAGCTCTGTTTCGACGTCCATCACCAAAGTGGGGCCGTGCGTTATGCGGAATGTGTAAGCCCCAGAGCAGGAAGGGCTGTCGAGAAGGCAATGTAAGACGACGCTGGGATCACCAGGATTTGGGCGTTCCATCCAGAAATGCGTGAAATCTGGGAACTCTTCTCCGGCGGGGTCGCCTGTCCGAATGGCAAGCCCGCGCGCGGACAAACCATAGAACTGCCCGGTTCCGATTCCACGAAAATAGCTCGCACCTTGGAAAACCGCGTATTCTTCAAAAATTCCGGACTGGCGCAGTTCTGCGCGCAATCGAAGACCAGAATATCCAAGTGTTTCATCGATCGGCACATCTGGAAATGTGTCGGCTGTGTCGAACACACGCATGTCAAATTCCAGCGGGCGGGCGACCTCATCTTCGACGACGAATGTTTGAACAGCCGTCGGGAAATAAAGACCCGGAGGAAAAAAATCTACGCGCTGCGGCGCATCAGTGTTTTCCCAAAGTGCGTTGCGATGATCAAACCAGATTTTACGGTATTGGTCATAGCTGAGGTTACGCCATTCTTCTGGGATCAATGGGCGTGGCGTGTATGGTTTTGACGCAAGATCGCGCGCCATCCCTTGCAACACTTCTTTGTTGAAAGGTCGACCTTCGCCCAATTGCAAACCGGGCTCGTCATTGTCTGCTGACAAACCCAGATTTGGAGCTGCGGCAAAAGCTGCGATATAGGCAAGAATTTCGCGGCGCAACATTAGCGATTGGCCCTCCAAGGCTGTGACTTGAACCAACTTGCCGCATAAGCGGTCAGGATCAGGATCAAGGCCCCAAACGCATTTACCGATAACGAGGTGACTGTTTCCCGGCCAAGAAAATCAAGCAGAAAACCCATCAAACGTGCCGTGAACATCGAGACGACAAAGACCGCCAGCGATTGTTGTCCAACCTTGAGGATGACCCCAAGCATTTTTTCCCACACGCGCGACACAGTCCCATTGCCGCGTGGCAAAAGTCGGTGGCCTTTGTCGCCAGCAAGAACCCAAGCCAAATACGCCAATGCAAGGAAATGGACGTACCGCAAAATCCCAAAATCCGACTTTGTGATCCAAGCTCGGTTTTCTTTGCGCCAGTCGCGGGCCCAATCGAAATCAAGTTCCCGTATTCCAATGTTGGACAACGGAATGTTGGCCAGCACGACGAACAAAGCGATGCCAAACAGCAAGGGGGTCACAGGCGGCTTTGGCAACCAGCCTTTCATGAAGGCAAAACCAGTGAAAAAGATCAATTGCCACCCAAACGGGTTGAAGAACCAAGTGCGCTCTGTCCATGGCTCTGCTGGAAAGGCCAGACGGTATTCGGCCAAACCCAAAGCCTCCATCAAAGACTTTTGTGCAAGCAACCAGCATCCAACGATAAACGCAGCGATCAGGAATTTATTGATCTTTGCCAGGCCCATAAGGATCGGCATAAGAACCAGTACAACCATGTACATTGGCAAAATGTCGAAATAATTCGGCACATATCGCAAGGTCATGAAAGACAGCCAAATGTCTTGATTGGTCCATTTTTCACTTTCGGCGAATAGAGGCCACAGGTTGAGCTGCCCCCAATAATTCCGAGTGGTATAGGGGAGGTCAGTTAGAAAGACGACAAGCGCGACAGTCGCAAAGAAAAGCCCCACATGCGCCCAATACACCTGCCATACGCGAAAACCTACGCGTGCGGTGCCCAAACGCCAGCCCACGGTATCATAGGCACGTCCAAAGGCGATGGCTGACGCCATGCCCGAACAAAACACAAAGATCTCTGTCGCATCTGAAAACCCCCAACGCGCGGGGATCCAGCTCGTCAGGAAATTTCCCGGTGTGTGCGCAATCAGGATGATAAACATCGCGATGCCGCGAAAGAAATCCAAACGCACGTCGCGGACGCGGGTTTGCTTGACTGCTGATGCAGCTGTGGTTGGGCCAGAACTGGCTGGCGATTGTGTGGGGTCGGCAAAGGTCATGGCCGCTGTCTATTCTTCTTTTTTGAATGTGTCAGGACGAATTTTCGTCCTGACAATTACTGTGCTGGAATACGCCGGGTTTCTGCAAGGCTTTGAAACCGCGTTGCAGCAAATCGGTCTTCGTTTCCGCCGCGCCGCTCCATACGATCCGCAAGAAGCGCTTCGGCTTGATCAAACCGACCCGCCCGAATGCCCGCATCAATCGTTATGCGTTCAAATACGTCACGTTGTGCATGGCTGCCACCAACAGTTTGCATTGTTGGACGGGCCGCACACAGATTGGCAAATGCGTCGTCATAACGCCCTTCAGAAAAGGCTTCGAGCCCAACCATTGCCGCGACGCCTGGATCTTTGATACGCGCCGGCATTTCGCCTGGTTTGGTGGCCTGAATCGCATAACGCCCAGTCATGCCGCTGCTTGCGTCCTTGCGGCCTGCTGCGCCAAGCGCAATCATGTAATGCAGATCAGCAAAGACTAGACACCCATCAGTTGACCGTGCTTCAGAGAAGTCCGCCAGTTCTTGCCAACGCGCACCGACATTTACACCTTCAAGTTCCAAGCGCATCAACAGGGATGTCGCATTCGAAATGTCACGATAATCGTCCGTTTTGTCGGCTCGAATTTGTGTGTCGTAAAGATTTAGCGTCAGGTCGAGTTCACCGCGGTCCAAGTGCAACAACGCTTTGTGCCACCACACATGATAGCGGAAATTGTTGCAGCTTTCCCAAGCTGTGCGGTTGTTTTCGATCAATTGAATGCCTTGGTCAGGGCGGGCCGTCATGTCAAAGACATGGGCCACAGCGTGTAATCCCCAAGCGTCATCCGGTGCGTATTGCAATCCCAAAAGTCCGGCTTGTTCAGCAGCATCATATTCGCCGGTTTCCTCAAGCGTGAACGCGTGACAACCCAAAACGTAACCGCGCAGCGCATGGTCAGGCCCATGTGCGTCAAGAACACGTTCGATTGAGCTTCGCATTCCTAGGTGATCCCCAAGAATAAAGCGAATGGCATGACTGACTTTGGCCGTCAGCGTGTCGCGCGGATTTTCAGTAAGAACGTCTTCCATTGCGGCGATGGCTCCGGATGGCCGACCAGCCAACCATTCGCCCAAAGCGCGCACCCATAGTTTTTCCCGGTTGGATGCTTGTCCGTTCCGCAAATTTTCCAAAGCGCGTCGCCCTGCATCTCGTGCAACGTCGATCATTTCGACACGACCGAGCATTAAGCAGAACAAACCTTTGGCGGCGTGTCCCATCGCAAAGTCGGGCTCAGCCGATAGAACATTGCCCAAATGTTCAGGCGTCTGCGTTCCATGTGCAAGAAACGCTCGTACCAGGCCGTTCCATTCCGCAAGGGTCGTTTCGCTTTTTAAACTGACTGCGGAGTCACAGATGTCGTATTTCATTGGGCATGCGGCCTTTTACTCGTGGTGGTGTCGTAGATGTAACTCATGTGGACCCTTGGAACATGATTTGCGCGATTAAAACACGCAACCGTGATGGTTTGGTCAAAAGACGTGAGGCAAGTATCGGCAATATGTTGCAAAATAAGCGATTTCTGGCCGGTAAAAGCCCGAATTTTCAGCTCTCTGTGTCTGAGTTTGTGGCTAGTGTTGCAAGAACTGCATCAGTGTCTTGTCCAAAGCGGGGTGGGGGAGTGCGATAAGTGATGGGTGTACCCGAAAGTTTCAAAGGATTCCCCAACACACGTACTATACCTTCTTCGATATCGTCGCGGGGAATTTCGACGACACTTTCACGCGCGACGGCTTGGTCAGATTGCAAAGCCTCTGAAACATTATGAATTGGTCCCGCAGGCACTTTGACAGCATTCAAGCGGGCCAGAATGTCGGCCTTAGGCAATTGTTTCAACCGGTCAGCAATGTGTTTCGTGACATCAATTCGATTTTCTATCCTCAGCAAGTTTGTAGCAAATCGAGGGTTTGCCCCAACTTCTGGCAAATCGATTGCATCACAAAGCCTAAGAAATTGTGAATCGTTTCCAACTGCAAGGATCAAGTGTCCATCGGATGCCTCGAATGTGTCATATGGCACGATGTTTGGGTGCGCATTGCCGCGACGGACTGGCAAATTTCCAGATGTTAGAAAATTGCACCCTTCATTGATCAACCATGCCATTGATGAATCGACCAATGACAGGTCAATGTGTTGGCCTTCCCCGGTTTTGTCGCGGTGGCGTAAAGCGGCCAGAATGCCGACTGTCGCGTACATACCGCACATCACGTCAGCGATGCCTACGCCAACTTTATTCGGAACGCCGTCTGGCTCTCCGGTCAAGGACATGATGCCCGAATACCCCTGAGCCATCAAATCATAGCCCGGTTGCGCGCTGTTTGGTCCTGTGTGCCCGAACCCGGTTATCGAGCAGTAGATAAGTTCGGGATGTGCAGCCAACAGCGTGTCGTGATCCAAGCCGTATTTATTTAGCCCACCAGGCTTATAATTCTCGACAACCACATCTGCTCGCGCAGCCAACGCGCGAATTTGTGCTTGTCCTTCATCGGTTGAAATGTCGATGGTGACAGACAGTTTGTTGCGATTGGCAGCCATGAAATAGGCGGACAAATCAGTGGGTTCACCGGTTTTTCCGGTTGCGTAAACCGGTCCCCAGCTGCGTGTGTCATCACCGCCAGTTTTTGGATTTTCAATCTTGATGACCGTTGCACCAAGATCGCCCAGCAATTGTGTGCAAGTGGGGCCTGCAAGGATACGGCTGAGATCCAAGACAAAGAGCCCATCTAGCGCGCCGGGTGTACCGCTTTGTACATTAGATGCGTCCGTCATAAGCCCCTCGATCGATCATTGCGGCAATCACTGTGAACCTTTTTGCCGCCATAGCCGCATCAAGCGCGGTGCGCAACTCGGCCCGCGACGTCACGGTATGCGCCGCACCACCAAACGCTTTACCGATCGCTTCAAAATCATGGGTCGCAAACTCGACTCCGGCGTTTGGCAACTGTCGCTGACGTTGCTTCAGTTCTATCAAGGCAAGCGAAGCATCAACAAACACAACGAATATGGTGCGCAATCCCAGTTCGGATGCGGTCGAAAGCTCTCCGGCGGTCATTAGAAACCCAGCATCGCCAGAAAAACTGACAATTGTGCGATCCGGATCGACGACCTGAGCCCCCATAGCGATCGGCATGGCGCACCCCATCGTGCACAAAGCTGAACTTTGCATAAGGCCGCGCGCCTCGAAGCACGGCCACATCTGGCTGAGCAATATGCGATGTGCCCCGCTATCCGCTGTGGCCAATGCGCTACGCGGCACCGCTTTGCGGGTTTCGTCGATAACCGCTGCGGGCCCCCATGCATCATCAGTTGGGAATGCAGCCTCTAAGGCAGTTTTGGTGGAACCGATTTGCCCATCCACCCAAGTGTCGCGTGGTGTTTGCCCATCGGAAAGCGCAGCCAATGTAGATGCACAATCACCAATCACATTCATTGTGCCTTGATGCATATAGTGGTGGTTTGGTTCGGCAGTGATGTCGATCATTTGCTGAATGCCAGGCTGGTAAAAATCCCGCCAACCGGTACGCATTTCAATCGGGTCGTATCCCACGCCAATTATTAGGTCGGCCTGCGCGACAAGCGGCAGCAAAATTGCATCAGCTTTGGGCGACAACCCGGCACCCCCGAGCGAAAGTTCATGGTCTTCGGGCAGCAACCCCTTGCCTTTGTAAGTGGTTATCACGGGCACATTGAACGCTTCGGCAAATGCAATCAAAGCGCTGCTCGCGTCTTGGTTTACTGCGTCCACACCTGCGATAATGATCGGCTTTTCGGATTGCGCCAACAACGCGCGCGCCTCGGTTAGGGCGGAATTTGCAGGAACAACAGGCACCGCAGGCGATCGTCTTGCCAGCACTGACGCATTGACAGTTTCGACGGCGACGGAAATGGGAACGTCGACATGTACGGGGCCGGGCCGCCCTTCTTGCGCAATTGTAACCGCTTTGTCAGCGATTACATCGGCTGCACCGGCATTCAGAGTGAATGTGGCTTTGGTGATGGGACGGAAAACCTGTGTTTGATCTAGCACTTGATGCGTATATGTCTGCGCTTCATCAGCATCGACGCATCCCGCCAAGACGATCAATGGCACACGATCTTGGTGTGCATTCGCGACCGCATTGATCCCGTTCAATGCGCCAGGTCCAACTGTTGCCACCAAGATGCCCGGTGCTCCGGTGCGATGCCATGCACCTTCCGCCATAAATGCCGCTGCATTTTCGTGTTTTGCCAGAATGAACTGAATGCCTGCGCGCTCTAAAGCGTCCACTAAGGTAAGCACTTCGCCGCCGGGCATTCCGAAAGCAAAACGACATCCAGCCTCAAACAAACGGCGGGCCAGAATATCGGCGGCGCGAGGCGGGTTCGGTGGTTGAAGACGGTCGTTCATTCGGGCTCCTGAATTTGATCGCACTTCATTGTCATGACTTGCGTTTAAGGGCAATTCACGCCTGTGTTGGGCAATGTTTCAAAATGCGCGGTTTAATGCACAATTATGCATTTAGGCCCCAAGCAAATGAAAAGCGGGGCATGTGCTAATTTTTCTGTGTGTCGGGATGGATCAAGCGGACTGGCACAGGTGATTAAAACAAGCGCCAGTCTGCGTTTGTCAGCGTCGCCGGTCGCGTCGCGCACTCATAGGTTGGAACGCTACGCCCACATGCGCTTCGCAATAGGGCTTGCCTTGCTGGACAGGCAAGCCGCAAAACCAAAAATCGTCTGTCGCTGGATCACCAACAGGCCATTTGCAGGTTCTTTCGGTCAGCTCCATCAGATGAAGCTTCTTGGCCTTTTTTTCGACCTCGTTTACCTTTGCCAACGCCTCGGGGCTAATTTCATTTGCCGAAGGTTGCGGAGGCAGCGGTTGCCCTGCCGGAATAATCTGGCGACGCATTGGCGTGGCAGATTTGGTTTCCATGACAGGCTCTTTTTTAGGTGCCGTCTGCGTCTTTGGCGGATCCTTAGGTTCCGCTTTAGGCGCGGCCTTAGGCTTGGCCTCTGACTTGGCTGTGGACGTGCCCCCACCGCCGGTGCGGTTGGACAATCCAAGGCGATGTACTTTGCCGATTACAGCATTCCGCGTCACACCACCCAATTCTTTGGCGATTTGACTTGCGGATTGGCCTTCGCCCCACATCTTTTTCAACAGGTCGACGCGTTCTTCCGTCCAGGACATTGTTTCCCCAATTTCATAAGGCGGCCACGAACGGGCCGCCTTGGTCTCATCAAACTATATTCTAGTCAGCTGACGCCAAACTACAAGGCGCTGACGTTTTTTCGTGCGGCGATTCCCTCGCGCCATGCCAAAAGAAAGGCACCGCCAAGAATCATTCCCGCTCCAAGCAGTGTTACTATATCGGGTATGACCCGGTAGAAATAGATGTCGTATAACGTTGCAAATATCAGCGTTGCATAGCTGAAAGGCGCAACAAATGATGCATCCGCACGCGCCATTGCATTGACGAAAAAGCTTTGCGCCACGGCCATAGAACAACCCAAACCGCCAAGCATCACCCATTGCATCGTGTTGGGCATTTGCCACACCCAGATAACCGCACAGCTGGCAATCGCGCAGCCAAGCAGATTGTTAACGAACAAAATCTGCAATGGTCCTTCGCGTCCGGCCAGTTTTTTGGTGATCGTCAGCTCAAGTCCCATGACCACAGCAGCACCCAAAGCCAAGAGGGCCGCAGGTTCAATTCCGCTTGGGCTGGGGCGAATTAATATGACTGCGCCCAGAAAGGCGATGAAGGCAGCCCGCCACCGCCAAGGACCTACGCGCTCACCTAAAATAGGTATGGCCAAAATCATGCCGAACACGGGGTTCAAAAAAGTAATCGCAGTCGCATCAGCCAGTGGAATATAAGCGACCGCCGCAAACATCAAAGTCACGCCGGCCCATCCGCTGATCGTTCGAATGCCATGCAGTTTCCAATGAATACGCGTTATGCGCGGACGAAGGATCGCAACGCCTGTGGAAATGGCCAAAAAGGCAAATGCGAACCGTCCAAAACTGACCTGAAAGGGATGAAGCGGTGGCCCAAATTGCCCGCTACCCAACGCTTTGGCCAACAACATTGAAGCCGCAATAAACATGGTCGCAATACCAATGAACATCGCCGCCAAAGCTGGATTTTGTGTTTTGGGTTGGAACATTCTGTGCGCATGCGCGTATCAAAGCCGCCGTGCAAGGAGAAAAGCATCTGGTCAAAGCCTAAATGATGCCCTAAGCAGGCCCTCATGATCATGTTGCAATCACTCCGACGATTCTGAACTTGTCAGCCTATGGGCTGAGCATGATCCCTTTTTGTTGCCTCATCGCCATTGCGGCCTGATCAACTCAATCACTCTTAACATATTGACCTGCCCGCACTGCTCATGCACCAAACATGTCTGAGCCTGGGCCATCCAAGGAGGATCCGATGATCCCGTCATTATTGCCGACTTACGCACGCGCACCACTTTCTTTCGTCAAAGGCGAAGGCACATGGTTGATCGAAGCCGACGGCCGACGCTTTTTGGATTTGGGGGCCGGTATTGCGGTGAATGCCCTTGGTCATGCGCATCCTGCGTTGGTTCAGGCCATTACGGACCAAGCTGGCGCGCTTTGGCATGTGTCGAACCTGTATGAGATTCCGCAACAAAAAGCATTGGCCGACAAACTTGTCGATGCGACCTTTGCGGATACAGTGTTCTTTACAAATTCAGGCACAGAAGCCTGCGAATTGGCCGTGAAAATGGCGCGCAAATACTGGTATGAAAAAGGATCCGAGGGCAAAGTGGATATTATCACTTTTTCCGGCTCATTTCATGGTCGGTCCTCTGCCGGTATCGCTGCGGCTGGATCCGTGAAAATGACCAAGGGGTTTGGCCCATTGTTGCCCGGATTTACACATCTGGATTGGGATGATGAAGAGGCGATCGAAGACGCGATTTCTGCTGAAACGGCAGCGATCCTTGTTGAACCGATCCAAGGCGAAGGTGGCATTCGCCCAATGCCTGACGATAAACTTAAGGGGTTGCGCGATCTTTGCGACAAACACGGCATTCTTTTGATCCTGGACGAAGTGCAATGCGGCGTTGGTCGAACTGGTCGGTTGTTTGCCCATGAATGGGCGGGGATCACGCCCGACATCATGATGGTTGCCAAAGGCATTGGCGGGGGGTTTCCATTGGGCGCTGTTCTGGCCACAGAAGACGCGGCCAGCGGTATGACCGTGGGTACACATGGAACGACCTATGGCGGCAATCCTTTAGGATGTGCCGTTGGGTGCGCCGTCATGGACACAGTGAACACACCCGAGTTTTTATCCGACGTCAGCCGAAAAGCAGGGTTATTGCGCCAGAAATTGGAAGGTTTGGTTGCTTCGCATCCAGATGTTTTCGAAGAGGTTCGCGGTTTGGGCCTGATGTTGGGCCTGAAATGCAAGGTCACAAATATTGACGTTGTCAAAGCGGGTTATGATCAGCAGGTGATTACCATTCCTGCAGCTGACAACGTCATTCGACTGTTGCCGCCTTTGACGATCTCGGATGATGAAATCAGCGAAAGCATTGCACGGCTTGATCAAGCTGCATCCGACCTGACATCCGCATGACTTAAACTTAGGGAACTGCCCGTGGCCATCAAACCGCGGCGTTCCCCGACAAGATTGAAATAGATATGAATAATTTTCTCGATATTCACACAACACCCGCCCAAGATCTGCGGGTCATGATCGATCAAGCGCGGCACATGAAAACAGCAAGGTTGGGTCGACCACGAGGTGCGGCTGATGACGAGCGGCCTTTGGATGGGCACGTTGTTGCTTTGATCTTTGAAAAACCGTCGACCAGAACGCGCGTGTCTTTTGATGTTGGTGTGCGTCAAATGGGTGGTCAAACCATGGTTTTGTCCGGCTCTGACATGCAGCTTGGGCATGGCGAAACCATTGCGGATACGGCGCGGGTTCTGTCGCGTTATGTCGATCTGATCATGATCCGTACATTTGACGAAAGTGTATTGCAGGAAATGGCGGAATTCGCGTCTGTTCCTGTGATCAATGGGCTGACGGATCGCACGCATCCCTGCCAAATCATGGCGGATGTCATGACCTACGAAGAACATCGCGGACCGGTCAAAGGCATCAAGGCTGTTTGGTGCGGCGACGGTAACAATGTGTGTGCATCGGTCATGCACGCCGCCGCCAAGTTCGGCTTTGACTTGACCTTTACAGGCCCGTCGCAACTTGACCCCGAAGATGAATGGCAAAAACTGATGCGTGATGCGGGACAGAAATTTGTCATCGAACGGGATGCCGAAAAAGCGGTGCAGGGGGCTGACCTGATATTTGCCGATACATGGGTCAGTATGCATGACGCGCAATCCGCTCGGGAACGCCGCCACAACATGCTGCGCCCGTATCAGGTCAATGATGAACTGATGAGCCATGCCAAACCAGACGCCGTGTTCATGCATTGCCTCCCCGCACATAGAGAAGAAGAAGTAACGTCGTCTGTCATGGATGGTCCAAATTCCGTGATTTTCGACGAAGCGGAAAATCGTTTGCATGCGCAAAAGGCAGTTATGCGTTGGTGTTTAGGTGTCTGAGCCTAAACGCATCGCTATTGCAGGGGCGGGGGCCATAGGGGTTTTCGTCGGTGGCCGGCTTTCTGCGGCTGGGCATGATGTTGTCTTTCTGGGACGCAAGCGTTTAGGGGATGAAATTTCCTCAGCGGGTCTGCATCTTTCGGATGTTGAAGGGGACGCGGCTGACTTTGAAAGCATCACGTACGAAACGGATGCTGCGTGTTTGGCCGAGGCCGATGTCATTCTGGTGACGGTTAAATCATCGGCCACAAGCGACATTGGGAAATCCATCAACCAGTTTGCGCCATCGGCTAAAGTGATCAGCCTGCAAAATGGCGTGTCCAATGCCGAAATGTTGCAGGCCGTCGCACCGTTGGCCGATGTGCGATCAGGGGTCGTTGCGTTCAATGTCGTTCAAACTGGGCCCGGCACGTTTCGCAAAGCCACCAGCGGTGGGGTGCAGATTGAAGACGCAAATGGGGAACTTGTGCGCGACTTGGATGTGCCAGGGCTGTCGGTCGAAGGTTTTGCAGATTTGACATCGGTGCAATGGGGCAAGCTGTTGGTCAACTTGAACAATGCTTTGAACGCCTTGTCAGGGGACACATTGCACAATCAACTGCAATCACGCGAATGGCGACGGGTTTTAGCAGATCAAATGCAAGAAACTTTGGCCGTACTGCAGGCGGCGGGCATCAAACCTGCACGCTTTACAGCGGCGCCAGCAGCGCTTGTCCCGTATATTCTGCGATTGCCAACACCGCTGTTTCGCCGCATCGCATCCCAAATGCTCAAGATCGACCCGGCAGCGCGATCATCAATGCAGGATGATCTGAACCATGGCCGTCTGACCGAGATTGACGCGTTACAGGGTGCAGTTCTGAAGCTGGCGCAGACACACAATGTGCCATGTCCTGTCATTCACCGGGTCGTGGATGCCATCAAAGCAGCGGAAAAGACCGAACCCGGCGCGCCACGCCTGCAACCCTCTGATATTTAGGGTTTACGTCGTTTTGCGCGCAATGTCGGATCTGCTTGGGTTGGGTCTTCGGGCCAGAGGTGTTTGGGATACTGCCCACGCATGTCTTTGCGTACGTCTGCATAACTTTCCGCCCAAAACCCAGGAATGTCTTGGGTGACCTGAACGGGGCGCTGGGCGGGTGATAAAAGCGTAACCTGAAGCGGGACTTGGCCAACGACGGGGTGTTGCGTCACACCGAACATCTCTTGCAGACGCAGGCTGATCGCGGGCACGCCTGCGCTGTAATCAATCGGCACGCTTCGACCCAAGGGGGTTACAAACTTTCCAGGCACGCGCATATCAAGCGTTTGTTTCTGGGTCCAATCCAGTCGTGCTTCTAAAGCGGGCAAAATTTCAAATGCCTTCCAATCCGAAGCCGTGCGGACCCCAGTCAGATGCGGCAACAACCATTCGTCGATTGTTTGCAGCAGATGCACATCGCTAAAATCGGGGAAATCAGCAGTCATCAAACGAGCACGGGACAGAAACCTCTCCGCTTTGGCAGAAGGGCGCAGACCCAATTGGCGCACACCGTCCAACATCGCGATGGCAATTTGTTCGGGTGGCGCGTCTGTCCAGACCCGATCATCCAGCGCTATCGCCCCGAACCGTTCTTGTTGCCGAGTGACAACTTGGTTTTCCCGACGGGACCATTCGCACAGATCGAACCACTTGATTTGATCCGTATACAAGTGTCGCAATTCACTTTGTGCCAATGGTACGGCTTGCCGTATACGTGTTTCGCGGGTGTCACCGTCCAGATCGGTGACGACAATCAATTGTTGACCACTTAGGCCATCGCCATCTGGCAAGATTGCGCCTTTGCCGCCGGACAACAAATAACGCGGAGAGTCTCCTTTGCGTCTCAGGCCGATACGGTCAGGATAGGCAAGAGCGGCCAAAACACCGATGCTTGCCTGTTCGCTACCCTTCGTGAATTGCTTCAGACGTTTGGCATCTTGGCGTATGCGCGAAACAACACCGCGATGAAGGGCATCGCCGAACTGCTCTGGTTTCGCCAAAGCACGGATGCGCAGGTTCAGATCAGTGCCGCGCCCTCGCAGTGGGTCACGTTCTGACAAAAGCGCTGCCATGTCGGCAGCCCCTTTGCCGCCCAGTTGAAGCATATGGGCAAGGCGCGGGTGCAATGGCACCTTGGCCAGAATTTTGCCATGCGGTGTGATCCGGTTTTGATCATCTAACGCCCCCAGCATTCGCAGAACGGCTTGGGCCTCTTTGAACCGCCCGTCATGAGGCGGCGTGACAAATCGCAACCCATCTGGCGCCGTTCCCCAAAGCGCCAATTCCAAGGCAAAGGCAGTCAGGTCACCGGCTTCAATCTCGGGCGGAGGGAAGCTGGCCAATGCACCGTCTTCGCCGCGTGTCCAAAGCTTGAAACAGGTGCCATCGGTCACGCGGCCTGCGCGTCCGGCGCGCTGTGTTGCTTCGGCGCGGGTTACGCGTTCGGTCACAAGACGCGACATCCCAGATGACGCATCATACAAGGCGCGTCTGGCACGCCCTCCGTCCACCACAACCTGAATATCCGCAATCGTCAGGGAAGTTTCCGCGATCGCCGTCGATAAAACGATTTTACGTCGCCCTTTTGGTGCGGGTCGAATGGCGGCTTGCTGGGCCTTGAAATCCATTGCCCCAAACAAGGGCGCGATCAGGTATTCATCTGAAACAGCAGCACGCAAAGCGGATTCGGTGCGTCGAATTTCGCCTTCGCCCGGCAGAAAGGCCAAGATGCTGCCCTGCGTTGTGGCCAAGGCTTGTTGGATGACATCCGTCATCGCGGTTTCCAATCGGACGGTTTTGGCCAAAGGGGCAGGTAACCAGACGGGGTCCACCGGAAAGCTGCGCCCTTCTGATGTCAGAATAGGGGCGTTCATCACCTGCGCGACGGGGTCTGCGTCCAATGTCGCGGACATGGCCAGCAAAATCAGATCGTCGCGCAACGTGTCCGTAACCTCGAGGCACAGGGCCAGACCAAGGTCGGCATTCAACGAGCGTTCGTGGAATTCGTCAAAGATGACCGCGCCAATGCCCGGCAATTCAGCATCCGATTGCAGCATCCGTGTCAAAATGCCTTCGGTGACAACTTCGATCTTGGTATGCGCGCTTGTCCGCGCCTCGCCTCGAATGCGGTAACCGACGGTTTGACCGACCTCTTCACCCAACGTGTCCGCCATGCGTCCAGCTGCCGCGCGTGCAGCAAGGCGGCGGGGTTCCAGCATGATGATGCGCCCTTTGACAACGTCCGCGTCCAACATGGCCAGTGGCACACGTGTGGTTTTACCTGCACCCGGTGGGGCTTGCAGAACCGCACGGCCATGCGCACGCACTGCGTCAATCAGGTCTGGTAGTATGGCTTCGATCGGCAACATAGGCCCTCAATGCACGATGTCTTCAGTCAGGCCAACACTGGACATTCGCACAAAGCTATCGGAAGACCTAAAGAATGGACAATGCAGCACTAATGGATTTGGCCAATCGCGTGTCACAAGGCGAACGACGCGCTCTGGCTCGGGCGATAACGCTGGTGGAAAGCGCACGCGCGGATCACCGGGCGCAGGCTCAGGTTTTGTTGAACGCATTGCCCAAAGATCGTCAGGCGTTGCGCGTCGGATTGTCGGGCACGCCGGGGGTCGGGAAATCCACCTTCATCGAAAGCTTTGGCATGATGCTGACCGATCAGGGATTGCGTGTTGCTGTCTTGGCTGTTGATCCCAGTTCAACTCGGTCTGGTGGGTCTATTCTGGGCGACAAGACACGTATGGACCGACTAAGTCGCGCACCAAATGCGTTTATCCGCCCATCCCCTAGTCAAAGCCATTTGGGCGGCGTTGCACGGCGCACGCGCGAAGTCGTGCGATTATGCGAAGGGGCTGGTTTTGACATTGTTCTGATCGAGACGGTGGGGGTTGGGCAGTCTGAAACTGTGGTGGCGCAAGTGGCTGATCTGTTTTTGTTGTTGCTTGCTCCTGCCGGAGGCGACGAATTGCAGGGCGTCAAACGCGGGATCATGGAAATCGCCGATATGATTCTTGTGAACAAGGCAGACGGTGATCTGAAACCCGCGGCGACTCGGACATGTGCCGATTATGCCGGTGCGTTGCGATTGTTACGTAAACGCCCACAAGACCCGCAAGACTTTCCCAAAGCGATGATGGTCTCAGCCTTATCCGAAACTGGTTTGTCAGAGGTTTGGCAGGAAATGAAAGCTTTGGCCGAATGGCGCACCCGTCACGGCGTATTTCAAACCACCCGCAAAGCGCAGGCCCATTATTGGTTCTTAGAAGACATACGGCACGCGTTGTTGGCCCAAATGGAAACGCCCGCGATTAAGGACGAAATTGCGCGTCTTACGCAGGCGATCGAGGCAGGGGACATGTCGCCGGGCGCTGCTGCGGACTTTGTGCTGTCGCGTATCCGCGAAAACTGACGGCCATGGCTTGACCACTCGTCCGATTCCCCCTAAAGCCAGCGAACGAATTTTGTCGTGCCGCCTTTGCGGCGCGGTCGTCGTTTGGGAATGGACAAGGGTCCAGACCAAGTGACCAGCTGAGAAGAGGATAATCAGATGTCGCGTGTATGCGAACTGAGCGGAAAAGGCCCAATGACTGGCAACAATGTCAGCCATGCCAAGAACAGAACAAGACGGCGGTTTTTGCCGAACCTGAATGACGTGACTTTGCAATCCGAAACATTGGGTCGCGGCATCAAACTGCGGATTTCGGCACACGCATTGCGCAGTGTTGATCACCGCGGTGGCTTGGACGCGTATCTTGCCAAAGCCAAGGACACTGAATTGTCGTCCAACGCTTTGAAAGTTAAAAAAGAAATCGCAAAGGCTCAGGCTGCAAGCGCCTGATCTTTCGAAATTGTGATGTCACAACCCCGTCCACGGAGAGTGGGCGGGGTTGCTTCTTTTTGGCGCACTGCAATCTATTAAGGACCAAAGTATCCGGGCCCTAATGCGATTTCTCGTCAATATCATCTTAGTTCTTGCGTTGATCTCAACGTCGCACAGCATGGCGCACGCGCGCAGTGCGGCTGCGCCTTTGGACCAGATGGTCATCTGCGTTGGCCAGGATTTGATTGTTGTCTATGTCGATGAAGACGGACAACCAGTTGAAGCACCACAATACTGCCCAGAGTGTTGTTTGCATGCGGTGCCCGCCCCAGCGATGCCGCGCATCGCACGTCCGGCTTCTTTTTTCGATACGCCACGCAATTTCTTAAACGAGCAATTTTCTGTCGATCTGAGCTCGTCACATGACTTCCTGGCTCGCGCTCCGCCATTGGGGGCTTAAGCCACAATTCCCAATGGATCAAATGACAGAAAGAAGACTGATGAAACTGAAAAATGTGTTGATAAGTGTCTCTGCGGCTGTGCTGCTTGGGACGAGTGCGTTTGCTGGCGATGCCAAAATCATGGTCGACGAGCCATACGCGCGATCCACAAACCCAAAAGTTGCGGCTGCGTTCATGGGGCTGATGAACCATGCCGGTCAGGATGATCGCTTGATATCTGCAACGTCGGATATTGCTGAGCGGGTCGAATTGCATACGCATATCGAAGGCGACGATGGCATTGTGAAAATGACACCCGTCGAAGGCGGAATTGCGGTTCCTGCCGACGGCTTGGCCCATCTCAAACGTGGGGGCGATCACATCATGTTCTTGGGTGTTAATAAGCCTTTGACCAACGGCGATGTCATCGAAGTCACGCTGACCTTTGAAAAAGCTGGCGAAGTTAAGCTGGAAATTCCTGTCGACAATGATCGAAAGCCCAAATCAGACGGGCATGGCGATCACAAGTCTCATTGATCCTGCTTTAGTCAGATTGTTCTAAAACTTGATCAACCCATTTCGGCACTGTGTCTGATGCTTTGCCGAAATGGGTCTCCGCAAACTGTGAAACAACTTCCGACGGGTCCAGGTTCAGTTCAACTGTATGGGCCCCAGATCGAGCCGCCAGTTGCACAAAACCAGCCGCCGGATACACGTTGCCCGATGTTCCAATGGCCACAAAAACATCTGCATTCAAGAAAGCACGCTCGATCCGTTCCATATGATATGGAATTTCTCCAAACCAAACGATGTCTGGGCGTGCCGCTTTGGCCGCGCATTTAGGGCAAGCTTCGCCCACATGCATCGTCAACGGGGCAGGCCATCGCGTTTCGCATTGCGCACAAAGCGCGGAATTCAACGCACCATGCATATGAACGACATCCGGACTGCCAGCCTTCTCATGGAGATCGTCGACGTTTTGGGTCACCAAAAGCACATCGCCCGAATTTTGCTGCTGGAGCCGGGCCAAAGCCTCATGGGCCGCATTGGAAATTGCCTCAGCCGCTTGACTGCGACGCGCATTGTAGAAATCCACCACCAATTGCGGATTGCGTGCATACCCTTCAGGGGTTGCGACGTCTTCAATCCGATGCTGCGCCCACAGCCCCCCTTCATCCCGAAACGTACCAAGACCACTTTCAGCTGAAATGCCTGCGCCGGTAAGAATTACGACATTGGACATGATGCTCTCCCTTTGGTCTTTGCATTGCAAATGCGACATGGCAGAGTCCAGTGTTATGCGCGTTCTTTTTGTCTGCCTTGGAAATATCTGTCGCTCGCCCACAGCAGAGGCCGTTTTGCGCGCGCGTGCGCCGCATTGGCACATTGATAGCGCAGGCACCGCCGGTTGGCACATCGGCAAACCGCCATACGACCCGATGCAGCATGCGGCAAAAGCCAAAGGATATGCCATGGGTGATTTGCGTGCGCGCCAGCTGGCGGTGGAAGATTTCAAAGGGTTTGATCTGATTCTGGGAATGGACGCAGAAAACCTGTCAGATATTGAATCGCTTGAACCGGCTGATGGCGTCGCGCGGATTGCGTGTTTTACGGATTATGTCGCAGATGCAGACCATGTGCCGGATCCGTATTTCACGCGCGATTTTGACGGGGCGTTAGATCTGATAGAACGCTGCGCCGATGCTTTGATCGCCGCAGAGTTACCTGGCTAGATTACTCTTCCAGCAAGCAAAGTTCACCGGCCAGCCAAGGCAATTGGTGCAAGGCAGGTTCGATCATATGCGTTTGCACCAATCGGCGCATGGTCGCGGCCACATCCAATGGCACATCGCCCGCCCAATCCGCGCTGGCATAAAGCGAAATGGTCCGGGAAAATGGATTGAACGGCAAAGGGAAAGCAGCGACCTGATCATGGAATCGGCCAGCACGCATATAACCCAGCGGTGTCGTGACCGCCCATCCAATACGCCGCGCTACCATCGCCATAAGCGCAAGATGCGACCCGACTTCGAACCGGTCATCAAAATCGAGCTTTTGCCGCGCCAAATGCGCCTCGATTTGTCGTCCGATAAGTTGGGCTTTTTCATACCGAAGAAAGGGCAGACCTTTCGGGGCTTCGGTCAAGTTTGGGCCCGGAAACTGATCGCGCGGTGCGACAACAATGAACGGATCACGCACCAACGGGTATTCAACGATCCCTTTGGAAACTGGTCCAGCGCTGGCAGAAATGGCGATATGCAACCGCTTGTCCGCAACCATGTCCAAAATCACATGACTGGGGGCAGTGATCAATTTGAACCGACATCCGGTCAAACTGTCCGCCAAAATGGTGACCAAGCGCGGGGTGAGGTCATTTTCAAAATCGTCGATGATCCCAAGGGACAAGGATGGCAAATGCGCGAGGTCCATGACCGTGACTTCAGACTGAGCCAGACGCAACTGCGACAAGGACACCTGAATGCGGGACAGGAATGTTTCGCCTGCAGGCGTCAGGCGCATTGGACGTTTGCCATGGTCCACAAGATCGACGGACAAAGCCGTTTCAAGGTTTCGCAATTGCTGACTGACGGCAGGTTGGCTTAACCCAGTCAATTCCGCCGTTTGCGCAACGGACCCGCTGGATGCAAGCGCTTCAAATACCTCAAGGCCGCGCAAAGTAACGCCTTTTGCCAGCATCATTCATTCCGTTCACTATGTTTGCTTTTCGTGAAGGTAGCGATCTGGGGTTCAAAAGAAAATAGGAATTCCTGCGCGCTCAAATTCCAAAACAGTGAATATGTTGGGGGCAGTTGAATTCTTGCGCCGATACGACTGATCGGAGACGCGCATTGAGAAAGGATGTAAAACAGGTTTGAGCCCGGCAAATCTTCTAGAATTTTCAGGTGCAAATTCGTTGGTCGCGGACGTGACACGGCTTTGAATTCTATCTGACAAACTGATCCAAGTTGGGATATCGTTACTTGCAGGAAACGAACGGCAGCTCTGAGCCCAAAATAACAGATGCTGCGCTGCACGCGAATGACCGCGGTGGGATGGCACCTAGACTTTAACAGTCTATTTTATGTAATTTGATGATACATACGAGCGAATGAATGAATTGCTACCAATGGATCGAGATACACATATTGTAGGTCTGCTAAAATTGATCGATCCTGCTGAGAAGGATCGCATGAAACGAGCATTCGAGACGGCAAAAGGTCGAACCAAGTGGTTACACAAGAGGCTAGCCCATCAAGTTGAGATGCACCCCGATCACTCAAACGAAATTCCGCGCGGCCAAAGAGATGAAGAAAGCGTGCTCAACACGTTGTACAAACTTGGGGCACCAGAAAAATGTTATGTTGTCGCTTCTGATCACGCGACTGATGATAGTTTTCAATCGCTTGGTCTCCTGTTGACAGAAAGATATGTTGAGTTTGGACACGGAACGATTTTTTCGTGTCTCCCAGGCAAACTGGCTTTGTTCAAAACGGCATTTCCTCACAAGAGCATCATAGTCCAAAGAAAATAGGTAGCAGTCTGCTCTCACAGAACTTGGTGTAATTTGAGGCTATCCTGAACGGGCACGAAACCGACATTGGCGCGGCCGCAGCGAAAGACGGCAAAGTCCCGCATAGCTGACCGTCATGCATCGCGTAGAGAAGTTCTCAAGGACTCCTCATTAAACACTGCTGCAGCCTCATTGAATGTCAGCGATCCGACAGATAGAAATGTCCACCGCGTGCAATTTGTGGATCGAATACGTGATACCGCCTGTTTACAGCATCAACCCAGACGAATTTTGGCAAGATCCTTACCCGGACCTTAAAACACTCCGCCAGACGGCACCTGTTGCGTTTACGCCCGAGCTTGGGGCCGTTTTGATTACCCGTCGCAACGATATTTTCGATGTTGAAAAGAAGATCGCATATTTTTCGTCTGACCAGCCAGAAGGTTTGATGGTTCAGTTGATGGGTCAAAACATGATGCGCAAAGATGGTGCGGAGCATATGGCTGAGCGAAAGGCCATCTTTCCGACTGTTTCCCCCAAAACCGTAAAGACTGTCTGGAAAGCAGAATTCGAAGCGTTCACTGAGTCCATTCTTGCAGAGGTCAAACCAAATGGGCAGGGCGACATGGTGCAGATCGCCAAACGGATTTGTGGCGAAGCGCTGCGGGTGATTACGGGACTGCGCAAAATGATCTGGCAAGAGGTCGATCAGACCAGTCAGGGCATGGTGGATGGCTGTGCAAATTACGCCGGTGACACAGAGATCGAAGCGCGGTGTCACGACTGCACCGCTTTGATCGATCGCCATATCGACGAGATGATCGATGTTGTGCGCGATACGCCTGATGCCTCGCTTTTGTCGGTGCAGCTTGAGGCTGGTTTGTCGATGGATCAGATCAGAGCGAATATCAAACTCGCGATCTCAGGCGGGCAGAACGAGCCTCGCGATGTGATTGCTGGTGTGGTTTGGGCCTTGTTGACGCATCCCGAGCAGTTGGAGCTGGTGCTGTCCGGTCAAGCGACTTGGATGCAGGCCTTTGACGAATACACGCGGTGGCAATCTCCGATCGGCATGAGCCCACGGCAGATGGCGCAGGATTATGAATTGCATGGGATGACGTTGAAAACCGGCGACCGCGTGTTTTTGATGTTTGGTTCGGGGAACCGTGACGAAGCAAATTTTGAACGGCCTGATGTTTTTGATCTGACCCAAGATGCGGCTGATTCAATCGCGTTTGGGGCAGGTCCGCACTTTTGTGCAGGCGCATGGGCGTCCCGCTGTCTGGTCGCTGAGGTCGTGTTGCCGCGATTGTTCTCCAAATTACCAAATCTGCGACTGGATGGAGAAACTGAGCTTGGCGGATGGGCATTCCGAGGGCCAACCACAACACCTGTGGCATGGGATGTCTAAACAATGATGTTGAAAGGCTATAGCTGCCATTGGTGAAGCCGCAGGGAATTAGTGCTTAGTTCTGCAAAAGCGGCTCTAACGGGTGCGCTGTACGGGCGTCAGATTTGAGCCCAACTCGGTTAGTGCTGCGTGTTGTATGTACGTCTGCTAAGGCGATGCCTCGGAATCACTTCATCGCTTGATCAGGAAAAGAGGGGCAGAAAAAAGGGTGCTCTTTGACCGATTTGCGATGTACTTTCCTCCTGGTACGGATGCTAGAAAAGAACGGAATGAAACAGGTGAATTATAAGGTTGGTATCGTAGGACACCGCTACTTGGGCGGACTTGAAGCCGAAAATTATGTTCGCTTCTGTTGTCACAGACTACTCGCGGAGTTCAAAGCGAAGTACTCAAACCTGACTGCGGTATCTGCTGTTTCCGAGGGTGCCGACACAATCTTCTCTGTGGTCGCACTACATCTAGACATCGAACTGAACACCGCCATCCCATTTGACGACTTCTCAGCGGATTTTGATTCTGAGTTGAGCTTAGAAAAGAGCAATACGCTTCGATTTCGGTCCACTAAGTCTGAATTCGTGAACTTTTCGAAGCGGAGCATGTCGGCTTACAAAAAGAGTATGGATTGGGTGGTGATAAAATCGCATAGCCTGATTGGTGTTTGGGACGGACGCTGCACTGGTTCACCTGGCGGAACCGGGCGGGCGATTGAATTGGCAAAGGCAATCGGTAAACCGATATTTCAAATCAATCCACTCAGCCGCACCTTAGACTATTGCGGTGCGGCCAATAAGAAATACTTCGAAACTTCCAGATTGAAGGCG
>JBDWGM010000078.1:0-23593 GCA_039975755.1 Paracoccaceae bacterium | reverse complement strand
GCTATTTGCTTATGATTGTGGGGGCATTGATCATTCTGGTCGGTTCAGCCGCTTGGTTAAGCGGGACATGGAAATTAACGCTTTGGACTATGGGTGGTATCGCCTTTGCGCTTGCTCTTTTGGCACTGTCATCGCTGGTCGTGCGCTGGCTGTCCCGCCGGTTCGCACGCCGTGTCAAAAAGCCGGGATTGCGGTGGGCTTTGGCCGCCATTTCCGGTCCGCGAGAAGGGGCCGCATCTGTCGTTTTGTCGCTAGGTCTGGGCCTGTCCGTGCTGGCGGCGGTGGGACAAATTGACGGCAACTTGCGCAATGCCATTGCCGGAAACCTTCCGGATGTCGCGCCAAGTTACTTCTTTGTCGACATACAAAAAGATCAAATGGCCGGGTATTCGGAACGGCTTGCCGATGATCCAGCCGTGCGCCGGGTCGACAGCGCACCCATGTTGCGCGGTGTCATCACTGAAATCAACGGCGTGTCCGCCGAAGAAGTCGCCGGTGACCATTGGGTCGTGCGTGGGGATCGAGGCATCACCTACTCTGCTGAATTGCCCAAAAATACGCGTCTTTTGGCAGGGAAATGGTGGGATGCCGATTACACTGGCCCGCCCTTGATCAGTTTCGCCGCAGAAGAAGCCACAGAACTTGGCCTAAAAATGGGCGACGAACTGACCATCAATATCCTTGGGCGTGACATCGTCGGCACAATTGCGTCCTTCAGAGAAGTCGATTTTTCGACGGCTGGGATTGGCTTTGTTCTTACCATGAACCCTGCCGCGTTGGCAGGCGCCCCTCACAGTTTCATTTCGACGGTATACGCCGAACCAGAAGCCGAAGCCAAAATCCTGCGCGATTTGGCAAATAAATACCCGAATATCACAGCCATCCGCGTGCGTGATGCCATCGATCGTGTCGCCAATGTCTTGGCTGGTTTGGCGGCGGCAACGTCTTATGGGGCGGGTGCTACATTGCTGACTGGGTTTCTTGTGTTGATTGGCGCGGCCTCGGCTGGAACCGGTGCACGCACCTACGAAGCTGCTGTTCTGAAAACTTTGGGGGCGTCGCGCCGCGCAATTCTGATTAGCTTCGCAACACGTTCCATTCTGCTGGGCCTGGCGGCGGGCAGTGTGGCATTGGTTGCGGGCATTACTGGTGGCTGGGCTGTCAGCGAATTTGTCATGGAAACGGATTTCAATGTAATTTGGTCTTCCGCGCTTGGGATCATCAGCGCAGGTGTTGGCACGACCCTTGTTGCTGGGTTGATATTTGCGTGGGGACCATTGTCAGCACGACCCGCACATGTATTGCGAGCGCGTGAATAAGCCCACGTTTGGGTTGCCGTATTCCTTGCTGCATGTCAGACCACGCGGCAAAAGACGGAATCATCAAAGAGACCAGTCATGCTTGATCAATTACCGATGCCAGTTACCGCACCATTAAGTGCGTCCCAAAAAACCACCATTCGCAATCTTGTGCGTCGCGCCGTCCGGGCAGAGATAACGCCAAGGTTCCGAAAGTTGGATTCGGGGCAAATCTCAACCAAGTCCGGACCAGAAGATTTGGTCACCGAAGCGGATATCGGCGCCGAAGCCATCATCACGCGCGGGCTACAAATGGCTTTTCCGTCCACCTTGATCATTGGCGAAGAAGCCGCGTCCAAAGACGACAAGATATTGGAAAAACTTGGCGAAGCCGAGCTTTCGTTTTTGATCGACCCTGTCGATGGTACTTGGAATTTCGCCCAAGGCCTTCCCATGTTTGGCACCATTGTTGCGGCTTGTCGCTTTGGACGACCGGTTTATGGCCTAATCCACGACCCTATTGGCGATGATGCAATGGAAGCAGACCTGCAAGGTCGCGCGCTTCATCGTTTGCCAAATACTGCGCCACGCCTGTTGGTCACGAGCCCTGACAAAGAACTGTCCGAAATGACCGGTTATACCCATATGTCGATCATGCCATTGGCCGACAAAGCACTGGTTTCCGATTGCATTCCAAAACTGAACTTGCTGTCGACTTTGCGCTGTTCTGCACATGAATATCGGATGTTGGCACAGGGAAGCATCGACTTTGTGCTGTCTGTTCGCATGACCCCATGGGATCACGCAGCCGGTGTCGTGCTGTGCCAGCAAGCAGGTGGTTTCGCCGCAATGCTGGATGGTCGCGATTATACGGCAACCGAACAAGGGTATTTGCTGTGTGCGTCAAGCAAGGCAACTTGGGATAAAGTCGCCTCGCTTTTTGCTGATCTGCTGTCCGAAGACTAAGCTTTACTCAGCCGCTTCGGCGTATTCCTCCATCGGGGGGCAGGTACACACAAGGTTGCGGTCGCCAAACGCATTGTCCACGCGGTTCACTGGCGGCCAATATTTGTCGACGCGGAATGCTCCGGGTGGAAAACATCCCTGTTCGCGGCTGTAAGGACGATCCCATTCCCTAACAAGATCTTCCATCGTGTGCGGTGCATTCTTAAGCGGATTGTTGTTTGCATCCACACGGCCCTCTTCGATGTCGGCAATCTCGGCTCGGATCGCGAGCATGGCGTCGCAAAACCGATCCAATTCCGCTTTGGTCTCTGATTCTGTTGGTTCAACCATCAACGTGCCTGCAACAGGCCAAGACATCGTTGGCGCGTGGAACCCGCAATCAATCAAACGCTTGGCGATGTCTTCGACGGTCACCCCCGCGCTGTCCTCAAAGGGGCGTGTGTCGATGATGCACTCATGCGCAACCCAACCTTTTCCACCGCGATACAGAACGTCGAACGCGCCTTCCAACCGTTTGGCAATATAGTTGGCATTCAAGATAGCAACGCGTGTCGCTTGCGTCAGTCCAGCGCCGCCCATCATCAAACAATAGGCCCACGAGATCGGCAGCAATGACGGCGATCCAAACGGCGCGGCGCTCACCGGGCCTTGTTCACCGCCCAGTTCTGGGTGACCGGGCAAATGTGCTTGCAGATGCGCTTTGACACCAATCGGACCCATTCCCGGGCCCCCGCCACCATGCGGAATGCAAAACGTTTTGTGCAAGTTCAGGTGGCTGACATCCCCGCCTAAATCGCCTGGGCGGCTCAATCCGACCATGGCATTCATATTTGCCCCATCAATATAAACCTGCCCGCCTTGGTCATGTGTGATCTGACACACCTCTTTCACGGTTTCTTCAAATACACCGTGCGTCGAAGGATACGTAATCATACAGCCGGCTAAAGCATCGCTATGCTTTTCCGCCTTGGCGCGGAAGTCGTCCAAATCAATGTCTCCATTTTCCGCTGATTTGACGGGTACAACGGTCCACCCCACCATTTGCGCAGACGCAGGGTTGGTGCCATGTGCGCTCATTGGAATAAGGCAGACATTCCGCTCGCCTTGTCCGCGTGATCGGTGAAAAGCTGCAATTGTCAAAAGACCCGCATATTCACCTTGCGCACCAGAATTCGGCTGCATGGAAATGGCGTCATATCCAGTGATTTGGCACAGCTTATCGCTGAGGTCGCCAATCATTTCTGCATACCCTTCGGCCTGACCCGCAGGGCAAAATGGATGCAGCAGGGAAAATTCCCGCCACGACACCGGCATCATTTCTGCGGCTGAATTCAGCTTCATCGTGCACGACCCAAGCGGGATCATAGCGCGATCCAATGCCAAATCACGATCTGCCAACCGACGCATGTACCGCATCATTTCCGTTTCAGCGCGGTTCATGTGAAAAATGGGATGGTTCAAGAATTCGGTTTCACGCACCAGCTTTTCAGGCATGTGGTAATGTGGGGTGTAATCTTTATCTTTACGATTAATCCCAAACGCACGCCAAACCGCTTCGATCGTCGAAGGGCGTGTGCGTTCATCCAAAGTGATCCCTATCCGTGTCTCGCCAACACGCCGCAAGTTGATCCCTTCGTCCACGGCAGATTTCATGACTGCGGATTGTAGTGGCCCGACCTCAACCGTAATTGTGTCAAAGAAAGCCGCGGGTTGAACCACGAACCCACCTTGTTTCAATCCTTCGGCCAATCGAGCGGTTTTTCTGTGAATACGTTGCGCAATCGCTTTCAACCCCTGTGGGCCATGAAAAACAGCATAAAAAGAGGCCATTACCGCCAACAAAGCTTGGGCCGTACACACGTTCGACGTCGCTTTTTCACGGCGAATATGCTGTTCACGCGTTTGCAACGAAAGACGATAGGCACGATTGCCATGGCTGTCGACTGACACCCCAACAATGCGTCCTGGCATCGCCCGTTTATACGCGTCGCGGCACGACATATAGGCGGCGTGTGGGCCACCATATCCGACGGGCACACCAAACCGTTGTGTCGATCCCACGGCGATGTCAGCCCCCATTGCGCCGGGCTCTTTCAACAACGTCAGCGAAAGAGGGTCCGCGCTCACCACGGCGATGGCTTTCGCCGCATGCAACGCCGCAATTTCGTTGGTGAAATCGCGCACATGACCATGGGTGCCCGGGTACTGGAACAGCGCCCCAAACACAGCTTCGGCGTCCATTTCTGATGGATCGCCTATGATCACTTCGATATCCAAAGGCGCAGCGCGTGTCTGAACCAAAGCGATGTTTTGCGGATGACAGTTTTGATCCACAAAGAATGATTTTGCTTTGGATTTGGCGACCCGCTGCGCCATCGTCATCGCTTCGGCACATGCTGTGGCTTCGTCCAGCAAAGACGCGTTTGCGACTTCTAAACCGGTTAGATCACACACCATCGTTTGAAAGTTCAAAAGCGCTTCTAAGCGGCCCTGACTGATTTCCGGTTGGTACGGCGTATAGGCCGTGTACCAAGCGGGGTTTTCAAGAATATTGCGCTGGATCGCTGGTGGCGTGACGGTGCCGTGATACCCTTGGCCAATCAAGCTGGTCAGAACTTTGTTTTTGGACGCGACACCTCGCATATGATGCAACAGTTCTCGTTCCGATTTGGCTTTGCCGAACTCAAGCGGTTCTTCTTGCCGAATGGCTTTAGGAACGGTTTGGTCGATCAGCGTATCAAGGCTGTCCACCCCAAGAACAGTGAGCATGTCCTCCATCTCGGCAGGCGATGGACCTATGTGACGCCGGTTGGCGAAATCATACGGCAAGTAGTCAGTCGGTTCGAAAGCCATGCTGTTGACCTTTCAATGCAAAAATACGTTCCATCAAGCATCGCCAAAACCCTATTGGGAGTCCTACGACACTGTCCTTAACTTGACCGGTTTGAGCCGTCGCAATCGGATTGGATCGCGTCCACGGCCAAACCATCAATCAAGTGATCTGCAAACTTGGCCCTGAAACGATCGGGCCAAGCCGGTTATCCGATAAAATCTTTATAGCTGTCTTCATCCATGAATTCCGCCATTTGACCCGCATCGGTTACGGTCATTCGGAAAAACCAAGCATCACCTTCTGGGTCCGCATTCACAGAACCCGGTTCATCAGCAAGCTTGTCGTTTACGGCGATAATCTCACCGTCAATCGGCGCGGAAATATCGCTGGCCGCTTTGACGCTTTCGATGACGACGATTTCATCGCCTTGGGCAACCTGCGTTCCAACCTCAGGCAATTCAACGTAAACAACATCCCCAAGTTGTTCCGCCGCGTGTATTGTGATTCCGACAACCACCTCATTGCCTTCGCTGCGCAACCACTCGTGTTCTTCCGTATATTTCATCGTATCTTCCTTTTTATCTTATCGTTTGAAATTTGCAGGCACAAAGGGAAGCGAAGCCACTGAAACCGGCATCCGTTTGCCACGGATTTCTCCCCAAAGACGCGTCCCCACTTCCGCCTGCGTCACATTTACATATCCCATGGCGACCGGGGCTCCAATGGTTGGTCCAAAACCACCTGATGTTACGTGTCCAATGGGATCGCCCCCAGTTTCTGAGGCAAATAGCGCAACATCCGCACGCATTGGGGCACGCCCTTCGGGGCTAAGACCCACACGCAATTGTTGAGGCTGGGCCAAGGTGACATCCGCGCCGGGAAACCCGCCCTCGCGCGCGCCATCAGGGCGACGTGCTTTCTGGATGGCCCATGTCAACGCTGCCGACGCAACAGTTGTACCTGCGTCAATGTCATTCCCATAAAGGCACAGCCCAGCCTCTAGACGTAAAGAATCCCGTGCACCCAATCCAATGGGTTCGACCGCCGGATGATCTAGCAAGGCCTGCGCAACCACAGTCGTTTGCGCAGCCGGGATCGATATTTCAAAACCATCCTCGCCTGAATAACCGGATCGGCTGGCCCAACAGTCGACGCCCGCGATGGACACATCAAAAACATCCATGAACTTCGTGTCACCAGAGCCCGCGTCATGTGATACCAACACATCGCCCGCTAACGGCCCTTGCAATGCCAACAATGACCGATCCGCGAGAATTTCGACACGAACGCCGGACAAGGCCTGCATGCGCGCAATATCTGCGTCTTTACACGCGGCGTTCACAACGACCAAAAGATCGTCGTCCACGCGAGCAAACATCAAATCATCTTCGATGCCGCCCTTTTCATTCGTGAAAAATCCATAGCGTTGCCGTCCAGAAGCCAGCCCCAAAACATCCTGCGGCACCAAGCTTTCAAAAGCGCGCGCGACATTGTCCCAAGTCTCTGCGCGAATACGCACTTGCCCCATATGGCTGACGTCAAACAAGCCAGCCTTTGATCGGCAATGCAAATGTTCACCCATCACCCCCAGCGGGTACTGCACGGGCATCTCATAGCCTGCAAATGGGCCCATACGCGCGCCCAAAGCTACATGTAAGTCATGCAGCGGCAAACGATCCAATTCCGCCATCGCGGCCTCCTCAAGCCGGGCGATGTTTCACAGGGAAGCATACCGGCATCTAAAGCAGCACGCCATTCGCGCCGCCTGATGCCCCCTCTGTCCTTTGGCCTGAGATCGTTATCCCTTCGGCGTCCCGATATTTCGTCGAGCTCTCTCCAGAGTCTTACGTCATCATGGTCCGGTGGCCTGAGAGTTTCCGGGGCGGTTGCTCCTTCGGCAGCGGTTGCCCGCTTCTCCCATTACGACGTTGCCGGTAGGTAATCCAACAATGGCAGTGTCGTCAAGTCGATGCACTTACGTTCAAGAAAACGTGGTTTGGATTTGAACGCGCAAGACTGGAATTGACAACGCTGCGCGATTGCGTTGACTGACGCAATGCAACATTCCCGACAACATCCCCGTTTTTTTGGCTATGGCAGCCTCGTCAATCGATCCACGCATATCTACCCCGACGCGCAACGCGCGCGCCTTCGCGGGTGGCGACGTGTTTGGATCAAAACGCCAGGTCGCGACGTTGTTTTCTTAAGCGTTCAACCAGATACGAATTGTGCAATTGACGGTCTGACCGCGCGCGTTCCCGACGCTGATTGGGATGCTCTTGATACCCGCGAAACAGGGTACAGTCGACAGATCGCGCCACAGTTTGAAACGGAAACTTGGGTGTATTCTGTTCCTGAAAACACGCATACAAACGACGGTCAGCACGTCATTTTGCGAAGCTATCTGGACGTTGTCGCACAGGGGTTTTTAGTCGAATTTGGTGAAAGCGGAGTGGCCGATTTTTTCGCGACTACCGGCAATTGGCACATTCCAATCTTGGATGATCGCGCCGCGCCTCGCTATCCACGTCACCAATCGCTTTCGCTGGCAGAAACCGAACTTGTTGACCACCACATCAACCTAATAGGCTCATAAAATAATGACGCCGCATCTGACGGACGACGGTCGCAAAGGTCTGGGTTTCCAAAGGGGTACAGCCCCTTTGGTCCTGCGTGGATAACGCGATTTATCATGCGCGCGTCAGCGCACCGGTAAACATCACCCGCGTGCTTTGATCACCTGCAGCAAGGGCATCAACGCGCCCATATCCGGTCCATGGCTTTGCCCGGTAATTGCTTTGCGCAACGGCATAAACAATCCACGGCCCTTGCGACCCGAAGCCTCTTTCACAGCAGACGTCCACGCGCTCCAACTGGATGCATCAAACGGCCCGTCCGGCAACAGCTTCAAAGCTTCAGCAACAAAGGCGCTGTCTTCCTCATCAATCAGAGGTTCAGCCCCCTCGGAACATAATGTCCACCAACCTGCCACGTCGTGCATCGTTGAGATATTCTCGCGAACGACCATCCAAAACTGTTCGGCCTGATCTGCAGGAACACCCAACGCTTCGATATCGCTTTGCACTGCATTCAAAGGCAATGTTTGCAGATACCGACCCGTCAACGGGTACAGATCTTCGGCATCAAATTTGGTCGGCGCTGTCCCGAATTTCTCAATGTCAAACCCGTCAATCAAGGCAGCCATATCGGTGCGCAACTCAATCGGATCGCTTGTTCCCAAACGTGCCAGCAGACTAAGCAAAGCGAACGGTTCGACTCCGTTTTCCCGCAAATCCCGCAAAGCCAAGGTTCCCAACCGCTTGGACAACGCTTCGCCTTGTGGTCCGGTCAACAATGAATGGTGTGCAAATGTTGGGACAGTTCCACCTAGCGCCTTGATGATCTGAATCTGTGTGGCGGTGTTCGTCACATGATCCGATCCACGCACAACATGTGTAACGCCCATTTCGGTATCATCGACGACGGATGCAATGGTGTACAGCACTTGACCATCGGCACGGATCAACACTGGATCGGATACGCTTGCCGCATCAATGGACACGTCTCCAATAATCTGATCCGTCCACTCAATCCGCTCAAGATCCAGCTTGAACCGCCAAACACCTTCACCACGTTCTGACCGCAACGCGGCCTTTTGATCATCCATCAACGCCAAGGCAGCCCGGTCATAGACCGGTGGTTTTCCCATATTCAGCTGCTTTTTGCGCTTCAGATCCAACTCGGTCGGCGTTTCGAATGCCTCATAAAACCGCTCAATGCTGCGCAATTTATCCGCCGCGTCTGCATAACGATCCAAGCGCGTCGACTGCCGTTCAACACGATCCCAAGTTAGACCAAGCCATTCCAGGTCTTGCTGGATAGCGTCGATGTATTCGTCTTTGGATCGCTCTGCATCTGTGTCATCGATGCGCAAAATGAATGTACCGCCAGCCTTTCGGGCAATCAGCCAATTCATCAGCGCTGTGCGCAAATTGCCAACGTGCAAATAGCCCGTAGGCGAAGGGGCAAATCGAGTTGTCGTCATCATTCGTCTCCTTGCTCTGCCCTTGTCACAGCCGTCTGTTCTTGTCCAGCAAGCCTGTACCCCTGATCCAAAAGATATCCAAGAAAACGATCAACTGGCGACAACGGGCCAGTGCCTTTCCAAATCTCGAAGCCCTTCGCGCACCAATTCTTCCAGAACTTCCAATTTCACATCTTCCAATTTGTTGACATACACACACGACACGCCCTTTTTGTGCTTTCCCAATCGCTTCAGAATGCCGTCAAAGTCGACATAACCCGGCATGATATATATCGACAATTTGGCCTTACGCGGCGCGAATCCTGTTGCCAAAGAGACCCCCGATCGCCCACTTTCATATGTATAATTGTATGAACCATACCCAACGATACCTCCGGGCCACAGAACCGGCGCGTATCCTGACGCATTTCGAAACAAGCGATCCAGAACATAGGCTTCATTTCGCCGACGCCCCGGTTCCAAATTTTCCGCCCAAACGTCAAATTCTGCTTGGGTTTGTAGCGTTTCCGTCTTCATGGCTTACCTCACAGCAATATGAACAAAAATATAATGGTCAAATCACAGGAAATACGCGTAAACGTACTATCTTAGCTTGTATCTGACTGGAGGTATATTTCGGATGTCTAATTCTACTAAGCTCAATCGCCGCAGTGCACTTATTGGTGCCGCCACTTTGCCATTGGCAGTCAGCGCAGCGACAACAACACGTGCAGCATCTCCGATGCTGGGAACCACGGAAGCGCAATTCAAACGCGTCGTGCTTGGCGATTTTGAAGTGACAACGATTCTGGCTGGCACCGCAGTTCGCGAAGAACCCCAAACAATTTTTGGGATGAATGTTGATGCAGAAAAGTTCGAAGCGGTGACAACTGCAGCAAAACTGCCAGTGAATAACGTGCGGTTCTATTTCTCGCCGACTGTCGTCAATACCGGATCCGAGCTCGTTCTTTTTGACACAGGTTTGCAAGGCCCGGCGACTGTCGCTGCTCTTGCGGCTGCGGGTTATACCCCGGACCAGATCGATGTTGTTGTCATTACGCACATGCATGGTGACCACATTGGCGGATTGATTACAGACGGAAACCCAACATTCCCGAACGCCAAATATGTCACCGGTTCAGTTGAATTTGATCACTGGGCAAAGGCCGAGAATGACAATTTCGAAGGCAAGGTCCGCCCATTGGCAGAACAATTCACGATGCTAAACGACGGCGGCAGCGTTGCGTCAGGCATCACAGCGATGGACACAGCTGGGCACACGCCGGGACATATGGCCTATATGATCGAAAGCGCCGGACAGCAGCTTGCAATCTGCGCTGACTTTGCGAACCACTATATCTGGTCCTTGGGTTACCCAGATTGGGAAGTACGCTTTGACATGGACAAGGCAGCAGCTGCAGCGACTCGCCGTCGCGTGTTGGACATGCTCGCTACGGACAAAGTGCCTTTCGTCGGATACCACATGCCATTCCCGGCCATCGGTTACGTCGACAAAGGAACATCGGAACAGGCGTTCCATTACGTTCCTCACACCTATCAATTGACGCTTTAAATTATAACGATGTCCGAGGATTGGCATTTGCTTGGCCTCGGACGACCTCTTAGAATGCGCCAGCCTCTTGCAAACGGCTCCATGCGTATTTCAAATACGTTCGACTGAACGAATGACCACCAGGATGAGTGCAAAACTCCAGGATTCGCCCATCCGAGTTTTCTTCTCTGGCACATTCCATTGATTGCGCTTTGACATCTTGAACATGGGCGAATGACCCAAATTCACGGTACATATCCAACGTATCTGGCACCGAACCCTGTTTTGTTCTTCCGATCCGACGGCCAGTTAACGGCACTGTACGATCTGATGTTCCATGAATATGAACTATGTTTGCTGGCGCGGCACAGGTTTGCGGGGGTTCTTTCCAAAATGTGCCTGCAATTGGCGCAAAACCAGCAAACAAGCTTGGTCTATTACAAGCCAATTCCCACACCATCATGCCACCGGCTGAGAACCCAGTCATCATGACCTGCGACCGGTCCAACCCAAAACGCTTTTCCACATCTTTCAAAACATTTTCAAAATACGCAAACTCGGCTTCACCATCCGACTTCAGATCACTCGGCGCATTGGGAATAGCCCAATCATCGCGAAGGGATTTTACGGTGATAAAGGCCAAGCCCATATCGTCCACCATGTTGCGCAGGTTCATATTTCGCATCATGCCCGCGGCCGAACCGCGGTACCCATGTGCAAAAACGATCGCTCCGTTTGGTGCATTTTCGACGCTGGAAATCCGATAATGCCGGTTTCCCAATTCACAATCAGTGTCGGGCCCACAGGCAAATGTTGGGGATACAACCCCAAGCAGCCCCCCTAGAACGACAGAAAAACCAAGTACAGATATTCGCATGACCACCCCTATGATGACGGTTTAGGTGAAACCTAGCGAAAGCCTGCGCGCCGACAAATCAATACAATGTGTTTCATCGGTCCGGCGTGGGTTCTGATTGTTCCGGTCCGTTACGACGGATCCCGCCATCTGTTCACGATGGGGTAACGGCGATCCAACCAAAACGCGCTTTTGGTCAAGCGCGCACCGGGAGCCGATTGAAACCGTTTATATTCGCTAAGAAAGACCAGTTTTTCAATTTTCCGCGCCGTATCCGCATCAAACCCAGCGGCCACACAATCCGCGATTGACCCGTCCTTATCGACCAAAATCTCAAGCAATGCGTCCAGTTCAGGGTAATCTGGCAAACTGTCACTGTCTTTTTGATCATCTCGTAATTCTGCGGATGGCGGTTTGGTAATGATTCGATCCGGAATGACCAGCCCGTCAGGACCCATCATCCAATCGCGGGAGTTGTTGTTTCTCCAACGGCAGGTCTCAAAAACGCGAGTTTTATAAAGATCTTTTATGGGATTATAACCACCTGCCATGTCGCCATAAATGGTCGCGTACCCGACGGCGACTTCGGATTTGTTGCCGGTCGTCAGCAACATTTCCCCAAATTTGTTCGACATCGCCATCAGCAGCAATCCACGGATGCGGCTTTGGATGTTTTCTTCGGTTAAATCTGCATCAAGCCCCTGAAACAGAGGGGCCAATGTTTGCGTTACTGCGGCGCGCGTGTCCTTTATCGGCACGTAATCGTAATGACATCCAAGCGCCTTTGCACAGGTTTCGGCATCCTCAAGGCTGTCAGAGGATGTGTATTCCGATGGCAGCATGACGCAACGCACATTCTCCGCGCCCAATGCATCCACGGCAATTGCTGCAACCAACGCCGAATCGATTCCACCGGACAGACCCAGCAACACTTTTCCAAATCCGGTTTTCCCGCAGTAATCCCGCAGTGATGTGACCATGACCCGGTAATCTTGTTCCCATGGATCTGGATGTGTCGCCTTGTCGCCGTCCAAAACACGCCATCCGTCAGGACCACGTTCAAGATCGACCTGTACGACAACTTCATCCAACACTGGAAGCTTTAACGCCAGCGCCCCACCGGGATTTAATGCAAACGACCCACCATCGAAAACCTGATCATCCTGGCCACCAACCATGTTCAAATAGATCAACGGCAGTTCGGTTTCGATGACGCGCGACACCATGTGGTTCAAACGCGTTTCAAATTTGTCGCGGTAATATGGCGATCCGTTTGGAACCAGCAGAAATTCAGCCCCTGATTCTGCAAGTGTTTCCGAAACATCCGTGTGCCACGAATCTTCGCAAATTGGGCTGCCGATCCGCGTATTTCCAACACTGTAAGGGCCTCCCAAAGGCCCTGCATCGAAAATTCGCACTTCGTCGAATACAGTTTCATTGGGCAATTCGTGCTTCAACACCTTTGAAGCGATCCGCCCTTCTTTGCAGATCAGGTAGGCGTTGAACAATTTTTCGTCTTCGGCCCATGGTGCACCAATGGCCAACGCGGGCCCGTCCGAACACGCCTTAGCGAGGTCTTCGACGGCTTGCATTGCTGCCCTGTGAAATGCCGGTTTCATCACAAGATCTTGCGCATTATAACCGGTTATGAACATTTCGGGCAGCGCAACGAGGTCGGCGTTTGCTTCGCGTCCTGCGTCCCAAGCGGTGCGTGCTTTGGCTACATTTCCTGCAATATCCCCCACAGTTGGGTTTAATTGGCCCAGCGTGATCCGAAATGTGTCAGCCATGAGCACTCCTTTAGGCGTTGTTAAGGCGTGATGTAGCAGATCAGCAACCAAGTGGAAGCCCGCACACGAATTTGACGAAATCAAATTAACGAAAACGTTGTGAATGCGCGCGCTGTGTTTTATCGTCTACACGCCAGCCGTTCCGGGGAGGCCAACAAAGTGACAGGTGGAGATATGATCCGTAACGCTCTGATATTTACCTTAATAGCCGCCCCTCTTGTGGCGATTGCTCAGGATGAATCAGTTCTCACGAAACAGTACGACGACGGTGGCGTCTATGAAGGTACTTTTCGGGGTGGCCTTCAACACGGCGAAGGATCGTACAAGCTGCCGAATGGCTACGAATATTCTGGCGAATGGGTCGATGGTGAGATCAAAGGTCAAGGCGTCGCACGCTTTCCTTCTGGCGCTGTCTACGAGGGCAGCTTTGCCAAGGGTAAGCCAGAAGGCTTTGGAAAAATTACGTTTGGCGACGGCGGGACATACGAAGGTGAATGGGAAAACGGCGTGATCATGGGCGAAGGCGTCGCAATCTATGCCAATGGTGTGCGCTATGAAGGTCAATTCAGAAACGCCAAACACCACGGCAAAGGTGTCATGCAATCTCAAGGTGGCTATGAATATCAAGGCGACTGGGTTGATGGGGAAAAATCCGGCGTTGCGGTGATCACTTATCCCGACGGATCAATATACGAAGGACAAGTGACAAGTGGAAAGCGCGCAGGCGCGGGCAAGCTGACCTTATCCGATGGTCTGGTCTATGAAGGCATGTGGGCTGAAGGACAATTCGATGGCCCAGGGCGCATCGCGTATTCGAACAACGATGTGTACGAAGGCTCACTGGTTGCGGGCCGCCGTGAGGGTGACGGCAACATGACCTATGCCAATGGTGATATCTACAACGGTGCGTTCAAGGACGACCGCCGCGAAGGACAAGGCACGTTTACTGCAACGGACGGCTATACTTACGTCGGTTCTTGGGTCGCCGGTCAGATCGAGGGTGAAGGCAAAGTCACTTATCCAGACGGATCAGTCTACGAAGGTACATTCCGCGACGATCTTGCGGATGGCAGCGGCAAGATCACGTATCCTGATGGGTCTACCTATGAAGGCGAGTGGATTGCCGGTGTGATTGAAGGCGAAGGTGTCGCGACATATCCAAATGGCGTTGTATACGAAGGCCAATTCCAGAACGCCAAGAATCACGGTCAGGGCGTCATGACCTATCCAGATGGATATCGTTATGAAGGCGCTTGGCTGAATGGAAAACGCCACGGCGCAGGTATAGCGACATTTGCTGATGGATCTGTCTATGAAGGTGCGTTCCTGGACGGTCAGCGTCATGGCAGCGGACAAATCACGATGGCTGACGGCTTTGTTTACGAAGGCGAATGGCAAGAGGGTGAAATTCAAGGGCGCGGCGTTGCAACATATTCGAACGGCGACATCTATGAAGGCATGTTTCAATCAGGCAAACGGTCTGGTGAAGGCACGTTGCGCTATGCAACAGGTGAAGAAGCAAGCGGAACTTGGGAAAACGGCGCTTTAAAAGAAGACGGCTGATTTCGCTTTTTCAATACCCCACAAAAAGATGCCCCGGTCAATTTGACCGGGGCGCTAAAATACTTGCGGGGAGAAAATTCACTCTTTAACGTTTTTTACTCACTACTTGTCTTTTCTGATCAACCGGTTTGCAGACGGCCGACCAAGTCAACGTTGTGAAACTGAAACCGCCAAATCAGACGCTCGCAGACCCAGCAAAACAACACGCGCTGGACATAATCGCTACTGTTACGATGTTGAAAATATCACTGCTGAAATCTCCACGTTCTAAATCTCTTTCTTGAGAACCAACTTAACTTAACCACCTACCGTGTTATGTGATCCACCACACAAAACGCGTGAATTTTTCCAAAAAAATCGCCAACTATCTGTTTTTTAAACATATTTAATTTTACCCGCGGAAACTATCACTTGATTGAGGTCATGGGGCCCGGTTTTTTCAACCTAGAGCACACCAACGCCGTCAAAGTCGTTTTGGACTACGTGAAAACGGCGTTATAGTTGGCGTCCGACTTGTCGGCAAATTAGAATGACAGGCAGCAAACCGATTGCAACGATCACCAGACTGGGCACTGCCGCACCAGCCAAACGTTCATCCGATGCCAACCTGTACGCCTGCACCGCAAGTGTATCAAAGTTGAACGGTCGCATGATCAGTGTAGCCGGCAATTCTTTCATCACATCGACAAAAACAATCAAAAGCGCCGTTAGCAAACTGGGTGTCAGAATTGGCAAGTGCACGCGACGCAGTGTACCCAGCGGTCCGTGTCCCAATGACCGACTCGCCGCATCCATGTTCGCATGAACCAATGCCTGTCCGCCCTCATACGCCCCAAGCGCAGCGGCAAGAAAGCGAACCATATAGGCAAAGATCAATAGCCAAATCGATCCAGTGATAAGCAATCCAGTCGATATTCCAAACCGGGCCTCCATGAACAGATCCAACGCATTGTCAAAAGTGGCAAAAGGTACAATCAACCCAACGGCGATGACTCCGCCCGGAACAGCGTAGCCCAAACGCGCGACATAAGCGGCTGTCGAAGAAAAACCACCTGGTGACAGGCGTTGCAAAAAGCCAATCGCCACGGCCGCGCTGACTGTCAGTACCGCTGCAATTGCTCCCAACGTCAGAGAGTTTTGCATAAAACGAAGATAACGCGAGCTCAGAAGGTTCTGCTCAGATTCCAGCCCCATACTGACAAGGACAATTATCGGCAGGACCGCCCCAAAGGCGACGGGCACGCCACACAGGATGATCGCTGTCGCTGCGCGCCGACCACTTAGAACGATGGGCGGTACATGCTTTTGCCCGCGAGACGTATTATAGTATTTCGCTCGGCCCCGTTGGATGCGTTCAAGCATGGCCAGCAACAACGCAAAGGACAAAAGGCACAAAGCTAGCTGCGCAGCTCCTGCCCGGTCGCCCAACGAAAACCAACTTGTGTAAATCCCCGTGGCAAAGGTCGGCACACTGAAATAGGATACCGTCCCGAAATCAGCGATCGTTTCCATCACAGCCAACAACACGCCCGCCGCGATGGAGGGACGTGCCAAAGGTAGGCTGATCTTGAAAAATGCGGCCCATGGGTTTGATCCCAAAGCCCGCGCCGCCAAGAATGTTGAACCACTTTGCTGAAGGAAGGACGCACGCGCCAGCAGGTAAACGTAAGGATACAAGACCAAAGTCAGCATGGCGGCAGCGCCACCCAACGAACGGATTTCCGGAAACCAGTAATCCCGCGGGCCCCATCCCATTAGGGCGCGCAAACTGGTTTGAACGACGCCTGGGTGATCCAACACATGGGTATAGGCATAAGCCAAGACATACGCGGGAAACGCCAACGGCAAAACAAGCGCGATTTCAAAGAAGCGAACGCCCGGAAACCGTGTCATTGTCACCAACCACGCAGCCCCTACCCCAACAGCGAAAGATCCAATCGAAACCAGAAGTACCAAAACAAAGGTGTTCGAAACGTATTTCCACAATACGGTATCCAACAGATGCAAGACTGTATCTGTTCCACCTGTCAGCGCAGCAAATGCAACAGCCAACATCGGCAGCAAGCAAATGGCCCCCACGACGCCCGCCATGACACGGAGCAACATAGGCCCGCTTTGTCTTCGCACACGCTGGGGTGTCGCGATTATGTCGTCACTTGCCGTCAAGAAAATCTCCTTGCGGCACTTATCCAAGTTTTTCCGTCAGGTTTCTAGAGTGACACGCAAAAATTCAGATGAATTGAGCGCGATCATAAAATGGTGGCTTGTCGGCGCGCTCAATCGTAAGTGCGCTGATCTTCGATAACCAATCCATCTTTTGGCAAACTGCCAAGGGCAACGATCTGAACATCGCCATTTAATTTGAGGCACGATTGAATGGATTGTGCGAAGTCGTCCTTGTCGCCGTTTTCAGCTTCGATCTGCACCGTCATCGCGTCTTGCTGACCTTGGCGGGTCGCAATGACACGCGCCTTGACGATTTCGGAGTGCTTACCAACCAAGGCAGCGACCTGTTCAGGACGTACAAACATGCCTTTGATCTTAGTGGTCTGATCCGCGCGGCCCATCCAACCTTTGATGCGTGTATTGGTTCGCCCACATGGGCTTTCACCTGATAGAACAGCGCTCAGATCACCCGTGGCGAAACGGATCAAAGGATAATCCGGGTTCAGTGAGGTTACCACGACCTCACCAACTTCGCCCTCGGCAACAGGTGTTCCTGTTCCCGGCGTCACAATTTCGACGATAACATGTTCATCGAGGATCAAACCTTCCATCGCGGCACTTTCATATGCGATGTTGCCCAGATCAGCGGTCGCATAACATTGCAGGCAGGAAATCCCACGATCCGCATATTCGGCACGCAGACTTGGGAACAGCGCACCGCCGCCAACAGCTGCTTTTGTGATAGCTAACTGCTCGCCCAGGTCAGACGCTTTATCCAGAATGACCTTTAGAAAATCTGGTGTTCCAGCATAAGCCGTGCATCCGACATCCGCGGCAGCGCGGACTTGCAATTCCGTTTGCCCTGTACCGGCGGGCAATACTGTGGCCCCAACCGCACGTGCACCGCTTTCAAAGATCATGCCCGCAGGCGTTAGATGATAGCCAAAGCAGTTTTGCACAATGTCGTCCCGCCCAATACCGGCGGCGTGCAAAAACCGCCCCATTCGCCACCAATCATGTGTGACACCACCCGGTTCGTAAATCGGGCCAGGGCTTTGAAAAATATGCGCCACGTTGCTTGCTTTGATGCCACCGAACGGGGGGCGCGCCTTTTGCCATTTCGCCAAACTAGATTTGCGCAGAACCGGTAATTTAACGAGATCGGCGATGGTTTCCACCTGATTGGCTTGTGCCCGCCACGCATCGGGCGCGTCGGTGATACCCGCCAACCGTTCTTTCAATGCGGTCGATTGCGCCGCCTGCCGTGCGTCAACCGAACGTGTTTCCAAGTCATCAAAGAAAGGTTGGTTCAGCATTGTTGCATCCGTTTGATCTGTTTTGGTCTTGCGAGCGCTATGCGCGTTTCGAATATTGTCTGACCGGTTCCTTCGGTCGGTGAGGTTTGACTCCAAGCCCCGTGCACCGGCCGAAATTTCACAAGCCTTGAAAGGCCTGCGAAATGGAAACCAATCATCAACTCAGCCAGCGTTTGCGACGGCGATAACTGCGTACGTCCCGGAACGATTTTCGCCCTTCGTCCGACATACCCAAATAGAATTCTTTCACATCTGGATTTTCGCGCAGCTCTGATGCTGGGCCGTCCATCACCACCCGGCCGGATTCAAGGATGTATCCGTAATGCGCAAATCTCAGGGCTACATTTGTATTTTGCTCAGCCAACAGGAAGGTCACGCCTTCGTTTTCATTGACCGATTTCACGATTTCGAAAATCTGTTCAACCAATTGCGGGGCCAGCCCCATGGACGGTTCATCCAACAAGATCGTTTCCGGTCGAGACATAAGCGCACGACCAATGGCCGTCATTTGTTGTTCACCGCCAGACGTATACCCCGCCTGGGATTTCCGCCGATCTTTCAAGCGTGGGAAATAGGTGTAGACCATTTCCAAATCTCGCTGAACGGCCGCCGCACCGTCTGTGCGCGTATACGCACCCGTCATCAGGTTTTCTTCGACGGTCAGGTGTTCGAAACAATGTCGACCTTCCATGACCTGAACAACGCCAGCCTTCACCAAATCAGCCGGATCTTTTTGCGCAGTATTCTCGCCGTTGTAACTGATCGAACCTTTTGTCACCTCGCCACGCTCACTAGCCAGCAAGCCCGAGATCGCTTTTAAGGTTGTTGTCTTCCCCGCACCATTGCCGCCAAGCAACGCTGTGATCCCGCCTTTGGGCACCTTCAGGCTCACGCCCTTCAACACAAGGATCACATGATTGTAGATCACCTCGATATTGTTGACTTCAAGCACTGTTGTGTCGGTTTCTGTCGTGTCCAGCATCGGGTATGTTCTCTTCTATCAAGCCTTAGATGACCCGGCGACGCACAAACCGCCGCCGGGTCGAAATGTTCTTAGTTACAGTTGGCTTCGATATTGTTTTCAGACGCATAAGCTGCAGAATCTTCTGCGACCAAAGCGCCGATGACTTCGCCATCTGTTTCTTTGAAGTCAGAGATCAGCGACCATGTTTTCGCGGATGCATCCCACTGAGTCACACCAACAAAGGCATCACCACCATGGTTAGAACAGCTCACGTTGAAAGAAGGACCAAAATCAGGGAGACCCAAACCAGCCATTTTTTCTTGCGAGATTTCTAACGCTTCCATTCCGTCCCGCATCATCGCAGGTGTAATGTCCGCCGTACCGTGAATTTCCTGAGCCGTTTTGGCCGCTTCTGCCGCAAGCATAGCAGCATAGACACCCCGGTTATACAGAACCGATCCAAGCTGATCCCCAGCACCAGCGCCTTTGCCAGCATCGATCACGTATTTTTGGATGTCTCCGAACAATGGGAATTCAGCGCCGACACCATGGAACGTTAGCGCTTTGTAGCCGTTCGCCGCATCACCTGCCGGCAACACATCGTTTTCCGAACCAGACCACCAAATGCCGATGAAGTTTTCCATCGGATAGCGGATATTCGCGGCTTCTTGTACAGCCACTTGGTTCATCACACCCCAGCCCCACATCAGGACAAAGTCAGGGCGTTCGCGACGAATTTGTAACCACTGTGATTTTTGTTCCTGACCTGGGTGATCAACGGCTAACAAGGTCAATTCAAATCCATGCTTTTCCGCCAGGTTTTCCAACGTGCGGATCGGTTCTTTTCCGTAGGCTGAATTATGAAAGACCAAAGCGATTTTCTTACCGCTGATGTCCCCACCATTGGCTTCTAGCAAATAATTCACAGCACCCGAAGCGCCGTCCCAATAGTTGGCAGGATAGTTAAAGACATGGCTAAAAACGTCGCCATTTTTGGCAGATGTCCGGCCATAACCCATCGAGTGAATTGGAATGTCGTCAGCTGTTGCTTTGGGGATCAATTGGTACGTGATACCAGTCGACAGCGGTTGATACACAAGTGAGCCTTCGCCTTTTGTGGCTTCATAGCACTCAACACCTTTTTCAGTGTTGTATCCTGTTTCGCATTCCAGAACACGCGTTGCTACACCGCCGATGCCACCATCACGTTCGTTCAAAAGCGTAAAGTAATCTGCATAACCATCGGCAAATGGAATGCCGCTCGCCGCGTAAGGGCCAGTCCGGTAGCTAAGTGATGGGAATACAAGATCCGCCATCACAGGTGCTGCCGCCATAACCGCCGCCACTGTTGCAATTGCTAGTTTCTTCATCGGGTATTTCCTCCCTTGGTTTATTCCGATGCCGCGGGCCTTGCGGCCCATTCATTGAGCGGGTTTTGCCCCACCTCTTTCCTCAGTGCGGGAAAGGCCAAAGCCGCAGCTTCTCCTTTGCCACCCGCCACAATTGTGCCAATCCATGCGGTTCCAGTATGAGAAACAGCACAATAAGAACCCCGATAATCACAAGCTGGAAATGCGCCACGATATCTGTGGGCCAGCCAAACAGATCAACGCCAACCAGTTTCAGGATGACTGGTAAGACGACCAAAAGCGCCGATCCGGCAAACGCTCCGAAAATCGATCCCAAGCCACCAATGATGATCATGAACAAAACGAGGAAGGATTTGTTGATCCCAAAGACCTCGCCCACTTCGACAGCGCCCAGATAGACGGCAAAGAACAGCGCGCCCGAGATGCCCACAAAAAACGATGATGCCGCAAACGCTGTTAATTTAGCGCGCAACGGGTTTACGCCGATGATTTCAGCAGCGATGTCCATATCGCGAATTGCCATCCATTGGCGTCCCATGGCCCCCCGTGTCAGGTTGCGCGCCAAAAGACCGCAAAGCACGACAAACACAAGGCAGATCATATACATCGCCCATGGTTCCACATTTGCCCCTGTGACAGGCACACCAAACACAGTGCGTTCGGGCGCATTGATCTGGCCAGACGCAGAATAGTTGTAAAACCAAGCCACTTTATTGAAGAGCCACACCAAAAAGAACTGCGCCGCAAGCGTGGCAACCGCCAGATAAAATCCTTTGATCCGCAGGCTTGGCAATCCAAATGCTGTTCCCACAGCTGCGGTTATTCCCCCAGCCAAAAGGATATGAATGATGATGCTCACATCCGGAAATCCGGTCATCAGCTTATAGCACGCATAGGCCCCCACTGCCATGAAACCACCGGTTCCCAAGGACACCTGACCACAATAGCCGGTCAGAATATTCAACCCAATCGCCGCGATGGAATAGATCAGGAACGGAACCAGGATCGCGTTGACCCAATAGTCCGTGACCAAGAAAGGGATGACGCCGAAGGCAACTGCCAAGACGGCATAGTATCGATACCTATCAAACCGTATCGGAAAGGTCTGATTGTCTTCTGCGTAAGTTGTGCTGAAATCTCCAGCTTCACGATAAAGCATTAGCGCAAGACCCCTCTTTGTTCATACGAGCCATGGTGCGCGCGCTGCGACAACGACACGCGCCTAGCCCATTTATTTTCTGCTGCGCTTGTTGGCGCTGTTAACCCTTTAACCCTGTCACACGCTTCCACGCTTTCGTCACATTTCGCCCAATTTCGTCGGCCATTCAGACCGTGGGAAAACGGAGTGGGTTGAATGACCACAGTACTGGATGAAATCCGGCAGTTAGAGGCTGCACGGAGCCGAGGAGACATGAACGAATTTGCATTTCGTCTGGCCAAGGCAGAACTTATGGACGCCATCGAAGACGCTGACCAAGAGATGGCAGAACTGTCAGACCACAGCGGCACTGCGCCGTCGCGAAATATGGTCTGGCAAGTTGTGTTGTTCGGTTTGGTGGCCTTTGTTTCGCTGACCGGGATCACTGCTATTGTTCTGGGTGATACATCACTTGCCTTAACCGTCGCAGTGGTCGTCCTTGCGGCTGTCACAGTCCAAGCGTTCAGCACCCTTGAAGATTGAATGACGCAAGACCTGAAGGCGCGCATCGCAGTTTTGCGCGAACCTGTACGCTCATCAAACGAAACAACGTTACACACGTTCAATGATTTTCTCCCCGAACAATCCTTGGGGTCGGAACACTAAGAAAATCAATGCCAACACATAGGCAAACCAGTTTTCGGTCGCCCCACCGATCATAGGCCCGATCGCGAATTCAAACAGCTTTTCACCAACACCGATGATCAGGCCACCGACGATGGCTCCGGGAATGGACGTAAAGCCCCCTAGCATCAGAACAGGCAGAGCTTTCAACGCAATCAAGCTGAGCGAAAACTGGACCCCGGATTTTACACCCCACATGATGCCTGCGACCAGCGCGACAAACCCGGCAACGGACCACACCAGAACCCAGATAAAGTTCAGCGACACCCCAACGGACAAGGCCGCTTGGTGATCATCCGCAACAGCCCGCATTGCGCGGCCTTGTTTCGTGTATTGGGAAAACGCGACAAGAATGCAAACCAACAAGATCGCTATGATCGTTGCCGTAATATCCAGATTGTCGATAAAGAACCCGTAGCCAAAGATATTGAAGGTGAATTCATCTATCGCCAGATTGATCCCCTGTGGCAGACATGTTGCATCTGTCAGACAAACATCCAGCTTCTTGATCTCGGATCCCCACATCAGATCTGCGACGCCTTCCAATAAGTACGCCAATCCAATCGTCGCCATGAACAGAATGATCGGTTCTTGCCCAACAAGAAAACGGAACACCAAGCGTTGCACGCTCCAGGCAAGTAGGATCATAACCATGATGGTCAGTATGATCGCGATTACCGAATGCACCTCCCACCCAAAGTAATGGATATCCGTTCCGAAAATCGCGTTGATCAGATGGGAAAACGGGACTTGGCCCTTTTGAATTCCAACCAGCGTCATGGCCGCAAAAAGCGCCATGACCCCCTGTGCGAAATTGAAGATTCCTGACGCTTTGAAGATCAGCACAAAACCCAACGCCACAAGTGCATACATGACCCCGGCCATCAGACCGTTGAGGAACACTTCCATCGCGAACACCAGTTGTTCTGGCATGTTATTCCCCTTTAGCTTTCAAGTTCGGTCTCGATGACTTCGTAGACTGCACCGCCATCGCCAAACCGGGCTTCAAATTGCAGTTGAGGTTCGATCCATTCGTTGCTGGACAAAATTCCGTCGACAGGAATGTATAACTG
>JBDWGM010000077.1:0-8066 GCA_039975755.1 Paracoccaceae bacterium | reverse complement strand
GACGCTTGTTGAAAGCAATGTTGGTGGTGATGACACGATCGACAGTGACATCGACAATACGGATGCGGACGGCAACTTTAACACAGGCACAATCAGCCTGGGTGAAGGTGAAGACGTGCGCGACGTTGATGCGGGTGTTGAAGATCCGGGTACGGCCTCTGTTGGCAACTTTGTGTTCTTCGACAATAACGACGACGGCATTTTCAACGCTGGTGATACTGGCGCTGATGGTGTTGAAGTCAAATTGTTCCAAGATCTGGACGGTGATGGCACTGCGGAAACGCAAGTCAGCACGCAGTTCACGTCGAATGGTGGTCAGTATCTGTTTAACAACCTGAACGCTGGTACGTATGCGGTCATGTTTGGTACGTTGGCTGGCTTTGGCTTTACCGCCGAAGGCGCGGCGGCGGACGATGCGGTCAATAATGACAGTGACGCAGGTCTGCTCGATGGAATGACGGATGAATTCATCCTGTCCATCGGTGAAGCCGAGCGTGACGTTGATGCCGGTCTGGTGGCGTTGAACGGTGATCCTGAGCCTGAGCCGGACGCAATCACAACATGTACAGATGACGTTGCTGTTGTGATGGTTCTGGACAACGACACTGATCCAGAAAACGATCCACTGTCTATCGTTGCGGTTGACGGTCAGGCGTTTGATGCAAACGGTCAGGTTACGACGGCAAATGGCACAATCGTTTCGCTTCTTGTTGATCCATTCTCGGGCAGTGTATCGCTCGTGGTTGATGGTTCGTCAGCTTTCGAAGCGTTGGACATCGATGAAACTGCGGTCGAGGCAATCTCGTATACTGTTGATGATGGAAACGGCAACACGGCGACCACCGAATTGACTGTTACCTTCAAAGGTGATGCGAATTCTGTTCAATCGATCAGCGATAGCTTGCCTTCGGGTCTGATCGAATATCAGATTGCGGATGGGTTTTCGGGTGGCGCGCCATTTGAAGACTTTGGATACGATATCCAAATTGGGTCTGCCGGTGGTGACCTGCGATTTGAAGGTATCGAATTCACAAGCGCCTATTGTCTCGACTTCCTTGATCCTGCAGCAACTGCACGCGATTTCAGCGGCCCGACAAATACTGCTGATCTCTTGTTGGCAACTGATGCTGATGCATCGTCGGTGTTTGAAACATCGCAAGTTGGTATCAATGGTGAAACTGCCGCAGAAAACCTTGACCTGATTACTTGGATCTTGAACCAAGATTTCGAGAACACGGGTACAGGTTCAGTAGATGGCAACTTTACTGGTTGGGAAGTTCAATTCGCGATTTGGGAGCTGACCAACAGTGTTGACAGCGACCTGACGTTCAATGCGGCACCAGAGGTTGGTCAGGTTTCTGATGTTGACTTCATCGTGCAGCAGGCGTTGGCGAATGGCGAAGGGTTCGAAGCAGGAGTAGGTGACATTGTTGGGGTGATCCTTGATCCGAACCCAGCAACGGCCACAAACTCACAACCGTTCATCGTTGGTATCGAATTCGAAGATCTCGATTGTCTGTGCCCAGCAGATGATGGTTTGGGCGGAACTTTTGGATAAAAGATCCCCTTTGAGAATTGGTCTCTGCCCTTCTGGGCAGAGATCGTCCAAACGACGATTGTCCGGGCTTGGACAATTGCCGAGGCGGGAGCCCCCGCCGTCAACGTCCGATCTGGCGAATTTACAAAGGATCACAAGGACTTGAGTAGCTATTGTTCTGTTAGGAGGACATCATGAAGAAACTGGCATTTGCAGCAGTTGCAACGCTTGCGGCAATTCCAGCCTATGCGGTTGGCAATTGCCCTCCGGGACAGGTCTGTACGGCCGTTCCGGAAATCAGTGCGCTTGAAGGCACAGCTGCTATCGCAGCTTTGGCCGCAATCGTATTGTTGGCATGGGAGCGCCGTCGCCGCGCGGCGTAAGCAACCCTTGTATTAAGAAATTTGCGGGTCCGTTTTTCATTTGAAAAGGCGGGCCCGTAGCTTGAAAATTAACTAGAATATTTTTGTGTTTATTTCGGAGAAAGAGGAATGGCAGTTTTGGATGCGTCCCAGTCTCGTTCGCCTGTAAAACGCGCGTTGGTTTTGGCTGCGCTGCTTCTGGTTGGACAATTGGGTTTGATCGGAACTGTATTCAAACACGCTATCTCGTTTGAATGCCTTGCGAACTGGCCACAATGGGCTTGTTCAGGGGCATCTGGCACTTTGATTGCAGTCTATTGTGTTTTGGGGACCATGGTTCTTATGGCGATGCTGCGTCCGGCACCCTTTCAGACATTGGTTGAAGAGGCAGGCACGCGCCTTTGGCCGTTGATCGTCAATGCGGCTGGTGTGGTCATTGCAATGATCCCAGTATTGTTCATGCGCGACGGCGTAGGGGACGCTGTTTTGGTACCGGCATTTGTGTGCTGGGTTGCCGGTATGGGGCTGTTGAGTCTTGGATTGATGTTGTACGTCGCGCCAGCCCACCGCTGGACAGAGTTCTTTGCATTGAACTGGTCGACGCTTGTCCCGATGGTCATAGCAGGCGCTGTGACACCTTATTTGTCGACGCTGATCCGCCCCTTGTGGCGGTTGGACACAATTGCAGATTGGACATTTTCCGCTGTCGTTCAGGTGATTGGCATTCTGGGGATTGAGGCTGAATCCTTTCCTGAAGATAAAATCATCGGCGCTGACGGATTCTATATCAATGTCGCCCCTGTCTGTTCCGGAGTTGAGGGCATTGCGTTGGTGATATTGTTCGTCAGTATTTATCTGCGATTGTTCCGTCAGAATTTGCGGTTTCCACGGGCGTTTCTTTTGTACCCAATTGGGATCGCGGCATCGGTTGCGTTTAACGTTGTGCGCATCAGCGCATTGCTGGCCATCGGATTGAATGGCAATCCGGAATTGGCTGTCGGTGGATTTCACTCACATGCGGGATGGTTGATGTTCACGCTTGTGGCGCTTGGCATCATCACATTGGCACAATCCGTTCCGGCGTTGCAAAAAGCGGCGACCACAGGAGCAACGCAGACAGCAGCGCCTATCGCTCCGCTACCATTGTTCCAAGATCCAATTGTTGCGCGTATTTTGCCATTCGCCATTTTCATGTTGAGCGCGTTGCCGGCATCCGCCTTGGTTAACGTTCCGGGAGTTGTCTATCCGGTGCGCGTGGTGTTGATGACGGCCGTTCTGGCATTGTTTTGGCGCGTTTACAAAGCGATGCCTTGGCGGATTGATCCGGTCTCAATTTTTGTAGGTTTGGCCATTGGCGCAATGTGGGTGTTGATACCCGTCGAACCAAGCGATGCTGTGCCTTACGGCGCGCTAAGCGGGGGGCTTCTGGTGGCATGGTATGTGTTGCGCGGTTTTGGCACGATGATCCTGGTGCCCATTATTGAAGAGCTGTTTTTCCGCGGCTATCTGGAAAGTCGCCTGCGCCGCGGACCGAGTATCGGTTGGGCAATTTTCGCAGCGGTGATCACCGCGGGGCTTTTTGCGGCATTGCACGATCGCTGGGCCGAAGCATTTGCTGCAGGGTTGGCGTTTTCATGGGTTATGCACCGCTCGCGCAATGTATCCGACCCGATTATTGCGCATATGGCTGCCAATGCACTTGTTTTTGGAACGGCCGTTCTGACGGACAATCTGTCAATGATCTAAGAGAAAGGGCAGGAGGCTTCCTGCCTTTGCTCAACCGAATGTTTGATGCCCGGATCACGTGATCAGCTCATCAAAAGGCTCAAGAGGAAATCGGTTCCTCGATCGCGTCCGAGAGTACCCTTGTAATCTTCTCAATCGTATATGGCTTTTGGACAAACGCGCTTACGTTCAACTTAGAGCTTTCTGCGGGATCAAAGTTGCCGCTGGCCAACACAACTTTGACCTCTGCGTCGATGCTTCGCAAACGTTTCAGTGTGTCTTCTCCGCTTATCAAAGGCATACGAAGATCCAAAAGAACGCAGTCAATTTCGCCCTGGCTCTGTTCATAAAGGTCGATTGCTTCATACCCATTTGATGCGCTGAGAACGGAAAATCCGGAATGTTTAAGGACCCGGCAGGCCATATCACGCACGCCGTTTTCGTCATCAATAACTAGAATTTTTCCCTTCGCATGGGAGTCTTCTTTTACGAGCTCCTGTTCCACAGGGACTGAAGTTTCTTGTTCAAGAACAGGCAGATAAATCTTGAATGTGGTCCCTTGCCCAATTTTGCTTTTGACCGAGATTGTGCCGCTGTGGCGATTGGTGATGCTTTGCACAGTTGCCAGACCAAGTCCGCGACCGGTCATCTTTGTCGTAAAGAACGGTTCAAACAGTTTCGCGGCGACCGTTTCTTCCATTCCGCAACCCGTATCCGATACTTCAAAAACTATACAATGGTCGCCTTGAGGCAGTGGGTTTGTGAAGCTTTCATCAAACGCAATCAGGCTGGTGTTTATCAACCGCGTTCTGACAGTAATCGACCCGATGTTGGGGCCAATCGCATCTGACGCGTTGATGATCAGATTAAGAATAATCTGTTGAACAAGGGTAGGATCCGCCAAAGCCGGAGGTAAATTTTTGCCAAGGTCATGGGTAAGATTAACGTTTTTGGGATGGGCCCTTTCGACAAGGCTCCACATGTCCAAAATCAGGGCATTGAGGTCCGTATCTTTGAGCGTCAGAGGTTCTTTGCCAACATACGTGAGCATTTCACGGATCAAGTCGGCGGCTTGATGGCCTGCTTTTTTGATATCTTCGAGCAACGGTTTGGTCCGCATGTCCAAATCTGACATGGCCAAAGCCAATTCTGTATTGCCCAACATGACTGAAAGCAGGTTGTTGAAGTCATGAGCAATCCCACCCGCCATTGATCCAAGGCTTTCCATTTTTTGGGATCGATAGGTTGTGGCTTGCAGGGCAAAAGAAGCTTCTTCGGCCTTTTTACGGTCATCGATATTGAAAAAGTGACCCCGCAATATCATGGGTTTGTTTGGTTCAGCGATCACGCTGATAACGTCGCGCACCCAAACCGTATCGCCGTCTGCCTTGACCATCCGATATTCGATATCGTGATCAAGCCCTTTTGCCGTCTCGACCTGACACCAGTTAACCGCATTGTCGCGCTCATCCTCGTGTATCCTGCTGGCCCAGAAATCGAAATCCGTCCACAGTTCTGGCGGGTATCCTGAAAGCGCTTCGATCTGAGGGCTCACATACGTGAACGCCAAGGACGTCACGTCCAGTTCCCAGGCGACGGCTTTGGTTGATTCCAGAATGCTGCGATATCGAATTTCGTTCTGTTGCAGCTCGGACATGACTTTTTCTTGTTCAGCGAGCTGGTTTTTGAGTGCGTCAGCAGTGTTTTGGGCGTCCACAAGTTGACGGTGCAGCGCATCAACATCGTGTTCTGTAACCCTTACCATCTGATCAAAATCTCCGTTGCAGTGCATGCCAAATCGCGGCAAGTCGTACCTGTTGTCATACTACTTAGCCTAGAATTATTGTCTGTATACGTCGAGACAACGGATGTTCCAATGTGGTTGATGACATATTTAAATTAACAAACGCATAGGCATTATTCATGTGCACCCGGTAGCCCAGCGACAGGACGAGGCACAACCCCGCTGCAAAAGCCTGTGGCAAAAAATTTGGATAACGTGCAGAAAAATCTTGCGAAAACCGTAAGTCACAAAATTCTAAAAAATGATTAATACCTGGAACACTGTCGTGTGTGTATTATTGAATACGGGACAAATTCACATCATGTAGTATGCATGTAGAATAATGAGGTGTCGGGTCGAAAGCGATCAGGGGAGTGTAATGACAGGTTTTGAAACGGAATTCACACCGTGGTTGTCGCTGGGTGGTGGAGTATTGATCGGCTTGGCAGCAACCTTGCTGATGTTGACCCTTGGGCGCGTATTTGGCGCTACTGGTATTTTGGCGGGCCTGATTGCCCCCATGTCGAAACAGGATTTCACGTGGCGGGCGGTATTACTTGCGGGCATGGTCAGTGGGCCGTTGTTAATATTTTCTGTGACCGGATCGATGCCTGCCGTCGAAATCCCGATGTCGGTTCCAATGATGATCATTGGTGGATTGATCGTTGGGGTGGGGGTGACATTCGGGGCTGGATGTACATCGGGTCACGGCGTCTGTGGAATGGCTCGCCTGTCGCCACGATCCCTCGCGGCCACAGTCACGTTTATGATCAGCACAGGCCTGTCCGTTTTCGTCATTCGCCACGTGATTGGAGCCTGAGCAATGCGTCTTGTGGCAGTCTACCTTATTGGCCTGATCTTTGGCACCGGCATCGCAATATCTGGCATGGCCAATCCGGCCAAAGTTCTGAACTTTTTTGATATCGCGGGAACGTGGGATCCGTCCCTTATCTTTGTGATGGGTGGAGCTTTGGTCACGACATTGATCGGCTACCGCGTCGTTTTTGGCCGCGCGACACCATTGTTTGACGAGGGTTTTCGCCCGCCAACTATTCGACAAATTGACACACGATTGCTGGGCGGGTCAGCTGTTTTCGGAGTGGGCTGGGGGATAGCCGGATTTTGCCCCGGAGGTGCGCTGCCCGCTTTGGGCACCGGTCGATGGGAGGTGTTTGTGTTCACCGGCGCGGTGGTTGCGGGCATTCTTCTTGCGAAATATGTGCAATCACATGGCACCCCCAAAACACCAGAAATCGCCTGACAACCAAGGAATAATGCATGACCTATCCTGTGAATCTGGAGATCCAACCTGACGTCAAAGGGTTCTTTGATGCGACGACAAACACAATCAGTTATGTTGCCAAAGACCCAAGTTCGACGGCCTGTGTAATCATCGACAGTGTTTTGGATATCGATTATGCCGCCGGACGCATCACCTATGATCATGCGGATGAGCTGATTGGATATATTCAATCCCAAGGTCTGACGCTGGATTGGATTATCGAAAGCCACGTCCATGCGGATCACCTTAGTGCGGCCCCTTATATTCAGGACAAGATCGGCGGGCAGATCGGCGTCGGGGCTGGGATCGTCGCTATACAGGAGACCTTTGGCAAGATTTTCAACGAAGGCACTGAATTCCAACGTGACGGGTCGCAATTCGATAGATTGTTCGAAGAAGGTGACACTTATTCCGTCGGAAATATGCAGTGTTTTGCCATCTCAACACCGGGTCACACGCCCGCCTGTATGGTGCATGTCATGGGCAATGCCGCCTTTGTTGGCGACACTCTATTCATGCCAGATGGCGGGTCTGCCCGTGCAGATTTTCCGGGCGGCGATGCGGGTGAGCTTTTTGACAGCATCCAAAAGGTGCTTGCCCTGCCTGATGCCATGCGCCTGTTCATGTGCCACGACTACGGACCGGGTGGACGCGATATCGCGTGGGAAACATCCGTAGCCGAAGAACGGGCCAACAACATCCATGTTGGAGGTGGCAAATCGCGCGATGACTTTATCAAATTTCGCACCGAACGCGATGCGCAACTGGCCATGCCCAAACTGATCATCCCGTCTTTGCAAGTGAACATGCGAGCCGGCGAAGTTCCCAAAGACGAAAGCGGAAACCCAGTCCTGAAAGTCCCTCTAAACGGGCTATGATGCTTTAGGCCCCAGCAGAAATTGGTTCATTGGGAAATGATAGGCTTTTTTGTCTTGGCTATGCGCTGTGTATGGGTAATTAATGTTCACAGCCTGAAGAAGCGCAAGACTTCGCATCGAGACTATGGGGATACGGGACATGCATCTGACAAAAACAGAGCCAAATGGCAATTTGTTCCGGTTTTACCGCATGGATATCGTACGCGGCCTGTTCGGAGACTGGGGCCTTGTGCGAAATTGGGGTCGGATCGGCAATTCTGGCCAACAGCGCACAGACTGGTTCGAGACAGAAGGCGCTGCCAAAGATGCGCGGTTTGATCTTCATATGCAAAAAGCCAAGCGGGGCTATGAATAATGCTTGGACAAAAACAGCAGTGCTGCCGTCGATCGACAGTAAGGTAATGCTGTTCTTGACGTTTATGTGAACGTGGCTCCACTCGACCTATCAAATTCCGGTACGTACTGTTTTCGCACCGGAATTTAGGGAGAGAACCACACC
>JBDWGM010000076.1:0-10968 GCA_039975755.1 Paracoccaceae bacterium | reverse complement strand
GAAGCCACACATCCCATTGCGGATGTGTCGATGGTCCCGGGAGAATAATCATGTTTGATGTCGTTGTAATCGGAGGCGGCCCATCGGGCGCTACAGCAGCAGAAGACCTTGCGCGGTCCGGCCAAAAGGTCGCGATGATTGACCGTGAAGGACGCGTCAAGCCCTGTGGTGGTGCGATCCCGCCGCGCTTGATCGAAGATTTCCTGATCCCTGACAGTCAGATCGTGGCGCGTATTAACACCGCGCGCATGATCTCGCCAACCGGGCGTCAAGTCGACATTCCGATCGAGAACGGCTTTGTCGGCATGGTCGATCGCAAAGATTTTGATCCGTTTCTGCGCGCCCGCGCGACAGAGGCTGGGGCTTTTAGTGTAACCGGAACATTCCTGCGGATCGAACGGGATGACACGGGCACGCATGTTGTCTACCGCGACAAGAAAACGGGAGCGGATTGCACCTTGGACACCAAACTGGTGATCGGTGCCGATGGCGCGCGCTCAAGGGTCGCGAAGTCCGATGTGCCGGGGGGCGACAAGATCCCGTATGTGATCGCCTATCACGAGATCATCGAAGCCCCGGAACCCAATGCCGGCTATGATCCCCTGCGGTGCGACGTGATTTATGATGGGGCAATTTCGCCCGACTTTTATGGCTGGATCTTCCCGCATGGCAAATCGGCCAGTGTCGGCATGGGGACGGGTATTGAGGGCATCGACCTGAAACAAGCCACCGCTGATCTGCGCGTTGCTTCTGGTCTGGCAGAGTGCAAAACCATCCGCCGTGAAGGGGCGCCGATCCCATTGCGGCCGATGGATCGCTGGGACAATGGCCGCGATGTGGTTCTTGCTGGCGACGCAGCTGGTGTTGTTGCGCCCTCGTCCGGCGAAGGGATTTACTATGCGATGCTGGGCGGCCGTGTCGCAGCGACTGCGGCCAGTGCGTGCCTTGCGTCGGGACGGGTGAAAGACCTGCAACTGGCACGCAAGCTGTTCATGCGCGAACACAAAAGCGTCTTCAAGGTTCTCGGCGCGATGCAAAACGCCTATTATCGCAGCGATGACCGACGCGAGCGATTTGTGTCGCTCTGTCATGATGTCGATGTGCAAAAACTGACCTTTGAGGCTTACATGAACAAGCGTCTAATCAAGGCACGTCCTATGGCGCACCTGAAGATCGGGCTGAAAAACCTAGCACATCTGACGCGGCTGGTTGCCGCAAATCACGTCTGATGGAAATTTTAATCCCCGCATGGGTTGGCGGCACCCTGTAACCCGTTGAAAAGCTGTCCGCGCATCAGCGAGGACTGCGTCACAAGGCTGTGTCGGTCTTTGTGATCGCAGGCACGCATATCCTTTTGCAACAGCGCGCACTTGGCAAGTACCACACACCGGGCCTGTGGGCGAACACCTGCTGTACGCATCCTGATTGGAACGAAGACCCGTTGCTGTGTGCAGAGCGTCGATTGCGGGACGAGCTTGGCATTTCAGGCCTGACCCCGCAGCACTGCGGCCAAGTGGAGTACCGCGCCGACGTTGGAGGTGGTCTGATCGAACATGAGGTTGTCGAGGTCTACGTCGCACTGGGGCGCTTTGATCAGCCCATGACGCCGAACCCGGACGAGGTGCGCACTACGCGTTGGATATCGCGCCCTGCTTTGCTGGAAGAGTTGGCATCAAACCCAGACACGTTTACCCCGTGGCTGCACATTTACATGGCGCAGCACAGCGAGATGATCTTCGCCGATATGTCAGTGAACGCTTGACGGCACGCGCTGCACGGCTTGCAAAGCTGTTGCGGCAATATCCGTCGCAGTCAGACCAGCATCAGCATACATCGCATCCGGAGGAGCCTGATTGATGAACCGATCCGGCAGCGTCATGGTGCGAACGGCCAATTGCCCATCCAACAATCCATCTTGCGCCAGATAGTGAAGCGCCATCGCGCCAAACCCACCCTGGGCGCCTTGTTCGACCGTAATCAGCGCCTTGTGGTGCTTGACCAATTGGCGGATCAATGCGTGATCCAGTGGCTTGGCAAAACGCGCATCCGCGATTGTTGCAGACATCCCCTGCGCAGCGATCAGATCAGCGGCTTTCAGGCATTCGGACAGATGTGCGCCGAATGACAGGATCGCGATATCATTGCCGTGCTGCACAACACGGCCTTTGCCGATCTCAAGAACCTCACCGATTTCGGGTAACGCGACGCCGGTGCCTGTGCCGCGTGGATAGCGGAACGCGATGGGCCCTGCGTCATGGGCAGCGGCTGTGGCAACCATGTGCGCCAATTCAGCCTCATCAGCGGCGGCCATAACGGTCATGTTTGGCAGCGCGGACAAATAACCGACGTCAAAGGCACCAGCATGGGTCGCGCCATCTGCGCCGACCAAGCCCGCCCGATCAATCGCAAAGCGAACGGGTAGGTTTTGCAACGCTACGTCGTGCACGATTTGGTCATAACCGCGTTGCAAGAAGGTTGAATAAATCGCGCAGAACGGCCTCATTCCCGCTGCTGCCAAACCTGCCGCGAAGGTTACCCCGTGCTGTTCGGCCATGCCAACGTCAAACATGCGGGCCGGGTAGGTTTGGGCAAAGACGTCCATCCCGGTTCCAGAGGGCATGGCCGCCGTGATGCCGACGATGCGACTGTCGGTTTGCGCCAATGCGCTGAGGGCTTGGCCGAAGACTTTGGTGTAACTTGGCGCGTTGACCTTACCCTTGGCCTGCGCCCCGCTGGCCACATCGAATTTCGACACACCATGATACCGATCCGCAGCGGATTCTGCAGGCGCGTAGCCTTTGCCTTTAACAGTGCAGCAATGGATCAGAACCGGACCTGTGGCACGGGTGCGTGCCGCGCGCAGGACAGGCAACAGCTGTTCCATGTCGTGACCATTGATCGGGCCGATATATTGGAATCCCAGCGCCTCAAACAAGGTTTCGTCGGTGCCCATGACCCCGGTGACCAATTCGCGCGCACGCCGCGCTTGGGCGCGCAGTGGGCCGGGCATCGCGGCTTCTAGATCACTACCCAATGTATCAATATCCGGCGCGGCGGAGCGGGTCAGTTCGGACATATAAGCCGACAATGCACCGACGGGGGGTGCGATGCTCATTTCGTTGTCGTTCAGGATCACGAACATGCGCCGACCCTCAGAACCTGCGTTGTTCATCGCTTCATAGGCCATTCCTGCACTGATCGAGCCATCGCCAATAATGGCCACCGCGTCGCCGGTTGACCGGCCCATGTCACGCGCAACAGTAAACCCCATCGCAGCAGAGATCGAAGTGGCGGCATGCGCGGCCCCAAACGGATCAAAGTCGCTTTCGCTACGCTTGGTGAAGCCGGACAAGCCGCCCTCTTGGCGCAGCGTCCTCATGCGGTCGCGCCGACCCGTCAGGACTTTATGCGGATAACATTGATGTCCCACGTCCCAGATCAACTTGTCGCGCGGGGTGTCAAAAACCGCATGCAGCGCGACGGTCAGTTCGACCACACCAAGAGAGGATCCCAGATGCCCCCCCGTCTGTGCGACCGAGTGGATAACATCCGCGCGCACCTCATCAGCCAGAGCAGCCAAGTCGGCATCAGACAAGCCTTTCAGGTCAGCCGGTCCAGCAATGCGGTCAAGGAGTGGAGAACTTGGACGGGTCATAGCAACTAATCCTTGCGTTCGAATGCGTCCCAAGTAGGTTGCTGGTCGAATTGGCCAGGGACAGATACAGATGCCGGTTCGGTAATCTGTATCTGCCTCCTGTAGCCAACAGGGAGTATCAGGATGCTGAGGTCCTGATGTTTCCGGCCCCTCAAGGGACTGTAGAAGAACCGAAACTCTGCGCTCGGGGGCCAGATCAATGGCCCACGAACAATCTCTTAACTCTGCGCGGTGTTTTGATTACCTAGCAGATAGGAAAACGGTGTTGGGTCTTCGGTCTCTCGGGACTCATCGGGCAACATTTTGCCCACCCAATACGTCGCGCCGATCAGGAACCATATCGCGGTGCAGAAAATCGCCGCATAAGCCCCACCTTTCAGCATCAATAATGTGATGTCGGCAATCAGGCTGGTTCGGCTGTTTTGCCCGCGTCGTAAATAGTCGTGGTTCTCAGTCATTCCCGATCTCCTCATTCGTCAGGCGGCGCATAGCCGTGCTCTTGAGCCCAGATGAACCAGTTATCCACCACAGTGCCGGTCAATAGGATACCAATACCGCCGGTCAGCGTGGTCAGAACCGCAAACCACCAAGCCCAACGGTGGATGCCTTCCATTGTGGCGTTGAACCCCATGGTCCAGCGCCAGAACAGGGCGGCGCGTTCCGAGGCCGTACCACGGTCCACGATCTGTTCGATCTCTCGTTCGCCACCATACCGGCTGACCGCCAGAATGGTCGCGCCGTGCATGGCAAACAACAGCGCCGAGCCATAGAGGAACACAATGCTGAGTGCGTGGAATGGATTGTAGAACAGGTTGCCGTAGGTCAGTGAAAAGAGGTTGGTCCAATCAAGGTGCGAGAAAATGCCGTAGGGAACAGCCTCGGACCAGTTTCCCATCATGACTGGCCGGATCAGACCCAACACCAAAAACAGCCAGATTGCCGAGGCAAAGGCCCATGCCACATGTTTGCCCAAGCCCAGCTCTTCGGCCCGCATATAGGTGCGGATCCACCAGGAAATGACTGAAACCAGCAAAAAGAATGAGGCGATCAGCCACCATCCTCCTTCCTCCAAAGGTGCCATGCCCAGCCCGTATTCCTCGGCCGGTGGTTCCAGCGAAAGCCAGAACAGGTCGCGCACAAACAAGGCGGGCGAATAATCAACCTGCGCCCAATAGTTCATGCCCACGATAAAGAACCAGATGAACCCAGTCGCGATCGAGACAAGCCCAAACGGACCCAGATAGATCGGCCCCAATTGCGCATTGCCAAACAGACCCAACAACCCAGAAAAGCTTGCGCTTTTGGTTCGCTCGCGTTCTAGTTTGCCTTCAGGATCCATGCCCATTTCTGGCGGACCTTGGACCTGAACCTGCGTGAAGATATTTTGATATTCCATGTCTCTACCCTCTCTTACAGGTCTGCCCACCAGGGCAGTTCAGCGTACCAATCCCACCAGCTTGACCATGTGTCGAACCAGATTGTGCCCGAGATAACGATGCAAATCGCGCTCCACACAACCGCGTTGAGGGCCAGAAACAAGCCCAGTCGGTGAATGCCGAGTGGCCCGATCGAATACCCGATAAGATCGCGGAAATACGTGTCTTCGTGATCTGGCGTGGCGATGGTTTTACCTTTGCCCGGATTGACCGCGGACAGAACCAAAGAGCCATGCAGGGCCAGTGCGAAACAGGTGGTAAAGAAAAACGTGATCGCCACCATATGCGCAGGATTATAGTGGAAATTGCCATACGCGTAGCCGACGTTGTTCACCCAATCGAGGTGGCTGAAGATCCCATAAGGAAACCCATGCCCCCAAGCGCCCAACAAGACAGGACGAATGATGACCAGCGTCACATAGGCCAAGATCGCAATGCTGAAGGCGAATGGCACATGATAGCCAATCCCTAGTTTGCGCGCGATTTCAACCTCTCGCATCATCCAACTGAGAAAAGCGAAGGTCGCGCACAACGTGATCGCTTGCCACAAGCCCCCTTCGGCCATAGGCGCGATACCTAAACCAACGTCCAGGCTAGGCGGATCAATCGAAATCAACCATGGGTTCCAAGTGTCCCCAAGAGCAGCCCCATAAAAAATCAAAAATGTACCAAGGGCGGTAAAAAAGAGCGTCGTGACGCCAAAAAAGCCAACATAGAAAGGACCAACCCAGAAATCGAACAGGTCTCCGCCTACGAGGGTTCCTCCGCGGACCCGATACTTTCTTTCGAAGCTGAGCATTGCCATCTTCATACTCCCTTTCACGCAAGCGCCCGTACACGCGGCCCTTACCTGTTCAAATTGCAGTTTGGTTTGCTGTGGGCGGCACAAATGCGCACCGCCCACAGCGATTATTTGAGCGTTAAGTTACTCTTCAGCTTCTGCGCCAAAGGCGCGTTCGAACCAGTTTGTCTGGGGATTGCTAAGCAGAACGAGGTGAATCATTGCTGCCAGCAAAAAGAGGAAAACACCCTGTGCCACGAACACGCGGCGCGGGTCGAAAATCAGCCAGATCTTGTAGAATTGTGCTAGCATTGTCCTCTCCCTAACCCCAGGCGAACCAAGGCAGTTTGATGTACGTCAGAACGTGAGCAACGGACGCAACGGCCGTGAAGATCAAAAATCCGCTCAAGTAAACTGAGTGCAGTTCCTGCGCTTGTTCATCTGTGAGACCTGTAAAGCTCAGGTCATTTTTATCAGCCATTTTTTTCTCCTGAAAACATGTACTGAAGCCGCGATTCCCCCGCGACTGGGGTGCAACAAGGGCTCTTCCCCTGCCTTGTACTCCACTGCCCCGAAAGACGTGCGGATGGTGTAACCCGGGACAAGTCGCCGGGTATTCGCTTAGGCCGAAAAGATCCGCGGTGTGATAGTGCGGGCTTCGGACAGGGCGCTTTGAATCGGCCCTTGGGCGGGTAATTCTGCGTTGCGGAACAGGGTGTAAGCCCAAATAACCGTGCAGAACGGAACTGCGGTCAAGAAGATCAGGCCCAGGTAAATCCGGTATTCATTTGTCGCATGCCGGTGTCGTTTGGTATCGTTTAGCATCTGTGACATTTCACTTGATAGATCGCTCATAAGCTTCCTCCCGAAGCAGATTGGAGACCCTCAACGATCTCCAAGACAACCCGCTCGGCCCCACTGTCGAGCGCCCTTTTTTCGGCAGTATCTCGCATTGTTTTGGCGGCGGAAATTCGTGTTAGGATCGGATGGGATGCGACGATCTCATCCAATCGAGCCTGCGCGTCGGCGTCCCAAGGGAAATCGCGGCGCAGAGGTGTTGGTGTCGCTGGGGTTTCGTCCATCTCAGTACCCAGCGGTAGGATGTGGAACAAAGCATCAAAAAGCGCGTTGCAGACTTCCTGTAATAAATAGGTCGCGCCCGCATAGCCCATGAAGGGCGTGCCAGTGGCGCGCCGGATCGCAGCACCGGGGAACGAGGCGAGGATAAATGACGGTGCCGGACCAAAGCCCGCCTGCATTTCGGCCAGGTACATCTTTTCGTTGATGGACCCCAAAACCAGCAGCGGCTTCTTGTCGTGCATCATCGCGCGCACATCGTCGTTGTTGGTCTTTTGTCCACGCAGCCGCGACACAGCAAAGGCGCAAGGCAGACCCAGATCGCGTTCCAGATAGGTTTGGATGCCGCGCGTGTAGGTTTCATTGGCAACAATCGCGAAAGACGCGGTGGCAAAGAAGTCTTGCGTCACCGAGCGCCACAAATCCCAGACCGGTTTGATGGTCGAATGTTTCTCGCGTTCGATAAATGGTTCAGGATCAAGGCCCAACAGCTCGCCCAACGCGCGCAGAAATTTCGTGGTGCTTTCAATTCCGATGGGCGCTTGCAAATAGGGTTTGTCCAGCACTTCGCACAGTCCACGACCAAACTCGCGGTACATGCAGATATTCACATCTGCATTCACCAGCCCACGCATTTCCGCCACATGAGCACCCAGCGGCATTACCATGTTGACCTCGGCGCCGATACCTTCGACCAAGCGCCGAATTTCGGCCAAGTCCGAAGGCATGTTGAACGTGCCGTACATCGGCCCAAGGATGTTCACGAGCGGGGCGGCACCCTCTTCGCGCTTCTTCTCGGGTGGCATACGGCCCTTGGTCATGCCAAATTCGGTGAACACCCATGTCATTGCACGGTCCGCGGCCTGCCATTGATCTTCGTCAATGGTGCGCGGCAAAAAGCGTTGGATATTGGTGCCTTGCGGGGTCACACCGCCGCCAATCATTTCCGAGATCGAGCCTGTGACAACAACCGCAGGCAGCGCCGGGTCCAGCACGTCCCATGCGCGCTTCATCGACTCTTCAGTGCCCACGCCCATCTCTTCCTCGCCAAGGCCGGTGACGACGATGGGCAATTCATGCGGGGGCAAGCCGTCGGTGTAGTGAAGGACAGACGTAACCGGTAGGTTCTCGCAACCTACAGGCCCGTCGATCACACATTGCAAGCCTTTGACGGCGCAGAACGCATAGACCGCGCCCCAGTATCCGCCTGCACGGTCGTGGTCTTGGACTAGCATCGCGGCGCTCCCCTACTCGAAAGTAGCGGCACAACGTTTCGACAAACGCAGCCTGTCACCATGGGCATTTTGGACAAGATGCCCATCAAATCATCTCCGCCGCTTTGGCGGCTTTGGCAGCGCGTTCCAGCTTTTTGGCGTTTGTTGCACGGAAATTCGGGTGCAGGTTTGGCTCACCTTCCCAAACGCCCGACGTGTCGTCAGTGCCAACACCTTCGAAGAACGCGCGCATGTGGGTCATGCGGTCTTTGTTGCCGATGGCCGCGATTACGACTTGCTGTAACGAGCCCGCCCCAGCAGGACCCATCAAAGGACGCGCAGAAATCAGGTTGGTGAAGTACAGCGATGGGATGCCCAGCTCTTTGCCCTTTTGCACAACCGGTGTTGTGCCGATGGCCAGATCCGGTTTAATCGCCTCCATCGCGGCGCAATCGTCTTCCAATGACGCGCGGAACTTCACGGTAACGCCTTTGTCCTTCAACCACGCAGCGTCGGCTTCGGACCACGCCGTTTTGGGACAGGCGGTGCCCACGTAAGGCACATCGGCGCCGCTTTCGATCAGCAGTCGTGCAACCAGCAACTCGCTGCCCTCGTAACCGGACAAGGTAATCGTGCCCTTGATGGGCGCTGTTTCCAGCGCACCTTTGATCATGGGTAAGAATTGGTTTTGTACGGCTGCGATAGTGTCAGCGGGGATGTTGAACGCGTCACCAATCCCGGCCAGCCAATCGCGCGTCCCGTCATGACCCACAGGGGCCGAGCCGATAATCGGACGACCTGCGGCTTGGAATTCGCGCACGCTGGCGGTGTAAAACGGGTGGATCGCCGCGACTGCACCACAATCGAGCGCTGCGTACAGCTCGCGCCATTCGCGACACGGCACCACTGGGCCAGCCGCCAAGCCTAATGGTGCAAGCATTTGCCCGATCACCATAGGGTCTGCGGGGAACATCTCGCCCAGCAGGCTCACAGTGGGGCGATCCGATTTGCCACTGGCGGGGGATGCGACGGGGCCAGCCTCAATCTCGCGGCGGGCATAGTTCAGCATCGCACCGGCCAGCACGTCTTTGGCCTCGGCGTGGGTCGGAATACCAAAGCCAGGCACGTCAATGCCGACAATGCGCACACCGTTGATCTCGTCAGGCAGCAACCGCAATGGCACGCCAGACGCGGTTGGCACGCAAAGGTTCGTCACCACAACTGCGTCCAGTTTTTCGGGATCGGCTATGTCATGCGCTGCCTCACGAATGTCCTCGAACAGCTTGCCCGTGACCAGAGTTTCCGAGTTGAACGGCACATACCCAACAGAGCGGCGCGCGCCGTAAAAGTGCGACACGAAGGTCAGCCCATAGACACAGCACGCCGACCCGCTAAGGATCGTCGCGGTGCGTTTCATACGCAACCCGACGCGCAAAGACCCGAATGCCGGGCACATGCTTTGGGGTTTGTCGTGGGGACCTTGTGGATAGTCAGCGGCGTATTGATCCAGAATTTCGGACTTACCAGCGGCGCGCGCGGCCCCCTCCAAGGTCGCTGCACCTGCCGTGCATCCGCCTTGCAAAGCAGTGTCTTGGATGGCTGCTTTGGACGCGTCGATCAGAACCGGCGCGTCATGAACGGCGGCAGTTTCGACAACTTGCACCTTGCCATCGGCATCAAAACCGACTTCAAATCCCTGACGGTCACTAACTTGGGTCATGCCTGACCTCGTGGATGCGTTTGGCGTGGTTCAGACATCGTCATAAACCACCTCTAGGCTGGCTTTTGGTGCGGATTTGGAACCGCGCATGTCTATGTCGGTGGCGGGCACCAATTGGTAGTCACCACCGGTGTCTTTGGCGTCAAACAGCGCCAGCAATTCGTCCTGATCCAGTGGTGTTGGGCGTTGCGGTGGTGCGATGCCAACGGCATCACCCAGTTGACCAAAAAGCTCACCCCATTGCGATTGAGACGTGCCAACGATCTGATAATTTGCGGATTTCTTGCGCAGATCATCGTCCTGCGGGATTGAGGCAAGGATCGGAATGTCGACCGCTTCGGCAAAGGCCGCAGCCTCGCCCGAACCATCGTCTTTGTTGATGACCAAGCCCGCGACGCCAACGTTGCCACCCAGCTTGCGGAAATATTCAACTGCCGAACACACGTTGTTTGCTACATACAGCGACTGCAAGTCATTGGAGGCCACGAGGACCACCTTCTGCGCCATGTCGCGTGCAATCGGCAGACCAAAGCCGCCACAGACCACGTCGCCCAAGAAATCGAGCAGCACGTAGTCAAAATCCCAATCGTGAAAGCCCAGCTTTTCCAGCAGTTCAAACCCGTGGATGATCCCGCGCCCCCCACAGCCACGACCCACTTCAGGGCCGCCCAGTTCCATTGCAAAGACGCCACCGCGTTTAAAACAGACGTCCCCGATTTTGACTTCTTCACCGGCAATCTTCATTTTGCCGGAGGTTTCGATGATCGTCGGGCAGGCTTTGCCGCCAAACAACAACGAAGTCGTGTCGGATTTCGGATCACAGCCAATCAGCAGAACGCGTTTGCCTTGCTCGGCCATCATGTGACTGAGGTTGGCCAGCGTAAAGCTTTTGCCGATGCCGCCTTTACCATAGATCGCGATGATCTGCGTTTTGCTGGTCGGCGCGCCTTGGGGAACTTCCAGCGTTGGGTCAACAGCAGCTTCGTCGCGCAGGCGTTGGTCGAAATCTTTCAGATTTGGCACTTCGTCTTTCACGCGATATCCTTCCAGTCGAGCATCATTTTCAGGCAAGCCGGATCGCTGAA
>JBDWGM010000075.1:0-9441 GCA_039975755.1 Paracoccaceae bacterium | reverse complement strand
GCCATCAATCTGGTCATACGCCTGAAAATCGCCGAAATACTTCGTAATCGCTGCCGTCAACGTCGTCTTACCGTGGTCAACGTGACCAATCGTGCCAATGTTTACGTGCGGCTTATTACGCTCAAACTTTTCCTTTGCCATGATGGCCTCCTGTTTTCTCTCTAGATCCGCGCAAGTCGCGGTTCGTTGATGTCCGTGTGTTTGAAAAAATCCCCAAACACCTCGTAATCTTCTGCAAACAAATTCTTCACCTTCGCGATTTGCTTTGGTGACAAATCTGCAGCTGTTAGCTTTAGCCCGCTTTTCTGCATGCGTCTTAACTCCGGAACGGACCGGAACCACACTTTCATGTCCTCAATCATCTGGCCGACCTGCGAGACGTCGTAGATACGATGAAAGAACGACGAGTCTTTGCCCAGAAAGTAAGACAACGACCGGCTGTGATGCGCAATAGGACCCGACAATTCGCGATACCGACGGAAAAAACGCAGGAACAAATCAAGAGTCGGACGCTGTGTCATCCCGCGCTCTTTATCCTTGTCCGTCAACGCGACATTGTCCAATTCCCGATGGTGCAAAACGCGGTTTGCATAGCATGACAGGACCCGGGAAATCGGGTCCCGAACCACCGCAACACAGTGCATGTCCTTCGTGGCGTCTTGCATGTATGCGTTGAACTCATTGCTAGGATAGGCTGCATTGTGGATATGGCGCGGCCGCCCGTTCACCTTGTAGGATTTGAACCGAAAGCCATTTTCGATCTCAAAGAAAAAATGCTTGAGCGATGTGCACGCACACTTGGGCACCGGAAAGTACGCATATTTTTGTTCGTGCATCAGGACGGGCATCGCTCAAGTTTTCCTTCTATGTTCAGACTCAGGCGTACTTGGCCTGAATTTCGTCCGAGATGTTCTGAGGAACCGGATCGTAATGGTCGAACTGCATCGTAAAGTTCGCACGGCCAGACGACATCGAACGCAACGTGTTGATGTAGCCGAACATGTTCGCAAGTGGAACAAAGGCATCAATCGCAATCGCGTTGCCGCGTGCATCCTGCCCCTGAACTTGCCCGCGCCGTGACGTCAGATCGCCGATGATACCGCCTGTGTATTCTTCAGGCGTTACAACTTCGACCTTCATGATGGGCTCAAGCAATTTAGCACCGGCTTTGCGCATACCCTCACGCATACACATACGTGCCGCGATTTCGAATGCCAGAACCGAGCTATCCACGTCGTGGTATTTGCCTTCGATCAGCGCAACTTTGAAGTCGATCACTGGGAAACCAGCCAATGGACCACTGTCCATAACCGAGTTGATCCCTTTTTCGACGCCTGGAATGTATTCCTTTGGCACCGAACCACCAACAACGCGTGACTCGAACGAATAGCCTTCGCCCGGTTCGGTCGGTGTGATGATCATCTTCACTTCGCCAAACTGACCCGAACCACCCGACTGTTTCTTGTGGGTGTAGGTGTGTTCAACTTCGTGGCCGATGGTCTCACGGTACGCCACTTGTGGTGCACCAATGTTGGCTTCAACTTTGAACTCACGCTTCAGACGGTCAATCAGAATGTCGAGGTGAAGCTCGCCCATCCCTTTCATGATTGTCTGGCCCGATTCCAGGTCTGTTTCGACGCGGAAAGACGGATCTTCAGCAGCGAGACGTTGCAGACCCTGGGACATTTTCTCTTGGTCGGCCTTTGTCTTTGGCTCAACTGCGATCTCGATCACCGGATCTGGGAACGTCATCGTTTCCAGAACCACTTGCTCTTTGTCGTCAGACAACGTGTCACCAGTTGTTGTGTCTTTCAGACCCGCCAACGCGATGATGTCACCTGCAAAAGCTTCTGTGATCTCGTCCTGTTTGTTGGAATGCATCATAACCATACGGCCAATGCGTTCCTTACGACCCTTCGTCGTGTTCATCAGGGTGTCGCCTTTGGACAGCGTGCCTGAATAGATACGTGTGAACGTCAAAGTCCCCATGTAAGGGTCATTCATGATTTTGAACGCGAGGCCCGAGAACGCCATGCTGTCATCAGCGCGGCGCGCGATGTCACGTGTTTCCGTTTCGTCACCTGGTTTAAAGCCCATGTAATCGACAACATCCAGCGGGCTGGGCAAGTAGTCGATGACAGCATTCAACAGAGGCTGCACGCCTTTGTTTTTGAACGCCGAGCCACCAAGAACGGGCACGAATGCCATTTCCAAAGTGCCCTTGCGAAGCAATGCGCGCAATGTTGGAACGTCAGGCTCGTTGCCTTCTAGGTATTCCATCATCGCGTCGTCGTCCATTTCGACGGCGGCTTCGATCATCTTGCCACGCCACTCATTCGCCATGTCCTGAAGTTCAGGGCGAATGTCGCGCTTTTCCCAAGTCGCACCAAGATCTTCCCCGATATAGACCCATTCTTGCATGGTCACGAGGTCAACAAGGCCTTCCAGCTCGGTTTCCGCACCAATTGGCACGCCCACTGGAACAGCGGTTGCACCGGTACGGTCTTCGATCTGGTGAACGCAGTTGAAAAAGTCCGCGCCGATCTTGTCCATCTTGTTGACGAAGACGATGCGTGGAACATGATAACGGTCGGCCTGACGCCAAACTGTTTCAGTTTGAGGCTCAACACCAGCGTTTCCGTCAAGCACGCAAACCGCACCATCAAGAACAGCCAAAGACCGTTCAACTTCAATTGTGAAGTCAACGTGTCCAGGTGTGTCGATGATGTTCAAGCGGTGCTTTTCAGTGTCGGCGGTTTCGCCGTCTTCTGTGCGTTCCCAGAACGTTGTTGTCGCAGCAGACGTGATCGTGATGCCACGTTCCTGTTCCTGCTCCATCCAGTCCATTGTTGCGGCGCCATCGTGCACCTCACCAATGTTGTGGGATTTACCTGTATAATACAGGATCCGCTCTGAGCAGGTTGTCTTGCCTGCATCGATATGCGCCATAATTCCGAAGTTCCGGTAGCGATCGAGAGGATATTCGCGTGCCATTTTGATCAGCCTCTAAGGGAGAAAGCGAAGGAAATTTACCAGCGGTAATGTGAAAAGGCTTTGTTTGCGTCAGCCATCTTGTGCGTGTCTTCACGCTTTTTGACGGCCGAACCGCGCGACTGGACTGCGTCCATAAGCTCGGCTGCAAGGCGCTCTTCCATTGTGTTTTCGTTGCGCGAACGCGACGCAGTGATCAACCAACGGATGGCCAATGCTTCGCGGCGTTCGGGACGAACTTCCACTGGAACCTGATACGTTGCACCACCAACACGGCGCGAACGAACTTCGAGTGCCGGTTTGATGTTATCGAGCGCTTCGTGGAACACTTCGACAGGTGCGCGCTTGATTTTGTCTTCGACCCGATCCAGAGCACCGTAAACGATACGCTCTGCGACGGACTTTTTACCATCAAGCATTAGGTTGTTCATGAATTTCGTCAGAACCTTGTCGCCATATTTGGCGTCGGGCAAGACTTCGCGTTTTTCAGCAGCGTGACGACGGGACATATGTGTCTCTCCTTACTTCGGACGCTTCGCGCCGTATTTCGAACGGCGTTGCTTCCGGTCCTTGACGCCTTGTGTATCGAGTACACCGCGCAGGATGTGATAGCGCACGCCGGGAAGGTCTTTTACACGACCGCCACGGATCAGAACCACAGAGTGCTCCTGAAGGTTGTGGCTTTCACCCGGGATGTAGCTGATCACTTCGAAACCATTTGTAAGGCGCACTTTGGCAACCTTACGCATAGCCGAGTTCGGCTTTTTAGGCGTCGTTGTATAGACACGAGTACAGACACCGCGTTTTTGCGGGCACTGTTCCAAGTGCATGGACTTCGAGCGTTTTACTTTTGGCTGCCGGGGTTTCCGGATCAGCTGTTGGATCGTTGGCATTGGGCGTTTTTCCCCGCTTCTCAACACATGTGTTTGCGGGTCGCCCCGCGGCTATCTAATTGCGCGCCACTGTGCGTCCACAACAGCGCAAAAACCGCATTCGCCCAGATTATTCGGACGACGCGGCGGGTTCCCAGAGGATCGGAGTGCTGAACACCCGGATCGTGACCACTTCAGTTTTGAATTCGGCTTGCAAGGGTCGTCCCCTCGCTCCGAGATGTGCGGCGTATAGGGGGAGTCGCAGCCCCTGTCAACAGCCCCTCATGCCCTGATAAGCTGTTGAGGTTCTCTGTGTGTCATGGCTTTGGGCCTGTGACGCAATTCAATGATCCCGAGCGTTTTTTTCCCGCTTCGATTAGCGGGGCGATTTTTCAATGCAGACCTACCTGTTTTGGGATTTAATCAGTCGGACAAATTCGGCGTTTTGCCGTGTCAATCTGCCCCCAAATGTATCACCGCACCACCGCACGTTCTCTGTACAGCGTGAACAATCCTGTGGTCACGATAATGCTTGCCCCGATCATCGTTAAACCGTCGGGCCAATCGCCAAAAATCAACCATCCCAAGGCCAATGCAAAAATCAGCGACGTATACCGGAATGGAGCGATAAAAGAGATATCGCCTTGGCGCATCACTTGAACACTGAAAAAATAGCCCCCCAGAATGAAGACCGAAGATCCCACAATCAGGGCCCACAGATTGGGCGTCAATTCGGACCATCCTTGCGGTACGGACGCAACGCCAGCAAAGATCGTGACGGAAATCGCCGCGACAAGCGTGACCGTCAGTGATGGGACACCCGGGCTCAGCTGTCTCGTAACCAAATCTCGGCATGTGACACAAAGAACCGCCAGCAAAGCGTAAATGGACCATATGCTAAATCCATCTGGCCCCGGTCGTACGATCAACAACATCCCGCAAAACCCAATCAAAATGGCGGTCATGCGTTTCCATCCAAGGCTTTCGCCAAGGAAAAGGGCTGCGGCCAAGCTGACCGCCAATGGAAGAACTTGAAGGATGGCGATCGCATTGGCCAAAGGCATCTGAAGCAAGGCGGACAGAAAGAAATACGCCGCCGCAATTTCAGACACGCAGCGCATGCCGATCAAACGCCAATCCCGAGCCGAAATTTGAAAGTGAATATTACGCAGAACGTATCCAAGCGCAAGGATCAGCATCGTCGTCATCACGCCGCGCAAGAACAGCAATTGCCAAAGCGGCACCGCCCCATCGGTCATTTTGATGAACGTGTCATTGAAGGTGAACGAGGCCATAGACGCCATCATCAACAATGCACCGAATACGTTATTCGACATAGATAGCCCCAATAGCCCTCAGCGATCTTTACCTGTCGATGAAGTTAACGAAAGCTCTTTCGCCATCCCCAACAAAAAACCCCCGCACAAGGCGGGGGCTTTCTATCTGTTCAGAACGTCCGGTTTTAATCCCGGCTTTCCTCGCTTGTGTCGATAACCGTGTCAAAGGCACCGCCGCCCACAAAGTCGTCGCCGGGTGTCGGCGCAGCCAGCGCTGCCGCTGCTTGTGCTTCTTCCTGACGGGCTTCGATGACAACGTTGTCGCGTTCCGTTGCGATGCGGCGAACGCGCTGTGTCGCGCCCCCTGTACCCGCAGGAATAAGACGACCCACGATCACGTTCTCTTTCAAGCCGACAAGTTTGTCTTTCTTGCCTTGGACCGAAGCTTCGGTCAGAACACGTGTCGTTTCTTGGAACGAAGCCGCAGAGATAAACGAACGTGTCTGCAAAGACGCTTTCGTAATACCCAAGAGGATTGGTTCGCCAGATGCAGGGCGTCCACCTTTCGCAAGTGCTTTTTCGTTGGCGTGATCCAACTCTTGTTTTTCAACATGCTCGCCTTTGAGCAACGTCGTCTCACCCGAGTCTAGGATCTCCCACTTCTGCAACATTTGACGCACGATGACTTCGATGTGCTTGTCGTTGATCTTAACGCCTTGCAGACGATAAACATCTTGGACTTCGTCGATCATATAGTCAGCCAACGCTTCGACACCCATAATGGATAGGATGTCATGCGGCGCAGGGTTGCCGTCCATGATGTAGTCGCCCTTTTGGACAAAGTCGCCTTCGACCACAGGGATGTGTTTCCCCTTTGGCACCATGTATTCGACCTTTTCCAAGCTTTCATCAGCAGGTTCGATCGCAATACGACGCTTGTTTTTGTAGTCCTTGCCAAAGCGCACATAACCATCGATTTCCGCGATGATCGCGTGATCTTTTGGACGACGCGCTTCAAAGAGTTCGGCAACACGTGGCAAACCACCGGTGATGTCTTTTGTTTTCGCACCTTCCCGAGGAATACGTGCAACAACATCACCCGCATCAACCTGCGATCCTTCTTCAACCGACAAAATGGCGTCAACTGACATTGGATACGTGATCGGGTTGCCCGCTTCGTTGCGCACGGGCTCTTCGCCATCAACCAAGATGATTTCTGGCTTAAGCTCGTTCCCTTTCGGAGCGGCGCGCCAGTCAATCACGATCTTCTGTGTCATGCCTGTCGCGTCATCGGTTTCGTCACGCACGGCAATACCGCTGACCAGGTCGACAAATTTAGCCTGACCTTTCTTTTCAGCGATGATTGGCAGTGTGTAAGGATCCCATTCAAACAGCTTGTCGCCCAGTCCAATCGCCTGACCATCTTTGACGAACAGCTTAGAACCGTAACCCAGCTTGTGGCTGGCGCGTTCTCCGCCTTCATCGTCTTGGATGATCAACTTCATGTTCCGGCCAATGACCAACACTTCGCCAAGCGAATTGGTAATTGTATTCGAGTTCTCAAATACGATCTTACCTTCCTGGCTGGATTCTAGGAACGACTGTTGGCCACCTTGCGCAACGCCACCAATGTGGAACGTACGCATGGTCAGCTGAGTACCCGGTTCACCAATCGACTGAGCCGCGATGATACCCACCGCTTCGCCCGTGTTGACCATCGTACCGCGTGCAAGGTCACGACCGTAACACATGGCACATACGCCTTCTTCGGCCTCACAGGTCAGTGGGCTTCGAATGCGCATGGACAGAACGCCGGCTTCTTCGATTGCATCCGCCATCCGTTCGTCAATCAACGTACCTGCTGCGGCGACCATTTCATCAGTGCCCGGACGCATAACGTCGTCTGCAGTCACACGACCCAGAATACGTTCGCCAAGTGAAGCAACGACTTCGCCGTCGTTCACCGCGGCTTCTGCTGTGATCGCGGTTTCCGTACCACAATCCAGCATCCGCACGATGCAATCCTGAGCGACGTCCACCAAACGACGGGTCAAGTACCCCGAGTTCGCTGTCTTCAAAGCCGTATCCGACAGACCCTTACGCGCACCGTGTGTTGAGTTGAAGTACTCAAGAACGGTCAGACCTTCTTTAAAGTTCGAGATGATCGGCGTTTCGATGATGTCGCCGTTTGGCTTGGCCATCAGGCCTCGCATACCGCCCAGCTGTTTCATCTGCGTCACCGAACCACGCGCACCAGAGTGCGCCATCATGTAAACGCTGTTTGGCTCACGCTCGGATCCATTTTCCTCGCGTTGTGTGGTCGAAATCGAACCCATCATGGCTTCGGTGACCTTGTCGTTACACTTCGACCAAGCATCCACAACTTTGTTGTACTTTTCACCCTGAGTGATCAGGCCGTCCATGTACTGTTGTTCGAAGTCTTTAACTTGACCGCGTGTTTCGTCGACGATTGTCCACTTGTCATCAGGGATCAACATATCGTCCTTACCGAACGAAATACCTGCCTTAAACGCTTCTTTGAAGCCCATGGACATGATCTGATCACAGAAGATGACCGATTCCTTCTGACCGCAATAGCGATAGACAGTATCGATGACGTTCTGGACGTCTTTCTTCCGCAACAACCGGTTGACCAGTTCGAACGGCGCTTTGGCATTGGGTGGCAACATGGCACCCAACTTGACGCGACCCGGTGTGGTCTCAAAGCGCGTCATGACTTCTTCGCCATGCTCATTGATCTGCGGCACACGTGCTGTGATCTTTGTGTGCAAGTTCACTTCACCCGCATCCAAAGCATGTTGAACTTCTTCAACCGACGCGAACTTCATGCCCTCGCCCTTCATTCCTTCACGCTCAAGCGTGACGTAATAAAGACCCAAGATCATATCCTGCGACGGAACGATGATTGGTGCACCGTTTGCTGGCGACAAAACGTTGTTCGTCGACATCATCAGGACGCGCGCTTCCAACTGTGCCTCAAGGCTCAACGGAACGTGCACGGCCATTTGGTCGCCGTCAAAGTCCGCGTTAAACGCCGAACAGACCAATGGGTGCAGCTGAATCGCCTTACCTTCGATCAGAACAGGTTCAAACGCCTGAATGCCCAAACGGTGCAATGTCGGCGCACGGTTCAGCAAAACAGGGTGTTCGCGGATCACTTCGTCAAGAATATCCCAGACTTCGGGGCGTTCTTTTTCGACCAGCTTTTTGGCTTGCTTCACTGTCGAAGACAGTCCTTTGGCCTCAAGCCGAGAATAGATGAACGGTTTGAACAGCTCCAACGCCATCTTCTTGGGAAGACCACATTGATGCAGTTTCAATTCCGGACCTGTCACAATGACCGAACGACCAGAAAAGTCGACGCGTTTCCCCAAAAGGTTCTGACGGAAACGACCTTGCTTGCCCTTCAGCATGTCTGACAGCGATTTCAACGGACGCTTGTTGGCACCCGTGATAACGCGACCACGACGGCCGTTGTCAAACAACGCATCCACAGATTCCTGCAACATCCGCTTTTCGTTTCGCACGATGATGTCAGGTGCGCGCAATTCGATCAGACGCTTCAAACGGTTGTTCCGGTTGATCACCCGACGATACAAATCGTTCAAATCTGACGTCGCAAAACGACCACCATCCAGCGGCACAAGCGGGCGCAATTCTGGTGGGATCACCGGAATAACAGTCATCACCATCCATTCAGGACGGTTGCCCGATTCAAGGAAGCTCTCGACAACCTTCAAACGTTTGATGATCTTTTTGGGCTTCAACTCACCTGTGGCGACTTTCAGCTCTTCACGAAGGCGCTCGGCCTCGCCATCAAGATCGATTTGCGCCAGCATCTCGCGGATCGCTTCGGCACCGATATTCGCCGTAAAGGCGTCCATGCCAAACGCATCCTGCGCGTCCATGTATTCTTCTTCCGACAACATCTGACCATAGGTCAGGTCTGTCAGGCCAGGTTCGATAACCACGTAGTTTTCGAAATACAGAACACGTTCCAGATCACGCAAAGTCATATCCAGCATCAGACCAATGCGGGACGGCAGTGATTTCAGGAACCAGATATGCGCAACTGGGGCCGCCAGTTCGATGTGGCCCATACGTTCGCGACGCACTTTTTGCAGCGTGACTTCCACACCGCATTTCTCGCAGACAACGCCGCGATATTTCATGCGCTTATATTTGCCACACAGACATTCGTAATCTTTGATTGGGCCAAAGATACGTGCACAGAACAGGCCGTCACGCTCGGGTTTGAACGTCCGGTAGTTGATCGTTTC
>JBDWGM010000074.1:0-4135 GCA_039975755.1 Paracoccaceae bacterium | reverse complement strand
CGGTGCGGGCATCCACAAATACACGTGCGAACCGGACACCGACCGCAGCGCAAAGGCGGGGGAGGGGGAAAAGATCCGCAACTACTTCAGCCCGCCCTTTGCGCGGATCGAGGACTACGGCGTCGCCGACGTTGTGACCTGCGCCTACACCTTCACCGAAGACCGGCACTTCTTTGTGCGCGAGATTGGCCGCACCATCGCCGTGTCCGCCTGTTCGGGACATGGCTACAAGTTCGGTGCTGCGGTCGGTCAACAGATCGCGAGTGGACTGTTGAGTGGCGACGTCGATGCGTCAAGGCGTTGGCTGGAAGCGCGGGACTGAGCGAACCCGGCCGTTGCTGTGGTTCTCTGCTTGAAAGCCGGATCGGGACGGTGGAAGAAGAGCTGACCGGGTTGTCCGGCGCCAGCGTCGATACCTCCATCGTCATTCCAAACCGAGCGATCGTCTTTGGCGTCTCGACGCGGACATCAACCACCATAACCGGAGCAACCTCCTACGATTGCGGGATCTCTGGAGAGATATCCAAGTTCGGCGGATCGCTCGGGATTGCGGCAGGCTCCACCAAAGCCGGGGTGATTGGGCCGCAGGCGTTCTATTCGGATACGGCGGTCAGGCTGACGGCCAATGGCGGGAGTTTTTCTGGCGGGGCCGTGAAGGTGGTGCTGCACTACTTCCTGCCGGTGGTGCCGCAGGAGTAAAAGAATTTATCTTAGTCCAGAGTAGACCTTGATATGGAAGATGATCAAAGCTCGCTTTGCCCTTCATTTCAGTCCCTCAGACCGTCAGCATTGTTCCGCTTAATTTCTGGCGTTAGGGTAGTGCGATCTCGATTTTCATCACCCTAAAGTTGCTATATTTTCGTCTTATATGCAAATCTCCCATGCTGACGAACTCATGAAATGGTTGGGTAGCGGCATTGCCCCAAGATGAAGAAATACCGTCCTCAATTCTCGAGCAGGCAACAATGCTTGAGGGTTTGTTAATCGCGCAGGCCACCGGCGGAATTGCAGATGATCAAATTTATCAGATTCTTCGCCGCAAATTTATGGCTGATCCCACCCTTTACGATCTGATTCCCGTGTTTGTGAGAACCTACCGGAACATGTCCGCTTTTTGGCCTTTCATTAAGCGGGAAGCAAAAACCTACGCTGAAAGACGGGAAATTATTGTTAAGGCATTCACGCCCCTCATGGACTACCTTGAGGGGCGCAACTCAGCTCCCAGTGACCAGATAGCATCTAACGCCCTGGAAACTTTTGATGTGGAGGGAGTTCATGCTGTGTGGAACAAGGCCATTGCCCGTCGCACAACAGATCCTGAAGGTGCGATCACGATAGCCCGGACCTTGCTCGAAACTGTGACCAAGCGCATCCTAGACGAATGCGGAGAATCCTACACAGATAAAGAAGACCTACCAAAACTATATTCTTATGTAGCAAAGATATTAAAACTAGCGCCAAGCCAACATACGGAAGAACCGATCAAGGCCATCCTGGGCGGTGCAACTAACCTTGTGAATGGTATCGGAACGCTGCGCAATCGCCTGTCCGAACTCTCACGGTCGCGGCGGCAAATTGCCTGTCAAACCATCTCCCCGTCATGCCAGCCTTGCGGTCAACACCGCGGGAGCAATTGCCACCTTCCTCGTAGAAACCTACCAAGAGAAGCAACAGAAATCATGAGACAGTCAGATGTCGATGAGGCGCTAGCAGTCCTATACCTGCGTTTGAATGGATACTTTACAACCGGATTGATTCTTCACTCGCCTATCCACGGACAAGCGACGACTGAATTGGATTGCGTTGCTATCCGTATGCCACATCATCAGCAGACTGATCGCGTTGTCTCTGATGCCCCTTTTCTTGAAATAAAACCAAGTTTGACTGACCTCATCATCTGCGAGGTCAAAAGCAACCCCGAATTGGTTAGCTTCAACCGCCCGCTCAAGGAAGAGCGGCAAACGGTAGAGGCACTTCTTCAGTGGACCGGAGTGCACTCAAAGGAAAACATTCCACATGTCGCCGGCAAGGTTCAACCACTCCTCCAAGACGACGCAAATCTCGAAGAAGTTAGATCAGGAGTTACCGATGAAGGCGTTCGCACTCGTGCATTGCTTTGTTGCCCAAGCAGCACCGCAAGCAACAGTGAGCGATGGCTATTAGATGGACTTGAGATACTTAGCTACGCAAATGAATGCTTCAATCCCGGAGTGCGTCGAGACACATGCTCAGTCCGCTACAACTTCCAGCAATGGAGTTATCCGCTAAATAGGATTGTCACATGGCTCAAGGACCAAGGCCGCAAAACACCTACGACAATCAATGAATTGTACGCGCATTTAGGTGTTGCTTAGCTCGCAGTGCCGCCATTGATTACCTACGTAACGAACGGTGACTTGCCGCATTGTTCATTGCTGCAACTGGCGATTTAACGGGGTTTGAAGGGCCTTCAAGCGCTGTTCAAAAAGCGCGATCGCATCGATCTTGAAGCTTGGAAACGGTTGGTAAAAGGGCTAATTTCACTGCCCAGCGTCGTCAAAACCACCCAAAAAAGTGAAAATTCCAGTTCGCCGTGTCAAACATTCCAGTTTTGGGTGGCGAGCTACAGCGAGTGTTGTTTGACACTCAGAATTGGAATTGACGGGAATAACCGGTGTAAGGTGGGATTTGGTGGAAAGACTCGCTGGTTCAAAGCCATAAGCGGATACAAATGATCTGAAATCTCGCTCCTCTTTGACACAAGTATCCATCTATCAAGTTTCCAAACGCCGTCGTACCTGACGATGCCTCTTAAATTTCAAGCGGCGTCAGAACAGCAATTTTCGCGGTTTTTATTAGCTTCCAAGCTCATCTCAAGCTGGGCTAGGCAAAATAAATCTAGCATTGCGCACATAGCGACGTGACCAAACGCTCCAGACGTGACGAAATCCGCGACTTTGTCCGCTCTGCCCCTTTCACCTCTGGTAGTTTCAACATGCAAGGTAAGGGGGAAGCCGACCTTCTTTGCGTTTTGAACAGATGGCCGCTTTGCGCCCTCATAATGGACGTAAGAGAGAAGTCCTCACGCACTTGAGAATTCACATTCACGACCCAAAAGACCTCATGCTTGTAGATTAAGCTGGCAAACTGACAGTTTTCGACCGCTGCGCTGTCAGAACTATGTGATTTCGACCAGCTTTTTTGCATTGTGGGGCGCTTAATCGGCTCTTCTAGGCAGCGTGTCTGATTAATCCAATAGGTCTTGTACTACGAGGGCGCTTCACTGTTTCCGGCTGATTCGACGACGGGGGACCTCTGCCACCATCCGGACGGAACTTCAGAAAACAGCTGGTCCAGATCGCCCTTAAGCCAATCTACTGTACCCGCGATAACGGCACTCTCGTCGGGAAGCTGGTCGTGTGATACCCAACCTCCACGCAAATCAGGAACCCTCCCGCCACCCCAGGATATGACTCGCGTATCGAAGTAGCGGCCAAACTGGTGGAGTAGTTCGTCCGTCCGTTGCGCGTACCGCTCGATCGCTTCAGGGCTGTGATGGTCGGGCCGTTCGTCGCTGAACGTCACGTCCGCACCCGCTTCCTCATAGCATCGAACGGGCCAACGCAGCTTGTTCAGCGTGACGTCCTCGAACCCTAGGCGTTCATGAACCTCGGCAACGATCTCCATTCGAAGGGGCATGAGCCGAAGCGTACTAAGATGCGGGCGGAGTGCCGGTAGCGAGTGCGTAACAACCTCATCGTACGCGAGCTGAAGGCGGCGATAGTAGGCGTCTAGCGCTCGACCAAGATAATTTTGGGCGTCGGGATTGTGGAAGCTCAGGTCATCAAGGTCGTCCCACCAACGTTCGAGTTCAGCAACGCCCTGTTTCTGGAGCGACCGTAGATCAGCAAGGAGATCATCGACAAGGAATGTCTGCCCCCGACCAAGCCCACGGCCGTTCACCAGCTTCCCAGCATGCTCCTTGAGGGTATTGAATGCTTGGTCGAACTGCAGTGGGTCTATTGGTAAGTCATACTCTCGTGCGAGGTGCCGAAGGCGGCCAAACGTGCGTTCCTCGGTCCACACGCGGCCGCCGAGCAGCGCGCGCTCGTCGATCAGTTCGTCGAGGGCCTTTCTGACGTGATCAACGGCAAGT
>JBDWGM010000073.1:0-5528 GCA_039975755.1 Paracoccaceae bacterium | reverse complement strand
GACCATGTGATCCCTCTCTACACGCCGGAATGTCGCGAATGCGAATATTGCCTGAACCCGAAAACCAACCTGTGCCAAAAGGTGCGCGCGACCCAAGGGGCGGGGCTGTTGCCGGATGGCTCAACGCGGTTTTCGATGCTCGATGGGACGCCGATCCACCACTATATGGGCTGTTCGACCTTTGCCAACCACACGGTTGTGCCCGAAATTGCGCTGGCCAAGATCCGTAAGGACGCGCCGTTTGACAAGGTCTGTTACATCGGATGTGGCGTGACGACGGGGATCGGGGCGGTGATCAACACGGCCAAGGTCGAAATCGGCAGCCGTGCGGTGGTCTTTGGTCTGGGCGGTATCGGGTTGAACGTGATCCAAGGGCTGCGCATGGCCGGGTGCGATCAGATCGTGGGCGTTGATCTCAATGACGACAAAGAACCCATGGCCCGTCATTTTGGTCTGACCGATTTTGTGAACCCGTCCAAAGTGGATGGCGATATGGTGGCGCATTTGGTCGAACTGACGGGGGGCGGCGCGGATTACACGTTCGACGCCACCGGCAATGTGGATGTGATGCGCACAGCCCTTGAGGCCGCGCACAAGGGGTGGGGCGAAAGCATCATCATCGGCGTGGCACCTGCGGGCGCCGAAATCGCAACACGTCCGTTCCAGCTGGTCACAGGCCGGGTCTGGCGCGGCACGGCGTTTGGCGGGGCCAAGGGCCGCACGGATGTTCCCAAGATCGTGGATTGGTACATGGACGGCAAGATCGAGATCGACCCGATGATCACCCACAAGCTGACATTGGACGAGATCAACCACGGCTTTGACCTGATGCACCAGGGCAAATCAATCAGAGCCGTCGTGGAGTTTTGATCATGAGCCTAGAGGTCATCGCAGAAAATCGAAGCTTTGGAGGCACCCAAAGTGTTTACAAACACAGCTCGGATATCTGCGGATGTGACATGACCTTTGCCGCGTATTTGCCGCCGCAGGCCGCCCATGGGCCGGTGCCAGTGCTGTGGTATTTGTCGGGCCTGACCTGCACCCATGAAAACGCCATGGCCAAAGGTGGATTTCAAGAACACGCGGCCGAACATGGGCTGGCGGTTATTTTTCCCGACACGTCGCCACGTGGGGACGGTGTCGCCAATGACGAAGCCTATGATCTGGGGCAGGGGGCTGGGTTCTATGTCAACGCCACGCGTGATCCTTGGAAACAGCATTTCCGTATGTATGATTACGTGGTTCGGGAATTGCGGTCCGTGGTTCTGGACAATCTGCCCGTTCAAAATCGCCACGGTATTACCGGTCATTCGATGGGTGGGCACGGGGCGATAACCATTGCGATCCGCAACGCGGATTTGTTTGAATCCCTGTCCGCATTTGCGCCGATTGCACATCCCACCCAATCCGATTGGGGCCGTAAACAGCTAAGCGCGTATCTGGGTGACGACGAAAGCACGTGGGCGGAACACGATTCAACATTGCTGTTGGAAGAATTGGGCTGGAAAGGCGATCTGTTGGTTGATCAAGGGGCCAGCGATCAGTTCCTTGATTTGCTCAAGCCCGAAGCGCTGGCCGACATGATGGCCAAGCGGCGCCAGCCCGGACAGGTGCGGATGCAGAAGGGCTATGACCATTCGTACTTTTTCGTAAACACCTTTGCGCGCGACCATGTTGCTTGGCATGCAGCGCGGTTGAATTGACACCATGATCAGGACACGACCAGTGATTTTCAAAACGATCCTTACAGCGGCCTTTATCGTGAGTGCCCCGGCGTTTGTCAGTGCAGCGGGTAACGCAGCAAAGGGCGAAAAAGTCTTTCGCAAATGCAAAGCTTGCCACGCCTTGGGTGAAGGCGCGGAAAACCGTGTGGGCCCGATGCTGAACGGGATTGTGGGGCGGGCCGTCGCGTCGGTGGATGGGTTCAAATACTCGGCCGCTTTGGAAGCTTTGAACGCAGATGAGGCGACATGGACACCCGAAGAGCTGGACGCGTTTCTGACCAAGCCGCGTGACTATGCCAAAGGCACCAAGATGACATTTGCGGGCCTGCGCAAGGAAGAGGACCGCACGAACATTATCGCATATCTCGCGACCTTTGCTGACGAGGGGACGTGAGGCACAGAATTGTTTGCCTAAGCCGGAGGAGAGACCCGGCACGGTGAACATGTAAGGCACCTGGCCCGTTACGGGTCAGGTGTATCACAGCGGCTAAGACGCCGCATCTACGGGAGGAACTTGAATGAAAAAGCTAATGCTTTTGACCTCAGGGATCGCGCTTTGCGCCGGGTTGGCTGTCGCAAATGATGATCTCATTTCCCAAATGGATAACTCCAAACAATGGGCGATCCAGACGGGCGATTACAAGAATCAACGCTATTCGGAACTCAATGAAATCAACGCTGAAAACGTTGGTGACCTTCAGGTGGCTTGGACGTTTTCGACAGGTGTTTTACGTGGGCATGAAGGGTCGCCGCTTGTTGTTGACGGTGTGATGTATGTGCACACGCCGTTTCCGAATATCGTATACGCGCTTGATCTGGCCAATGATGGCAAGATCCTTTGGAAATACGAACCCAAGCAAGATCCGGACGTCATTCCGGTGATGTGTTGTGACACCGTTTATCGCGGCGTTGCTTACGCAGAAGGCAAGATCTTCTTGCATCAGGCGGACACCAAGATCGTGGCCTTGAATGCCAAATCCGGTGCCGTCGAATGGGAAGCGCAAAACGGCGACTCGGCGCTTGGTGAAACAAACACCGCGACGGTTCTTCCGGTTAAAGACAAGATCATTGTCGGCATCTCGGGGGGTGAATTCGGTGTTCAGGGCCACGTAACGGCCTACAACATCGAAACTGGCGAACGCGAATGGCGTGCTTATTCCGTTGGTACGGATGATCAGCTGTTGGTCGATCCAGAAAATACCACGCATTTGGGCAAACCCATTGGCGTCGACAGCTCGATCAATACGTGGGAAGGCGATCAATGGAAGATCGGCGGCGCCACGACTTGGGGCTGGTATTCGGCCGATATGGAAGAAAACCTGTTCTATTACGGAACGGCGAACCCATCGACGTGGAACCCAGCGCAACGCCCAGGCGACAACCGGTGGTCCATGACCATTATGGCCCGCGATATCGACACCGGCGTGGCCAAGTGGTTCTATCAGATGACCCCACATGACGAGTGGGATTATGACGGCATCAACGAAATGATCCTAACAGAGCAGGAAATTGATGGCGTTGAGCGTAAGCTTTTGACCCATTTCGACAGGAATGGTTTGGGCTATACGATGGACCGTGTGTCGGGCGAATTGCTCGTTGCCGAAAAGTTCGACCCGGTGGTGAACTGGACCTCTGGCGTCGATATGGATCCGAATTCCGAGACATATGGCCGTCCTCAGGTCGTGGCTCAGTATTCGACCGAGCAAAACGGCGAAGACGTGAACTCGACCGGCATCTGTCCGGCCGCTCTTGGCACCAAAGACCAACAGCCCGCGGCCTATTCGCCGAAAACCGAGCTGATGTATGTGCCAACCAACCACGTCTGCATGGATTACGAACCTTTCCGGGTCTCGTATACAGCGGGTCAGCCTTATGTCGGTGCGACACTGGCGATGTATCCTGCACCAGATAGCCATGGCGGTATGGGTAACTTTATCGCTTGGGACAACACGGACGGTTCGATCAAATGGTCGATCCCCGAGCAGTTCTCGGTGTGGTCAGGTGCTTTGGCAACAGCCGGAGATGTCGTGTTTTACGGCACGCTCGAAGGGTATCTAAAGGCGGTGCATGCTGAAACGGGTGAAGAGCTTTATCGCTTTAAAACGCCGTCGGGCATCATCGGCAACGTGATGACCTACGAAACAGACGGCAAGCAGTACGTCGGCATCCTGTCGGGTGTCGGTGGCTGGGCCGGGATTGGCCTTGCGGCTGGTCTGACCAATCCAAATGACGGTTTGGGTGCTGTGGGCGGCTATGCAGCCCTAAGTGACTATACCGCGCTTGGTGGTCAACTGACTGTGTTCGCATTGCCGAACTAATCACTTTGGCTGGCGCGACCCGAACCGGTTGCGCCAGCCTTTTACGAATAAACGGGTGAGATTTAATGAACTTTGCAGCACGTGTCTTTGCAACCGGATGTCTGGCCTACCTACCGATGGCTGCTGCCGCTGACAATTTGTCGGTCGCCTATTCGGAAGATGGCCGCTACTTCACAGAAGACGACATTCCGACGTTCAATGTGGCGGAAGACGGGACAATCGATTGGCTGACCTATTCCGGCTTTCGACGATATCACTCGGAATGCCATGTCTGTCACGGCCCCGAAGGCGAAGGCTCGTCTTATGCGCCGGCCTTGAAGGCTTCGGCGATTGATCTGGATTACTACGACTTTTTCGACGTCGTGGTGAATGGTCGCAAAAAAGTAAACGCGGCAGAAAATTCGGTGATGCCTGCCTTTGGCGATAACCCAAATGTCATGTGCTATTTGGATGACATCTATGTCTATTTGAAAGCCCGCGGCGTCGAGGCCGTCCCACGTGGACGCCCGCCGAAAAAAGAAAAGAAATCGGATGTGATCCGTGAAGATGAAAATTCCTGCCTTGGCTCATAAGGCGAAAGCGATCTGTGCCGTACTGGCACTTTGCCTCTCCCATGTGGGGTCGGTCCACGCGCAGACTTCAGATCTTGTGTCACAAAACGCTCTGAGAGTCTGCGCGGACCCCGCGAATTACCCCATGTCCACAGATGATGGGCGCGGGTATGAAAACAAGCTGGCCGACTACGTGGGCGCTAAGCTGGAATTGCCGGTGCAATACACGTGGTATCCGCAGGCAACTGGCTTCATCCGCAATACGCTGCGCGCCAAACGCTGTGATATCGTCATGGGATACGCCCAAGGTCACGAGCTGGTCCTGAACACCAACCACTATTTTACGTCGGTTTATACATTGATCGTGCCTGCGGATGGGGATTTGGCCCGGGTCGATAGGCTCGGCGATCCAGCCCTAAAGGGACGCCGGATCGGAATTATCGCCGGCACGCCGCCTTCTGCGCATATGGCGCGCAATGGGTTGATTGGACAGGCAAAACCTTACAACTTGGTTGTGGATCGCCGCCATGAAAGCCCGGTGACAAACATGCTGGATGATCTGCAATCAGGCGAGATTGAAGCCGCTGTTTTGTGGGGCCCACTTGGAGGGCCGCTGGTCAAAACCTCCTATCCGGATATGAAGGTCATTCCGCTGATCAAGGAAGAACTGCCGCCACGCTTGTTCTTTCGCATCACGATGGGCGTGCGCCGGGGTGAAAAGGTCTGGCAACGCAAGCTGAATTCTCTGATCCGGCGCAACCAAGACGAAATCAATGCGCTTTTGCATGATGCCGGTGTGCCGCTGGTCAGTGATCTTGGGACCGAAGTGTTGGAGCTGTCGCAGTGATCCGTGCTGCCGTGGCTTTGTTGCTTTTGACGCAAGCTGCCATGGCGCAAACTGTTCCTGAACCCGATGAATATCGCATGGATCATTT
>JBDWGM010000072.1:0-16430 GCA_039975755.1 Paracoccaceae bacterium | reverse complement strand
CTTTTCAGCAAGTTAGTCTCACCAAGCCAAAATATCTCGTAATCGCAGCGGACAGTAGTTTTTCAACGGAGGGCTTGTTCTGTCAGCGCAAAGATTGGTCATCGCTGTGTTACAGTTTCTGTACTGACCGCGAGCTCTGTTTGCGCAGAACCTTTGTTGCAGTGCATTTCACCGCAACAAAGGACCCAATCATTGTCTATTCAGTTGTTTCCACGATGATAACTTCGCGGTTCGATGATTTCAGCGCCCAAGTGACCGCCTCTTGATACTCCGGGTCGTTATAGGCCCCCAAAGCTGTATCCACATCCGGAAAACGCGCGACGACGTTGCGTTCGCGGCCTTGCCCTTCAACGGGTTCGACACGGCCACCACGCGCGATGAACACACCGCCATGCGCAGGAATAACCTTTGACGCGACTTCGATGTATTTTCCGTAAAGCTCTGCGTCGGTCACATCGACCCGTGCAATCCAAAGTGCTGGCATTGTTTATCCTTTCAAAACTTCTTTTGCGGCCGCAATCGCTGCATCTGCGTTTGCTGCATCCTTAGCGCCACCCTGAGCCATGTCAGCGCGTCCACCGCCGCCTTTACCGCCCAATTCACCTACAGCAGCACGGACAAGGTCAACGGCACTCAGCGACGCTGTTTTGTCATCTGTAACACCCGCAGCGACGGCGACTTTTCCATCGGCATCAGCAATCAAGAGAACGGCCCCCGACCCCATGCGCGATTTATGTTCATCAATCAGGGCTGGCAAATCGCGCCCCGTCACACCGGTCAACACTTGGGCTAAGAACGTCGTTCCGCCTATGTCCTCATCCTGTGGGGCTGCGGTGCCGCCACCGGACATTGCAACCTCTCGGCGCAACTGAGCGACTTCGTTGGCCAAGGCTTTGCGTTCGTCCAAGAGCGCTTTGATACGGGTTGGCACGTCCTGAGCGGGAGCTTTCAACGCCAGCGCAGATTGCGCCAACAAATTGTCCTGTGCGCGCAAATAATCCATTGCCGCCTGACCTGTCAGGGCTTCGATACGACGTACGCCCGCCGATGATGCACTGTCACCCAATGACACAAACGCACCGATGTCACCGGTTCGTTCAACATGCGTTCCTCCGCACAGCTCAAGACTGTAGGTTTGGCCGTCATTGCCTTTGCCCGACCCGGCTTGGGTGCCCATGGACACCACACGAACTTCGTCGCCATATTTTTCGCCAAACAAAGCCTGCGCACCGATGGCACGCGCATCGTCGGGCGTCATGATACGCGTTTCAACCGACGCGTTCTGGCGAATATAGGCGTTCACTTCGGCTTCTACGCGGGCCAATTCGTCCTCGCTAAGTGCCTTAGTGTGGGAAAAATCAAACCGAAGCCGATCATCCGCATTCAATGACCCGCGCTGCGACACATGATCCCCCAATGCAGCACGCAATGCTTCGTGCAACAGGTGGGTCGCCGAATGGTTGGCACGGATCGCGCGTCGGCGATCTTGACCCACATCAAGAACGGCTGCTTCACCTTTGGAAAGGCTCCCTTTTGTGACGGTTGCGATGTGAACAAATACGCCCGCGGTTTTGCGCGTGTCCGTGATTTGCGCCTCACCGTTCTCAGTGCGGATGACACCGGTATCGCCCACCTGACCGCCGCTTTCTGCATAAAACGGGGTTTGGTTCAAAGCGATCTGGACGCTTGCGCCCTCACCAACCTCGGACACCAATGCACCGTCCTGGACCAAGCCAACGATCTGGCCTTCCGCCGTTTCAGTGTCGTATCCCAGAAAATCCGTGGTGCCCGCTTCGTCGGCAACATCGAACCAAACCGTCGCATCCGCAGCCTCGCCCGAGCCTGACCACGCCGCACGTGCCTTGGCTTTTTGTTCAGCCATGGCCGCGTCAAATCCGTCGATATCCACCCCGCGCCCTTTTTCCCGTAAAGCATCCTGCGTGAGATCCAAAGGAAAACCATAGGTGTCATAAAGCTTGAAGGCCGCCGCGCCAGGCAAATCCGCGTCATCAGACAGCGACGCCAATTCGTCATCCAACAGTTTCAGGCCCCGATCCAACGTTTGCTTGAACCGCGTTTCTTCCAGACGCAGAGTTTCTTCGATCAAGGACTGCGCTTGCCCAAGTTCGGGATACGCTGCCCCCATCTGCTGTACCAACGCGGGCACCAAACGGTGCATCACTGGATCTTTGGCCCCCAACAAATGCGCATGGCGCATCGCACGCCGCATGATCCGGCGCAGCACGTAACCGCGCCCTTCGTTGGAGGGCATAACGCCATCTGCCATCAAAAAGGAGGTCGAGCGCAAATGGTCAGCGATAACCCGGTGGTGCACATTTTGATCCCCATAAGGATCGACATTTGTGGCATCTGCGGATGCTTCGATCAGTGATTTGAACAAATCCGTATCGTAATTGTCATGGCTGCCCTGAAGCAGAGCGCCGATGCGTTCCAATCCCATGCCTGTGTCAATCGATTGCATGTCCAGCGCACGCATCGATCCATCTTCGAATTGTTCGTTTTGCATGAAAACGACGTTCCAGATTTCAATGAACCGGTCGCCGTCTTCCTCGGGGCTTCCGGGCGGTCCGCCCCAAATGTGATCCCCGTGGTCATAGAAGATTTCGGTACATGGCCCACATGGCCCCGTGGGGCCCATTTGCCAGAAGTTATCAGATGTCGCGATCCGGATGATCCGCTCTTCTGGGACACCTACTTTTTTCCAGATTTCAAACGCTTCGTCATCGGTATGGTAAACCGTGGTGTACAACCGATCCTTGGGAATTTCGAATTCGCGCGTGATCAATTCCCATGCAAACCGGATGGCGTCTTCTTTGAAATAGTTGCCAAAGCTAAAGTTCCCCAGCATTTCAAAGAACGTATGATGGCGCGCTGTATATCCGACATTGTCGAGGTCATTATGCTTGCCGCCTGCACGCACACATTTCTGAGACGTCGTCGCCCGCGCATAGTCGCGCGTCTCGATCCCTGTGAACAGGTTCTTGAATTGCACCATCCCAGAGTTCACGAACATCAGAGTTGGGTCATTTCGCGGAACAAGTGGACTTGAAGAAACGACTTCATGCCCTTGTTTTTCAAAGTAACTTAGGAAAGTAGATCGAATATCGTTTAGCGTGCGCATAGTCGTGCAATCCTAGGGCCATATAGGTGTTGGACTGACATACCCTTAGGCTTGCCGGGTGTCCACATATGACACAGGATATGAAACGGGGTGCCAGTTGCCTGACACCCCGATGATCTTTTCGTAAAATCGCAATCGCTGGATCGAAACCCTTTACCGATCTTGATCAGCTTTCAAGGATATCGTCTTCTTCGGCTGTGGGTTCTGGCATATCAAAGTCGAGCCCATGCGCCGCCCGAATTTTGTCTTCGATTTCAAAAGCGGTGTTACTGTTGTCGCGCAAGTATTGTTTGGCGTTTTCGCGACCTTGGCCGATACGTTCATCGCCGTAGCTGAACCAAGACCCGGATTTGTCGACCACGCCGGCTTTTACGCCAAGATCAAGCAATTCACCCGTCTTGGAGATACCCTCGCCATACATGATATCGAATTCGACTTGCTTAAAGGGTGGCGCAACTTTGTTTTTGACAACTTTGACACGTGTCTGGTTGCCGACAATTTCATCACGATCCTTGATCGCACCAATGCGGCGAATATCCAGGCGCACAGAGCTGTAGAATTTCAATGCGTTGCCGCCCGTCGTGGTTTCAGGTGATCCAAACATAACCCCGATCTTCATTCTGATTTGGTTGATAAAGATAACCATACAGTTGGATCGCGCGATCGAACCCGTCAGTTTGCGCATCGCTTGGCTCATCAAGCGGGCCTGAACGCCGACGCTGGAATCACCCATGTCGCCTTCAAGCTCAGATTTGGGCGTCAACGCGGCAACGGAATCGACCACGACCATGTTCACCGCCCCCGAGCGCACAAGCGTGTCGGTGATCTCAAGCGCCTGCTCCCCCGTGTCGGGTTGCGAAATCAGCAATTCATCCAGATCTACGCCAAGCTTCTTAGCGTATTGAGGATCCAAAGCATGTTCCGCATCCACAAACGCACAAACGCCGCCTTGCTTTTGCTGCTCGGCCACACAATGCAGCGTCAGCGTTGTTTTACCGGAACTTTCCGGCCCATAAATCTCCGCGATGCGACCCATTGGCAATCCGCCAATGCCCAATGCGATGTCCAATCCCAAGGACCCTGTCGACGACGATTTTATGTCCTGAATGGCATTGTCGCCACCCAGCTTCATGATCGAGCCTTTTCCGAACTGGCGTTCGATTTGAGACAGAGCACTATCAAGCGCTTTCTGTTTGTCTGCGTTCTTTTTCGAATCCATGGTCAATAAATCTGCCGTTGCCATTATTATAGGCTCCTTATTGTCATACCCCTGCGGGTCCCGCAATCATTGCGATACTGCTTCAATGTTCCCTCTACGTTCTCTATGAGACCAAAAGCAGAACATTTCAACAAAATTCTTCTTATTCATCTTTCGGTGGCATCGGTTAAAAGGTAGTTTACAGAACAGATAAATATGTTCGTATGTGACGGAGATCAGGCAATTGATGGTGTTTTTCGAAGAACGCTTGGCGTTCTTGTCAGTGCCCAAAACAAGTTCGACCGCGTATCAGGCGGTTTTACGACACCGCGCCGATCTGGTGGTTATGGAACCACCGGAACTGAAACATGCGACGGTTCAAGTCTACAACCGATTCTTCAGACCCATGTATACGCGCATATGCGATACCGATCTCGAGGTGATGGCAGTGATGCGGCATCCAGTGTCTTGGCTTGGCAGCTGGTGGCGGTATCGGCAACGGCCCGACATGAAGATCCCATCCAATGCGACCCACGACATCAGCTTTGATGATTTTGTCTTAGCCTATCTCAAGGGCAAGAAACCGGGATATGCAAATGTTGGCAGTCAGGCGAAATTCTTGAAAACTCAAAACAACGGCGTCGGCGTGACCCATCTTTTTCGGTACGAAGATCAAGATGCGCTCAAGTCCTTTCTGAACAATAGACTAGGCTTGAACATACAGACTGAAAGATTGAACGTTTCGCCGGACATCCCCCTGCAGCTGTCGTCACATATCGAAGAGAAATACCGACAGAAATGCAGCGAAGAATTTGAAATGTACGACAATATTCCTGAACGAAACTGAATTAGTGCAACTGGCGGTGCACCGTTTCTGCCAAGTCGTTCAATGAAAACGGTTTTGGCAAAAAGACCGAGTTTGGAATTTGCGTTTTTTCATCGCTAAACCGATCTTCGGCATAGCCTGACACAAAGACCACACGTACATCAGGACGTTCGACCAAAGCTTCGCGCACCCAGCTTGGTCCATCCTTGCCGGGCATCACAACATCCGTAACAAACAAATCTACGTTCAGGTTTTCATCTTCCAGCGTTTTCAAGGCTGCTTCTGCCGAGTCTGCCTCTAGGACTGTGTAACCGCGCAATCGAAGAGCGCGGCTGGCGAATGCGCGCACCGGCGCTTCGTCCTCAACCAACAAGATGACTCCATCACCATGCTTTGGTTCTGCCTGCTTGTTGCTGCGTTGAGCGACGGGGACCGTCTCTGGTGCGGATTCCAAGACTGGAAACATAAGTGTAAAACAGGTGCCAGATCCCATTTCACTGTCCACAAAGATATAACCGCCTGTTTGTTTTACGATCCCGTATGCCGTGGATAGACCAAGGCCAGTCCCCTCGCCCGCACGTTTTGTTGTGAAGAACGGTTCAAACACTTTCTGAAGTTTGTCTCGCGCTATGCCTGCACCTTTATCGATCACGCGCAGACACACATATTCGCCCTCAGGCACGGATACGCGATCTCGGTTTAAAGGACGTGTGAGTTGCATGCATTCAGTTTCAACACGGATTTCACCACCAGCCGGCATCGCATCTCGCGCATTCACGACCAAATTCATCAACACTTGTTCAAGCTGACGTTTATCCGCGCGAATGTTCTGCAAGACCGGATCGTGACTGAGCGTCAGGGTCACCTTCTCGCCGACAAGGCGGTTTAACAGATGGGTTAGGTCAGACAATGTTTCGCGCAGATCAAGCCGTTCAGGGCGCAGTGTTTGCTTGCGAGAGAACGCAAGTAACTGTCCCACAAGTGCAGCTGCACGATTCGCATTCTGATTGATCTGCATCAGATCGGCGTAATCCGCATCACCCTGATCATGCCGCAACAACAGCAAATCGCAATGCCCCGAAATCGCAGTCAAAAGATTGTTGAAATCATGCGCCACGCCGCCAGCCAGTTGACCGATGGCCTGCATTTTCTGACTTTGGACGAACTGTGCTTCCAAAGTTTTAAGCTCCGTCGCATCCGTCAATACAGCAAGTATTGAGCCTGCGCCGTCCCCCACCACACGGTTCAATGCGACCTGAATAAACACTTCTTTGTCTGGCCGCTTCAGGCGCAGGAACTCAGCGTGTTGAACTGCACGACCCGCCAGCGTTTCTTGAAGCCAATCCGTCAAAGGACGTCCCAAACCTTCCAAGATGTCCGAAACCGAAATCCCTTTGGTTAAGGTCTCGCCGACCATTTCCGCCGCACTTCGGTTAAAGTCGTGAATTTCCCCATCCTGGCAAACTTCGAGAAGCGCGACAGGCAAGTCATCCAAACTGGACAGCAATTCGGAACTGCTGACCCTTGTGGCCGGCAGCAAATAAAGCGCGCGCCGACCTGCACCCGCTTCGACCTCGGCCACCATAGTCAACCGCGGGCCGGTTTTGGTCATCATTTCTATAGCCTGCCCAGTCCGCACCGGAATATCACGAAACAGCCGATCCAAAGAGGTCACGCGTTCACCAACCAACGCGCGCGCAGAATCGTTCATGAAAAGAACGGCGTTTGAGCGTCCAACCATAACCATAGGCAGCGCTGGCCCATCCGAGCCTGTGCGCGTATCTGTCCCGGCTGCAACCGCCTCTAACCGCCACAGCATCGCGTCATTGCCCATTTGGTGAACAGCAACGCGGACATGACCTTGACGGGTCACCAGATCTTCGCGCGCCGACCCTTCGGCCTCGGCATTGGATCTCAGGCGAAAGATAATGCCACCGGGATTGGCGAATGTGGTGCGCAATGCCCCGGCCAGAGTATCGCCAATCTCAGCTGGATAAACACTCCGCGCTGCGGAATTTAGGCCGACAATTTCTCCGTCGTTAGAGATAACAAAACTGGGCGATGAATCTTTTTCAATAAACCCATTAAGGGTACTGAATGCAGCCCCCCGCCGCCTTGAGGCTTTTAGACCAAGAGCGCCCATCAGAATTGCGAGAAATCCCAATGTCACCGCAGCAGCACTCAATCCCAGTTGAACCAACCCATTCGGAGCCATAAACGCCATCGCGCCTAATAATAAACCGGCACCGAATAAAGAGCGCAATCGAGACGCTCCGGTCTCTGCCAGGCGTGTTACCGGACCTGTGGTCAGCCCTCCGTCATTCATATGCGTCACGCTCAATTGATTCCAATTAATCTAACTTTTTCAGGCTTAAGGGTTAACCACCTCTTAAATTATCAACAAACAGGTGCGAAGCTGTAACTATAGGTTGTAGCAAAGAGACATAACGGCGTTAATCAGCTTGCGTCAAGTGAGCTGCAAAAAAACCATCCCCAAAGTTATCAACAGCCCTTCTGTCCTGGTTCGTGATTTTCCAATTTGGATGACGCTCTGAAAAAGCATGCGCCTGTTCCTCATTTTCGGCATTAAAAACAGAACATGTGACATAAATCAGCGCTCCGCCTGGTGCCACAAATTGCATCGCCTGATCCAAAATATCACGCTGTAGCGCAAGCAGATCGTCGAATTTCTGCTGCGTTAAATCCCATTTCCCATGCGGACTGCGACGCCAACTGCCACTGCCGGAACAAGGTGCATCGCACAAAACGAGATCATAGGTGCCGGACAGTGCATCCGTTGACATGCAAGAAATGTCCAATCCCGCCCGATTGGCCCGATCTGGTAAGTCGCGCATACGGTCCGGATTGGCGTCATGCGCTGTGACACGTTTCCCATCTGCTGCCAAAGCCAAGGCTTTGCCGCCACCACCGGCGCAATAATCCAGAACAGTTTCACCAGTCGGCAAAGCTGCGACCACTGCTTGACTGGACGCGTCCTGCAACTCGACCAAGCCGTCTTGGAACAAAGACGAATTGCGCAACCGTCGCGCCCCTTCGACAATCGTCAATGCAAAAGGTGCACGTGGATTGTCTTCGGTTTCGATCCCTTCGTCTGCAAGCTGTGTCTTGGCTGCGGCCCTCGTGCCGCGATGTGCGTTGACGCGCAGCGTCACCGGCGCTCGGTCTTGCCATGTTCGTGCGGTTAAGGCCGCGCCGTCCATCCCAAGATCCACAACGAGCCTTGCCCAAAGCCATTCAGGAACATCCAATTGTTCTGCGCCGTCCGCTGCAATCGCCCCAGCCGCCAATTCCACGTCGTTCAAAACATCCGGGCCATAGCCTTGGCCGCTAAAGATCGTAACCGGATCAATACCTTCTGCACGCAGTCGACCAATCATCCGAGCACGCCCAGATTGCCCACCGCCACGCACAGCATCGCTGCGCCAATGGCGCAAAGCCGCAAAGACATGATCCCGCACAGCGGCCCGGTCTTTTGATCCGGCAAACCGGCTTTGGCGTGCCCATCTGGTCAACGCTTGCTCCGCTGCTTGGCCTTCTTCGATAGCATCAATAACGACAATCGCAGCGGCAACTCGGGCTTGGGGTGTCATACGTTAGCCCATTCGATAGTTTGGAGATTCACGCGTGATCTGAACATCATGGACATGGCTTTCTTTGAGACCTGCATTGGTGATTTTCACAAAGTTACAGTTCTTGCGCATCTCTGGTACTGTCGCACAGCCAGTATAACCCATGGCAGCCCGCAAACCGCCCACCAACTGGTGGATGACTGCGCCAGCAGTTCCCTTATAAGGCACCTGCCCTTCGACACCTTCGGGCACCAGCTTGTCGCTGGCTGCGTCTTTCTGAAAATAGCGATCAGCAGACCCACGCGCCATTGCGCCCAAACTGCCCATACCGCGATATGACTTAAAGCTGCGTCCTTGGAATAGGATCACTTCGCCTGGGCTTTCGTCTGTCCCTGCGATGAGGCTGCCAACCATGGCGCAAGACGCCCCGGCCGCGATGGCCTTTGCAAAGTCGCCAGAAAATTTGATCCCGCCATCCGCAATCACTGGAATATCCCCAGCCGCACGCGCGCAGTCCATAATTGCCGTCAACTGAGGCACCCCAACCCCTGCAACCATGCGCGTGGTACAAATCGATCCCGGGCCTATGCCCACCTTGATTGCGTCCGCGCCTGCATCAATGAGCGCACGCGTCGCCTCGGCTGTGGCGACGTTGCCCGCGACCACTTGCACTTCGTTGGACAGCGATTTGGCGCGGCGCACCGCTTCGGCGACACCTTCGGAATGACCATGGGCCGTATCAATCACGACCATATCGACACCCGCATCCACCAACGATTCAGCGCGTTCAAACCCGGCATCCCCAACCGTCGAAGCAGCTGCGACGCGCAATCGGCCCAAATGATCTTTGCAGGCTGTTGGGTTTAGTTTCGCTTGTTCAGTGTCTTTGAGCGTCAGCAAACCGGTCAGTTTCCGATTTGCGTCCGTCACCAGCAATTTTTCGATACGCCGTGCGCGCATCAGGCTTTTGGCCTCGTCCAGATCGGCGGGTTCCGTCAGCATCGCCAGATCATTGGTTGTCATCATCACATGCACGGGCGTGTCATCGGATGTGGCAAACCGCATATCCCGGTTTGTGACAATCCCAACCACCTTGCCATCGTCGTCGACGACGGGAAAGCCGGTGAAGTTATAGCGTTCAATCAGCGCTTTTGCGTCGGCCAAAGTTTGGTTTGGGCGCAAAGTGACGGGATTATAGACGATCCCGGATTCGAACCTTTTGACGCGCCTGACTTCGAGCGATTGTTCTTCGATGTTCAGGTTGCGATGAATAACGCCCATGCCGCCAGCTTGCGCCATCGCAATGGCCATACGGGATTCTGTCACCGTATCCATTGCCGAACTCAGCAGCGGAATGTTCAGCGCAATCGAACGCGTCACATGCGTGCGCGTGTCGGCTGTTCCGGGCAGAACATTTGATGCCCCCGGCACCAATAAAACATCATCAAAGGTAAGGGCCTCGCGAATCTCCATGGGTCACCTCTTAGGGAGTCTCGTTTGGCGGTTTCATGTCTCATGAGACGCGCAGAAAGGAAAGGCCTAAATGCATCCCTTGGAATTCCTGCGGACTTGCGCAAACCTAATGGTCAAAGGAGCCCAAGGATGGACAAGGTTTTATATGAACGAACGGACCGGATCGCGCGCATTACGCTGAACCGCCCAGACGTGTTGAATGCAATCGATGACGAGATGCCGCATTTGCTGGCCGAAGCGGTTGCACGTGCTGATGCCGATCCAAAGGTCCACCTGATGATCTTGTCCGGAAATGGCAAAGCCTTTTGTGCCGGGTATGATCTGACCTATTATGCCCAAGGCAATGGTGCTGGTGATGTCACGCAACAGATGCCGTGGGATCCAATAAAAGACTACCAATTCATGTGGGCCAACACCCAAGCCTTTATGTCACTGTTTCGCGCCTTAAAACCGGTCATCTGCAAAATTCATGGCCCAGCTGTGGCTGGAGGGTCTGACATCGCGCTGTGCTGTGATCTGGTGTTCATGGCTGAAGACGCTGAAATTGGATATATGCCAGCGCGCGTCTGGGGATGCCCGACAACGGCCATGTGGGTGTATCGACTAGGGCCTGAACGCGCCAAGCGCATGCTATTCACTGGCGACAAAATCACAGGACGCGACGCAGAGGATATGGGGCTTATCCTCAAGACGGTCCCGTCTGAGGATTTGGACAAAGCTGTTGAGGACATGGCGGATCGCATGTCCAGTGTTCCAATCAATCAGTTGGCGATGCAAAAACTGGTCATCAACCAAGCCATTGAAGCCACTGGTTTAATGAACACGCAGCGCCTGGCGACGATTTTCGACGGCATCACCCGCCACAGTCCCGAAGGGTTGAATTTCAAAGCTCGGTCTGAAGATGTTGGTTGGAAGCAAGCCGTCGACGAACGCGACCGAGGCGTTTTCGATTGGACGCAGAATAGACCTATAAATCGGTGATGGGTTTCCAATAGGCTGCAGGCGCGACGGCCCAAAACATCTCGAGCGTTTGCCAGACTGAAAAACGGAGTAACACCAATGAGTAATTCGTACGACACCGGACGTTTGGATTTGCCATTTGTTGGCATCGCCACCTTTGGCAAGCGCGCCTATGTTAGCGATTGGACCAAAATCGAAGCTGATGTTGCAGTGCTTGGGGCTCCGTTTGATTTTGGCACGCAATGGCGATCCGGTGCCCGTTTTGGGCCGCGTGCCGTGCGCGAGGCATCAACCCTGTTCAGCTTTGGCCATGCAGGCGCTTACGATCATGAAGACGACGCGATCTATTTGGGCGAAGACGTCCGGATCGTCGATATGGGCGACGCAGACATTGTGCACACAGACACCGACCGCAGCCATGCCAACATCGAAACCGGTGTGCGGGCGGCCTTGAACGCAGGCGCCCTGCCCGTCACGATTGGCGGCGATCATTCAATCAACATCCCCTGCATTCGCGCATTTGATGATCAAGGTGACATCCACATCCTACAAATTGATGCTCATCTTGATTTTGTCGATGAACGACATGGCGTGCGTCATGGGCATGGCAATCCGATGCGACGCGCCGCAGAACAAAGCTATGTCACCGGGCTGACGCAGGTCGGCATCCGCAATGTCAGCTCAACTGCGCGCGAAGGGTACGAAGATGCGCGGTCCATGGGGTCCGATATTTTGTCGGTACGCCAAGCCCGAAAACTTGGCCCTCAAGGTGTTATTGATCGTATTCCAGCAGGTGCACGGGTCTATATCACCATCGATATTGACGCGTTCTGCCCCTCCATCGCGCCGGGAACTGGCACACCCAGCCACGGCGGTTTTTTGTATTATGACGTTCTCGAAATGCTGCAGATCGTGGCAAAACAACACGAGATCGTCGGCATTGATTTGATCGAAGTTGCGCCAGATTATGACCCGACTGGATCGACGGCCATTCTGGCAGCTCAGTTGCTTTTGAACCTTCTTGGCTTCATTTTTCATGCCCGCGCAGCGTGATCGCCGCAATCAATTGCCAAGAAGACGCAAATAGGTCTTTTCACGACGCTCGGAACGATTAGGTTCGCGCCAGCAATCAAAGGACGTGTCGTCGTGTCAAAAGACCCACTTGTTGTTTTTACGCCTTCCGGCAAACGCGGCCATTTTGCCCATGGGACGCCAATTTTGACCGCTGCCCGCCAATTGGGTGTTGATTTGGATTCGGTATGTGGTGGACGCGGAATTTGTTCGAAATGTCAGATTACACCCAGTTATGGCGAATTTCCCAAACACGGCGTCACCGTGTCAGATGGGGCGTTGTCGGATTGGAACAAAGTAGAACAACGTTACAAAGACAAACGCGGCCTGATTGATGGACGCCGTCTTGGTTGTCAGGCGACCGTCCAAGGCGACATAGTCATCGACGTGCCCCCAGAAAGCCAAGTGCACAAACAGGTTGTGCGCAAGCGGGCCGAAGCGCGTGACATAACAATGAACCCGTCGACAAAATTGTACTATGTCGAGGTTCAAGAACCCGATATGCACGATCCGTCTGGCGATCTTGAGCGGTTGCGCGTTGCGTTATCCACGCAATGGTCGCTTGAGAACGTGCATGCCGATTTGCATATTTTGCAGAGCTTGCAACCCATTCTGCGCAAAGGCGCTTGGAAAGTGACATGTGCCGTCCACTTGGGGGACGACGAAAACGCACCACGGATCATGCATGTTTGGCCGGGGTATTACGAAGGCTCGATTTACGGTTTGGCCATTGATTTAGGGTCGACCACGATCGCGGCCCATCTGTGCGATTTGCAAACTGGCGATGTTGTCGCGTCATCCGGCATCATGAACCCGCAAATCAGATTTGGCGAAGACCTGATGTCGCGCGTGTCCTATTCCATGATGAACGAGGGTGGCGCGACTGAAATGACAAACGCCGTGCGCGACGGCATGAACGCGCTATTTGTACAGATCGCGGACGAAGCAGACATCGACAAATCGCTGATTGTGGATGCCGTTTTTGTCTGTAACCCAGTCATGCATCACCTGCTTTTGGGGATTGATCCGTTTGAACTGGGTCAGGCCCCATTTGCGCTGGCAACGTCTGATTCACTTCGTTTGCGCGCCACTGATTTGAATTTGGACATTCACCCGTCAGCACGCATTTACCTTTTACCTTGCATAGCGGGCCATGTCGGCGCGGATGCCGCCGCAGTGGCATTGTCGGAAGCGCCCGACAAATCCAAAGACCTTGTGTTGGTCGTTGACGTTGGAACCAACGCCGAAATCCTGCTGGGCAACACCGAAAAAGTTCTGGCTTGTTCGTCCCCGACAGGCCCCGCCTTTGAGGGTGCTCAGATCAGCAGCGGCCAGCGCGCCGCACCCGGCGCAATCGAACGCGTGGCCATTGATCCGATCACCAAAGAACCGCGTTTCCGCGTCATTGGCAGCGATATTTGGTCGGACGAAGCCGGGTTTGAGGACAGTATCGCAGGATCAGGCATAACCGGCATTTGCGGCTCTGGTATTATCGAGATGGTCGCAGAAATGCGTATGGCGGGCATCGTTGATGCCCCCGGCCTGATCGGTTCGGCTGAACAAACTGGGACAGAACGTTGTTTTCTGGATGGGCGCACCAATTCCTATCTTGTCTGGGATGGCTCGGCCAATGGCGGGCCAAAAATCACAATCACCAATCGCGACATTCGCGAAATTCAAATGGCCAAGGCTGCGCTTTATTCCGGAGCGCGTTTGTTGATGGATAAATTCGATGTCGACAGTGTCGACCGTGTGGTTTTGGCGGGGGCGTTTGGGGCGCATATCTCACCCAAGCACGCCATGGTTCTGGGCATGATCCCCGATGTCCCATTGAAAGCGGACACCTCTGCCGGGAATGCAGCGGGCACCGGGGCACGCATTGCATTGTTAAACACCAAAGCGCGCGCAGAGATTGAAGACACAGTTCGGAATATCCACAAGATCGAAACCGCAATTGAGCCGCGATTTCAGGAACATTTTGTCAATGCCTCCGCAATTCCGAATTCAATCGAACCCTTCCCCATTCTACGCTCTGTCGTGACCCTTCCCGATGTCATTTTCAACACAGGGGGTGGCGACAAATCAGAAGGTGGTGGCCGCCGACGTCGTCGCAGGGGGTGATCTTTGCGGTTGTCCAAACCCTCCGGACCAGATCTGAGGGGTGTTGTTTAACTGTTCGTTACTCGCATTCTATTTCCCTCACTGTCTTCATTGCAGTTATGGCTGCCTCAAGTTCCCGAAGTGGCGCATTCCAAGCCGAAAAATCTCGCCCTTCCCAATCCGGTGCGGGCCAAGGTTTGAGTTCTGGCTTGTCAGTTGCAACCAGGAACGTAAATCTAAATGAGCCAACGGCATTGCGCGCCTGAATTGAGCAAGATGCTCGATTGGGATCGGAGCTAAAGCCGGGACTAGCGCGACCACAGCTCAGTAAAACTCGGCGTCCAAAGAACTTCAATTGCTCCGGAGCAAACTGATGGTTTCCTGATACCCATACTTTATAATCTCCGTGCCTTTCTAAAAACCGAGATATGTCACTGCCCGCCGATGTCGAAATTCCAAAACTCAGTACATTATAGAACGCGCCAGTCAAAAGCGTATCGACATTAAGACCAGCCCTTTTTTGATTAGGAAGTCACCACACTGTTAAGGTATTTGCCTTGATGGGTTCAGAGCCTGGTGACCAAATCAGTTTCTCTGCGCTCTCGGACTTCTGCGTCGAAATATACTCTCTTTCTTCGTCAGGAATCGCCACGCGAAGATGAGTGCTGTTCGGCACCGTATACCCCACCCCGCCGACGCAAATTTCCACCAACTCTCCTTCCGTTTTGAGAGAAGGTACCGAATGACTTGCCATTGGAGTAATATACGCCAGAGCAGAAAGAAGCGCGGTTACATGTAGTTTTCTCATGTCACCCCCGTTTAACGACACAATTTCTGCGGCGAGTTATGAGCTCCCCAAAAATAAGTCAATTCCAAAAACCAAAGGTGATTTTGGCTGTTTGAAAGGCCCTTGTTTCAGGGTTTAGGTGATAGAGAACGAAATCGCAGACAACGCAACATTCCAAAAGCGACACGAAACCCAGTCGCAAATGACCAAGCCCCCCCAGAGCCTACGCGCAAGTCTGTTTTCATGCTGGGGGGAGCATTATGAACAAACATCATAGCGAAACGCGCAAAATCGATCCAACACGGGGCGCAACTTTAGGTGATGGATCCCCGAATGATGCAGATCGCATTGAAATCGGCCCGACCCAGCTGGCTTTTGACGAATGGGCGGCGGCGGGCATTGAGCTGCCAAATCTCGACGCCATGCGCACGTTCCGTCACAAGCGCCTGACGCACCATCTGGTGGATCGTGGATACGCGGGACTTTTGATGTTTGATCCTTTGAACATCCGCTATGCAACCGACAGCACCAACATGCAGCTTTGGAACACACACAACCCGTTCCGGGCCTGCCTGCTTTGTCCCGATGGCTATATGGTTCTGTGGGATTACAAAAACGCGCCTTTCCTGTCGTCGTTCAATCCACTGGTCCGCGAAGTCCGCGCCGGGGCGGATTTCTTTTACTTTGATCGAGGCGACCAGATTGGCGCAGCCGCAGACGTATTTGCGGCCGACGTCAAAGACATCCTGCGCCAGCATGGCGGCGCAGAAGACAAGCGTCTGGCGGTCGACAAGGTCATGTTGCACGGTTTGCGCTCCCTAGAAGGCGTTGGCTATCACATCGTGGATGGTGAAGAGGTCACCGAAAAGGCGCGCGCTGTCAAAGGGCCTGATGAAATCAACGCGATGCGCTGTTCGATCCACGCCTGCGAAGCGGCCATGTATATCATGGAGGATTTTGCGCGCACCAATGTGGGGGATGGCAAAACCTGTGAGGACGACATTTGGGCCATTTTACATGTCGAAAACATCCGCCGTGGTGGGGAATGGATCGAAACTCGGCTGTTGTCATCTGGTCCGCGCACAAACCCTTGGTTTCAGGAAAGCGGTCCGCGTATTTGCCAGCAGAACGAAATCATTGCCTTTGATACTGATCTTATAGGCGCATACGGCATATGCACTGACATCTCGCGCACTTGGTGGGTCGGCCCAGACGCGCCGCGTCCGGACATGGTGTATGCCTTTCAACATGCGCACGAACATATAATGACCAATATGCAAATG
>JBDWGM010000071.1:0-21218 GCA_039975755.1 Paracoccaceae bacterium | reverse complement strand
GTTTCCATCAGGGTCATAAAAGAAAATCTGGCGCCAGCCTGCGACCGCCTGATTGCCCCATTCGGCAAAGGGCACGCCTTGTTCTTCTAGATGCGCAATGAAAGCAGGCAGATCATCCGTGCGATATGCAATATGGCCGTGGCTGACGGGGTTCACGTTTTGCCCGGCGCGGATTCCGGCAAGAACATCCTTTTGAGCCAGATGCATCTGAATTGCGCCGTCTGTCACGAAGGCGACATCACCGGCATACCCTTTGTTTTTCTCAAGTTTGGGAAGCCCTTGAGTCTCACGGTTTAGACCCAGAACCTGACGATAGAAATCGTCCATCCGTTCAACGTTCTCGGTGGCCAAATTGACGTGATGCAATGTAAGTTTCATGACTGACCCTCTCGGGTTATATCATGGCTTAATCGCGACGATCGGCAAGCCCCACCTTGAAGCCGGACGCACAGAGCGCTAAAGCCAGCCAAAGCCTGTCACGGAGACCCCTTATGTCCATCGACGTCAATACCGCAGCCCGCGTGGCCAAGCTGGCCCGGATCAAGGTTGAAGAGGCCGATCTTCCGGCGCTCGCGGATGAATTCAACAATATCCTTGGCTTCATTGAACAGCTCAATGAAGTGGACGTAGAGGGCGTCGAGCCCATGACCTCGGTCACGCCGCAGCGTTTGAAGCGTCGCGAAGATGTAGTGACGGACGGTGCGCAGGCGGAAAAAGTTATCAAGAATGCGCCTGAAACCCGTGAAGGATTTTTCGCAGTTCCAAAGGTGGTCGAATAATGAGCGAACTGAACAAATTTGGACTGGCGCAGGCGCGTGACGCATTGCGGGCCGGAGACGTTACAAGCGTTGAATTGACCGAAGCCTGTTTGCACGCCATCGAAGGTGCCGGTGCGTTGAACGCGTTTGTGCACAAAACACCAGAAATCGCGATGGATCAGGCCAAAGCGGCAGATGCGCGTATCAAAAAAGGCGACGCTCCGGACATGTGCGGCCTGCCATTGGGCATCAAAGATCTATTTTGCACCAAAGGTGTTCCATCTCAGGCGGCGTCAAACATCCTGAAGGGATTCAAGCCGGAATACGAATCAACGGTGTCGCAGAACTTGTTTGATGCGGGCGCTGTGATGTTGGGTAAGCTCAACATGGACGAATTCGCGATGGGGTCGTCCAACGAAACATCATGTTATGGCGACGTGGTTAATCCATGGCGGCGGGGCAATGACGACACGGCGTTGACGCCGGGGGGGTCTTCGGGTGGGTCTGCATCCGCGGTGGCGGCGGATTTGTGTTTGGCCGCAACCGGCACCGACACCGGTGGATCGATCCGTCAACCTGCGGCTTTTGTTGGGATCACCGGGATCAAACCAACATATGGGCGCTGTTCGCGTTGGGGTGTCGTAGCGTTTGCCTCATCGTTGGATCAAGCTGGCCCGATGACGAAATCAGTGCGCGATGCTGCGATGATGCTGGAAACCATGTGCAGCCACGATCCAAAGGATTCAACCAGCGCAGACTTTCCCGTCCCAAATTTTGAAGCCATGCTGACTGGCGATATCAAAGGCAAGAAAATCGGAATTCCACGCGAATACCGTATGGATGGCATGCCGGATGAAATCGAATCGCTCTGGGCAGACGGGCGCAAAATGCTCGAGGCGGCTGGTGCTGAAATGGTCGACATTTCCCTGCCGCATACAAAATACGCTTTGCCAGCGTATTACGTGATTGCCCCAGCAGAAGCGTCATCAAACCTTGCACGATATGACGGGGTTCGTTTTGGGCACCGGGCAAGCTTGGAGCAGGGTGACGGCATCACCGAAATGTACGAAAAGACACGCGCAGAAGGTTTTGGTGCCGAAGTCCAACGACGTGTCATGATCGGAACCTATGTTCTAAGCGCTGGGTTTTATGACGCGTATTACAACCGCGCACGCCGCGTTCGGGCCTTGATCAAGAAAGACTTTGACGATGTGTTTGAGCAAGGGATTGATGCGATCCTAACGCCTGCCACACCGTCAGCGGCTTTTGGGTTGGGCGAAGGGTCTGATGATCCCGTGCAGATGTATCTGAACGATATTTTCACAGTGACCGTAAACATGGCGGGCTTGCCGGGCATCGCCGTGCCCGCAGGGCTGGATAAACAAGATCTACCGCTGGGTCTGCAGCTGATTGGCCGCCCTTGGGAAGAAGGCGACCTGCTAAACATTGCCTACGGTTTAGAGAATACTGCTGGTTTTGTGGAAAAACCTGCGAAATGGTGGTAATCCATCGTAAAGCGGGATGAAACCCGGCTAAAATTGGGTGAGGCTGATGTGGAAGCGTAGTGTTCTAATTTGTTGCAGCATTGTCGGTTTGGCTGCGTGCCAACCGTCTGTTCCGGATAGTCGGGGATTCAACAACGGTGCTGTTCCGGATACGGGACGGGGTGTCGGGTTTAACAATTCGTTGTCCGAAGCCCGCGCCCGAGAAGCTGCATTGGCCCGAGAAGCTGCCTTGGCAAGAGAAGCGTCCTTGGCAAACCAAACTAGGTCGGGTCGTCCGCCAATCGCGGGGGTCGCCGGCGTTGCTGGTCCAACGACACAAGTCTCTGCGCAACCTGTGCCACGATCGGTCGACACCAGCGGTCGCGACCCAGAATTGGCGCAAATCGAAGCGCAAGCTGATGCGCGCGCACGCGCAGCCAATTCCGGCCAGAACATTGTAAATGCGAGCCCGAGTAACGCAGCACCAGTGATTGTAAACAATCCAGGGATTTCGTCTGAGCAAGATTTCGGTTCAGTGTCGTCCCAACGTTCAATCGAAGCGGATGCGGCGCGTATCGCGGCAAACCGGGCACAGCGCGAAGTTGTTCAACCGACTGCGTTGCCGACACGCAGCGGCGGGAGCCAACCCAATATCGTTGAATACGCCCTAAGCACGTCGCATCCGCGTGGAACACGTATACATCGGCGGGTGTCGATTAACAGTGCTGCAAAGTTCCAACGCAATTGTGCGGCCTATGCCTCTAACGATGATGCGCAGGTTGATTTTCTTTCGACAGGCGGACCAAAACGCGATCGCAAAGGGCTAGACCCTGATGGCGATGGTTATGCTTGTGGTTGGGATCCAGCAGCGTTCCGGCGTGTTGGCGGCTAAGTGAACCTAAACGTTCACCTGTCACCAAATTGTGGACCACGGCGCGACGGATTGAAGCCCGAATTTGTTGTTCTGCATTACACGGCCATGGCGCTGGCCGAGGACGCTTTGCGTGTTCTGTGCACGCCTGAACGCGAAGTTTCGGCGCATTATTTGATTTCCAAAACTGGCAAGCTTTGGCAGATGGTGCCTGAGTCAGACCGCGCTTGGCATGCGGGTAAAGGGGAATGGCAGGGTTTGCCGGATATGAATTCCCGCTCAATTGGGATCGAGCTGGACAATGATGGTGAGACACCTTTTGAAGAGGCGCAGATGGGTGTCCTTGAAACCTTGTTGGCGGGCATCTTGAAACGTTGGAATATTCCACCAGAAAACGTGATTGGTCATTCGGACATGGCACCGGGTCGCAAGATAGATCCGGGCCCATTCTTTGATTGGGATCGTCTTGAGCGTGCAGGTCTTGCCAGGCGTCGTGGATCGGACATTGGCCCAAACAACCCGGATGCGAGTACCTTTCGAAAGGTTGCGCAGCAGGCGGGATACACGGCGGATGTGGACGACGAAACGCTGCTGTCTGCCGTGCGGCTTCGGTATCGACCAAATGCCAGCGGACCATTGTCCCCCGAGGACTTTACCCCAATCGGACACGCCGCTCTTTGGACCTAACCCATTGACGCGGACCTAAGACCCGCACTAAAGAGCGCGACGCGCGGAGGATCGGATGATCGCGGGGGGCAACTCTCGAGGAAAGTCCGGACTCCAAAAAGCAACGGTGCCGGGTAACGCCCGGGCGGGGCAACCCGACGGAGAGCGCCACAGAAAACAAACCGCCTTTGTTCGCAAAGGTCAGGGTGAAACGGTGGGGTAAGAGCCCACCGCGGACCGGGCAACCGGGACGGCAAGGCAAGCCCCACCGGGAGCAATGCCAAATAGGGATCGCGTGCCGCGCAAGTGGCGGGGTTGCTTTTGCCCCAGCAGGTCCGGGTCGGCAGCTAGAGGCATCGTGGCAACGCGGCGCCAAGAGGAATGATCATCGAAGGGGGCAACCCTGGAACAGAATCCGGCTTATAGATTCTCCGCGCGTTTACTTGGTTGTGTATTCAAAGCTTCTTCCTGAGCCCTTTTGGCGCGTCACTCGATAGATGGTGCCATTGGTTTCCCATGTCTGACAGTCGGTGTTCTTGGCATGCGTTGTCAGCGTTCGGCACCAAAACTTTCCGCGCCATTCCCAAGCACCTTTCAACCGTTCACCAGTAAATCTACCAACAAGTTGGCCATTTTTGCGTGCGATGACGTGGTTTCCGTCAAACCACAGTTTCTTGCCTGCGACTTTTTCGAGAAATTCGGCTTCTGACGAGATGGTTTTGAAATCTTGGGCAAGTGCCGGAGCCGCGAAGGCCAGGGCGAAACCAATAGCGATACAACGAGTCATGTTGTTCATTTCAAATGTCCTTATGAAAAATATGCGAGCGGTATACACATTTTTTCGCAGTTCACAGGGTTCAGGTGGATCATTTGCAGATTACCCGTTGACTCCGGTTGCAGGGCGGATAAAAGCCAAACTTCAAGTTTTTTGCATGCGGATCGCCGCTTGCCCCGAGGAGATATATCATGGCGAAGCCAACAACGATCAAAATCCGTCTGAACTCGACTGCAGACACAGGCCATTTCTATGTGACCAAGAAAAATGCACGCACCATGACTGAAAAAATGGTCGTGCGGAAATATGATCCAGTTGCGCGCAAGCACGTGGAATACAAAGAAGGCAAGATCAAGTAAGTCTTGGTTTCATATCGTTTCAAAGGGTCGCGCCGTCAGGTTGCGGCCCTTTTTCGTTTCAAGAGGAGTCAGCGCGATATGCCGAATGTCCTAGTGCCGGAATTTTCAGTACGCGACTGTGACGTATCGCGGGACTTTTATTGCGATGTCCTTGGGTTCAACGTGCGCTATGCGCGGCCAGAAGAGGGGTTTTGTTACCTTGAACGGGAGGGTGCAGAGCTGATGCTGGACCAGATCGGGCTTGTCCGCGACTTTGATGATCACATGCCCAAGCAATATCCATTTGGTCGCGGTGTGAATCTGCAGATTCTGGTGAGCGATGTGACCAGTTTGGCAAACAGTTGTGCGGTGGCGGGTGTGGAGCTTTACCTGCCATTGGAAGAGCGATGGTATCGCAAAGATCAAGAAGAGATCGGAAACAAGCAATTTGTCGTTGCAGATCCAGACGGATATTTGTTGCGGTTTTTCGAAGATATGGGGGCACGTCTTCTTAACAACCATCGAAATTAGGGATGCCTAGACAAGAGGCCAAACCATGAAACGTGTTATGATTGTTGGCGGATCTGGATCCGGGAAAAGCACACTTGCGCGTGCTTTGGGCGATCTTACCGGATTGCCAGTGCATCACATGGATCGCATCCATTGGATGTCAGGATGGCAAGCACGTGCACCCGAAGACAGGTTGCCGATGGTATTGGAGGTTGAGAACGGCGAAGCTTGGATTTTCGAGGGCGGTTTTTCAAAGACATATGATCATCGGGCCTCACGGGCCGACACGTTGATCTGGATCGATCTGTCTGTTGGTCTGCGTATGTGGCGTGTCACAAAGCGTTTGATCCAATATTGGGGGCGAGAGCGGCCCGATATGGCGGATGGTTGTACGGAGCGTGTGCACGCCGAAACATTGCCGTTTTATCGTTGGATTTGGGACACGCGTCACAGTCACAAAACCCGATTGCACAAGGTGATCAAAGATCATCCGCATTTGGATGTGCATCGATTGGAATCGCCACGCGCTGTCACTCGGTTTCTCAAAACGGTTCAGGCAGATTGGACATGACATTCAGAATTCGAACGGCGGAGATATCGGACATAGGTGCAATAGACGCGATTTTGCAGCGCTGCTATCCGCGCTTGCTTAAGGCAGATTATCCACCGTCTGTGCTGGCAACTGCATTGCCTCGCGCGATTCAGGTGCAACCTAAGCTGATTAGGTCAGGTACATATTTCGTAGCAGAAGATCGGGATGGCGTTCTTGTGGGTGCTGGGGGGTGGACTGCGACCATACCAGGCAAAGATGATCAGCAAACAGGGCGCGCCAACGTACGCCATGTTGTGACTGACGACCGGGCTCTTAGGCGCGGTATCGCCCGTGCTTTGATGGAGCACAGCTTTGATACAGCACGCGCGTCGGGCGCGACGTGGATGCATTGTATGGCGACACGCACCGCCGTACCATTTTACGAGGCGGTTGGGTTTGAAAACCTTGGTCCATTTTCGGTGCCATTGGCGCCCGGTATCGACTTTCCCGCAGTTGAAATGCGCAAGGACCTATAACGAAAAAGGCCGGACATTTAAGCCCGGCCTTTTCAATACTACTGAATGTCCGTTGGTTACTCTTGCGAGCCCATAAACATCAGCAAGAACTGGAACATGTTGATAAAGTCCAGATACAGGTTCATCGCACCATGTATCGCTGACTTGTCCAGCCAATCTTGATCACCTGCATGCGCATGCGCAACATACATATTCTTGATGTTCTGCGTGTCATACGCAGTCAGGCCGGCAAAGACCAAAATACCAATGATCGAAATCGCAAACATAATGGCAGGAGAGCCAAGGAAGATGTTAACGATCGATGCCACGATAAGGCCGATCACGCCCATGATAAGGAACGAACCCCATCCTGAGATGTCACGCTTGGTTGTGTATCCCCAAAGGCTCAAACCTGCGAACGCGATTGCTGTCACAAGGAATGTCTGCACAATCGAGAACGACGTGAAGGTGATGAAAATCCAGCTCATCGAGATGCCCATCAACGCAGCAAATGCGAAGAAGGCCACCTGGACGGTACCAGCGTTTGCACGTTGTAGTACGGCACCCCAGCCGAACAAGATGAATGCCAAAGGTGCAAACATAAGCACCCAACGCAAGGGGGATGTGTAAACGGCTGCGCCAACGCCAGTCAGCATTTTGCCGTTGCCCAATTGGCCGACGGCCAATGCGGGGTCAGTTGTTGTTGCCAAACCAGCCAAAGCCCAAGCGGCCAATGCTGTAATCAGCATGCCTACGGACATAGTCCCGTAGACTTTATTCATATGGGAGCGAAGTCCCTCGTCAATCTGTGCCGCGCGTGCGCCGACGCCAGATCTGATCGTATTCAATTCAGCCATTAAGACCTCCGAACCGAGATGTGTGTCCTTTTTGGGTTCTCCCCACCCGCGGATTGACGCCCGCGCTGTAGCGAATATTGGCGCTCACGGTCATTTTTTCAAGCGAAATCGGGCCCGAATTACACAATTCGACCCCGATCTCGGGCACTTTTTATTATCAATTGTGCACAGTGTTAGTTGCGCCACGTCAGTGGCACGTCCCAAATTGGCTTTGCGGCTTCTTGAGCCGCTGCTTTCGCGCTGACGCCGATGTCACACAATGCGTCTGTATCCAAGGCGGCAAGAGCACGGCGTGTCCGCCAGATTTCTAGATATTGCAAGGGGGACCGCAGGGAACGGCTTGGCGAACGGAGCGGAGCCGAGCGGGAAAAGATGTCTAGAATTGCCATTTGAGGACCTCTCGGAGATTTAGTTTCGTGATGGGTTTTAAGTTTTTAATCGTGTTGCTTGATGTATATGGTTGATTATGCGACATTTGGAAAACGAATGTTTGTGACGAAACCCATCAAGGATTGTGAACAGTGAGAAATTTGGACATGACGACCCTAAGATCCTTTGTCGCTGTCGCTGACAGTGGCGGCGTTACACGTGCCGCTGGGTTCCTTCATCTGACGCAATCTGCCGTGTCCATGCAGTTGAAGCGATTGGAAGAGTTGCTTGCCGTTGACCTGTTTGATCGCTCAGGCCGATCCATTGCGTTGACGGCCGAAGGCGAACAACTGCTGGTGTTTGCACGGCGTATGCTGGCGTTGAATGACGAAGCGGTGCGGCGTCTAACGGATCAAGCATATGAGGGCGAAATCACGTTGGGTGTTCCGCATGATATTGTGTATCCGGCGATTCCACGTGTTCTAAAACAATTTCACGCACTGTTTCCGCGAGTCAAAGTGCATTTGGTGTCGTCCTACACACGCGCACTAAAGGCGGATTTCGCCAAGGGCAGCTGTGATATGATTTTAACCACGGAAATTGAAACGGATTCCGGTGGCGAATTGCTATGTGTGCGACCATTAAGCTGGATTGGTGCTCCGGGCGGCGCTGCGTGGCGACAACGCCCGTTAAAGTTGGCATTTGGCCGGATGTGTACCTTTCGTCCACGGGTGATCGAGCGATTGGATGACGCGGGCGTAGATTGGGATATGACTGTGGAAACAGACAGTGACAGAACGATCGAAGCGACGGTAAGCGCCGATCTGGCCGTTCATACAATGATCGAAGGCACCCAGCCGCCCCATTTGGAGCTGATTGACCACGGCGACGTTCTGCCTGAATTGCCCGAGCAACGGATCAATCTTTACGGGGCGCAAGGGCAGGGGGGAGAAGTACATGATTCGCTGGCCAATGCGCTTCGGCGGGCTTTTACATCCTTCGATTCATTACAGTTGCGTGCAGTTAAATAGGTGAGAAAACGCTTGGTCATTGCGCTATTTGAGAATGAAAGAAACTGAGAGTTAATGGTGATGGTGAAATGGTTAACGGAGCTGCGAGGTTTTGGTGAGATGTAAGCCATTGAAAAACGGCATTCTTACGTAGCGTCGCCAGATTTCATTTTATTTTCAACAATTAAGAGCGATCTTTCAGTCGGAAAAGGTTAACAAAAGATTAACGCTTAGGTAATGAAACTTAAGATTTACTCTACCATGCGTAGAGTGGTTTTTGTTGATTTTGGAATTTTTTGAAATTATCGTGCTGAGGATATTGGACAGGCCGACTAGCGGATCAGGTCAATTTAAGGACCTAGTCGACAGCGATTTGCAGCCTGACGCAACAGAAGCAGATTGGAACGCCCATGACACATCCTGTAGATGTGCACGTCGGGAAGAAAATTCGCCAGCGTCGCTGGCTCATTGGCATGACGCAACAAACACTTGCGGACATGGTTGGGATCAAGTTCCAACAAATTCAAAAATACGAAACGGGTGCAAATCGAGTCAGCGCGTCGCGTCTTTGGGACATTGGTGAAGCGATGGGTGTGCCTGCCTCTTTCTTTTTTGAAGGAATGGTAAGCGGTCAAGCTTTGGAGCTTAACGAAGCTCAGTTAGGTGATAAGGCAAATAATATGCCTGCCGATTTGATGGCAGATAAAGAGGCGATGGAACTGGTCAGGTCCTATTATTCCATTCCCGAGAACCAGCGCCGACGTTTGTTTGAATTGGCCAGGGTTCTAAGCGACGCTGCCTGAACCGTCGAGCTTGCGTATCGGTTTCGCTTCTGGCAGGCCAATACGTATGACCTATGACGTGCAAAATTTGACACTTGTGGCTCACGCGCTTGCGGACGCAGCGCGCGAAGCTATTCTCCCTTATTTTCGCCAAAGCACGTTGAGCGCTGAAAACAAGTTAGCTGACGGATTTGATCCGGTCACGATCGCAGACAAAGCTGCGGAACAAGCCATGCGGCAAGTGTTGGCGGACCAACGGCCTCAAGACAGTATTCTGGGCGAAGAATTTGGGCACCAATTGGGTTCAAGTGATTTGACTTGGGTTTTGGATCCGATCGACGGCACGCGCGGCTTTTTGGCAGGAACTCCGACATGGGGTGTATTGATCGCTGTTGGTGATGCAGACGGCCCGGTGTTGGGCATGATTGATCAGCCCTACATTGGCGAACGGTTTTGGGGCGCAGAAACACAGGCGTTCTATACGGGGCCATTAGGCCAATCGACCATCCAAACACGCGCCGCGCGCCCGCTGAACAAAGCGATCTTGTTCACCACATTCCCTGAGGTCGGGACCGAAGCGGATCGGCGTGGATTTGAAGCCGTGGCGGAACATGTGCGATTGGTGCGTTATGGCATGGATTGTTACGCATATGCGTTACTTGCTGCAGGCCAAATTGATCTTGTCATCGAAGCGGGGCTGCAACCTTACGACATCCAAGGACCAATTGGTGTCATTCAAGCGGCGGGTGGTCTGGTGACGGATTGGGATGGCAATCCGGTTCATGAGGGGGGACAAGTCTTGGCTGCGGCCAATGCTGAAATCCACGCGGTTGCTTTGGAAATCTTAAGAAAATCATCATGAGCAGCGTCACACTGAAGAACGCAGACATTATCGTTACGATGGATGATGGCAGGCGCGAGTTGCGTCATTTTGATATCATTTTGCGCGGTGGCGTTATTGCCGATTTGGGATCAAACCTAATCGCAGAAGGCGAAGTGGTAGATGTATCAGGCTGTGTTGTCACGCCTGGCCTCGTGAATACGCACCATCACCTATACCAAAGTCTGACGCGGGCCGTGCCAGGTGGCCAAGATGCTCTTTTGTTTGGTTGGTTACAGACGCTATATCCCATTTGGGCGCAGTTCACCCCAGAGCATATGTTCGTATCCGCGCAAGTGGGATTGGCCGAGCTTGCCTTGTCTGGATGTACCTTGTCGTCCGATCATTTGTACCTTTATCCAAATGGGTCACGCCTAGAAGACACGATTCACGCCGCGGCTGAATTGGGTCTGCGATTCCATCCGACACGTGGATCAATGAGCATTGGGGAAAGCGATGGCGGTCTTCCTCCGGATACGCTTGTCGAACAGGAAAGTTCGATCTTGGATGATTGCATCCGCGTGATTGATGGTTTTCATGACCCAAAAGATGGCGCAATGTGCCGAGTGAGCGTCGCGCCGTGTTCGCCGTTTTCCGTCAGTCGCGATTTGATGCAAGACTCCGCAATCCTGGCGCGTGATAAAGGCGTGATGATGCACACGCATCTGGCTGAAAACGACGAGGACGTGGCATACAGTCTTGAAAAATTCGGCTGTCGACCCGGGCAATATGCGCAAGACTTGGGCTGGGTCGGGCCCGATGTTTGGCATGCACATTGCGTTAAGCTGGATGCCGATGAACAGGCACTGTTCGCGAAAACGGGCACCGGAATCGCCCATTGCCCGTGTTCAAATTGCCGCCTTGGATCCGGCATCGCGCCTGTGCGTGCAATGCAAGATGTTGGCGTGAAAGTTGGACTTGGGGTGGACGGGTCAGCATCTAACGATGCGGGGAATTTGATCGCCGAAGCGCGACAAGCAATGTTGTTGCAACGGGTCGCCAATGGCGCAGACGCAATGTCGGCCCGCGACGCGCTATGGATTGCGACACGCGGCGGGGCGTCAGTGCTCGGCCGTGACGATGTGGGTCAAATCGCAGTTGGTAAGCGTGCGGATATCGCGATTTGGGATGTCCAAGGGATTGAAAGTGCTGGAAGCTGGGACGCAGCCGCATTGCTATTGGCGGGGCCAACCACCGTGCGCGACCTGTTTGTTGAAGGGCGCCAGATTGTACGTGATGGTCAGATCGCAACGCTTGACTTGCGTTCGGTCATTGATCGTCAAAATAATCTGGCAGCGGGGTTGCAATGATGCGGTTTGTGCTTGCCTTGATCTGGATGGCCCAATCCGTTGCCGCCGACTCTTCGGTATTGTCCGCTATCAACGCTGAACGCAGTGAACGCGGGTTGGTCGCTTTGACGTGGGATGCTGAGTTGGAACAAGCGGCGGCCCGGCATGCTCTGGACTTGCATCGCACCGGTCGCTTTAGTCACGATGGATCTGACGGGTCTAACGTTCTGGATCGCGTATCACGAACCGGATTTCGCGCCTGCTTTGCCGCCGAAAACATCGCCAAAGGTCAACGTTCGTTGCCTGAGGTCATGAACAGCTGGATGCAATCAAAGGGGCATCGGCGTAACATACTGTCAAGACGGGCAAAATCTGTCGCTGTTGTGCTTGGTAAAGACAATTTATGGGTGATGGTTTTGGCCGCACCTTGCTAATTTTCTAAGGTATTTCAAGAACGTAATCTCTGCCCTTGAGGTCTTTCAAAAACCACCCTTGGTGGAATTTATGCCAATTTTGTGATATGATTCCCTTGTCGCATTATTTTTCGCGGCATTTTGAAGTACATTTTTATTAGGAGTTTTCAGCATGTCTGAAGATGAGGAACAGGATTGCTGTTGCAATGGATTATTAACCAGCAACGACGTTCGAACAGCGATCATATCTGGCGAAACTTTCAAAAATAAGACGGTGACATATGCCGCCGTGGATGGCCTTGCTGTGTTTGAAGGATGTATTGTTCTGGGCAAGGTCGACGAGGTCGAAGCGCAAACCGCTGCGGCTAAAGACGCCCTTGATGCAGGTGATGACCCAGAAGGCGTTGCGCATGGCGTGGTTGTGACTGGCGCAGATAAGCGTTGGCCAAATGCATTGATGCCATATGACATTGCCAGCAGCTTGCCTGCGGTCAATCGTCAGCGGGTTATGGATGCCATAGATCACTGGACGACAAACACATCGATGCGGTTTGTGGAACGTACGTCTGCCAATGCCAGTCAGTATCCCAACTATGTACATTTCATGCCCGCTACGGGCTGTTGGAGTTACGTCGGGATGCAGGGAGGCAAGCAAGATATTGGGCTGGCCAGCGGGTGTGGGTTGGGTGCGACCATTCACGAAATCGGACATGCCTTTGGTCTTTGGCATGAGCAGTCACGGGAAGACCGTGACAGCAAAGTTCAGATACTTTGGCAAAATATTCAATCCGGTAAAGAGCATAACTTTAACCAACACATCTCTGATGGGGATGATGTTGGGGCGTATGATTACGGTTCGATCATGCACTATGGGCGATTTGCATTTTCCAAAAATGGTCAACCAACCATTGAATCGATACCGGCGGGTCAAACCATGGGCCAACGCAATGGGTTAAGTCCCGGTGACATAGCGGCGGTCCATTCGATTTACCAAATCTGGGAAACGACCGCGCTTAGTCGGGTTTATGCATCCAGTGACAGTAAAAATTGCTGGGTGATGCCGACTGGCAAAGGGTGGCGCAGGGTTGATCCTCAGCAGGCTGACGGTTGCGAAAATCTGTTTGACGTATGCTGTTTTGCCTACGCTTTTGACAAGCAAGTGTCGCTATACATGGATGGTCAAACCGTCTTTCGCGCTCAACTTATTTAAGTATTTAAAGCCAAATAATTAGGAGAAAAATCATGTGGCATAACAACAAAACTGTTTCACGGACATATGCATCATCAGGGTCGGAAAATTGCTGGGCCATTGTCAGCGGTATTTCCGGTTGGAAGCGTGTGAAAACAGGCGCAAAAGATGGTGTGTCCAACGTCTTTACCGCGTTGAACGCAGCCCGAGCAGGCGGCAAGCGCGTCGATGTGTATATTGTCAGCGACAAAATCGAACGTGTGGTGATGCATTGAACCGCGAGAGGAGATCATAAGATGTCTGACAGTATTACAGTGACGGTCCAGGTGGGCGGTCAATCTGCGGGAGCAGCCAGTTTCGATATGTCTTCTTCGGATGATGCGGCACCTCCCCCTGAGATGGAGGCAAGTTCTGCAGGGATGGACATGTCCCAAGCACCGCCACCCGTAATGGCAGGTGATGAAACTGGAGCCGCTGTACAAAGGGATAATGCATCTGCGCCACCCCCTCCGGATGCCAGCGGTGACGACGCCGCAAACGCTGGGCATTCAGCGGCGGGCGACGATACCGACGTGCCGCCGCCCCCTGACGAGTGATCGGGTTTAAACCTCACGCGCGCCCGGTGCCATCAAGGCGGATTGGGCGCGCATTTTTGTGATCTGAAGGGGAAATATTAGATGGTGTCGGGACTGCTGAAATTTGAAAAACTGGGCGCTGTTGCTTCCTTTCAGTTTGTTCTGGTTTACATCGAGGACACGCGACGTGCCGGTGCGGATGCCACCCTTGTTGCTGAACATAGGATAGACATACCCCCAAATTTTGACCTAGCGCGCGATGTGCTGCCGTTTGAATTCCAAATCGATCAGACCTTAGACGGATTGACGGTCCGCGCTCATATGCCGGCGCATGACGGACGGGATATTCGGTCCGGTGACATGATCACCATGGGGTCATTTGCAGCCAGCAACAGCGGCAATGACGTGGTGATACTGAAAAGTGTACGCTAGCGCGAAGCGCGCGGTTGGCCATTCACCCAAACCGCAGCGACGGCGCGGTCATCCCCCATCATGATTGTCGGAAAGACCTGTTCCCAGATATCTTCGGCATGCGTGCTACGTTGGGCAATGGCTGGGGTGGATGCCAAATCCAAGACTGTGATATCGGCGGCTTTGCCGATGTCCAATGATCCGATTTCGTTGGAACGATGAAGGACACGCGCCGAACCTTGTGTGGCAAGCCACAGCAACTGCGCGGGATGTAGCGCCTGATGCCTGAGTTGAGCGATTTCGTAAGTGGCCGCCATTGTGCGAAGCATCGAGAACGAAGACCCACCACCTGTGTCCGTGGCAAGACCAACGGGCAATTGCTTTGCCAATGACATGTCGAATAGTCCGGATCCGATAAAGGTATTGGATGTCGGGCAATGCACGAGACCAGCCCCAATTTCGTCGAGCCTCGCGATTTCGCGCGGTTCCAGATGAATCGCGTGACCATAGACGCCGCGCGCGCCCAGCAATCCGTGTGCCTCGTAGGTATCTAGGTAGTCGCGAGCATCAGGGAACAATGATCGCACCCATTCAATTTCATCCAATTGTTCGCTGAGATGTGTTTGCATGATGCAATCGGGGTGTTCCGACCAGAGTGCGCCCATTGCCGACAATTGTTCATGGGATGACGTCGGTGAGAAACGCGGCGTAATCGCATATTGCGCGCGTCCATGACCGTGCCAACGCTGCAGAAGCGATTTGCTGTCGTCATATGCGGATTTCGCAGTGTCGCGCAGCCCATCAGGTGCGTTACGATCCATGCAGGTTTTGCCTGCTGTGACGGCCATACCGCGTGAGGCGGCGGCATTGAACAAGGCATCCACGCTTTCTGGGTGAATGGTGCAATAGCTCGCGACGGAAGTCGTGCCATGATCCAGCAATAGGTCGAGATATCTATCAGCAGTGATCGCCGCATAATCAGGATCGCCAAAACGCATTTCCTCTGGAAATGTATAACGGTTCAACCAATCAATCAGACGTTTGCCCCAGCTCGCGATGATCGCGGTTTGTGGATAATGCGCATGAGCATCTACAAATCCGGGGCAGATCAATGCGTTAGAATAATCAAACTGCTGCGCGTCAGGCGCTTGAGCGATCAGTGCGTCGGTCGCCCCTATGGCATCAATCACGCCATCTCGGATCAAGATTGATCCAAAATCGATGCGAACGGCGTCATTTATTGCGTCAGAAAACGGGTCACCCGCAAAACGCAATATTTGGCCGGTCAAGAGAGAGTGCTTAGTCATTATGCTCTTATGGCGATCTCTGTCTCAAAGCGAAAGGGTTAGCATTGAACACAGAATGACGCTTGCCTATGGTCGCGGCAGGATTAAAGGGGCGCGGCCATGACAGAGACAGCAGAGCGAGTGGAGACGCCCCAAACCGATGACCAGAACACGACCTATGCACTGGGTCGTAAAGACGTCGCGACGATACTTTATGCCGTTGATATCGAAGACAAAGCACAACTAAGCGCGTTGATGGAACCGTTGCACCCGGCTGACATCGCTGACCTGTTGGAACAGATCAACGCATTTGATCGGTCGCGGCTGGTTCGTCTTTATGACCGTGAGTTTGATGGGGAAATCCTATCAGAGCTTGAAGAAGGAATACGCGAAGAAGTCATTGCAGTTCTTAAGCCACAAGTGTTGGCCGAAGCCGTTCGCGATTTGGACAGTGATGATGTTGTCGATCTGGTCGAAGATCTTGCCGAACCGCAAATGGCGGCCATTCTGGATGTATTGCCCGAAGTGGACCGCGCAGCCGTCGAACAAGCGCTGAGCTATCCTGAATATTCGGCCGGACGCATGATGCAGCGTGAAGTCGTGATCGCGCCTGAGCATTGGACCGTCGGTGAAGCCATCGATCATTTGCGCGGCGCTGAACCTGATACATTGCCCACACAGTTTTATCACATCGTTCTGGTTGATCCGCGATTGCATCCCATTGGGAACGTGACGTTGGGTAGTCTAATGCGTTCACGTCGAGACGTGCCGCTGGTCGGTCTGATCGAAGACGTGTTTCAGGTGATCCCGGCCCTGCAAAGCGAAAGCGACGTTGCCTATGCGTTCAACCAGTATCATTTGATTTCTGCGCCGGTTGTTGACGAAGAGGGGCGTTTGATTGGACAGGTCACAATCGATGACGCGATGGGGGTTTTGGATGAAGAGCATGAAGAAGATATTTTGCGATTGGCGGGTGTCGGAGAAGAAAGTGCGCTGAGCGACACGATCATTGAGACCACAAAACAACGGGTTCCCTGGTTGGCAGTGAATTTGATTACCTCGGTTTTGGCGTCTTTGGTTATCGCGCAATTTGAAGAGGCGATTACGCAATTTGTGGCCTTGGCCGTTTTGATGCCAATCGTGGCGTCTATGGGGGGCAATGCGGGGACGCAAAGCCTGACAGTTGCTGTGCGTGCGATTGCAACCAAAGATTTGACCGGGGCAAATGTGTGGCGAGTCATTCGACGCGAATGTGCTGTTGGTTTGATCAATGGGATCGTCTTTGCGGTTGTTATGGGTGTGATTGGTATCATTTGGTTTGGATCGCCGGCGTTAGGTTATGTCATCGCTGCGGCTATGGTTGTGAACCTTGTGATTGCGGGGTTCGCGGGGACTGTTATTCCCGTTTTATTGGAGCGAAGTGGAATCGATCCTGCCTTGGCATCCGGGGCGTTTGTGACGACTGTTACGGATGTTGTTGGATTCTTCGCTTTCCTAGGCCTTGCCGCTTTGGTGCTGTTGTGAGGCGACTTTGGGACGCCGATGTTTGGCCCTGCGGCCAAATGCGCCCCGCCCGCCGTCACACTCGCCGTCCCACAGGGGACAGTGCATGACATTGGAAGATAAAAAACAGGCTGCGCGCAAAGCTGCTTTTGCACGACGCAAAGACGCTTTTGCACTGGCCAGTGGTGCCAGCGCGGGTACGTTATCCGAGGTTTTAGCCGCGTATCGAGGTGTTCCGACAGCAGGGTATATGCCGATCCGCACAGAGATTGACCCGCGCCCTGCAATGGCTGAGGCTGCTGCGCATGGCCCGGTTGGTGTTCCGGTGATCTTGGGTAACGGACGTCCCCTATCGTTTTCGCGCTGGACACCAGATGCTGAAATGCAAGCGGGCGCATTTGGTGCGCAAATTCCAGTTGTTGAAGACTTTTTTGAGCCTGAAATTTTGATCGTGCCCTTGGCTGCATTCACCCGTTCAGGTGGGCGGTTGGGATATGGGGGCGGGTTTTATGACCGCACCCTTGAAAGATTGCGGGCCAAACGCGCCACCTTGGCTGTTGGATTTGCCTTTGCGGCGCAAGAAGCCGCGACTTTGCCATTGGAGCCGACGGACCAGCCGCTTGATCTGATCGTGACTGAAGCAGGGGTTATCGAACCCCGATAGGGGCCTGTCGCCATTACGACCTCCATGCCCAGTGTTTATCTTGATGAGTTGATCGCCGAACTTGGCCGCTTTTGCCAAGGGCTCTTGCCTCTATAGCCCCAATTCTCTAGGGGCTTGAGGTATGAAAATGCTATTTTTGGGTGATGTAATGGGGCGCGCCGGTCGGCGTGCGATTTCGGAAAATTTGCCGCGATTGCGCACGGATTGGGATTTGGATTTTGTCGTCGTGAACGGCGAAAATGCGACGTCTGGTGCTGGTCTGTCGGGATCACATGCAAAGGCTTTGCTTGAGGCGGGCGCGGATTGTGTGACGCTTGGTGATCATGCCTTTGATCAGCGCGATATGAACCAATTTATCGAAAGCGAACCGCGCGTTTTGCGCCCTTTGAACTTTGCCAAGACAGCACCCGGATCTGGTGCGCGCGTGTTTACTGCTCACAATGGACGAAAGGTTCTAGTCGCACAGGTATTGGGCCAAGTCTTTATGAAGCGCCCTTTTGCAGACCCCTTTTCAGCGCTTGAGACAGTGTTTCGCACCCATCCCTTAGGTGGAGCCGTTGATGCGATTATTGTCGACGTCCATTGTGAAGCGACATCAGAAAAGATGGCCATGGGCCATTGGTGCGACGGGCGGGCCAGTTTGTGCGTTGGAACGCATACGCATGTGCCGACAAGCGATGCGATGATCCTAAAGAAAGGTTGCGCTTATCTCAGCGATGCAGGTATGTGCGGCGACTATAATTCTGTCATTGGAATGGAGCGTGATGAACCCTTGCGCCGCTTTGTAACGGGTATGCCCAAAGGACGGTTCACACCTGCTTTGGGCGACGCTACCTTGTCCGGCGTGTACGTTGAAACAGATGATGCGACCGGTAAAGCAACGCGGGTTGTGCCGGTTCGACAAGGGGGCTTGTTGCAGGTCAGCGGACCGTGACACGCAAGCCTCCTGTTTTGTACCTCGGTGTTCTGGCTCTGCTTGGGGCGGGGTGGGGACTGACCGTGCCGCTGACCAAGATTGCAGTCAGCACAGGATATCAGCATTTCGGATTGATCTTTTGGCAAATGACGATTGGCGCGGTGGTCATGAGTCTGTGCGCAACATGCCTTGGAAAGCGCCTGCCAAATGGGCGCACACAATGGGCGGTGTGTTTGTTCATTGCGCTGATCGGTTCGGTTTTGCCAAATTCGGCATCCTATATGGCGGCGGTCCATCTGCCCGCCGGTGTTATGTCGATCTTGTTGTCAATGATCCCAATTTGGGCGTTTCCAATTGCCTTAATGTTGTCGTTGGATGGTTTTGAATGGCGTCGTTTCGCAGGGTTGTTGATCGGATTATCCGCTGTGTTGTTGCTTGTGTTACCAAACGCAGAGCTGAACAGCACAATTCCAGTCCTTTGGATCATGGTGGGCCTGATTTCGGGTCTGTTCTATGCGTTTGAAGGGAATTACGTTTCGAAATGGGGAATAGCGGGGATGGATCCCATCCAATTGCTGTGGGGGGCGTCCATTGTCGGCAGTGTGATTACGTTGCCTTTGGCCTTGGCGACGGGTCAATGGATCTCGCCTTTGCCTCCCTATGGTTCACCTGATTTAGCGCAATTCGCATCATCAACAATCCATGTGCTTGTTTACGTTGGATATGTTTGGCTTGTGTCAAATGCCGGACCTGTTTTTGCCGTTCAGATTAGTTATTTGGTGACGTTATTTGGCGTTTTCTGGGCGTCTTTGATATTGGGCGAAAGCTATCCAGCGTTGGTTTGGGTCGCTTTGGCTCTGATGATCCTTGGTATGACGCTGGTTCAACCACGCAATAAACGTCCCGCGCTTGATACTGCGGGCTCTGTCGGTGAAAATGACGATTAATGTTTGGAACAGGAAACGCGTAATCTCATGGGTTTAATCGAGTTGTCACAGACACATGCCGCAATCCTGACATTGGTTGTCGTCGGGTTCATGTTTGTGCTGTTTTTGCGCGAAAGCTTGCCGCCCGAAGTTGTGGCACTGTGTGGCGTTACTTTGATGTTGGCATCTGGGGTGTTGCCTTACGAAGCCGCTTTGGCCGTTCTGTCAAACCCTGCACCATGGACCATTGCGGCCATGTTTATCATCATGGGAGCATTGGTGCGCACCGGCGCGCTCGAGACCTTTATTGGACATGCAGACCGACAGGCGCGCACGCGTCCCGTTCTGGCAATTGCAATGATGATGGCGTTTGTCGTGTTTTCATCCGCAATTGTATCCAACACGCCTGTGGTCGTTGTCATGATCCCTGTCTTTACGCAACTGGCCAAAACGATGGGATTATCGGCGTCCAAGTTGCTGATCCCACTAAGCTATGCCGCGATTTTAGGGGGCACGCTGACCTTGATCGGAACGTCGACAAATTTGCTTGTTGATGGGGTCGCGCGGGCGCAAGGGCTTGAACCGTTTTCAATTTTTGAAGTGACCCCACTGGGGTTAATCCTTGTCGTGTGGGGGATGGTTTATTTGCGCTTTATCGGTCCTTGGCTTTTGCCGGATCGTGACAGTATGGCAAACCTGCTGTCCGATCGCAGTCAAATGAAATTCTTCACAGAGGCGGTCATTCCACCCGAATCTAACTTGATCGGGCGTGAGGTTCTGGGGGTTCAGCTGTTCAAACGGGATGGTGTGCGGCTGATTGATGTGTTGCGAGGGGATGCATCGCTGCGGCGCAACCTAAAAGACGTCACGCTGAACGTGGGGGACCGGGTGGTATTGCGGACTCGCATGACCGAACTTTTGTCGCTTCAGCGGGACAAATCCCTAAAGCGCCTGGATCAGGTCGGTGCTGTGGAAACTGCGACAGTTGAGGTGTTGATCACACCAGGATGTCGCATGATCGGGCGCACCCTTGGGGCGATGCGTTTGCGTCGCCGGTACGGTGTCTATGTCCTGGCGGTGCATCGTCGAAACCAGAATATTGGTCGCCAACTGGACGCGCTTGAGGTCAAAGTCGGGGATACGCTTTTGCTGGAAGGCGCTCCGGAGGATATTCAGCGGTTGGCCGCAGACATGGAAATGGTTGATGTTTCGCATCCATCGCAACGTGGGTTTCGTCGAGGTCATGCGCCGTGGGCGATTGGGGCCTTGTTGGGGATTGTAACGATGGCTGCATTCGGGGTCGCGCCGATCCTGCTATTGTCCGTCATAGGTGTAACCTTCGTTTTGGTCACGCGTTGCATCGATGCGGAAGAAGCCTTTTCTTTTGTCGATGGGCGATTGTTGACCCTGATTTTTTCAATGTTGGCGATTGGGGCCGCGTTGGAAGCATCAGGGGCGGTGTCGTTGATCGTCGAGGCCTTGGCCCCTGCCTTAGGGCAGCTGCCGCCGTTTCTTATCATTTGGGCGATTTATTTACTGACATCGGTCTTAACCGAATTGGTGTCCAACAATGCGGTTGCCGTCGTCGTCACGCCAATTGCGATTGGTTTGGCCGGCGCAGTTGGCCTAGACCCGCGCCCGCTGGTTATCGCAGTCATGGTGGCGGCGTCAGCCAGTTTTGCGACGCCGATAGGATATC
>JBDWGM010000070.1:0-3716 GCA_039975755.1 Paracoccaceae bacterium | reverse complement strand
CCAGCTCCGTCGTGTGTTGGATGCGTTTCCGACCCATTACCCGCGCCATATCCTTGAACAAGCCGCGATTGCAGGTGCCTTTACGCCCGGCGCTGTGGATGCGGATTTGCAAGGCGTGGCTGACAAGGTGGCTGCCCGTCTGAACTTGATCGCGACGGAATATGAACGCGGTTGGCAAGGTCGGATCACACAGGATCATGGTGTGCGGCTGGCACGCATCTTGCGGGGCGTGGAAGAAGTACGCACCCTAGACGGGCGCATTCTGCGCGGTGGTGAAGCAAACCGCAGCGGAACCTATACGCAGCACCTGCAAGAAGTTTACAATCTACCTGCAACGCTGGTTCGGAAAGACCGCACACAGCTTATTAACGGGCCTGTCGATCTTTTGGATGCTATCCTGCGCGAAGGCGAAAAAGGTCTATCCCTGCAGCGGTACAAAGGATTGGGTGAAATGAACCCTGACCAGCTGTGGGAAACCACGCTTGACCCGGACGCCAGAACACTTCTGCAAGTGAAAGTCGATGATATGGCCGAGGCCGATGATCTGTTTACCAAACTCATGGGTGATGTGGTTGAACCGAGAAGAGAGTTCATTCAGCAAAACGCATTGAACGTAGAGAACTTGGATTTTTAAAACCCTGTATAGGATCTGCTCTGCGTTCGCACCGCCGGCCAAGTTTGGGTTATGGGTTATAAGAATGACTTAACGGGTCTTCTCAGCTTGTCTGACGCATGCCGACATAACGCTGAAAGTACTGTCATTGTCGAAATTGCCCTCGTGTTAGTCAATAATAAGAGGTGCCTTCTGCTAGTCCAAATGGAGATAGAAGACCAGAGGCAGAAGACCTTTATCGCCTAGAGAAAGCTGATCGAAGTTCTTATCACCCAAACGCAATTCATACCGCGCGTCAAAATACGCGAATGAATACAATAGGTCATACAGTCGTTTGACGTCTTTGACCTGCATGCTCATGTTCTTGGCATGGATGACATCAATGATGCCTTTGGTGGATGCGAGGACGCTTTCGGCATTGTTCCAATCCGTTTCGGATAACCGCATCTCAAGCTCTGCACCGTCTTGGGAAGCTCTTCGACATCGCCCGCTCGCAGACCAGTTCACGAGTTCAAAAAACTGCTCGGAAAACTCGTGCGAAGGAACAAAAGAAGCCTCAACAGTTACTTCGAACCCGTTTGACCGCACGCACGCCAAGCGCTGCTCAACGTGTTGTAAAACGCACGCACCTTCTTTTTCACTTCGAAAAATGAGTTTGCAACCTGATCTCGGTCAGCATATTTTTCTTCAAGTTTGGCAGCAAGGTCGTTCTAGATGTAGCGGATGCGACTCTCGATATCCTTGATTGTTCCAGGCTTCTGATGTTCATCCTCGCCGCCAAATCAGACATTTCCTGAACATAGTCCTGATAGCAACGCTGCGGTGCAGAGAGCCTTTCCTGGAACGCTGACAAAATCCGCGAGCTTTGTCTTATCCGTGATGACCACATCGCTATTCGCTTCAAGCGTCTTGATCTTCGTCGATATGTCCAAAATCTCTGTGTCAACCGCCGCCGTGTCGATCCGATATTTGATAATTGCGTCGATATCCAGATCGAAGCGCGTACATGCTGCCTGCATTTCTGCCTAGGTCGTTTTGATTTGAGAATTGAGATCGATCAGCGTTTCTTTTACGCCCCCCAAGCCTGCAAGGTCACTCTTGAGTAGAGACAACCGCTCAACAGCGTCCTTTCCGCGCCGCTCAAGACTCGATTGTTCCTCTCTAATATTTCCGACCTCATCGGCAATCGCTTTCTGATCTTCAGTTTCACCAGGCATCACTCCGCTCTGTTGAAAATATCTCACCGAGGTCGCCGGATCGGATCGATTTAGTCGTAGGGAGCTTGTTCTTTATGAGCAGAGCGGCGGCAGGCTTGCCCAAACGGGAAAGGGCCCGGGCACCCTTCTGTGCTGACGCATAGTGTCCCGGCACCACGCTCGCGGTCTTTTTGATAGCGGTGTCGCGGTGAGCAGCTTGCACTGTGATAACCCGAAACAGGTTGTTGTTATTAAGCAGAAAAACCGTCTCTCACCATCCGTCCAAAACTGACATCAGCCCTTCTCAACCCCTTGTTGAAAGCAACCCACCGAATACGCGAATTGTAAATCACATCGGCGACATCAGTTCTCCGGACAATACCGGCATAAGGGCCAGCCTTGTCGATGCTGGATCTTAAACACATGGAAAAACTGAACTTCGCAAAGAGAAGAATGAAGCTATGGAAATTTTAGCTCATTGAGGCTGAAGGGGAACAGGCAAAGAGCGCAGGGAAAAAACATTAGAAGGTGGTGTCGTTTTGCGTAAAAAAAATGCGCTACCGACAGATGCATGTGAATATTTGCTAAATGTTTTGCGCAATTTGCCTTCAAACCTTTTGGCGAAAAGGCGAAAAATTACCTAATAATTCCACTACGGATCGCGCAGCGTTACGCGCCCTCCTACACCCACTACAGGCAAGCGAAACGAAAACTGGTTTTCCTGCTGGTTGATTGTAAATGTCGCCGTTTTTCGAAAACACCATTCAATATACGCGCGTTTTACGATGGAGGCGACGATCAATCGTGTCATCCGATCTATGAAATCTCATCGCGTTCTGATCTGAAAAATCCGATCTGAGGAGCAAGGCAAAGTCAGCCAATTTAGGCTACCCAAACATGTCGGTGGTGATGCCCGCGTACCAACCTTCGGATTCTTCATATGTGGCCTTGCGCAAAGCCGCATTCTCGCCGACGGCTGAAATAAACCCGTCGACTCTCTCGATTTTTTCATCCGTTGCTCGGTATGTCGCGCCTACTTTGACGCCGTCATTGGCGTCAATGAGCGACCAACATGTGTTGGAAAACTTGGCCGGAAAAACCTTACTTCCTGTAAGTGACCCGCGCACCGCATTCGCACACACCTTAGCCTGACTGTTCGCCGAAAAGGCAGATTTTGGCATGTCACCTTGCTGAGAGGCATCACCGAGGACATAGATATCCGGGTCCGCCTTTGTCGACATATCCGCAGCATTGACAGGCGCCCAGTTTCCTTCGGTTACGCCGGCCAATTCTGCAATCCGACCTGCTTTCATGGCTGGGATAACGTTGCATGCATCAACCTTTGTACGCTCTCCATCAATCATCACAGTCATCGCGAGAGGATCAACGGACACCACCCCTCCGCCAAAATCTTCTCCGATCCAATCAATCATACCTTCGTAATGCTCCGCCCAACCTTCTTCAAATAAGGACATTTTGGAAAATTTTGGCTTAGGATCTGCGATGATTATTTTTGCCGTCGGATTAGTGGCTCTTAGATAGTGCGCGACCATAGATACACGTTCGTATGGCCCTGGAGGGCACCTATAAGGGTTTGGGGGTGCCACCATTGCAAAGACACCGCCTCGGGGCATCGCCGCCACTCTTGCCTTTAATAACTCTGTTTGCGATCCCCCCTTATAGGCATGTGGCATCGCGTTTTGGGCGGATAAATCCCACCCATCGACAGATCCTTCTACAAAATCAATGCCGGGAGACAGGATCAGCTTGTCGTACCCGACAGTATGTCCTCCAGCCAATGACACGGTCTTTTTCACGCCATCAACGCCAATGGCCCAATCATGAATAACATTGACACCCGTTGCCGCCAATGAGCCATAAGAATGACCCAGGTCGTCTATTTCCTT
>JBDWGM010000069.1:0-9507 GCA_039975755.1 Paracoccaceae bacterium | reverse complement strand
GGCCTTGGAGCGCCCAAAGCGCCGCATCCCTACACGTCCCTCGTTGGGGGCAAAGAACAGGCGGATCAAAGCAAAGAAGGTTCGCTCAGACGTCAAATCCAAGCGGGGTAAGGTCGACCCGGATGGGTAAGGACAACGTGTGGCTGGCCATTGCGCTTAGCCTACTGGCGTTGACGTTATTTGATGCGATGGGGTTGGTGATTAAACTGCTGTCGCCGCGCTACAGTGCGGCAGAACTGACCGCATGGCGCAATCTGTTTGGTTTGATTCCATCACTATTGGCGCTTTGGTTCTCCTCTGGTTGGCAGCAACAGGGTCGCCCCATCCGGATGCGTCAATGGAAGCTTGCATTGTCACGTGGAATGATCGTCGTTCTTGCGCAGCTTTGCTTTTATACATCCTTGTCGGTTTTGGCCTTCGCGACCGCGTCGGCGCTGTCCTATGCGAATGCTCTGTTCATGACGGCTTTGGCTGTGCCCTTGCTGGGGGAACGGGTTGGCGCTGTGCGCTGGTCTGCTGTCCTTGTCGGCTTTGTCGGAGTCGTTTTGATCATGCAGCCCGGATCAGACAGCTTTTCAATCCATGCGTTGCTGCCTGTCGGTGCGGCTTTGTTTTATGCACTGATGGGCGTGTCCGCCCGCATGATCGATGATGATGTCCCCACGCCGTTGTTGAATCTCTATTCTAACGTCGCCTCTAGTGTGAGCGCGTTTGTCATGGCGTTGAGTTTTGGTGGCTTCACGCCATTGCACAGTCTGACTGATTTCGCGTGGATTGCCGCAATGGGCGGGTTCGGTGGCGTTGCGGTACTGTGTCTAGTCGTCGCTTTTCGTATGACGGAACAGTCAAATTTGGCCCCGTTCAGCTATTTCGGCATCCCGATCGCCTTTGTGTTGGGCTGGATCTTTTTTGACGAGGCCCCGTGGTCGGATCTGTTTCCCGGCGCGCTTTTGATCATCGTCGGTGGATTGCTTATCGTTTGGCGCGAACGCGGCAAGGCCCGATCTTAGCAGACCTGCGTTTGCCCCAGCGATTTTGACGCCGTACGTATGCGTCTTTAAGGCAAGTTCTGGCACCGAGACGGTTCAGAATTTATAGCAAGTAGATGCGCAAGCTCTGGTCAGTTGGTACGAATTGTGTCTGATTGGCGCAAAGCAGACCCGACGGAGGATTCAAATGCCAGCCCCAACCAACAAATTCAAAGCAGGTTTGAAAGCCGGAGAACGGCAAATCGGATGCTGGATGTCCTTTGGCGAAATGATCACCTGCGAAGTCATGGGGACCACTGGGTTTGACTGGTTGCTGTTCGATTGCGAACACAATCCCTATGACATCAAAAACATGCGCAACTGCCTGTCGGCTTTGCAAGGGACGGATTCTTCTGTCGCGGTGCGTGTGCCTGTTGGCGAAACTTGGATCATCAAGCAAGTTCTGGACGCAGGGGCGCAAACGGTTCTTGTGCCCATGGTGGAAAGTGCTGATCAGGCGCGCCAGTTGGTGCGCGACGTGCGGTATCCTCCAAACGGAGACCGAGGCGTTGGGTATGGAACAACACGGTCAGCGCGATTTGGCCAGATTGCGGATTACGGGCCCACAGCAGACGACCAAATTTGCCTGTTGGTGCAGGTTGAAAACCGGGCTGGATTGGCCGCTCTTGACGAAATTCTAGAGATAGATGGGATCGATGGTGTCTTTGTCGGCCCTGCTGATTTGGCGGCTGACCACGGGCATTTGGGCGATCTTTTGCATCCCGAGGTGCAAGAGCTGATCGTAGACGCCATAAGCCGTATCGCGGCATCGGACAAAGCAGCCGGAATTCTGTCGACCAATGACGAGATGACCACAAAAATGATCGGGGCCGGTGCGCAATTCGTAGCTGTTGGGTTGGATCTATTGATGCTACGCGCTGCCGCGCTTGAGCTTTCGGCAAAGTGGAAAGCACATACTGGGTGAAAGCCCTTTTATCGCCGGGAATTCTGCTGCTGACGCTGGCCTATGTGTTAAGTCAGTTTTTTCGATCATTTCTGGCAGTGCTTAGTCAACCGCTGAATGCGGATTTGGGGATCACTTCCGACGGGTTGGCGTTTGCGTCTGGACTTTGGTTTTTGTCCTTTGCCGCAATGCAGATCCCTGTGGGATGGGCGCTTGATACAATCGGAGCACGGCGTGTTGCGGCGATTTTGCTGTTGGTCGGTGGTGCGGGCGGTGCGCTTGTGTTCGCCTTGGCGCAGTCGGCTTGGCACATCAATCTATCCATGATCTTGGTTGGGATCGGATGTGCGCCCGTTTTGATGGCCAGCTATTACATATTCGCACGCCAATACCCGCCTGCACAGTTTGCGACACTGGCTGCAGCCGTGATCGGTATTGGGACATTGGGCAATATCGGTGCATCCTATCCAACCGCACTTGCCGCTGAATTGATTGGCTGGCGGGCAACGATGTGGGTCCTGGCTGTCGTGTCCGCCATTGTGGCCTTTGGCATTTGGTTCACGGTAACCGATCCACCAAAAGTCATCTCCGAGAAAAAGGGCAGCTTTCTGGAATTGCTGCGTATGCCAATTGTGTGGCTGTTCATGCCATTGATGGTGGTGAATTATGCGCCTGTTGGCGCAATCCGAGGTGTTTGGATTGGACCGTATTTTGGCGATGTGTTTGCATCAAATACGGCGCAGGTCGGTGCCGCGACGTTGATCATGAGTTTTTCAATGGCAATCGGGGCGTTTGCTTATGGCCCATTGGATCGTATTTTGGGGACGCGCAAATGGATCATCGCCGGTGGGTTGGGCTTAACCGCGCTGTGCACTTTGTTGTTGGCTGCATTTGCGACTGCGACCCCCGCGATCAGTATGGCATTCTGCGCCGCGATTGGGTTTTTCGGAGCAGCGTTCCCAGTTGTCATCGCGCATGCGCGCAGCTTTTTCCCACCTCATTTGACTGGGCGCGGTGTGACTTTGATGAACCTGTTCGGCGTCGGAGGTGTGGGCATAATGCAGTTTGTGACCGGACGAGTTTTTGGCGTGTTGGATGAGGGTGGAACAGTGCAAGCCTATCAAGGTATTTTTACCTTGTTGGGGATCGCTTTGTTGGTAGGGCTGATCCCCTATTTTTGGACGCGCGATAGTTTGAATTGAGGCTTTGGCATAGATGCTAGGTCGCAAAAACAAAATCGATGGCATCGAATTCAAAAGGGGTATCGAATTGCAGCAATAAGGTGTGCTCCAAGTCATCAGATATCAGCGCGCCATAGCTTGATATGACCAAGTGATTGTCCATTAGATCAATAAAACCCGTTATGCCTGATGCGGTTGTCAAATCGATCAGATCGCTGTCTTGAGTGCTAAAATCATACAGTTCGTTTTCGCCTTCGGACCAAATGAAAACATCGCTTCCAAGGCCAAGATAGATTTGATCGCTGCCGTCTCCGGCATAAACAGTATCGTCGCCATCGCTTGCATAGATAGTGTCATTGCCTTTGCCGGCATCAATTGAATCTTGTCCGCCACCACCGGAAATTTCATCATTCCCCGCGCCACCAGATAACGTGTCCCGACCGTTTGCGCCGATAAGAGTGTCACGGCCATTGTTGCCGTAAATCTTATCCGCGCCACCGCCACCGATCAGGTGGTCGACACCTTTGCCCCCCCACAAATGATCATCGTCATTCCCGCCAAAAATTTTGTCATCGCCGTCGTCGCCGTACAATCGGTCCTGGCCATCGTCGCCGTTTAATGTGTCATTGCCGGTCTCGCCATAAATAATGTCTTTGCCCTGCGATCCAAAAATCTCGTCATTCCCGATACCGCCATCTAAAACATCAGCGCCTTTGCCGCCAATTATTGTGTCATCTCCATCGCCGCCCAGAACCGTATCATTGCCGAAACCGCCCGTAAGCACGTCATTGTTCAGTTCACCAATAAGGCTGTCGTCTCCATGCCCCCCGCCGATGCTGTCCTCACCTTCACCGCCCAGAATGATGTCGTCACCATCCCCAGCAAAGATCGTGTCCGCCTCGAACGATCCAATGACGCTGTCATTCCCATCCCCTGTTCGAATGGTGTCATGTGCTTGAGTTTCGTCTAGCTCTAACAAGTCATCTTCGATCACTTCAAGATCTTCGAAGAAGGTAAAAGAAAGCTCAGACGGGCTGTCGGCATAGGTGAATGGATCAGAGGCGCGTTGGAAAAACGGCGTCGCATCGGTCACTGAATTGAATGTGGGCAAGGCAGCACCACCAAGGTGGACAAAATAGGCGGCCCATCCCAACGCGGCATCATAGAAAAAAAGTTGCATAACGGACGTGCGGCCGCCAATCCAATCAACGTCATAAATTTGTGAGGATGCCATATCGCCCATCAGCGCATCATCGGTGCGCAGATTTAAGTGACCAAACGCAACATCCATTGCCGCCGTGCCATCCGCTATGGTCGCAGTCGAAGTTTGGAACGTGTCCACACCATGGGCCATGACAAAGTTGACGGCCACTTCGCCATCCAGTCCAACGATCCCTTGGGTGAACGAATATTCGATATAGCTGGCGTTCAACGAATAAGTGGTCATGCGGTCCTCGGATTACGAAAGGTGAACAAATGCCCGAACACGAATGCGTCCCGGCAGTGGGTTTCAGAGAATTGCATCCACAAAGATTGAAATAGAATTGAACCAAAATGCCTGAGCGGCAGTTTTTGTTGGCTTGGTTAAGCAGGTTTTAATGTGTCGAACCCGCGCGTGTGCGCATTCCCTCTTTCGCTGCGCGGGCGAAGGGTATAAAGGCCACCCGTCACGCCACTAGGAGAAGGACTGATGGGCTATAAAGTCGTCATAGCGGGCGCCACTGGAACTGTGGGCCGCGAAATGCTGAACATTCTGGCAGAGCGCCAGTTTCCCGTAGATGAACTTGCAGTGCTGGCATCGCGCCGGTCGCTGGGTACAGAAGTATCATTTGGTGAAACGACACTGACGACGAAGGACATCGACACGTTCGACTTCACGGGCTGGGACATGGCATTGTTTGCCATCGGATCTGACGCGACCAAGAAATACGGCCCGATTGCTGCTAAAGCGGGCTGTGTGGTGATCGATAATTCGTCGCTATATCGTTACGATCCAGATGTGCCGTTGATCGTGCCAGAGGTGAACCCACAAGACGTCCACGGGTTTGCCAAAAAGAACATCATTGCAAACCCGAATTGTTCGACCGCTCAGATGGTTGTGGCGTTAAAGCCATTGCATGACCGTGCCACGATCAAACGCGTTGTGGTCAGCACATACCAGTCCGTATCCGGCTCGGGCAGGGACGGGATGGACGAGCTGTGGGACCAAACAAAAGCGGTTTATAACCCGACGGTTGATGTCCCGCCAAACAAGTTCACAAAAGAGATCGCGTTCAACGTTATTCCGCATATCGACGTCTTCATGGAAGACGGTACGACCAAGGAAGAGTGGAAAATGGTGGCCGAGACGAAAAAGATCGTCGACCCAACCATCAAGGTCACAGCGACCTGCGTGCGCGTCCCTGTTTTTGTCGGCCATTCGGAAGCGGTGAACATCGAATTCGAAGAGTTTTTGGACGAAGACGAAGCGCGCGACATCTTGCGCGAAGCGCCGGGTATCATGGTGATCGACAAGCGCGAAGACGGTGGATACGTGACGCCCAAAGAATGTGTGGGCGATTTCGCGACTTTCATCAGCCGTATCCGTCAGGATTCGACCATCGATAATGGTCTGAACCTATGGTGCGTTAGCGACAACCTACGCAAAGGCGCAGCCTTGAACGCGGTGCAAATTGCAGAATTGCTGGGGCGCGAAGTTCTGAAAAAGGGCTGAACGTTCTGACAGGGACATGACAAGGGCCGCTTTTCGAAGCGGCCTTTTTTACGTTTAAAGGGTTCGAATAGCTTTGTTGAAGCAACCGTTACGGTTACTCGTCACCTTCCCATTTGAACGCGTCGCCATCGGGTTTGATGCGTCCGATTGAAGGCAACGTGAAATGGCTGCCCAAAACGCGACGTCCTGTTTCGGATGCGTCTTCTAATAAGGTGCGGCGCGATTTGACGGCCTGTTCAGGGTCCATGTCGAAGGTAAAATGCCATTCCGGTTTGCAACATTGTGCAGTTGAATGAAGGGCGTCTCCGGTGATCAATGCTTCGGCGCCACCGCTTTTGACCAAAACCGAGACGTGACCGGGCGTGTGGCCCGGCGAGGGTATCAAAGACACGTGGTCGCCCAGCATATGACCCGCAGTGACAAGTTCGGCCTGACCGTTTTCGATCACGGGCAGAACGCTTTCGCGATACGTGTCAGAGTCTTGTACGCGGTAGGTTGCTTCGTCTTCGGTCGGCATCAGATACTTGGCATTTGGAAACGTGGGAACCCATCGCCCATCCAATTTCTGAGTATTCCAGCCAACGTGGTCCGTGTGCAGATGGGTGCAAAGAACAAAGTCGATATCTTCGGGTCCGACACCAGCGGCAGTCAATGCAGCCATAAATCGATTGTCAGACCGTTGGTGCCAATCGGGCAGACGCGGGACGGTTTTGTCATTGCCGACACAACTGTCGACCAGAATGTTATGGGTTGGTGTTTTCAGCAAAAACCCCTGAATGGGCAGGATAAGCAGCCCGCTGTATGCGCATACTTGCCCGGGTGCGTGTTTCTTCAATACGTCATGCAGGTCAGGACCTGCGTTCGGATACAAATCTTCGGGCTTTAGAAACGGGCCATTGATCTCCAATATCCGCCAGATTTCGACGTCACCAATGCGGCACAGCATGACCTTTTCCTTTTCGTATGCGTTTTTGAGATCGCTCAAGCGATCTCTTTCCATTTTGCCACAACGCAGGCAGGATGAAACCAGAGATTGCAGGAGTTTACGATTATGCGACATCTGATAATGGCCCTAGCCTTTTTGCCAGCAGCGGCACACGCTGATCTGTTCCAACCGTTTTCCAAACCCAGCTGGGTGGTTGTGCATCCCGATGCGGCGCAAGTCGGACGCACGCTGGTATTGGACATGCCAGCTGGACAGCATGAAATTCGCTTGTCGGATTTACCGAACGGTCTGAACGTTTCTGAAATTTCCGTCGAACTGAGCGGCGCTTCTCTGGACGGTCAGGTGTTTCGCGACAATCCGACGGCAAGTTTAGAAGTCTTCGCAAGATCACCTGATGTGCGTGCAGCGCAAGATGCTTTAGATGCTGCGAACGAAGCTTTGGCAGCGTTTGATGATCAAGTGAATGCGATCACGGCGCGGGCGAATGCGGCACAAGCGCGTATCAATTTTCTGGAAGGTTTGGGTGACTCTGATCTGACATTTGACGTCACCACTTTGCGTGAATTGGGACGCGCTATTGCCGAGGATGGAGCAGAGGCGCGTGCTGATATCATCGCGGCACAGTCAGAATTGCGCCAAACGCAAACCGGGCGAAAACCATTGGAAGAGGCCGTACAGCTGGCCCAAGTTGCACTGGAGGCAGTACGGGGCCCGTTTTTAGATGCGAGTGAAATATCTTTTAATGTCACGGTGCCAGAGGCGGGCGATGTTGGCATTGATTTGGCCTATTGGGTCAATAATGTCGGTTGGGAACCAGTCTATCGGATGAAGCTGCAGAATGCCGAGATCGCGACTATGGAAGTGGAACGCGACGTCGCAATTCGACACTATACGGGCGAACATTGGCAAGATGTGGATTTGACGGTAACCAGTCTTGCAGCTCGTACCAGAAGCCAGCCCAGCGATCTAAGACCTCGATTGCTGCGGATCGAGGACACGTTCAATCAAAAATTGTCCATCACTTCGCGAAGCTACGCGGATTCGGCTGCTGAGCCAATTAGCCCGGAACCTGCAATTGAGGAAGAAGCAGCGGGACCAAGGGTTGACACATCTGGCGTCGGTGTACGCTACAGTTTCGATCACCCTGTGACAGTTCTTCAAGGGGATTACGCATTGTTGGCGCTGGCCCCGCTGGACTTTTCGGTAGAGGTGGCCGCGCGGGCCGTGCCCAGCCGGAATGAAACGGCCTTTCGCATGTTGTCGTTTGACAATGACAGCGGCGAACGTTTGTTGGTTGGTCCTGCCTTTGGGTTCGTAGATGGCCAAGCGATTGGTGAAATCAAGTTTGAGACCATAGAGGTCAATGATGATGTTGAGATCGGATTTGGCCCTATTCACGGGTTACAATTGCGTCGCGCGGTTCTGGATCGATCAGAGGGTGAACGTGGCATAATCTCGCGTGGGAATGTGCGTGATGAACAGGCGCGTTTGGTTATCGAAAACCTGAGTGCGCGCGATTGGGAGGTCACAGTTGTGGATCAGGTCCCATATTCCGAACAGGAAGATCTGGAAATTGCTTGGCGTGCGCGGCCCGCCCAAACGCGTCAAGATGTTGAAGACAAGCGTGGTATCTTGGAATGGGATTTGGAAGTCTCGGCGGGAACCACACAAGAGATCGTTCTAAACATGGAAATCCAGTGGCCAGATGGCAAGGAATTACGCTGATAGTTTTATCAGTGATCTAAAGACAAAAAAACAGCGCCGAAAAGGCGCTGTTTCCTTGTGTGAGTGGTGTTTAGTCTATTACGCGAGATCAAATCGATCCGCATTCATCACCTTTGACCATGCTGCGATGAAATCGTTAACAAAACGTTTTTCCCCATCCGATTGGCCGTAGACTTCTGCCACAGCGCGTAGGATCGAGTTTGAGCCAAAGACCAGATCGACACGTGTGCCAGTCCATTTGACCGCTCCGCTTGAACGATCACGGCCTTCGAATGTAGATGCGTCGCCGGATGTTGGTTTCCATTCAACGCTCATATCCAGCAGGTTGACGAAAAAGTCGTTTGTCAACGCACCAGCACGGTCGGTGAACACGCCGTGTGACGTGCCGCCATGGTTTGCGCCGATCACGCGCAAGCCGCCGACCAATGCAGTCATTTCAGGGGCCGTCATGCCAAGCAACTGCGCCTTGTCGACCAGCAGTTCTTCGGCAGAAACGCTGAATGCGCCCTTCATGTAGTTGCGGAAACCGTCTGCGATGGGTTCCATAACGCCAAAGCTCTCGACGTCGGTCTGATCTTGGCTCGAGTCGCCACGGCCCGAAGTGAAGGGAACCGTCACGTCATGGCCTGCGGCTTTGGCGGCTTGTTCAACACCAACGTTGCCCGCAAGAACGATCAGGTCTGCCAAAGACACATTTGCGCTGGACGCGCTTTGAATGCCTTCTAGAACGCCGACAACTTTTGCCAATTCCGCTGGTTGGTTGACGTCCCAGTCTTTCTGTGGGGTCAGACGCACACGCGCGCCGTTTGCACCACCGCGTTTATCTGATCCGCGATACGTCGAGGCAGACGCCCAAGCGGTTGACACCATTTCCGATATGCTCAGACCGGAGGCGGCAATTTTGCCCTTCAGGTCGACCACATCCGCATCGCTTAGGGTTGTTCCGGCTGGAATTGGATCTTGCCAGATCAGTTCTTCGCTTGGGACATCGTTGCCTTGGTAACATGCAA
>JBDWGM010000068.1:0-22421 GCA_039975755.1 Paracoccaceae bacterium | reverse complement strand
CTTTCCCATTGTCCCAAATTGCGATTTCAGACCGGCCGCTTGGGTTGCAGCGACGCCAAAGGCCGCCTGCATTTGTAATTCGGACAAACCGAGCAGCAAACCAGCCGCAGCCGTCGCCCCAAACGCACCCGCCGTGGCCGTTTGATGGAACCCTGCCTGATAATGCGATCGCCCCAACCAAAGGCCCATGCGTACGGACACCTCTGCACCGATCAATGCAGACCAAAGCACGTCTGCGTCGGAATGTTCAGGCCCCCGAATGGCCATCGCTGCCGGGATGACCGCAACCGACGGATGCCCAATATGTGCAAAATGCGTGTCGTCATAATCCAATGCGTGACTGGTCGTACCATTGACCAAAGCGGCCATTACAGGTGGCAGCCCAGCATCGCCCCCGCCAAAGATTGGGGATTTTCCTTGAACACCCTGTGCCAATGCAGTGCCACGCACAATTCGTGACACGGGTTCATTGACGCCAGCCATTCCGCAGGTTGCCCAGTCGAACAATGACAAACGCATGATACGTTCCGCCCCAGAGGATGTCGCATCCGGAACGCTGTTCAAGACAAATTTGGCAAGCTTCTGTGCAACATTCATTGGTATAACTCCTGCGCACGCCGTTCAAAGGCCCGCACGATACGCTGCATCGCTTCGTTGAAAACGACACCGATAATGCCTTGCAGGATTGCATTTTTAAATTCGAAATCAACAAAGAAAGACACATCGCATCCCCCATCAACTTCTTTAAACGCCCAAGATGATTTCATGTAACGGAACGGACCATCAAGATATTCGGATTCAATGCGCTGTTCGTTTGGCCACAAAGTCACCCGACTGCCAAAGCGTTCGCGAAACACTTTGAATGAAATCACCAAGTCAGCTTCCATGACGATACTGTCGCCGTCCGGATTTTGGCTGCGGATACGTGCCGCCGCACACCAGGGAAGAAATTTGGGGTAATCAGATACGTCAGCAACAAGATTATACATCTGTTGCGGCGTGTATGGCAGGAAGCGGGTTTCAGAATGAGTTGGCATTGTCTATGTCTGTCAGCGTTTTAGGGCATGTGTCCTGAAACATCATTAATTTCAAGGGACACACCATGCCAGAGCGGCCATATGTCATAGACCAAATGATCTCGGCCAAGGCGATTGCCGCGCGGATCGAGGATCTATGCGTCGAAATCCAACAAGAATTCAAAGGGACCGATAAGCTGGTTGTTGTGGGTCTCTTGCGCGGATCATTTGTATTCATTGCTGACCTTGTACGGGAATTGGACTTGCCGATCGAAGTCGATTTCCTGGAAGCCTCATCTTACGGCGACTCCATGGAATCAAGCAAAGAGGTACGCATCCTCAAGGACTTACGCGCTCCTATCGAAGGGCGTGATGTGTTGATTGTCGAAGACATCGTCGACACCGGTCACACCATGCATCACGTGCACCGATTGTTGCGAAACCGCTCGCCTGCGCGCCTGAAAACCATTGCGTTGCTAGATAAACCAACACGACGAGAGTTGGATTTCAAAGCGGATTGGACAGGGTTCAAAATTCCTGATGAATTTGTCGTGGGGTATGGAATTGACTTTGCTCAACGCAATCGCAATCTCCCTTATATCGGGAAAGTCCGTTTTGTTGATGACGCAAACAACGCGTGATTCAAAAGAGTTCGGTCAAAACTGCGGATCTAATTGCGTCTTGTGCCGCTGCAATGCTTCTAAAAGCGACGACCGGACAAGTCGCAGACGGCTGACCTCTGCCAGCTCTTCGTGGCTGGCGACCCAAATCGGAACTTTTATGTCAGGCGTAAACTGGTCTATTCGATCAAGTCGGTCGTCTGATTCCGCAATCAAGCAGGGCAACATGGCTTGCCCGACACCTTGTGCCGCCAATTCTCGGGCCACCATAAAGCTGTCTGTGCGTGCCACATAACCCGCGCCTTTAATGAATTCATCCAGCCAAACCGTTGGCAATGCGTTGGCCAGAGGGCCTGCGGGGCCGATCCACCTGTCTGAAACCGACTCTGTGGCCCGTTTGTACACTGCAAACCGCATGTATCCTGCCTGCGCGCCGACCAGTTCTTCGGGAAGGCGCGCAGCGGGTCGTATGGTTACCTCAGCTTCAAGTAATGACAGATTGAGATGCGTGTTTGAACACACGAGTGACAAATGCAGCCCCTTTGCCTCGGCTTGCAGATCTTTCAGAATCTCCGGCAAAACTGTCATGCAAACGGTGTCTGTTGATGTGACACGGACCTGACCCGACAATTGGGTATCTTGCCCTGCCCCCAATCGCTCAACGGAATTGATCGCATGCCCCACTTCTCGGGTCGCTTCGATCAAGCGCAGTTGATCAGGTAAAATTTGATACCCTTGCGCCGTTCGATGAAAAATCGGCGACCCGATCCGTGCCTCGAAAGCGCCCACGCGCCTAAGGACCGTTGCATGGTTTACGCCCAATTGCCGCGCCGCCGCCGAAAGAGATCCGTGTTCAACGACCGCGAGAACAAAACGCAGATCATCCCAATTCAAGCTGTGCAAAAATCAAACCCCCAGAGTCATAAAAACGGACTAGCTATTATTTTATTCACAGCTAACGTGGTCAAACAACTTTTCTTTTTCTTGGAGCGAACCATGTCTTTGACCAAAAAGATTGTACTGAGTACCGCGTGTTTGGGTGTGATGGCCTCGCTGGCGTTTGCTGGAGGTCATGCAAAAGGAGAATTCGAGAACGAGATCAAGGTGCGTCAAGCGCAAATGAAGCTATTCAGCTTTAACCTTGGAATCTTGGGCGCGATGGCCAAAGGTGAAATGGATTACGACGCAGAATTAGCGAGCGCTTCTGCAGCAGACCTTTTGTCAGCAAGCAAGCTTTCCATGGCGGCGGCATGGCCACAAGGGTCTGACAACGTTTCTATCGAAAAAGGGACGCGCGCATTGCCAGCAGCATGGGAAAAATGGCCTGATATTGCCACTAAGGGCAAGGATTTAACGGCTGCAGCGGAAATAATGGCCACAGCGGCGGGCACTGACCTAGAGGCTCTGCGTGGCGCAATTGGTGCCGTCGGAGAGGCTTGCGGTGCATGTCATAAAGCGTATCGTGCACCGGCAAACTAAGAGGCTGAAATAAACAGCGGAACGCGATGCGGCGATTTTTTATCCTATGTGCAGGGCTGGCCTTTTTTGGGTTGGCCCTGTTCTGGACTTTAACCCGTCCAGACCAAAGCGCGCCGGACCGCCTTGCCGATTTGGTCGGTGATGCAGATCGCGGGGCCGTTGTTTTTGCAGCCGGTGGATGTGCGTCTTGTCACGCAGCACCCAATACCGAAGGCGATGCCAAAACAATTCTGGCAGGTGGTTTGCCCTTTGGAACAGAGTTTGGGACATTCTATGCACCAAACATTTCACCTGATCCGAATACCGGAATCGGCGGTTGGAGCGTCACAGACCTAGCCGATGCGATGCAACATGGGGTCAGCCCGGACGGTGACCACTATTACCCTGCCTTTCCCTACGCGTCCTACATCCATGCGTCGGATCAAGACATCGCAGACCTTTCGGCCTTCTTGTCCACCTTACCCGCGTCACAAACACCAAACCGCGATCACGAGGTCGCGTTTCCATTCAACATTCGGCGCGGCTTGGGCCTTTGGAAACTGATGTTTGTACAATCCGAATGGGTTGTACAACAAACTGATACCCCCGAATTGATCCGTGGGCGGTATCTGGTCGAAGGGCTTGGTCATTGCGCCGAATGTCATACGCCACGCAATGCGTTGGGGGGATTGGATCGCACACAATGGTTGCAAGGTGCGCCATCACCGGATGGGAAAGGTAAGATTCCCGCGCTGACGCCCGACGCTCTGGACTGGAGCGCGAAGGACATCACCTATTACCTTGAAACCGGTTTCACCCCAGACTTCGACAGCGCTGGTGGTGAAATGGTGGACGTGATCGAAAACATGTCAAAACTGCCAGAAACTGACAGAGACGCCATTGCAGCCTATCTGAAAGCTTTGCCTTCTGGATCCTAAAAGTCAGGCGAATTTTGCCTGACGCGCCGCGCGCAATTGGGCGAAATCATCGCCTGCGTGATAAGACGAGCGCGTCAATGGTGTAGCAGAGACCATCAAGAACCCTTTGCCGTACGCTGCCGTTTCATAGGCTTTGAATTCATCCGGATGCACAAACCGGTCAACAGCATGGTGTTTCGGCGTCGGCTGCAAATATTGACCGATCGTCAGAAAATCGATGTCGGCGGCGCGCATGTCTTCCATGACTTGGATAACAGATTGCCGATCTTCGCCCAGTCCCACCATGATACCTGATTTCGTGAACATCAGCGGGTCCAGCTCTTTGACACGCTGAAGCAAACGCAAAGAATGGAAATACCGCGCACCAGGGCGCACTTCGGGATAGAGGCCCGGAACTGTTTCTAGATTGTGGTTGAAAACATCAGGGCGCGCTTCGACAACAGTTTCCAGAACGGCGTCATCACATCTGATGAAATCAGGCGTCAAAATTTCGATCGTTGTATCGGGCGAACGGTGCCGTACGGCGCGGATCGTCTGTGCAAAATGCTCGGCTCCGCCGTCTTCAATGTCGTCACGATCAACAGATGTAATGACGACATGTTTCAAACCCAGCGTTTCAACAGCATGTGCCACACGTCCGGGTTCAAACGCATCCAAATCCTCGGGCGGTTTACCTGTGGCGATATTGCAGAATGTACAGGCCCGCGTACACACTTCCCCCATAATCATCATGGTGGCATGGCCTTGGCTCCAACATTCGCCAACGTTGGGACAGCCCGCTTCTTCGCAGACTGTCACCAACTTGTTTTCCCGCATGATTTTACGCGTGTCTGCGTACCCTTTGCCACTGGGTGCTTTGACACGGATCCAATCCGGCTTTTTAGGTTGCGGATTATCCGGGCGCCGTGCCTTTTCAGGGTGACGCTGTGACGGGATCTTCAAATCGCGCATGGGTGTCGGTCCAGAATTAGTTCAACGTTAAACTTTGTTATAACATAGAACGCCCTGCTGAAAACACCACGCGACGCAAAGCCGCTATTCCCGTTGCGCCTTATATAATGATATCAAACGGATTGTCCCCAGTCAGCAAGATGTCCGTTGCATCGAAATCCGCCAAATCAAGGTTCTTGATCACAATATCACGCCTTTGATCATTCACACCATCAGTGAACGTGATACGCGTGTGCTGGTTGGAACTGCCCGTGCTGCTTGCCAAAGCCAGTACATCCGCTGCCGAACCAAATCCCCAATCAGACAGATTGATCTTGTCCAGACCATCTTCAAAGTCTTTGATACGATCTTGTCCCATGCTTTCAATGTCAAAGAACCAGAACGTGTCTGCACCCGCACCACCGTTCAAAAGGTCGTTGCCGCTGTTGCCGTTCAGATGATCAACGCCGGCTTCGCCACGCACACGGTCATCGCCAGGGCCGCCATCCAATACATCGGCATGTGATCCACCATTCAGCGTGTCACTACCGAATCCGCCAAAGGCCGTATCATTGCCTATTCCCAGAAAAAACAGATCATCACCTGCTTGCCCATCGGCAATGTCATCCCCTCGACCCGTAAGCGCATGATCATCGCCATCGCCGAAAAAGACAAGATCATTCCCGCCTCTGGTGCGCGCAAAATCATTTCCATCACCCAGAAGGATGATTTCGTCGCCGCTATTCCCAAAGACTTCGTCGTCGCCGAATCCGGCATCAATTGAGTCGTTACCACCTAGCGTGCGAATAAAGTCATTTCCATCACCTCCCTCGATAAGGTTGGCCCCTGTGTCACCGACCAATTTGTCGTCATGGTCCGACCCAATCAGGTTTTCAATGTTCGTCAAAAGATCAAAATTGTCGCCGCCAAAGGCCTCGCCCTTGGCCAATCTAGCTGTCACACCAGACGTCGCGTTTTCATAGCTGGCCGTATCTATACCATCACCACCGTCGATGATATCGTGGCCACGTCCACCTTCGAGCAAATCGTCATCCGCTTCGCCGCGCAATGTGTCGTTGCCCTGTCCTCCAGCGATGCTGTCGTTGCCGCCTTCACCCCAGAACGTTTCGTCCGCAGCAGCTCCGATCAACACGTCGCCTTCGTCACGCGTGCCACGCACACCTTCGATATTGGTTAGGCTATCCGTGAAAACTAATCCGTTCCAAATACCACTGGCTAAACCTGTTGAAAGATCAACGGTAAGCGCTTCAACTCCAGATCTGTCATACCGCACAAGATCAAACCCATCGCCACCGTCGATCGTGTCATCGCCTTGATTGGTGATAAACACGTCGTTCATATCGCTTCCGATAACGGAATCCGCGAAATTCGTAAGCGTGAGCGCCAACGTTCCTCCGGTTCCGGTGACTGAAATTGTTTCAGCATTACCATGTCCGTCATTTGTGATCGTGCCAGCTGAAATATCTGCAACAAAACCTTGTGTTGGTGCAGACAATGAGAAGCCCGTCGACATTTCAAATCTCAGGAAGCCCCCACCGTCAAAGTCAAAGTCAAATGAATCTGTCCCCCCGCCGCTGCGGATAGACAATGCTTGTGCCCCGGCTATGCCGATATCGTCACCCGGCGCAAAGGACGCACCTCCTACTGTCAGATCAAATGTATCGTCGCCATTGCTGGCTTCGATACCCAAAACCCAAGCCATTGCTTTATTCACATCCAAAAGCGTATCTGTGAAACCAGAGGACACAACATCGATAGAACCGGTGTCTGATGTGCCATCAATTGTAACATCGATACCGTCAAAATCTTTGTAAATCAGCACCGAAAACGTCTCGTCGACACTTAACCCGAAATCATATGTGTCATTGCCAAGCGACGCGGTAAGCAAGTCACCAAAGTCAGGATTAGAGCCAGGGTTGATTGTATCATTCCCGTCTCCGCCTGTTACCGTATCCGAAAACGCCGAACCAATGAAATTGATGTCCTCTGAGATCAAATCCAGAATGTTCGCTGGATCGACACCAGCAATCGCTTCGGACGCATCAAATGTTACGGGGCCTTGAGCGTCGAAAAGTGTGGAAAACCCTGAATAGTCATCGAAACCGTAAGCCAATTGAGAGGCCGCCAAGAAATCGGAAACGGACCAATTTATTTCGGAAAACGTAACGATTTCTTCAAACGGCGAAGTGAACGGAGCGCCAATAGAGACTGACGTAATCGTTCCACCGTTCAGGTTCCCGCCGGCGTCAGTCGTAAATCCTGACCCTTCCAAAATCAGGGGATTTAACGAATCAATGCCTTCCAGAGACGCTGTCGTTGCATCACCAGAGACGCTTTGAGTGATAAACGGCGATGGGCCTGCGAAAAACGGATTTGAACGAAAAACACTCTCAAAGTTAAACGAACTAAACTCATTCCCAATAAAGGTTATTCTCACCGAATTTCTCCAACTTACCCAACGTGTCAACTTTTTGTTATCAAAAACAAAAACAATCCGACAGAATTTAGACCAATTTGTAACAAAATTAATTTTTGTGCGAAAATTGCAAATGCCCGAACGTCACAAACAGTCGTTCAGTGGGATTAAATCGCACATTTGTGCAAAATCTATCCTGGTTCGGACAGCGGATATAATCCGCCCCGACGATAGATACTATTCAGCACACTGATTAACGCCCAAAATGCACCATGTGAAACCCACACTTACCGCTTGGTTTTCGCCAGCCTAGCCTGCCGGTTGGCTTCGATAAGCACATCGTCCCGCAACCCAAGTGCCTTGCACCGCCGGAATCTGTCCATCTGGCCAATCAACCAACACCAGATCAGCCCGTTTGCCCACTGCAATTTCACCGCGATCCGGCAGGTTCATCGCTTTGGCAGGACCGGACGACACAAGCGACCAAAGCGCCAGCCTGTCGGCGCGCTGTTCACGGTCCAATCGATCAACTGCCGCCAACATCGCCGGGTAATAGTAATCCGAAGCCAAAACATCACATTTGCCGTCTTCGACCATGTCTGCAGCACTCAGCGATCCGATGTGGCTGCCACCACGCACAGCATTGGGAGAGCCAAAAATTATCGTGTCACCAGCTGCTTGCGCAGCCTGAACCGGTTCCATTGTCATCGGAAACTCACTGACCGTCGCCCCAAGTGCTTGATAAAACATGCGTGTCTCAGCCTGTGTGTCATCATGGCTTAGCATCGGAATACCTCGCGCACGGGCTTTGGCTGCCACCTCTTGCATACGCGCGGGCACATTTTCGCGTCGGGCCCAAACGGTTTTCAAAAGACCCTTGTACATATTCCAGTCTAATCCAGAGCGTTCCGCATGTTTCCTGTGCCGAGCTTCAAGCAACGTTTCATCGGTAAACTGCATCATTGCGAAATCTGGATTGTGTTCAAACAATCGGTCTTGAATTTTGGTGTCCACGCTGCGCATCGACATCGAAAGGTGGTCATTAAAGGCAAGCGATGGAGTCAAGTCCCAGTCCATTGCCCAATTCAAAACATCCAACGCCTCATCTGCGAATGTTTCCCAACGCAATTGAACACGGTTTTCGACCAACAAGCGCGGCGCCAAATCGCGCAACGCCTGAATTAAAGCCCGTCCATTTTCAACACTGCGCAATCCCGGTTCAAATCCAAGAGTGACCGAATGATACGTCGTCGCAATTCCATTCGCAGCAAGCTGGCGATCCGTCTCAAGTACAGCAGTTTCCATTGGAAAGAATACGCCAGGGCGTGGCATCAATTGCCGCTCGAACGCGTCGCCGTGCACATCGATCAAAGCTGGCGCAAGGATCAAACCACCCGCATTGATGACCTGCCCTTGGATCGGTCCGCCGATTTCGGTGATAGTTCCACCGGAGACAGTGACGTTGGTCTGCACAATATCGTTCGGTAGAAAAACATGTGCGCCAACAAAAGTGCAATCAGTCATGATCAACAAACGCTCCTAGTTTAGATGCAAACGCATGAGCACAATTAAACCCGGCTCCCTGTCCTCGTACTGAAGCACGTCAAAATCAATTAACAAGACCAAAGGTCTGATCGTCGCACGCTTTTTCCCAAATGGACGAGGTAATTTCAAAGCGGATGGGAATGGTGGGTGATGAGAGGCTCGAACTCCCGACATCTTCGGTGTAAACGAAGCGCTCTACCAACTGAGCTAATCACCCGACACGCAGTCAGTTACCGAAGTCGGAACCGGCCTGCAAGGTCAGTTTTGTCTGTTTTTCATCCAAAATGCGATAAATTATACCCTGACCACCATCGACGTCCGAAAAAGCTTCGATTGGCAGCCCCTGAGCAAGGCATCGCAAGAACCGGCTGGTGATTCCGTGTGTGAAAATCACGGCAGGACCAGACAGATCGTCCAAGAAAGATCGACACCTTGCTTCTAAGGCGTCAAAGCCCTCGCCACCAGGCGCATGGTTGTACCACTCCAACTCCACATCCAGTTCAAACACATGCGGTGATGCCTTTTGCATTTCAGCCCGACATGCTCCGTCCCAATCACCAACCGAAATTTCTGCCAGCCGCGAATCCAAGACAGGTGTAACATTGGGTGCGGCCAAGGCCGCCGTTGCCATGGAGCGGCCTTGCGGGCTGCTGAACCAAGTGAACCCAGTCAGGTTACACCGATCCAGAATTTTGCCTTGATCAACGGCTTGGCGACGCCCTTTGTCCGTCAACGGAGAATCCAAAGAGCCCTGCATCCGCCCTGCCCTGTTCCATTCCGTTTCACCGTGCCGCAACACATAGATTTCATGTTCGGTCATGTCTGCTCCACAGATCAGATTGGTATTTCTGTATCCACGCTTTCGCGCTGGATTTGGCTCTGAAAAAAGATTCGGTTTCTTGTCACCTTTGGGACCGAAACAGAAATTCGCTCACGGCATCAGCACTCGATTTTACGTGCATTAGCCAATGCGAGCCGTACAAACAAGTGCGTGAAAACGATTTTTGTAGGTCCAAAAAAAGAACATCAACCAGGGCGAGAATCCGATTAATCGATTGTAAATTAGATGCGGCCTTAGCTCGATCCAGATGCTGTCACCCCGCAGTGTTCGCGGACTCACACTCCGCAAGCCCCTTAAACGCAACGATTTGGAGTGCCTTTCATGAAACGTTTAGTAGTCGGTTTGTTTTCTTGTTTTCTTGGAACAAGTGCCGCCGCCCTTCCGATCCAGTGGACACCAGCATCGGGCGGGAACGGACATTGGTATGAGGTGATTGACGAACCTGCGGATTGGCATACGGCGCGCGCCGATGCCGTGACACGTATTTGGAACGATCTTCAAGGCTATCTTGTTTCGATTACGTCAGCCGCTGAAAACAACTTTATTCTGAACACTTTAAACCCCTCGCAATTTGGCGCTCTTTGGAGTGGCGGCACAGATGCAGAAAGCGAAGGTATTTTTACTTGGGTGGATGGCCCGGAAGACGGTCAAATCTTTCGAAACGGGACCATCGATACAGGTTATTCAGCGTGGTTTGCTGGCGAACCAAACGATTCCGGCAGCGAAGATTTCGTCGAAATTGGTTTCTTTGCTAATTTTTGGAGTGACCGCCCAGGGAGTCAGCCTTGGTCATACATCGTCGAATATGGCGGCATTTCCGCCAGTGAACCGATTGTTGCCCCGCTGCCGGATTCAGGTTTGTTGTTGATGGCAGGCATTGGTGCATTGTTTTTAAGTTCACGGCGCAAAGGCAGAACACGTTGAAACGCGGCCCAATTTGGGGTGGGCCCCAAGAAAAAAGCGCCAATCAAAAGACCGGCGCCCTTCATTCTTACAGCCATTTCCAATCGGCTGCAGTGGCTATCCCTAGTGGGATGTATGTGCCGCAGCTGCATCAATCGCCGCTTTTGCTGCCGCTGCTGCAGCTGCTTCTTCGGCCGCTTCGTCCCATTCAATGGGTTCTGGTGTGTCCGTCAAAGCAAGCTTCAAAACTTCGGACACGTGGCTGACCGGAATAATCGTCAGGCCGTCTTTCACGTTGTCCGGAATCTCGGGCAGATCTTTTTCGTTTTCTTCCGGAATCAAAACAGTTGTGATTCCGCCGCGCAACGCAGCCAAGAGCTTTTCCTTGAGCCCTCCGATTGGCATCGCATTTCCGCGCAAACTTACCTCGCCGGTCATCGCAAGATCGCGTTTGACCGGAATGTCCGTCAGGACCGACACAATTGACGTCACCATCGCCAGACCGGCCGACGGCCCATCCTTTGGTGTCGCCCCATCCGGCACGTGAACGTGAATGTCCATCTTGTCGAAGGCTGGTGGTTTCACACCAATTTCCGGCGCGATAGACCGTACATAGCTGGACGCCGCATCGATGGATTCCTTCATCACATCGCCCAGCTTCCCGGTCGTTTTCATCCGACCCTTGCCTGGCAATCTCAGCGCTTCGATATGCAACAAATCGCCGCCGACACTTGTCCAAGCCAGCCCCGTCACAACACCAACCTGATCTTTGTCTTCTGCAAGACCAAACCGATACTTAGGAACGCCGAGAAACTCATCGATATTCTCAGCCGTGACCACAACTTGTGTGGCTTCCTTCTTGACGATTTTGGTCAAAGATTTCCGCGCTGTTTTGGCGATTTCGCGTTCCAGGTTTCGAACCCCTGCCTCACGCGTGTATCTGCGGATGACGGACGACAATGCATCGTCTTCCAGCGTAAATTCGTCTTTCTTAAGACCGTGGTTCTTGACCTGTTTGGGCACAAGATGCTGTTTGGCAATCTCGCTCTTCTCGTCCTCGGTGTAGCCCGCGAGCGGAATAATCTCCATCCGATCCAGCAAAGGACCAGGCATATTATAGCTGTTCGACGTTGTCAGGAACATCACGTTGGACAGGTCGTATTCCACTTCCATATAGTGGTCTACAAACGTCGAATTCTGTTCCGGATCAAGCACTTCAAGCATCGCAGATGCCGGATCGCCACGGAAATCCTGTCCCATTTTGTCGATTTCATCGAGCAAAATAAGAGGGTTTGTGGTTTTGGCCTTTTTCAACGCTTGAATGATCTTACCCGGCATTGAGCCGATATACGTCCGGCGGTGCCCGCGAATTTCGCTTTCGTCGCGCACGCCGCCAAGGCTGATGCGAATAAATTCACGCCCTGTCGCCCGCGCCACAGATTTACCCAATGACGTTTTCCCAACACCCGGAGGGCCAACAAGGCACATGATCGGGCCCTTCAGCTTGGACGAGCGTTGCTGCACGGCGAGGTATTCAACGATCCGTTCTTTAACTTTTTCAAGGCCATAGTGATCGTTATCCAAAACCTTTTGAGCTTTGGTCAGGTCCTTTTTCACGCGGCTTTTCACGCCCCACGGAATGGCCAGCATCCAATCAAGATAATTGCGCACCACTGTCGCCTCGGCAGACATGGGTGACATGTTCTTTAGCTTCTTGATTTCGGCGTCAACTTTTTCACGCGCCTCTTTGGACAGCTTTGTTTCTTCTATTTTCTCTTCAAGCTCGACGATTTCGTTACGACCATCATCGCCGTCACCCAACTCCTGTTGGATCGCCTTCATCTGCTCGTTGAGATAATATTCGCGCTGGGTGCGCTCCATTTGCGATTTAACGCGTGTCTTGATCTTCTTTTCGACCTGCAGCACGGACATTTCACCCTGCATCAGACCATAGACCTTTTCAAGACGTTCGCTGACGCTGAGCGTTTCAAGCAAGTCTTGTTTCTGGTCAACTTCGATTCCCAGATGGCCCGCAACAAGGTCAGCCAGCTTGGCAGATTCCGCGGTCTCACCTACGGCCGTCAACGCTTCGTCGGGGATGTTCTTCTTGACCTTGGCATAGCGTTCAAATTCTTCGGCAACGCTACGGAACAGCGCGTTTGTAGCTGTAACATCGCCCGGCATCTCTGTCAGATACTCGGCGCGTGCTTCGAAGAATGTATCATTTTCTAGGTATTCGGTAATGCGAACCCGTGCTTGCCCTTCGACAAGGACTTTTACAGTGCCATCAGGCAACTTCAAAAGCTGAAGCACGTTTGCCAAAACACCAGCCTTGTAAATACCGGTTTCGGCAGGGTCGTCTTCTGACGGATCGATCTGGCTCGACAAAAGGATTTGTTTGTCGTTGGACATGACCTCTTCAAGTGCGCGAACAGATTTGTCACGCCCCACAAACAGTGGAACAATCATATGTGGAAATACGACGATGTCTCGAAGCGGCAGAACCGGATAAGAGGCGTTCAGAGGTTCTTGCATTGCTCAATCCTTATTATTTCTTGGCAAGACGAACTGGTCCCATTTAGTGGCAACCGTCGTCGTCTCCGTTCTTGGCCTATATACCTGTGCCGTATGCACCGCTTTTTCAAGGTCAGAATGGACCTCGTGACCGACAGGTGCAATGGGACCTTTTGCACCGAACCTGAAATTTTCTTGCGATTTATACTCAGGTTTGCATGATCCTAACTGGATGTTGCACTGTTTCGATGCTCGAACGACTTCAAAAACATCGGTTAAACCTTTGTTTTGAAACCGTTTCAGACCATCGGTCGAAAAAAACGCGCGCAAAGAAGAACGTATGCAATTTCATTCTGACGCCATCGGGCTTCGAATCAAATAAAGCACGCAACGTTCTTCATTAAACCGTGACTTCATCATTGTTCCGCACCGCCGTGAAGAAACAATTTGGCGCCCCTGTGTGGCAGGCGGGACCGATTTGATTGACCAAAACAAGTAAACAATCCCGGTCACAATCAAACCGGAAATCGACCAACTCTTGAGTATTTCCGCTGGTTTCGCCCTTGATCCAATAGTCAGAACGCGAACGGCTCCAATAGGTGACGCGTTTTGTCTCCAATGTGCGTCGGACCGCTTCGGCATTCATCCACGCCAGCATCAACACATCCTTACTTGTTGCATCTTGTGCAACAACAGGCAGCAAGCCACGCTCATCAAATGTGAGGTTCTCTGGATCAAAAATCACTGCACTTGTCCTTTTCATAGCGACTTTCGCGCTTTATGTATGAAAGACGCCAGAAAGGGAAACACATGCCCACCGACACGGACCTGATCAAACTTTATTCCAACCGCATTCTGGCGTTGGCTGCAGATATCCCGAATACGCAGCGGTTGGCAACACCCGACGCCACTATCAAAAAGCGGTCTCCACTATGCGGTTCAACCGTAGCTGTGGATCTTGTTGTGAAGGATGGGTGCATCGTCGAATATGGTCAAGAAGTGCGTGCATGCGCTTTGGGACAAGCCGCAGCTGCAGTGACAGGTCATGCAGTGCTGGGACGTACCTTGGATGACGTTACGTCCGCGCGTGACGCGCTGCGCAAAATGCTGAAAGACGACGGTCCAATACCCGATGCCCCTTTTGAGGGATTCGAAGTTCTGCTTCCTGCTCGGGACTATAAAAACCGGCACGCGTCGATTTTACTGGCAATCGAAGCCGTGACAGAAGCGATGGAAGACGCATTAAAGGCCAATTGCGCCTAATCGATTGATGGGTTGATGGCACCCGCGTCAATCAAAGGCCCGCTCCGATTTTCACGACACCTAAACTTCGGAGGATTGTGGCTGGGCTACAGCTGCCAAAATCCAAACATCCGTTCACTTTATGCGATGCGTTAAACAGAAAAAAACGCCGCACATTCCGGCAGGAATGGCGGCGCAAGGAAAGCGTGTCTCATGTGGGACGTGGATGACACCAATGATCAATGAAGCAGGCAGGCCGTCACTGAAAAGGACGCTTCGCAACTTGGGGACGGCGACGCGTAGGAGGTGTTTCCAGAATGAGATCGCAGGCAGAACTCAGACAAATGAGGGAATATGCAAAGCGACAAATAACAAGGCCATCAAAGCGGCTGCACCAAACGCATCACCTAACAATGTCGCTTGCGAACGGCGTGCTATCATCGAAATTTGGCGTAAGGTTGTCATTGTGTCTGCTCCCTCAGTTGTTAAGAGAGTGTTCACATATTGTTCTCATCAAGTAAAGAACTTTTTGAGAACATTTGTGAACTTTTTAAGACTCAGCTCATCAACCTACTGAAATCAAACGAATTGCTTCGTCCTGCCGCATCAACCACAAAAGCAGACGCAAGGCCGTTCCTCGTTCGCTTTCTAGGGTTGGATCCTCGGCCAGAAACGCGCGGGCATCCGTCTGCGCAATCGCCATCAAATCAGCCTGACCTTCTAAATCGGCAATCTGGAATTTTGGCAGGCCAGACTGCGCAGTTCCAATCAGGTCACCTGCTCCACGCATTTGCAAGTCGACTTCGGCGATCTTAAATCCATCTTCAGATTCGCGAAGCACTTCCAGCCGTTTACGTCCTGTTTCACTAAGCGGCGATTGATACAGCAGAACGCAGGTTGACGCCGCATCACCCCGCCCGACGCGCCCGCGCAACTGATGCAATTGCGCCAAACCAAAAGTTTCCGCCCGTTCAATCACCATAATCGTGGCATTTGGGACGTTCACACCAACTTCGATCACCGTGGTCGCGACCAAAACCTGTGTTTCTCCGTCCTGAAACTGTGCCATTGCTTTGTCTTTATCCGCGGGCGGCATCTGTCCATGCACAAGGCCGACCGTTTCCTCGCCCAAGGCTGCGCGCAACATTTTGAACCGGTCTTCCGCCGCGGTCAGATCGACCACTTCGCTTTCTTCGACCAACGGGCACACCCAGTAACATTGGCGCCCTTCTGCAATCGCTGCGCGCAACCGGTCCACGACTTCGTCAATACGTCCGGTGCTGACCAAGGCGGTGCGAATTGGCTTACGGCCCGGCGGCTTTTCATCAAGAATAGAAACATCCATGTCGCCGTATTGTGCCAATGACAAGGATCGCGGAATGGGTGTCGCTGTCATCACCAGCGTGTCTGTCGCGGTTCCCTTTTTGCCCAGCTCAAAGCGTTGGCGCACGCCAAACCTGTGTTGTTCATCGATGATCGCGAGGCGCAAATCGGAAAACTCAACATCCGCCTGAAAAACTGCATGCGTGCCGACCAATATTTGTATGTTGCCACCTGCAAGCGCCCCCAGCTTGGCTTTGCGTTCTGCGCCTTTATCCCGTCCGGTTAGAATTTCGAGAACAACGCCAACCTCTTCGGCCAACGGCTGCAGGCTTTCTAGATGCTGACGCGCCAGAATTTCGGTGGGGGCCATCATAACACCCTGCCCGCCAGCTTCGACCGCAACCAACAAAGCCAGAAACGCGACAAGAGTTTTCCCAGACCCAACATCGCCCTGCAGCAAACGGTTCATTCGCAACCCAGACGCCAAGTCGGTTTCTATTTCTGCAATTGCACGGCTTTGGGCGTTTGTAGGCTTGTAGGGCAGTGTTTTCAGGCTTTGGTCTTTTAGCGTCCCCGTGCCGATCGTCTCTCTGCCACTGCCGCGCCGCGTTTGGGCGCGAGCCAAAGCCAATGTCAGTTGATGGGCCAGCAATTCATCATACGCCAATCTCATGCGCGCAGGCGCTGTGGCCGCAATGTCACCAAGGGTTTCGGGCGCATGTGCATGTTGCATTGCAGCGCCAAAAGCGGGCCAGCCCTTTTGTGCATGTAGCTCTTTGTTAATCCACTCCGGCAATTCCGGCAGTCGTTCCAACGCGCTTCTGGTTGCGCGCCACATCGTTTTTTGTGTCACGCCAGCTGTCAGTGGATAGACCGGTTCAAATTTGGGAAGGTCATCCAACTCTTCTTCCGGCAGAACATGTTCCGGGTGCACCATCTGAGGCACCCCATCAAAAAGCTCAACCTTGCCGGAAACGATCCTCCGCTCACCCTCCGGCAACAATTTCTTCAGGTAATCTCCACGTGCATGAAAGAAAACGATTTGAAACGTAAGCTCTGCGTCTTCTGCCGTAACACGATAAGCACGCGCAGCTTTTCGATGCGCCCCAACTGTGACGCATGTGGTCAATACCGTTGGAAAATCTGCGCCCTGGATGGTATCGCGCAAATGGCGATCGATCCCCGTATGCGGCAACACAAAAAGCAGATCACGCGGCGCACGAACACCGATTCCGTCAAGCACCTTGGCTGACTTTGGCCCAATCCCCGCCAATGTTTCGAGATCAGCGAATACAGGGAAAAGCAGCTCTGGCCGGCTCATGCGGTGTCGAGCAATGCCAACCAGGCATCTTCGTCCAATGTTTCGATCCCAAGCTCGACTGCTTTCTTGGCTTTGCTGCCTGCACCTGGACCGGCAATCAAAATATCGGTCTTGCTGCTGACAGATCCCGACACCTTTGCGCCCAAACGTTCCGCGCGGGCCTTGGCTTCGGCACGTGTCATGCGTTCCAGCGAACCGGTGAAGACCACAGTTTTTCCAGCAACTGGACTGTCAGACTTATCTGGTTGCTTGGCTTCTTGAACCGTCAATTCGGCGACCAATCGCGAAATGCTTGCACGTTCGGCGTCTTGCGCAAACGCCGTGATCAACGATTGCGCCATAACGATACCAAAACCATCAATCGACAACAAATCTTCCAAAACCGGCGAATCCGCAATTTGGGCTTGGGTCATCGCTTGTTCAAAGGCATCCCATGTCCCGTAATGCGTGGCCAAAAGTTTCGAGGCACTTTCGCCGACATGTCGAATGCCAAATGAATAGATCAGACGCGCCAAGGGAATAGAGCGTTTTTCATCAATCGCTGCGAATAAATTATCCGCTGACTTTTCGCCCCAGCCTTCCCGGTTCTTAAGCTGCTGCAAACCCTCACCATATTTGCGTTTCAACGCAAAAATATCCGCGGGTTCAGCGATCCAGCCAACCGTGTGGAATTGTTCCACTTGCTTTGCGCCCAGCCCTTCAATGTCAAAGGCTGATCTACCCACAAAATGTTTCAGTCTTTCAACCGCTTGTACCGGGCAAACCAAGCCGCCCGTGCAGCGGCGCACCGCGTCACCTTCGTCACGGACTGCATCCGATCCGCATTCTGGGCAAAGGGTTGGGAAAGCATACGCCTCGGAATTGTGGGCTCGTTTGCTCAGATCGACATCTGCCACCTTTGGAATCACATCACCGGCCCGGTAAACCTGCACCCAGTCACCGACGCGGATGTCTTTGCCGCCGCGTATTTCCTGACCTTTGCTGTCGCGTCCCGCAACATAATCTTCGTTGTGCAACGTCGCATTGGACACAACAACGCCGCCAACGGTAACGGGTTTCAATCGCGCAACGGGGCTTAGCGCGCCAGTGCGTCCAACTTGAATGTCGATCCCTTCAAGCAAGGTCCACGCCAGTTCCGCAGGGAATTTATGTGCGATGGCCCATCTCGGCGTGGTTGATCTGAAACCGAGGCGGTCTTGCAACGCCAAGTCATCCACTTTGTACACGACACCATCGATGTCATATCCCAATGTCGCACGCTTTTCTTCGATCAATGCATAGTGACGCACCATATCTTCCACAGACTGGCACAGCTTGGTCAATGGATTGGTTTCAAACTGCAATTCCGCCAAACATTCGATTGCGCCATGTTGCGTTTGCCCCAAAGGATCGCTTAACGCGCCCCACGCATAGGCGAAAAACTTAAGCGGGCGTGACTTTGTTATTTCCGCATCCAATTGCCGCAACGAACCGGCGGCGGCATTGCGCGGATTCGCAAATGGTTTACCGCCAATGCTGATTTGATGCGCATTCAGCGCCTCAAAATCGGAATGGCTCATATAAACTTCGCCGCGCACCTCAAGAATGTCTGGCGCGTTTTTCAGCTGGGCTGGAACATCGGCAATCGTCAGAGCATTGGCCGTGACATTTTCGCCTATCGATCCATCGCCACGTGTCGCGGCTTGGACCAATTTTCCGGCCTCATAACGCAGAGATAAAGACAATCCATCAATCTTGGGTTCTGCTGTGAAGACGAGATTTTGATTTGCATCCAACCCCAGAAATTTGCGGATGCTTGAATCAAATTCGGTCACGTCCTCATCATTAAATGCATTGGCAAGCGACAACATCGATACAGCGTGGGTCACTTTGGAAAAGCCGTCAGCCGGTGCTGAACCGATCATTTCCGACGGACTATCTGCGCGTTTTAGCGCGGGAAACCGTTCTTCGATCGCGACATTGCGGCGCTTAAGTGCGTCATAGTCAGCGTCCGACAATTGCGGCGCATCTTGTCCGTGATAATCTGCATTTGCTTCAGACAAAGCTTTGGCAAGACGTGCCAACTCTTGTTGTGCCTGATCCTGGGTCAAATGCATGACATCCATTTCCGCGACCATCTCACGATCCCTCTTACTGCCAGATCAACACATAAAAGCGCAGGTTGACGTGGTCCAGCCCAAGACGGTGTTGCGCCGCGACAAAAAAAGAAGGCCGCACATTTGTGCGGCCCACTCTCGATACCAAAATTTGGAATGCGTTAGGCGCCAACAGCCATTGCATGGTCATCCGTGGCCACCGCAGGCGTTGGGTCCCGCAACACATAGCCGCGCCCCCATACCGTTTCGATGTAATTGTCCCCGCCCGTCGCATTCGACAGTTTTTTGCGCAACTTACAAATAAAGACGTCGATGATTTTCAATTCCGGCTCATCCATCCCGCCATAAAGATGGTTGAGGAACATTTCTTTGGTCAAGGTCGTGCCTTTGCGCAGGCTCAACAGTTCAAGCATCTGGTATTCCTTGCCCGTCAAGTGAACAGGCGTTGTATCGACGCTGACTGTTTTTGCATCCAGATTGACCGAAACTGATCCAGTCTTAATCACGGATTGCGAATGGCCTTTGGAACGTCGAATAATCGCGTGAATACGTGCGACAAGTTCTTCGCGATGGAATGGCTTTGTCAGATAATCATCTGCACCGAAACCAAATCCTTTGATCTTATTTTCTGTATCGTCGGCACCGGACAGGATCAGGATCGGCGTTTCGATCCGTGACAGTCGCAGCTGACGCAGAACCTCGTGTCCATTCATATCAGGAAGATCCAAGTCCAGAAGGATCAGATCGTAGTCATACAACTTGGCAAGATCGATCCCTTCTTCACCAAGATCAGTCGCATACACATTCAAATTTGCATGCGTAAGCATCAGTTCGATGCTTTTGGAAGTTGTAGGGTCATCTTCTACAAGCAATACGCGCATTCTATGTCTCCGCTTCACGTGCTGACATTTGATAAACAGAAACGTGAACGTAAAAGGTTAACCACCCGTTACTCCTGCTACAAAATTACTGTAACAACCTATAATCACAACAACCTATAGTTGTCTATACCGTTGCAGCGCGGTCGCTTTTAATGCCTCTTCGCCATGAAGAGTGACAGCACGTACCCATTCATGAAACTCTTCACTACTCAATGAATAGTGGCTAAGCGCTGCATCTTCTGTAAGCAACCCATAAAGCACACCCCGGACCACACAAGCCTTACGCGAGGCAACCCACCGACGCGTCGAGGACGGCGGCAAATCTGCACGCGTCATCACGCTTCCATCTGGCAAAGTCACCGCACGTGGACCGTCGACCTTTTTCAAATACATCGTACTCGCTCGCATTATTGCTGCAGGTAATTTGATGCATGTGGCTTAACGACACATAAAGAGGTCTCTTGAGAGTAGTTACGATTTTCCTATATTTCTCATTCTAATCTAACGAGTTTGAAATGCTGGATCAAAACCACAACATGCTGAATTCTCTTGGCTTTGCCAAACCACCGCACGAAACCCGAGTCGTTGTGGCAATGTCTGGTGGTGTCGACAGCTCTGTCGTGGCCGCCAAATTGGCATCTGAAGGCTATGATGTTGTCGGTGTAACGTTACAACTTTATGACCATGGCGCAGCCCTAGCCAAAAAAGGTGCGTGTTGCGCAGGAATTGATATTCACGACGCACGCCGCGTGGCAGAGGAAATGAATTTCCCCCACTATGTCCTTGATTACGAAAATATTTTCAAAGACGCAGTGATCGATGAATTCGCCGACAGCTATCTTGGTGGTGCAACACCTGTTCCATGTATTCGCTGTAATGAACGCGTGAAATTCAAGGACCTGTTGGAAACCGCCAAAGACCTTGAGGCCGATTGCATGGCCACCGGACATTACATTCAGCGCAAGATGGGATCGTCCGGCGCAGAGCTGCATTCAGCTGCAGATGCCGCGCGAGATCAGTCGTATTTTCTGTTTTCTACAACGGCCGAGCAGTTGGATTTCCTACGATTCCCGCTTGGACATTTGGAATCAAAATCCGAAACGCGCGCCCTTGCGGCGCAATTTGGCCTGTCTGTTGCGGATAAACCGGACAGCCAAGACATTTGTTTTGTGCCAAATGGCGATTATGCGTCAGTTATTCGGAAGCTGCGACCAGAGGCCGCCGCCCCGGGCGACATCGTTGACCCTGAAGGTCGCGTCTTGGGTACACATGATGGTGTAATCAACTACACGATTGGTCAACGTCGCGGCCTTGGCATCGGGGGGCTGACCGATCCGATCTATGTTGTGAAACTTGATGCAGACACACGACAGGTCGTTGTCGGCCCGCGTGATCTGTTGGCGATGCGCACCGTGCCTGTACGCGAAATCAACTGGTTGGGCGACGAACCATTCGACAGTCGCGATCAATGGGACATTGCGGTCAAAGTACGCTCAACCCGCCCGCCTACGGATGCGGTCCTGCGTCCAATCTCTGCTACCGAAGCTGAAGTGGTGTTATCGGTGGCAGAAGAAGGCGTCAGCCCGGGACAAGCCTGCGTTTTTTATGACCGTGACAGCAGCCGCATTTATGGTGGCGGGTGGATCCACAAAGGCTAACGCTTTGTGCATCTGCCGCTGTATCAGTCCGCCGTTTTGAATTGACCGGATCAAATGTGACAACGTATCTGTCTTTCAAGCAATTGAAGATCCGTTGACGAATTGGAGTGACATGATGGAGCTTTCAAAAACTGCCGCCCTCGTAACCGGAGGAGCGTCAGGACTGGGTGAAGCAACAGCGCGTCACTTTCGTTCAATGGGCGCACAAGTGACAATCTTAGACCGTGACACAGCAAGAGGCGCTGAAGTTGCGCAAGAAATCGGCGCCTTTTTTGCTGAAACCGATGTGACAGATGAAGCGTCTGTTCAGGCTGCAATTGATCTGGGCGTGGCGCAGATGGGGCAAATCACGGCCGCTGTGAACTGTGCTGGCATTGCACTCGGGATTAAAACCGTGGGGCGAGACGGTGCGCATCCGTTGGAGGCATTTCAGAAAACGATCGACATCAATCTGGTCGGGTCCTTCAATGTCGCAAGATTGGCCGCCACGGCAATGAGCACAAACACCGCCGATAAAGACGGCGCACGGGGTGTGATCATCAACACCGCGTCCGTCGCAGCCTTTGATGGCCAAAAGGGCCAAGCGGCCTATGCCGCATCCAAAGGTGGCGTCGTTGGAATGACATTGCCCATGGCGCGCGATCTGGCCTCAAGCGGTATACGCGTTATGGCGATAGCACCGGGTATTTTCATGACTC
>JBDWGM010000067.1:0-3786 GCA_039975755.1 Paracoccaceae bacterium | reverse complement strand
CCTTGGCCAAATCCAGGCCTACGGTCTTTACTGTCATTGGGTGGCTCCTTTCCCAGCAGTCGATGACAACTGCACTTTGGCACTTTGGCACATTGGATGCCGGTGGAGCAGGAGCCACCCACCTCATCCGCTAAGGGCCGTTCGTGTCGATCAAATCATGCTCGTTTGGCCGGAACGCGGTGATGCAGCGAAAGTCTGGAAAGAGCCCATGTTGACCAATACTGCAATCTGAACGAGTGTCTGCTTTAGGGTAATTTCAATTGTTTTTCACTTGAGCTTGGACGAACGACCAACGACTGATCTGGCAACTTGGCGGGGAATCGACCATGACGACAATTCTGTTTTACGTTGCGGGCATCTGCGTCTTCTTGCTGGCTATTTTTCTCTTGGAAAGGTTCGTCTGGGCACCCCAACGAAGACGCGAAGCTGAGGCTGCACCCCGTATTACCTTGGACGAAGCGCAGGCGTTTTGGGCTGAAATTGAAGAAGATGCTTTGCCCATTGCGAAGGCAAGTGTCCAAGCAAGGGCGCAGTTGTCACCACAAGAAACGCGGATTGGTGGTGCGCCTCTCGCGATTGGTGATGACAAAACGTGGCCAATGAATGTCCATGACGGCTCTCCCATCGCCCACATCGTTCAAATCAACTTTGCCGAAATGCCGCCAATTGAAGATTTCCCAACACAAGGCATTCTGCAGATATTCTCTGCTCTTGAAACAATGGATGAAACCGGTGGTAGCGATTTGCTGATCCGCTGGGATCCCGATCCACAAACTGTTGAATTGCTTGAAATCCCCGATGAACTCAAAACAGCGAAGTCATTGTCACACGACTTCTCGAAAAGGGCACTCAACGAAGGTCTACCTTTGCAGTTCTCTACCGACATGGCGATCGGAAATCCATACAATTGGCCTCATGGGAAAAATGACCTTTGTTATCAGAATAGGCTTCCCGAAAATGAAGAGACCGCGGTCATCATGGATGATTGGGAAAATCGATGCACGCGGATTTCCGAAGGCTACGGCGTTCATTGGATCGGAGGGCATCCCCGATTTGTACAGGTGGATTTTCGCGAATACTCCCGTCAACTTAGGCACTTAGATCGAGTATTGTTTCATATGGGTTTTGACGAAGATATAAATGTCGGAGATGCTGGCGAAGTCAACGTGATGATTAGCAAAGATGCGCTTCAAAGGCGCGATTTCGAGAAGGCCTATCTGTCTTGGGATTGTTCATAGAGGCATGATTTAGTTTAGGTCATCAGAATATTCCAAAAGCGGACACTGATGCATCTGCCGCAAATGTCCAAAAAGTCCCGCATTGCAGACCTCGGGTAAGTCAAAATGCCGCGCAGCTGTTCCAATGTCCGCTTCGGGGAACCGGCCCAACTTAATCTGAGGGGCGGCGAATGTCTGGTAAGGGCCGATTGCGTCGATTGCTGCATGGTACACAGGAGGCTGCTTTACGCACAAAGACGGCCGTTAGTTTTTCTTGGGATGGGTATAGTTTTGCATCGCTATCGTGCGTGCCTACTCCCACCAAATGCGGTTTCAATTTCGACGACATCGCCCTGATTAAGTGTGATGTCGCTGGCAAAATGATGGACTTCAACCGTCCCATTGGACCGGTTAATGCGAAGACTGTTCTTCCCGCCAATTGAACCATTCTCAATGGGCCAAACAGGAACATTGGCATGAGAGTAGCCAACTGACAGCATCGCCGTATTCCGCAACACATAAGAAACGCGCACGCCTGCGCCACCTGAAAACTCACTTTTCTGATCGGGGCCGAATGACAGCGTTTTTTCCAACACATCGAACCCATAGCGTGCTTCTGCGATCTCGACGGGACAATTGAACGTATCGCCGTGGTTGGTTGAGAACATTGCGTTTTGGCCTGCGCGATTGGACGTTGCGCCCCAACCTCCCATTTGCGGTTCAACCATCGCATAGCGACGGCCCGTGTCGGGGTGTTGGCCGGCAATAACGGTGCCAAAGATTGACGCAAAATGCCCTGCGGGAAGTAAATCCGGCATCGCTTCCGCCAATCCGTGCCACAGCATATCGATGAGCTTCATGCGTGTTTCAAAATAGTAGGCATGTGCCGCAACGGGTCCTGCGTGGAAAAGCGTTCCGGGTGTCGTTAAGACATCCAAAGCGGCGAAAGATCCTGCGTTGGCAGAACGATCGTTGTCCACAAGTGCTTTGAAAAAGACTTGGCAGGCCACGACGGCACCATCGCGGCTTAGGTTGTAGGGGCCCTTTGCCTCTGGCGGTGCATCCCGCAAATCGATGGTCATGCGGTCATCTGAGATTGTGACGGCAGCTTTCCAGAACGTGCCGTCGTCCTGTTCTTCAACGCAGGGGTAATGTCCCGATGGCAGCGCCTGAAACCCTGCTTTGCTGCGCCGTGCACCGTTGGTTCGGGCCGCCAAGATTGCTGCATTCAACGTGTCCACATCGTGTCGTTCACAGAGCTGTTGAATGGTTTTCGCCGCGCGGCGTCCGGCAGAGACTTGCGCCCAAAGATCGCCGCGCACGAAATCAGGCAAACGGCTGTTTGTAGCGATGATATCAACCACAGCCTCGTTACGCACGTCAGCCTCAAAAAGACGGACGATGGGCAGGCGCAAACCTTCGGCAATAATTTCGGTTGTTTTGGTGGACATCGAGCCGGGCGTCCGTCCGCCGATATCGCCCCAATGCGCAATGGACGCGACCCATGCAACACGAAGCCCTTGCCAGAAAACTGGTTGCGCCACCACGACATCATTCAGATGCGTCACGCCACCGTAATTTGGATCGTTCGTCAGGTAGACATCGCCCTCGACAATCGTATCGTCCAGTTTTGCAATGATCGCCTGAACCGACTTGTCTAAGACCCCGATAAACGACGGGATGCCCGCACCAGAGCTAACCAATTGTCCGTCGCTGTCCAACACGCCCGTCCCGACATCAAGGATTTCGTAGATGATCGGGCTCATCGCGGTTTTGCGTAACACCTCAAACATCTCAACGGCTGCTGCGTCCAGAACCTGCGAGATTACGTCGAGCGTGAAACGATTAGCCATTGATGACCTCTACGTCGCGCGGGAGATCCGATAGGATTTCGGGTCCGTCGGCGCGTAAAATCACAATGTCCTCGAGGCGGATACCAAAGCGCTCTGGCAGATAGATGCCGGGCTCGATCGAAAACACCATACCTTCTTCAAGGACCGTCTGGGACGATGCCGTGATGTAGGGTGTTTCGTGAATTTCGACACCCATTCCATGGCCCGTGCGGTGCATGAAATATTCGCCGTAACCTGCATCCGTGATGACACCCCGCGCCGCATCATCAACCACATGCGCCTTCACACCCGGACGGGCGACGGCCATTGCGGCTTGGACAGCGGCTTCAACAATTGCGTGGAATTCGGCGTAGCCCTCGGGCGGTGTGCCCATGACAGCCATGCGGGTCATATCGCTGGAATAACCATCTTTGCCGCCCCCGATATCCATCACGACGGCGTCGCCCTGTTTCAGGACCGTGCCGCCTGTGTGGTGGTGCGGGAATGCGCCATTGCCACCAGCGCCAACGATTGCGAACAGTGGTTTTATGCCTTGGGCCGCGAAACTGTCACGTATGACATCCGCAATTTGAACCTCGGTCATGCCCGTTTTCATCGCAGACCATGCGGCCTTCATCGCGGTATCGGCGGATTGGGCGTTGCGTTTCAGTTTGCTATATTCGTCCGCGTCTTTGCACATGCGCAACGCACCGATCGTGGTCGCGGTGAATTGGCGG
>JBDWGM010000066.1:0-89080 GCA_039975755.1 Paracoccaceae bacterium | reverse complement strand
TGAACACCGCGATCTATCTCAAACGCGCAGCGCCGCAATTGCAGATCGAATATGCGACCAAACTGGGAACAGACGCTTTTTCCGAACGCATGATCAATATGATGCGTGACGAAGATTTAGGTGTGGATCTAATAAAGCGTGACGACGCGCGCGAACCAGGTCTTTACGCCATTACAACGGATGATCACGGGGAACGTAGTTTTTCATATTGGCGCAGTGCGTCAGCCGCAACGCAGATGTTGTCAGGTCACTCCATTGATCTCGACGAGATGATGAAAGCAGATGTGGTCTATGCCTCTGCAATCTCTGTCGCGATCTTGCCGTCCGAAGACCGGACGCGTTTCTTGGACTGGGTCAAATCTTATCGGGCACAAGGTGGTCGCTTCGCATTTGATTCCAACTATCGTCCTCGGTTATGGGAAAATCAGACGCAAGCCCAAGACACCATCAAAGCCTTTTGGAACCAAGCGGATATTGGTCTGCCAAGCGTTGATGATGAACAAGCAATTTACGGTGACGCAGACAGCGAGGCAGTCATTGCCCGATTGAACAATTGGGGCGTTCGCAGCGGCGCGTTAAAACGAGGCTCACAAGGTCCCGCAGCATTGGATGGAAGTGCCGCACCCGATTGCCAGCCCGCCGACAAGGTTGTCGACAGCACGGCGGCTGGTGACAGTTTCAACGCCGGATATCTTGGTGCGCTGCTTACAGGTGCCGAGCATTCAGATTGCCTTTGTGCGGGGCATGAGATGGCCAAAAAAGTCATCGGGCACCGTGGTGCATTGTTGCCGCGTCCAGACAAGAAACAACCGTGATGCGCGCCGCTCTCATAGGGCTTGGCATGGTCGCGGACATGCACGCAACAGCTGTGAGAGAAACGCAAGGCAAAGTCGAGCTGTGTGGTGTCATGGCGAGAAACGCTGACAAAGCACGGGCTTTCGCGGAAAAATTTGGGGGTCTCAAGGCATATGGCAGCCTTGAGACCCTTATCAGTGATCGGCCCGATTTTGTCATTCTGGCCACGCCTCCTGATGCGCGTCTGACGTATGTGGAACGCTTGGCCGAGGCAGGCATTCCGATTTTGATGGAAAAGCCAATTGAACGCGACACGGCACAGGCCACGCGTGTTGTGGAGATTTACGAAACTGCGGACCTCGCCCTTGGCGTTGTTTTGCAACATCGCATGCGACCGGCTGCGCAAGAGCTGATGCGCATTGTGCAAACTGGCACGCTGGGTGACATCGCGACGGTCGAACTGCGGATTCCGTGGTGGCGTGATCAGTCCTATTACGATGTGCCCGGGCGTGGAACAATTGCCCGCGATGGCGGCGGCGTTTTGATTACGCAAGCCATCCACCAGATCGATTTGATGATACAACTATGCGGCCCAGTGGCGCACGTTGTTGGCCTCACCAAAACGTCGCCTCTTCACCAAATGGAAGCTGAGGATTTCGCGGGCGCAGTCCTAAACTTCGCATCTGGTGCGATTGGCACCCTGGTTGCTTCTGTCACACATTATCCGGGCGGGTCGGAAATGCTTGTGTTGAATGGAACCCTTGGAACAGCGACGTTGTCAGCTGATAGTTTGGTTGTCCAACTGCATGGCAAAGAACCTGAGAGTTTTGGACAAAAGAAAGCAGACACAGGCGGTGGCGCGGATCCAATGGCCTTTTCACACGCATGGCATCAATCGGTCATCGAGGATTTTGCCGACGCCATTCAACATGATCGCATGCCATCAATAACGGGCCGGTCTGCCCTGTCTGCTCATGCACTGATTGATGCCATTCATGCATCCTCAAAGTCTGGCCGTATCATTCCGGTGGAAACGACAGATGTCTAGGTTTCGTATGGGTGTTGTGGGCATCGACCACAGGCACATCTATACGATGGTTCAACATATGCAGCACGCCGGTGGAGAGCTTGTCGGTTGGTGGACAGACGGCGCCCCCGGAACCTTGGACGGATTTATCGAACGCTTTGGTAAAGACGGTCGCGTCCACGATGCGGATCAATTGTTTGACAATTCCCAGATCGACATCATTTTAACGGCCGCAATTCCATCAGATCGCCCAGCAATCGCAATTCGGGCCATGCAATCAGGCAAAGATGTTTTGTCTGACAAACCCGGATGTCTGACAAATGAAGACTTGATTAATTTGCGCGCGACCCAAGCGGCGACGCAACGCATCTGGTCTGTGGACTTTTCAGAACGGTTTGAGGTGCCCGCCGTCACGCTCGCCTCAGAAATGGTGGCCGCAGGTGAGATTGGTCAAGTCATCCAAACATTAGGAATCGGGCCACACCGTTTGAACGCCCCGACCCGCCCCGATTGGTTTTGGGACCGGACGAAAAACGGTGGCATTTTAGCGGATATTGGATCACATCAGATCGATCAGTTTTTACACCTAACCGGTTCAACCGACGCTGAAATCGTTTCTGCGTCTGTCGACTGCATTCTATCGCCTCCGTTTCAGGATTTTGGGCAAATAACCTTAAAATCCGGGCAAGCTCATGGGTATGTACGGCTTGATTGGTTTACACCCGATGCTTTGCCGACATGGGGGGATGGACGTCTTTTTGTTCTTGGGACCAAAGGCTCGATTGAATTGCGCAAATATGTCGACATCGGCGGGCCTAGTGGAACGGATCATGTCTTATTGGTCAACGGAACCCGCCTTGAACGGTTTGACGCTGCCAAGGCGGGGCTTCCTTTCTTTTCTAGATTGGTCAATGACATTTTGGAGCGCACAGAAACAGCAATGCCCCAGGCGCATCCCTTCACTGTGACCAAGTTGGCAATTGCCGCGCAGGCGATGGCCGAATCCGTATGCTAATATTCGCGGCGACCGTCTTTTTCCTGATCATCACGCCGGGCCCCGGTGTTTTGTCCTTGGCGGGCGTTGGTTCTGCCTTTGGCCGCAAGCAAGGCGTGCATTACCTGACAGGCCTCTTTCTGGGTCATAACCTTGTCGCTTTGGCTACGGTTTCGGGGCTGGCCGCAATTATCATAGCTGACCCGCGCATTCGCACCGTTTTATTCATCGCATCCACGGCTTATTTGCTGTACCTCGCCTTCCGGATTGCGACAGCAGGGTCGCGTATCGCATTCATCGAAGCTCGTGAGCCGCCCGGATTGATGGGTGGTTTGGCACTACAAATCATCAATCCCAAAGCCTATGCCGTGAACACAGCGATCTTTTCCGGCTTCAACTTTTTCCCGTCCAGTTTGATGACCGAAGTGATCCTAAAATTCATTATATTCAACGCTATCTGGATACCGATTCATTTTCTTTGGTTGTGGCTTGGGGTTAAATTGGGGCAGCTTGACCTGCCACATCGAATGCACCGCGCCATTAACATCGGCATGAGTCTTGCAATGTTGCTGGTCGTTGGATTGGCTGTATTTACCTTCGCGCGGACATGAATGCCCGCTTGAAGTGAGCGTATTCTAACGCGTTAATGACACCTCGGCGCATTCGCAGAGATCAAACCGGCCCGATACAAATGGGAATGACCATCGTTCGCGGTTAAGGTGGGCTTGTACTTTCCGTTAGCGATATCATAAGTAGCAAATAAAACATCACACGAAGCGAGATCACCAATGATACTGTGTTGTGGAGAAGCCCTGATTGATCTGTTGCCCGGCGAAAACGATACGCCGCTGCCACTTGTTGGTGGGTCCGTATTGAACACTGCCGTCGCATTGGGGCGCTTGGGTGCAGAAGTAGGTTTGTTGACCGGCTTGTCATCTGACGCATATGGCCAGCAAATCGAAGCGCATTTGGATGCGTCTCATGTCTCCAGCACCCATTGCATCCGATCCGATCGCCCGACCACATTGGCCGTCGTAACTTTGGTTGATGGACAGGCACAATATCGCTTTGAAGACGAAGGTTCTGCCTTGCGCATGATTGGCGTGCCGGATTTGCCCGCCCTTCCCGATACGGTTCAAACGATGGTCTTTGGCGGTATCAGCCTCATTCCGACACCCATTGCCGACACGCTGGCGCATCTATGCATCAACCGGCCCGATGACGTCATTTGTATGTTGGATGCGAATGTGCGGCCCGGATTCGTCAACGACCCACAAACGTACCGGGCACGTTTACAGCGCATGTTGGCAGCCACGGACATCATCAAGGTTTCAGATGAAGATCTGGAATGGCTCGTGCCGGATACCGGGTCCGTACAAGACGCTATCGCGCAATTGCTTGATGCCGGACCAAGTGTTGTTTTGTTCACGGAAGGTGCCAAGGGCGCAAGTGCCATCAGAGCCGGACAAGATCCCGTTTTTGTCGCATCCAGATCAGTCGACGTTGTTGACACTGTGGGTGCAGGTGACACGTTTAACGCAGGCGTGCTGCATTCTTTGAAAGTCCAAGGCAAATTGAAAAAATCCGAACTAAAATCAGCACCTGCAGATGTCTGGCGGACAGCTCTTGATTTCGCCTCTGGCGCTGCGGCAATCACAGTTTCTCGTGCCGGGGCAAATCCACCTTGGGCCAATGAATTAGAAAGCTAAAATATGAAACGTTCCGAATTGAATGACGTATTGGCCGACGCAGAGGCTTTCATAACGTCTTTTGGGGCGTTGCTACCTCCATTCGCTTTTTGGGGACCGTCGCAATTCAAAAACGCCGACACGACCCAAATTCGTGAACGCAAATTAGGATGGGATATCACCGATTATGGATTGGGGAAATTCCACGAAATCGGCCTGATCCTTTTTACAACGCGCAACGGTCTTGCCTCAGAACTCAATTCTGGACGTGGCATGTTGTACGCTGAAAAGATGATGATCTCGGATGACAAACAATTGGCGCCGATGCACCGCCACAACGTCAAAACCGAGGACATCATCAACCGTGGCGGTGGTGATCTTGTGTTGGAACTTTTCCCGGCCCATGCAGATGGATCAATCAATCGCGACGAAGGCTTGGACGTCATTTCTGATGCTGTTCCGGTTCGCCTTGGCAAAGGCGAATTGCTTCGTCTTAAACCCGGTCAAAGCGTGACTTTACCGCCGTCTATCTGGCATGCGTTCTGGGCTGAAAATAGCAGGTGCCTGATCACCGAAGTTTCTACTGTAAATGACGATGTGACAGATAATGTGTTCGAGGACCCAATTGGACGCTTTCCAGACATCGAAGAAGATGTGGACCCTACCCGCCTTTTGGTCACAGATTACTGAAAATGCCAGCCCGCGTGTCCGGCGGGTCAATTCAAGCGCATAGTGCACCCCGTAGCACTCATCGATTGATTGATTTAACTTTTCCCAGGACGAGGAACACCTGTCGATTGGCCCAAAAGCATCTCGGCCTCCCACAACACCGTCTCGTCTGGAGCGAGAGGGTTTTCGATGCGCACCATCAACATTTCGGCCAACCTCCGTCCGGCTGCTCGGACTGACGATCGCGTTGCTGTGTATGTCGGGTCCTCGGGCGTTCCATTTGGCAAAGATCCGATCACATCGTCAAAGCTGACAATGGAGATATCACGCCCAACTGTCAGGCCGCGTCCCTCAATGGCCCGGCGAATGCCTAATGTTGGCACGATGGAAGAAGACACAAAAGCAGTCGGGGGATCACTCGTTTCCAGCATTTGATTGGCCGATACGAAGCCGTATGGTTCAGTCATATCGCCGGATGACATCAAATCGTCATCCTGCAAGACATCGAATGCCGACAACGCGGCCAAATACCCCTCGCGTCGCCGCAAAGCAAAATCCATCCGCTCCTGTCCGTTCACCAAACCAATTCTACGATGTCCCAAATCCAACAGGTATCGCGTTGCCCTTTCAATTGCGCGACGGTTGTTCACATCCAGCCAACTGTAAGACGCCTCTACCCCCGTGGAGCGGCCATGCACAACAAATGGCAGCCCGAGTTCGCGCAGCAAAGGGATGCGCGGATCCTCCCTAACAGGCCCATGCACAATAACTCCATCAACACGTCGTCGCGCGGCCATGTCACGATACGCTTTCATTTCATCTTTATCCGCAACGATTGACACGACCATGTCATACCCATGAGCCGCATAAATCTCGCTCGCGCCGGCGATGAATTCGGAAAAGATGACGTTAGTCATTTCCATATGCAACAACGACGGGATGACATGCCCAATGGACATGCTACGCCCTGTTGCCAAACTCTTGGCTTTCGCGTCCGGATGATAGTTATGAAGGCGCGCGGCCTCTAACACGCGTTGACGCGTCGCCTCTTTCACTTCGGGATATCCACCCAAAGCTCGGCTAACCGTCGTCTGACTAAGTTTGAGCATCTGCGACAGTTCGCGCAAATTCATACTCTTATCCTCAAAGCGCTTTTACAAACATTCAAACCCTACACGCGCCACACTAAATTTCAATAGACAAAGCTTTTTAAGCTTATTTTTCACAGTTTTTTAGAGAACAATTGGAATCATTGACACAGAGCAATTGTTCCGACAGATTTATTTTACCAAAGCGCTTTGGAAATTAATTCAAATTCTTGAGCGCGGGATAATATTCGCGGCCTCAGGCCGCTATGGGAGGACATCATGAAGGCACGTTTCCTAGCCAGCGCGGCTGCGTTGGCGCTTGTTGGCAATGCCGCAACGGCAGACATGCCCTTTCCAATAGGGGAAGGCGCGTTCAACTGGAAAAGCTATGAAGACTTTGCAGCATCGACAGATCTGACAGGTCAAACATTAACTATTTTCGGCCCTTGGCGTGGCGGCGACCAAACATTGGTTGAAAGCGTTTTGGCATATTTCGAAGAAGCGACTGGCGCAACAGTCAACTACTCTTCATCCGAGAGCTACGAACAGCAAATTGTCATCGATACAGAAGCTGGCTCGCCTCCGGATATTGCTATTCTGCCGCAACCCGGTCTGATTTCAGAACTGGTGTCGAAAGGATTTGTGGCACCATTGGGCGACGACACCAAAACATGGTTGACCGACAATTATGCTGCAGGGTCGTCTTGGGTTGGTCTTGGATCCTATGCAGGTGCTGACGGGGCGAAAGATCTGTATGCGTTCCCCTACAAGATCGATGTCAAATCACTGGTTTGGTATGTCCCAGAAAACTTTGAAGATTCTGGCTACGAAGTGCCGACAACGATGGAAGAGCTGAAAGCTTTGACGGATCAGATTGTCGCCGATGGTGGAACACCTTGGTGCATCGGTTTGGGATCAGGTGGTGCGACTGGCTGGCCCGCAACCGACTGGGTCGAAGACATGATGCTGCGCACTCAGCCAGCCGATGTCTATGACGCTTGGGTTTCAAACGATCTAAAGTTTGATGATCCAAAAGTTGTTGCCGCAATCGAAGAATTTGGCGCATTTGCACGGAACGACAAATATGTTGCAGGCGGTGCTGGTACCGTTGCATCCACAGACTTCCGTGAAAGCCCATTGGGCATGTTTGCGTCACCTGCGCAGTGCTACATGCACCGTCAGGCATCGTTCATCCCAACGTTCTTCCCAGAAGGCACTGAATTGGGTGTCGACGCCGATTTCTTCTATTTTCCATCCTATGCGGAAAAAGACCTCGGCAATCCGGTTCTTGGTGCGGGCACCTTGGCCTTTATCACAAAAGACGGTGACGCATCTCGTGCCTTTATCGAGTTTCTGAAATCACCCATTTCGCACGAAGTGTGGATGGCTCAAGCAGGCTTTCTGACGCCTCTTAAGTCGGCCAATGTCGATCTCTATGCAAATGGCGCACTGAAGAAACAGGGTGAGATTTTGCTAAACGCAACGACCTTCCGGTTTGACGGCTCTGACCTGATGCCCGGCGGCGTTGGCGCAGGATCGTTCTGGACTGGAATGGTGGATTACGCTGGCGGCAAGGCCGCTGGTGATGTTGCTTCGGAAATCCAAAAAAGCTGGGATGCCTTGAAGTAAATACCTAGTCCCGACCCACAATTGCGTGGGTCGGGACATTTCAGGTGTGTCACGTCATTTCCCAATCGAAAGGGCTGAGCCATGAATCCTGCGCTTCAGGGTCTTGCTACAATTGTGATTGGTGTGGGCGGATGTGTTGGGTATTTTTATCTGTCCAACTTGTTTCTCGACAAAGTTGTCTTTCCCGCACGTGGACCAAATATCGGGCGCAATATCAACCGCGCCAATATGGTCCGTCCGTGGTTGTTTCTTCTACCCGCGCTCATCGCGCTGACAATGTATCTTGCCTATCCGGTCGTGGCCACGTTGTGGTTGTCCCTAACTGACCGTGATCAAGGGGGTGCATTTGTAGGATTTGCAAATTACAGCCAAATGTTGGACGAACCGAAATTTTGGGAAGGGCTGTGGAACAACCTGCTTTGGCTCATTGTTGTTCCTGCAATGTCCACGGCGTTTGGCCTATTGGCGGCGCAGCTCACTGACCGCATCAGCTGGGGCAACATCGCGAAATCACTGATCTTCATGCCAATGGCCATCTCATTTGTCGGCGCGGCAGTAATTTGGAAACTGGTGTACGACACGCGCCCGGAAGGCGCAGAGCAGATCGGCATCCTGAACGCGGTCTGGACCTTCTTTGGAGGTGATCCACAAACGTGGCTAACCGTGCCATTTTGGAACAGTCTTCTTTTGATGATCGTTTTGGTCTGGATTCAAACCGGGTTCGCCATGGTCATTCTGGGGGCGGCCTTGCGCGGCATTCCAGAAGAAACCGTCGAAGCCGCAATCGTAGACGGCGCTAATCCGTTTCAGGTATTTTTCAAGATCAAAGTCCCCCAAATCATGCCCACCATTGTCGTTGTGTGGACCACGATCACGCTAACCGTTCTCAAGGTGTTCGACATCGTCCTGGCGATGACCAATGGCCAGTGGGGAACTCAGGTTCTGGCCAATTACATGTACGACAAATTGTTCCGCGCTTTTGACTGGGGTGTCGGATCTGCGTCTGCGATTGTCATCATGCTGCTGGTGTCACCCATCCTCGTCTGGAATGTGCGCAACGCGCGCAAGGAGATGCAATAATGGATAACATTGCAGGTCAAAAACCCGCGCTCATGTGGGCGGTTCATTTGTCGGTCGTCATCCTTGTTGCCATGTGGATATTCCCAACAGTTGGTCTGTTTGTGTCGTCTTTTCGGACGGGCGAACAGATTTCTGGGTCCGGTTGGTGGAAAGCCATGTCGACCCAAGAACAACAAATGTCGCCCATTCGCGTTTCAGGCGATCCGAAGCAAGACGGCGACTTATACATCATCGAAGGATCATTGTTTCCTGAGACAGATGCAACTGTCAGTGCTTGGGGCACGTCCTCTCGGGAACCTCAAGCTAACACTCCCGGTGATGAAGTAGAATTGAAAGACGAATGGCGCCTTAGCCTTGATGATTCTGGGAATTTCCGACTGTCCTCGCCTACCCCTTATGAAGGAGCGCGATTGCCTCGGATATTTATGACAGCCTCTTCGCCGCCGGAATTTACGTTTTCCAATTACCGGCAAGTATTGGGCACATCGACCGCAGATGCCGGGGTGGGACGCGCGTTCATAAATACGCTGACAGTCTCGATTCCGGCGACGATCATTCCAATCCTTGTGGCTGCGTTTGCCGCTTATGCACTGGCCTGGATGGAGTTTCCGGGACGCGCACTGCTTATCGCGGCCATCGTGGGCTTACTGGTCGTTCCCTTACACCTGGCGCTTATTCCACTGCTCAGGCTACATTTGAGTATCGGGATTGGAAAAGGATATCTGGGTGTCTGGTTGGCGCATACAGGGTTTGGATTACCATTGGCGATCTATCTGCTGCGCAACTACATGGTTGGTTTGCCGCGCGATATTATCGAATGCGCTAAAGTCGACGGTGCCACCGATTTTGAAATTTTCCTCAAAATAGTCCTACCGCTCAGCTTTCCTGCTTTGGCGTCTTTCGCCATTTTCCAATTCCTTTGGACATGGAACGACTTGCTGGTTGCTTTGGTGTTCCTTGGGGTTGGTGATGATCGAACGGTTCTGACAGGCGCATTGCTTAGTTTGATGGGTTCACGGGGCGGAGATTGGGAAATTCTCGCGACGTCTGCCTTCGTGTCGATCGCGGTCCCTCTTTTAGTCTTCTTCACAATGCAACGGTACTTGGTGCGCGGCCTGTTGGCCGGCTCGGTCAAATAAGATGGTTCAAATTATGACGCAGATGGAACAGCTTGTTACTCCACAAACGGCTCCCGACAAAGATTGGTGGCGGGGGGCTGTGATTTATCAAATCTATCCCCGCAGTTATCAAGACAGCAACGGAGACGGTATTGGAGATCTGTCAGGTATCATTCACCGCCTGCCCCATATTGCGGACTTGGGTGTAGATGCCATTTGGATATCGCCGTTCTTCCGTTCACCTATGCTGGATTTCGGATATGACGTCAGCGATTATCGCGATGTGGATCCAATGTTTGGCACATTGGGGGACTTTGACACCCTCATTGCGCGCGCGCATCAATTGGGCCTCAAGGTTCTGATTGATCTGGTGCTTAGCCACACGTCTGATCAACACCTTTGGTTCGGTGAAAGCAGATCCGGACAGGTGAATGCAAAGGCGGATTGGTATGTTTGGTCGGATGCAAAACCTGACGGCACCGCCCCCAACAATTGGTTATCTATTTTCGGCGGGTCAGCGTGGGAATGGTCCTCTGAACGCCAGCAATATTATTTGCACAATTTCCTGAAAGAACAGCCGGACCTGAACCTACACAACCCGGCGGTTCAGCAAGAGCTGTTGGATGTCGCCCAGTTCTGGTTGGATCGCGGTGTTGATGGGTTCCGATTGGACACGATCAACTTCTATTTCCACGACGAACAGTTGCGCGACAATCCTGCTTTGCCACCCGAAGATCGCAATGACACGATTGCACCCGCAGTAAACCCGTACAACTGGCAAAATCACCTGTACGATAAGAACCGGCCCGAAAACATCGCGTTTCTGAAACGACTTCGGGCATTGCTTGACCAATACCCTGCCGCAACGATGGTCGGAGAAGTCGGCGACGGTCAGCGCGGTTTGGAAATTCAGGCCGAGTACACCAGTGGCAACGACAAAGTGCACATGTGCTATGATTTTGCCTTTTTGTCCAATTCCTATCCTTCGGGTGATCGCGTTGCAGACGTGTTGGAAAAGTTCTCAGAAGTTGGCGCTGATGGATGGGCCTGCTGGGCCTTTTCCAATCATGATGTTGTTAGACACACCTCTAGATGGGCCCTCAGCGAAGAGGCGTTGCGCCTATATTCTGCGGTACTGTTAAGTTTGCGCGGGTCCGTTTGCTTGTATCAAGGTGAGGAATTGGGCCTGACCGAAGCCTATGTCGCGTTCGAAGACCTACAAGACCCTTACGGCGTTCGGTTTTGGCCAAAATTCAAAGGACGCGATGGATGCAGAACCCCAATGCCTTGGGTTGTGGACAACTCAAATGGCGGGTTTTCCGAAGCGAAGCCTTGGTTGCCTGTGGCTGTCGAACATTTGGACCGCGCCGTCGCACGCCAAGCAGATGAAAGCGACAGCACACTTGCGTTTTACAAACAAATGATCCGCTACCGACAGGAACGCAAAGCCTTGGGCAAAGGATCGCTTGAGATACATCAAGCCGATGAACATCGGCTGGCATTTGTGCGGCAATCTGGTCAGGACGCCGTGTTTTGCGCCTTTAATTTAAGTGACACCGAACAGGACATACACATCCCCTCCGGAGATTGGCACAGAGATATAAGTGCGCCTTTCGCGATGGCAGACATAGCCGAAACACTGACACTTGAGCCCTGGGGGGCCTATTTCGCGCATTCTAAGCGTGACGCATAGCTAGGAAGGACAACAAAATGGCAGATCTTTCACTGCGCGCCGTCGGCAAAAGTTACGGGGGCACTGTTGAAGTTCTCAAGGACATCAACCTTGAGATCAAACGGGGCGAGTTAATTGTTTTTGTTGGTCCATCTGGGTGTGGGAAATCCACATTGCTGCGCATGGTCGCCGGACTTGAAAAGATCACCACAGGCGATTTGGACATTGACGGAATGCGCGTGAATGACATTCCACCTGCAGAACGCGGTATCGCAATGGTTTTCCAATCTTATGCGCTTTACCCGCACATGACGGTTCGCGACAATATGGCATTCGCCCTAAAGCTGGCCAAAAAATCCAAAAGCGAAATCGACGAAGCAATCGATCGTGCCGCAAAAGCTTTGCAGCTTGACGAATACCTTGATCGATTACCTAAAGCTTTGTCCGGTGGACAACGTCAACGCGTGGCCATTGGCCGTTCGATTGTTCGTGATCCGAAAGTCTATTTGTTCGACGAACCGCTGTCGAACTTGGACGCATCTTTGCGGGTGGCGACACGTATTGAAATTGCGCAACTCAAGGAATCTATGCCCGACAGCACAATGATCTATGTGACACATGACCAAGTCGAGGCGATGACATTGGCCAGCCGCATTGTCGTTTTGGCAAACAAAGGTATCGCCCAAGTCGGCAGCCCTCTCGAGCTGTATGAAACGCCAGAAAACGAATTCGTGGCGCAGTTCATCGGATCACCTGCGATGAATTTGATACCGGGTGAAATTGTCAGCACAGGCGACATCACTGAAATCAAAGTGATAAATGGCGCAGGTACAATCCGATCGAACATCAAAACCAAAGCGGGTCAAGAAGGTCGCTGGGTCAATGTCGGTATCCGCCCCGAGGATATGATTGTCTCGGATGGCGATAATTACGCGTTTTCTGGCGAAGTTGAGATCAGCGAAGCCTTGGGCGAAGTCACGCAGATCTATTTCCGAAAAGACAATGGTGCCACGACGCCGGTGATTGCAAAGCTTCCGGGTATTCATACGAATGTGCGTGGGAAATCGCTGCAATTGACGGCTGACCCAAGCAAAGTACATTTGTTCGCAGATGGCCGATCGCTGTACTACCAGTGATCGTTTGATTTCTGACAAATCGTCAACGCCATCGCAATTGCGCAAACGTTGACGAATTAGATCGAAATCACCCTTTCGGTCTGGCGTTTGACGGGTCAAAAGGCCCCGCTTCAATGACATCAGCTGGAACGCGCATACCGATAAGGTCCAGTTCGAGATGTGTTCCGACACTGGCCAATTGGGGATCAACAAACGCGATGGCCAGATTGCGATCAACCCGATGCCCCCAACCACCTGATGTCACGGTGCCCACAACTTTGTCGCCCTGCATCACTGAAGCCCCGGCATGGGCAGGCACAGCTTTGGATGCGACTGCCAGCGTCACCAGTTTCTTGGCCGGGCCCGCATTCATTCTGTTTTCCAGTGCATTCTTCCCGACAAAATCGTCTTTTTCCATGCGCACAAACCGATCCAAGCCAGTCTCAAAAGGATCAAATTCGGTTAGGATTTCTGCCTTCCAATGAAGGTATCCTTTTTCAAGGCGCATTGCATCGACGGCTCGCGCCCCAAACAATTGCATCCCCTGCCCTTCACCGGCTTTGCAAAGGGCAAGATAGGCTGCGTAGAGATGCGCATTGTGAACATGAATTTCGTACGTCAACTCACCTGAATAGCTGACCGACATCACCACCGAAGGGGCGATGCCAACAAATGCCTCGCGGACCGACAACCATGGAAACGCGCTTGCTGACCAATCCGCGCGTGACGCACGTGACAGGACGTCTCGTGATTTGGGCCCTGCCAAAACCAAAATGGTCCAGTCATTCGTCAAGGACGCAATAGATACGTCTTCGTCCGGACGAATGTGCTGAGACAGCCAATCCATGTCGTGACCTTCGGCTGCCGCGGCGGCCCCATACCAGATCCGCGAACCACCTCGATCAGAGGCAGGTAAGTTGGCAATTGTCGCCTCTGACTTGAGCATTCCGTGATGGTTCAAAAGATAGCACAATCCAACACCGCCCGATGCCTTCGTCACGCGGCCACATGCCATGCGATCCAAAAAGGCATGGGCATCCGCGCCGGTGATCTCAAACCGATTAAAGCCATTCACTTCTGTCAGGCCGACCTGCGTGTGCACCGCCTCGACTTCCCTGGCGACAAGGGATTCGACGGATGTGAAACGAAAACTGTGATCTTCGACAAAGTCGGGTGTGGGCTTGATGTAATCCACACGTTCCCACCCATTCACCACCGCGAATTCCGCCCCTTCCACCGCCAGAACAGGTGTCAAAGGCGTGGTTTTGATTGGGCGGCCTGCGGGTCGGTGTTCATGCGGGAAATGAAAGCGGAATTCGTTTTGATAGTCCTCAACCGCCTTGAGTGCGGTCAATTCGACATTGCCGTGTCCGGTAAAGCGACGTGGATCGATGCTCCATGTGTCATAGCACGCTTCGCCATGAACAATCTGCTGCGCGAGCAACCAACCGTGCCCGCCACCTTCGCCCAACCCAGCTCGCAACCCAATGATACAAAACGCATTTCGTTTTCCGGGGATGGGTCCAACCAAAGGTGCGCCATCAATTGTATAAGTGATTGGGCCATTTACAATCGTGTGAATGCCAACCTCGGCCAGTGCAGGCATTCGGGCAAACGCCCCATCAAGCACATCCGAAATACGGTCAAGATCATCTGGACAAAGCGCATTTGCGAAATGCGGATCGATCCCATCCAGTCCCCATGTTTTGCAATCCTGTTCATAAAACCCAACCAACAGGCCATTTTTGTCCTGGCGGCAATAATAATCGCTGATCGGGCAACGCAACAAAGGCATCCTGTGCCCGGCATCCCTGATCGCTGGAATGTCTTCCGTGACGAAATATTGGTGCTCCATCGAAGTGACAGGATGGTGCACACCCATCATCGCTCCGACTTCGTTCACGCGATACCCACATGCGTTCACAACGATTTCGGCGTGAAGATCCCCATGCGGCGTTTCCACAGTCCACGTATGATCCGACCGCTGACGCAAACCAGTGACGGGCGTGTTGCGGTAAACGGTGGCTCCGGCGGCTCTCGCACGGCGAGCAAGAGCTTGGCACAACTGTGCAGGATCAATGTCGCCATCCATAGGATCCCACAACCCGCCGATCAAATTGTCTGTCGAAATCAAAGGATGTCGTCGTGCACATTCCTCTGCATCGATCACTTCAAAATGTACGCCCATCCCACGGGCCATCGACGCAAAGTGGCGATATCCGTCCATTTGGTCCTGCGTGTTGGCCAACCGTATTCCACCATCCCCATGGTGATAATTGATAGGATAATCCGGGTCATTCGCCAGCTTTTGATACAACTGGATCGAATGCGATTTCAGGCCAACCATCGTTTGGTTCGTCCCGAAATTTGTGACCTGCGCTGCTGAATGCCACGTCGTGCCAGACGTCAGTTCGTCCCGCTCTAGCAGCACAACATCGCTCCAACCTTCTTGCGTCAAATGATACAGCGTCGAACACCCCGCAATGCCACCGCCAATAACCACAACCCGCGCCTGAGATTTCATTTTTAGCCGCCCCTTTTCAATGCTCCCACTCAGCCAGTCGATTGATTGACGCGCAAGGCACGATCCTCAGATTAATAAAATCGAAATCTGCGCATAAATTTTAGCACGGATGTGAAAAACCACTTGGTAACAAAGGGTTTCATTGCCTGTTTTTGTGATCGATCACGTCTTAGGCCCACGGAAAGCGTCAAGGTTTGCAGGAATCCATTGACAAGTCTTGGCCCACCTCAATAACGTTAGCATACAAACGTTAAAGGGCAGGAGCAAAACCTTGTCAGCGGACTATTTCATGCCGGAGGAACTTGACGAAGCGTTTACGCTTTTGAAGACGCATGACATTGCCATCGTCGCAGGTGGTACGGATTTTTTCCCTGTGCGCGGTCGGGCCCCGCTCACACAAAACATCCTTGACCTATCTCGGCTTGACCAATTGCAAAGGCTCAATTTGACCGAAACTCACCTTGAAATTGGCGCGGGTGTTACGTGGACAAAATTGGTCAATGCAAAATTACCAAATGCATTCCTTGGCTTGCAAGCCGCTGGTCGGGACGTTGGCAGCATTCAGATTCAAAACGCAGGTACTGTTGTGGGCAATATCTGCAACGCATCACCCGCCGCAGATGGAATGCCGCCACTGCTGACATTGGACGCAGAGGTCAGGATCGCAAGCCAAGGCGGCGATCGTCTTGAGCCGCTTCACCAGTTCATCACAGGCGTTCGCCGCACCACATTGCAACCTGGTGAAATTGTCACCGGCCTTCGCATTCCAACGCCCCCCGAACAATCGATCGGTGCGTTCCAAAAATTAGGAGCCCGGCGGTATCTGGTGATTTCCATCGCCATGACTGCTGTCGTGATTGGATTGGACGATCAAGGCCATGTGGATGTCGCCCGCATTGCTGTCGGTGCATGTTCGGCAGTTGCGCAACGGTTGCGCGACCTTGAACATGATCTTCTTGGACACCGGCCAGACAACGTCTGCATCACAGCTGACCATTTGGAACCGTTGGCCCCTATTTCAGACATTCGAGGCGACGCCGCATATCGATTGGGCATCGTATCCACCCAGATTCAACGCGCGATCAAAGATGCGGTGCAGCATGGATAAACGAGTTTCGAAAACCAGTGTGCGCTTCCAATTGAATGGCCAACCCGCCCACGTTCATCCGCTGCCCGGTGAACGTTTGTCATCAACATTAAGGGAACGTTTGGATACGCGTGATGTGAAGGTCGGGTGCGACGCGGGGGATTGTGGCGCTTGCACTGTATTGATGGACGGCGCTCCGGTTTGTGCCTGCTTGACCCCAACCCATCAAGCGGATGGCAAGGTTGTTGAAACCCTAAGCGGGCTTGTATCTTCAGATCCGATTGCCACGGACCTTGCACAAAACTTTTTGGCACATGGCGCAGCGCAATGTGGGATTTGTACGCCCGGGATGATGGTCTCATCTGTTGCCCTCCTGCGAGCCAACCCAAAGCCGTCAGAAAACGACGCGATGGATGCATTGGGCGGCGTGCTTTGCCGCTGCACAGGATACCGCAAAATCCTTGCCGCTCTTTGCGATCCAACCGCAAAAGTAGATCAACCCCAAGGCCAAGGTCATTCCAGGTCTGCAATTGCGCGTCTGGATGGGATGCCCAAGGTTACGGGAACTGAACGCTTTGGTGACGATGTTGCGCCGCAAGACGCGCTGGTTCTTCGCATCATTCGATCCCCTCATCATCATGCCGAATTCACCTTAGGTAATACGCAGCGTTGGATCGACGCCAACCCGGGTATCGTCACGGTTGTGACTGCAAAGGACATTCCTGGCAAAAACTGCTTTGGCGTCATTCCGGACTTTGCGGACCAACCCGTTTTTGCCGAACACACATGCAGATTTAAGGGCGAATCCGTCGCAGCGATTGTCGGTAACGCAACAGCAATTGATACGCTAGATGAAGCGACGTTTCCCATCGATTGGCACCCCCTTGCAGCCGCACTCACACCTGATGATGCAGTGTCACCCCAAGCTGCCCAGTTACACGATGAACGCCCCGGCAACGTGATGTGCACCGGATTTGTGACGCGTGGCACACCTGAAGAAGCCATCGATGCTGCCGAAATCGCGGTAAACGGGACCTATACGACATCGTTTGTCGAACACGCCTATATCGAACCCGAAGCTGGGTTTGCTCAGATTGTTGATGGCCGTGTCGAAGTGCATACATGCACCCAGGGCCCCGTCATGAATCTCGAAGCGCTTGTCGAAATCCTTGAAATGGCGCCCGATCAAATTCGCATTGTGCCAACAGGTGTTGGCGGCGGGTTTGGATCAAAATTGGATTTGTCTACGCAACCGTATTTGGCCCTAGCCGCCCTTAAAACTGGTCGTCCCGTGCGCATGACGTATTCACGCATCGAGTCAATGCAATCGACGACAAAACGCCATCCCGCTGACATCACTTTGACGATCGGCGCCAATGCTGACGGCATCCTGCAAGGGGTCAATTTCCAAGGCACGTTCAACACCGGTGCTTATGCAAGTTGGGGCCCAACCGTCGCCAACAGGGTGCCTGTGCATGCGTCGGGGCCGTATTACGTTCCGAATTATCGCGCCGAAGCCAAGGCGGTGCATACACACTGCGCTCCATCCGGGGCATTCCGTGGGTTTGGTGTTCCGCAATCTGCCATTGCGCTGGAAGGCGAACTGGACGAATTAGCGCTTCGCCTTGATATTGATCCTCTTGAATTGCGTTTGCGCAATGCGTTGACTGACGGAGTCTCAACAATCACCGGACAAGTGTTTGAAAGCGGCGTCGGTATAAAAGCGTGTCTTCAGGCCTTAAAGCCTGCTTGGGATTTGGCGCGTGCTGACGTGGATGGCTTCAACGCTAAAAACAACGTAGTGCGACGCGGGGTTGGCGTGGCCAGTGGATGGTATGGATGTGGGAATACGTCTCTGCCGAACCCATCAACGATCAAATGCGGCATACGCCCAGACGGAACTTTGGTGTTGCATCAGGGTGCTGTGGATATTGGCCAAGGGTCAAACACCGTGATTGCTCAAATCTTTGCCCAAGCGTTGGGTGTACCGATCGGCCAAGTCACTTTGATCGGCGCAGATACAGACGCGACGCCTGATGCGGGCAAAACATCTGCATCGCGCCAGACTTTTGTATCGGGCAATGCCGCGCGCTTATCAGCCCTCGCCCTGCGTGCAGATATTCTGCAACGGGTCAATGCAGCCGAAACATCCTCCATCCTTTTTGAAAACGCCGTCATTCGCGTTTTGGATGGCGCGCAGAGCCATGAAATCAAGCTCGACGGGTTGCAAGCCAATCCGGAAGGGTATGTCATAAGTGCTGAAGAATCTTATGATCCACCAACGCGCGCTCTTGATGAGGACGGCCAGGGCGACCCTTATGCGCAATTTGGCTATGCTGCACATTTGGCAATTGTCGAAGTCGACATGCAGCTTGGGACAACCAAAGCAATCAAAGTGATTGCAGCCCATGATGTCGGCCACGCGATCAATCCAAATTTGGTCGAAGGTCAGGTCGAAGGCGGCGTCGCTCAAGGATTGGGTATGGCGTTGATGGAAGAGTTTTTACCCGGGCGCACCGAAAACCTGCATGATTACTTGATCCCCACGATTGGCGATGTCCCCCCAGTTGAAACGCTGATCGTCGAAATCCCTGATCCACACGGACCTTTTGGGGCCAAAGGATTGGGGGAACACGCGCTTATTCCAACCGCCCCCGCCATATTGAACGCGATTAAACATGCGACCGGGGTGCGGGTGACACAAGTGCCCGCAACCCCTGCCCGTCTCCAAGCCATTCTGAAGGAACATCAAAATGGCTGATACGGCCACAAAACCTGCTAAGATCCGTTGTGACGCTTGTCCCGTGATGTGCTTTATCGCTGAAGGCAAATCAGGCGCTTGCGATCGCTATGCAAACCATGACGGCGATCTTGTGCGCCTTGACCCCTTGACGATTGTTGAAACGACACAGCACAAGCTGGTGCCATTTTTGTCCGATGGCAAAGCGGAAGACTGGGATGGAGACATTGTCCAAGGCAACCGCCCATTTGTGACCGCCGTTGGCGCTGGCACCACCTATCCAGATTACAAACCCGCCCCCTTTATCGTCAGTCAGGATGTGGCCGGCGTTGATATGGTCACTGTCGTGACCGAAGGTATATTTTCGTACTGCGGCGTGAAGGTCAAAATCGATACAGACCGACATATCGGCCACGAACGCGACGTTGTACGCGTTGACGGCGAAGCCATTGGTCACGTTATGACGTCTGAATACGGGTCAAAAATGCTGTCTTTGGGGGGCGTTGAACATTTGACGGGCGGCAGCAAAGCAGAAGGCCGCGTCACGTGTGATGCTTTGCTGAGATTGTGCAATTGCGAAGCCGTCGAAATGGTGATTGGCGAAGACGATCATGCGACATCTGTCATCGTTCAAGCGGGTGAAGCGCCGATTATTAACGGCTTGCGCGAAAAGCTAATGCGCGTGGGATGCGGCTCTGCGGCGATTGGAATGTTCGCAAAACAATGGCTGGGGCATGTTGACGAAGTTGTTGTCGTTGATGACCATATCACCGGCGTGTTGTCCGAACACGAAGCTGGCAAACAACTGGACATCCCAGCAACGGGCATTCGTATAAACGGGCGCAGATCGACGCCGGGGCGGTATTTTCAAGTCGCCGAACCCGGCACCGGCTGGGGCGGGACAGATATCGAAGATCCGTTGACTATTTTGGGTGAATTCAAGCCCAAGATTGCGCGCCCCGGATTACGGATATTGATGGTTTCAACAACCGGAGAACAATTCGCATATTTCGAACTAGATGAAGACCTCGAGCCGAAATCCCAACCTATTCCAGCACTATTGAAAGCCTCTGCTGACTTGATCGCAGAAAACTGCGAACCATCCGTATGCTCCGTTCTGTTTATGGGTGGGGCCGGTGGCAGTTTGCGCGCAGGTGTAACAGAAAACCCTGTGCGCCTGACCCGATCTGTCAAAGACTCGCTGACTTATGTGTCCTGTGGCGGGGCCGAGGTGTTTGTTTGGCCCGGCGGCGGGATTACGGTGATGGTTGACGTGCTCGAAATGCCGCCCGGGTCATTTGGATACGTCCCAACACCTGCCTTGGTGGCTCCGATCGAATTCACGATGCGTGTCGAAGATTATGGCATGTTGGGTGGATACACTGACGAAATTCAACGTGTCGAAGATTTGAACATGGGCAGCGCCCGCAAAGTGTCGCTGAGCAGTTCTCAACCGGATCCAATGGATCGCTCGAATTTTCGTTGGGCTAAAGGACAAAAGTAATCGGATTTGCCACTTCAACCACAGTTACGAGGATTGATTTAACACCGAAAGAAGCGATTCAACAAATCATTTGCATGCAAACAAGAAAATCATTGACTCGCAGTCGCTTCATGCGTCTCAATTCAGAAATGAACAAATGCGGACGTGGGGGACGATCAACGTGAGCTTTGTGCGCAACGCGTGGTATGTGGCTGGGTGGTCAAAGGATTTCGGGGACGAATTGCGTGCGCTCGAAATCACCGGGCAACGATTGGTGATGTATCGGACGTCAGACGATAAAGTCATCGCTCTTGAGGATCGGTGCCCGCATCGATTGTTGCCATTGTCAAAAGGCAAACGTATCGACGATACAATTCAATGCGGTTATCACGGGATGACATTTGATGGCACTGGCACATGTGTCCGTGTGCCCGGTCAGGACAACACACCCAAAAGCGCGTTTGTGAACGCTTACCCCATCGAAGAACGCCACGGTATCGTCTGGATCTGGATGGGTGACCCTGAACGCGCTGATCGATCCAAAGTCTTTGATATCCCCGAGTTTTCGGATAGTTCATGGCATGCTCATCATGGCGGGCAACTGCACATCAAAGCGCATTATTTGAACGTGGCGGAAAACCTTGTTGATCCAGCTCATGTCAGTTTTGTCCACCCGACCACATTGGGAAACGCTGCATCTGAAAACGTGCCTGTACATGTCTCAACCAGCGGAGCTGTCATTCGTGCATGGCGTTGGATCAGAAATGCGCCTCCCATCGGATTTTTCCAGAAGTTCGGTGGTTTCAGCGGGCATGTTGATCGCTGGCATTATTACGATCTGCATTTGCCATCCACTGCCGTGATCGATTTCGGTAGCATCGATACCGCTGCGCAATGCGCAGAAGAAGATCGAGACCAAGGCGTGCGCATATTTGCATTGCATTTCGTGACGCCAGTTCGTGAAGATTACACAATCGATCATTGGATGCATCTGCGCAATACCGCCATTGGAGACGACGCCGCATCCGATCAGATGGACGCGATGTTCCAAATCGCGTTTGATGAAGACAAAGCGATATTGGAAGCCATCCATGAAGAAGAGATGCGCCCACAAACCCGGCGTCCCATTCGGATCGCAATCGACAAAGGTCCAATCGTTTATCGAAAACGTATCCGAGACATGATCGCTGCGGAAACTACAGAAGATTTGGGCGATCCGGTCGGCCCGGTCTTTATTCAACACGACTGACCAACAGTCCGGCCGGCCAACAGAGAGGAAAATACATGCAACGAAATACATTCTTGAAAGGGATTGTCGCAGCTGTAGCTCTAGCAGCCGCCCCCCTGACCGCGTTTGCGCAGGACACGATCAAGATTGGTGAAATCAACCACTACAAACGCCTCGCTGCTTTCGCAGGGCCCTATAAGCTTGGCATTGAGTTGGCCGTCGAAGAAGTCAACGCAGCAGGCGGCGTGCTTGGTAAACCTTTAGAGTTCATTTTTCGTGACGACCAAGGCGAACCGGGCGAAGCCGTCAAAATCGCCGAAGAGCTCATGACACGCGATGGTGCCGTCATGCTGACCGGTACAATTTTGTCGAATGTCGGTCTGGCGATCTCCTCCTATGCAGGTGAAAAGGGTTATGTGTATCTGGCGTCTGAACCGCTGGCAGATTCCCTCGTTTGGGCAGCTGGGAACGACTATACATTCCGTTTGCGCGCTTCGACATTCATGCAGGCTGCAATGCTTGCCGAAGCGGCGTCCAAAACGGACGCGACAAAATTCGCAACCATTGCGCCTAATTATGCCTATGGCAAAGACGCTGTCGCGGCGTTCAAAAAGAACCTTCTGCGCCTGAAACCTGATGCTGAATTTGTCGCTGAACAATGGCCCGGGGTTTTCAAAATTGACGCCGGTGCCGAAGTGCAGGCCTTGGAACGGGCAAAGCCGGATGCCATCTACAACGTCACCTTTGGACCCGACTTGGCCAAGTTCGTGCGCGAAGGCACGGATCGTGGATTGTTTGATGGGCGCAAAGTCTATGGCCTGTTGTCGGGTGAACCTGAATACCTTGACCCATTGGGCGACGAAGCGCCCGAAGGATGGACCGTCACGGGATACCCCTGGTATGATCTGAACGACGGTGCTGCAGGCGACTTTGTCAAGGCTTATCAGGCGCGATACGATGATTACCCACGCATTGGATCGCTGGTTGGCTATATGACGGTTCAATCCATTGCCGCAGCGTTGAGCAAGGCAGGTTCAACCGAAACCGAGGCCATTCGCGCCGCTTTTGAAGGGCTTCAGGTTGATACGCCAATGGGTGAAATCACCTATCGGGCCAACGACCACCAATCTACAGCAGGCGCGTATGTAGGAACGACGACCCTTAAGGATGGCAAGGGTATCATGGTCGATTGGGACTATAAGAACGGTGCAGATTACCTTCCGTCAGACGAAGAAGTCTCGAAATTGCGCCCATCCAAATAATGCGGACAGGGCTTTGTCTATGTCGGACAAGGCCCTTCCCTTTTTCTCATATCGACGAGTGATCACGACATGGAATTCTTTGTTGCGCAGATCCTAACAGGACTGGCCAACGCAAGTTCTCTTTTTCTTGTGGCCTGCGGTTTATCCCTGATCTTTGGTGTGACGCGCATTGTAAACTTTGCCCATGGCAGCCTGTACATGCTGGGCGCTTACGTCGGGTATTCCCTGATGCAAGTGTTGCCCGGCGGTTTCGGGTTCTGGGGTTCGATATTGCTTGCAGGTATCGCCGTCGGTATCATCGGTGTTGCCATCGAGATGCTAGTTTTACGGCCCGTTTACCGCGCACCCGAGTTGTTTCAGTTGGTCGCGACATTTGGTGTGATCCTTGTCATCCAAGATCTGACCCTGCTGATTTGGGGACCCGAAGATTTGCTGGGCCCGCGCGCACCCGGATTGCGCGGCGTGTTTCGGGTCATGGGCGAACCCATTCCCAAATATGACATCGCGTTGTTGGCGATCACGCCCTTTGTGGCACTTGGGCTTTGGTATCTGATCACGCAAACGCGGATTGGTGTGCTTGTCCGCGCCGCGACGCAAGATCGCGAGATGGTGGGCGCGTTGGGTGTCAATCAGGCTTGGTTGTTCACCGGCGTATTCGCTTTGGGATCCGCCCTTGCAGGTTTGGGCGGCGCGTTACAATTGCCCAAAGGCGGGGCCGATCTGTTGATGGATTTCCACATCCTTGCGCCTGTTTTCGTCGTCGTCGTGATTGGCGGAATGGGATCGTTGCCCGGTGCGTACCTAGCAGCCATTATCATTTCCATTCTTAACGTTTTTGGTGTCACCTACCTTCCTCAATCCACATTGGTTTTGATGTTCGTCGTCATGATCATTGTCCTGATGATCCGCCCCTACGGCCTATTTGGCCGCGAAGAAGTGGCAGGCGAACACGGACAAGTCGGTGACCCGGAACGCCCTATTTCACCTGCGTCTTCTTCAGTGCGAATGATCGTTATGGCCGGGCTTGTCCTTCTGGCTTTGCTGCCGCTTTACAGCTCGTCCTTTGCCCAAGTTTTGATCACAGATGTTTTGATCTTCTGTCTATTTGCGGCAAGCCTGCACTTCTTGCTTGGGCTTGGTGGGCTCGTCAGCTTTGGTCATGCAGCCTACTATGGCGGCGGCGCGTATGTTGCAGCCTTGCTTGTCACGCATGCCAACACGCCTATGGAGCTTGCCTTTTTGCTGGCCCCACTGGGAGCTGGATTGGCAGCGCTTGCGATTGGTTGGGTCTGTCTGCGTCTCACAGGTGTGTATTTTGCGATGCTCACATTGGCGTTCGCGCAGCTGTTATGGAGCCTTGTTTTCCAATGGGGCGATGTAACGGGTGGAGACGATGGTCTCGTCAATATTTGGCCTGCTGAATGGTTAAAGGACACAACTGTCTTTTTCTATTTTACGTTAGTTATGTCCGTTGGGGGCATCGTGGTTCTGCGCCATGTGGCCCATTCGCCCTTTGGATATGCATTGCGCGCTGCGCGTGACAGTCAGCGTCAGGCCGAAGCCACTGGGATCAACACGCGCAAAGTTCAATTGTTGGCTTTTGGGTTTGCCGGGATGATGGGCGGGCTTGCGGGCGCATTGTTCGTATTTTCCAAAGGCAGTGTCTTCCCGAATGAAATGGAAATCGCGCGCAGCTTTGATGCCTTGATTGTCGTCTTTCTGGGTGGGGTAAAAACGCTTGCTGGCGGTGTCGTCGGTGCAGGGTTCTTCAAAGGTATCGAAGATATCCTGACACGCTTTGAATATTGGCGTCTCGTCATGGGTCTATTGATCATTTTCGTTGTGATCATCGCACCAAACGGCATTGTCGGATCCTTGCGCAAAGGCGGCGAACGCATCGGCCTAATCAAATCAGAGGGCAGCGTATGACGGTTGTTTTAGAAACGAAGGGTCTGACCAAAGCCTTTGGCGGAATCGTCGCTGTAAACGATGTTTCGATGTCCCTGCAAAAGGGTGAGTTGCTGGCGCTTATCGGGCCAAATGGTGCCGGCAAAAGCACGTGTTTCAATATGTTGATGGGTCAGCTTCCACCAACATCGGGCAGCGTATTTCTGGAAGGTCAACGCATAACAGGCCTTTCGCCGCGCCAAGTCTGGCGCCGCGGTGTCGGGCGCACGTTTCAGATCACGGCGACCTACTCGTCGATGACAGTCATTGAAAACGTTCAAATGGCCCTGTTGTCACATCACGGCGAGATTTTTCGCTTTCTGCCCTACGCGACCCGTCAATATCGCGATGAGGCTATGAGCTTGCTTGATATGGTTGGGATGGCCGAACAAGCCGACCGGCATTGCGCTGTGTTGGCCTATGGGGATCTAAAACGTATGGAACTGTCCATCGCCCTCGCCCACGATCCAAAACTGTTGCTGATGGATGAACCAACGGCCGGCATGGCGCCAAAGGAACGCGTCGCCTTGATGCAGCTTACCGCAGACATCGTTCGCGATCGCGGCGTCAGTGTTTTGTTTACCGAACACGACATGGACGTCGTTTTTGCGCATGCGCATAGGATTATAGTCTTGAACCGCGGTGCTTTGATTGCCGAAGGAACAGCCGAGGACATTCGGAGCAATCCATTGGTTCAAGAGGTCTATTTGGGCGGCGGGACCGTATTCGGATCAGAGGAGCATGCAGATGCTTGAAGTGGATCGGATCAATAGTTTCTATGGTAAGGCGCATGTGCTGCGCGACCTGAGCTTTGAGGTACCCCAAGGGAAGGTTGTCGCACTGTTGGGTCGTAATGGCGCTGGCAAGACGACAACGATCAAATCGATCATGCAGCTTGTGTCACCTGCATCGGGTCAAATATCGTTTCATGGTGAACCTATCACGCGTCTTCAACCTCATCACATCGCGAAGTTGGGCATTGGGTATGTGCCCGAAGAACGGCGTATCTTTACCGATCTTACGGTCACCGAAAATCTACTTGTCGGGCAACAGCCTCCGCGCGATGGGGCGGTGACCTGGACAGAAGAGATGTTGTTTGATCTGTTTCCCAATCTCGCTGAACGTCGCAACAATCGCGGCAAGGCGCTCTCTGGCGGTGAACAACAAATGCTGACGATCGCACGGACATTGATGGGAAATCCATCTTTGGTCTTGCTTGACGAACCAAGCGAAGGCGTGGCGCCCGTGATCGTCGAACAAATGGCCCGCGTCATTACGCAACTGAAATCAGATGGCCTGACCGTTTTGCTTTCGGAACAAAACCTGCATTTTGCCCAAGCAGTCGCTGATCTGGCAGTCATCATCGAAAGTGGTGCTCAGGTGTTTTATGGCACATTGGATGAATTGAACGCGAAGCCCGACATTCGCGACACTTATTTGGCGGCCTGAGTGCGTGTAAAATCGGATGCGGTTTAGGATGCGCGAACCAATGTTGCAGGGTACTCCGTTAAGGCAACAGGCGTGAACACACCCAAAACAATGATCAACTGGACCAAATCTCGGCCAGTGAGGTCGTCGCGTCGCTGGAAACCAATAATGCCGCCGGTCCGTTTTCCAGCAAAAAAATTCCAATCGCCAAGTCCGCGTCGTCATTCACCCCCAAAAACAAGCTGTCTTCACTCTTCATGATCTTGCTCAAGCGGTTGGGATTACGAACAAGTTCATCCGCAGAATATGTAATTGGTCCCAAACCTTCCAACCCCTCGTGAAGCACCTGCCAATCTTCATCTGTTCGTCGAACAGCCAGAATGTAGTCTCGCGCATCAACTAGAAGGCGTTCGAACTTGGCGTTTTTGTCAAAAACCAAATCCTGTTCTGGAAACACATTCAGACAATCTGCAAGTTGTCGGGCAGTAAAACCCGTTTGCGCAGGATCAATTGTGTCGTCTAACGCTTTGGTCTGGATCCTGACCACCCCTCCCCGTTCAGAAAACGTCGTCAGCATTTCACATAGACGTTCCAAATTCCCTGTTTCGCTGGATTTGAAAGGCACATTGATAAGGTCGCTAAAAGTCGCAATTGACGCGTCTGTCACACATTTCAAATTGCGGGCAGCGGCAACAAAGCTGAAAGAGTGTTTGTCGTCTATGGTTAACGTCAAATGCCTAGCCATGACGGTGGAATCGATACATTGCAACACGTAGGTCAACGTCTCTTCGCGACCATCCGAATGCATCACCCGGCGATCAAAAACCCCCGATGCGGCTGCTTGCGCGAGTATTGAATTTGTTGTTTTGGGCAATGGATAGGAAGCCATGTCAAACCTCCAACGAAACAGAATTCGTTGCGCTTAACATTTTTTGCGCATCAATAATCGCTTCACTGATGTCTGCTCTCGGTTCAAAGATTCCGCAGATGACCTCAGACACTGCGAAACCAGCGCGGACAAATACCTGGCGCCCTGTCGGCTTGGACAACACTGCAGTTCTGATTTGCTCGTCTTGTGCCAAGTCGAAAATCCCCTTGGCTGTGGCACACAGTGCATCAAGATGCTCTTGTCCCGTTTTGATCGCACTGTCTGACCCTAAAACTGTCAAAGTTGAGATGTCGACAAGCATGACGAGTTCGCAAGACGCGAAACGCGATCGATATTCGGCGAGGTCAACGTTTTCCATGAGGCAGCCCTTCCCTACTGCCTGATGATCACATCCCGGTTAATATCTTTTTATCAAGCCTACTCTCAATGCGCCCTCGGCTCAGGTCTTGAGCGTAAACTCTTGTTTGGGTCTCGGACAAATCGACGTGGCACGATCTTTATTCGCGATTCTTGATCAGTGTTCGTGACAGCATCTGCATTGGAAACGGAGACGTCTTCTGCAGGCTGGCGCCGTTCTTGAATGGGTTTGAATGTTGGCAACGGATGTTTGTCCAAACTTTCCAATACGTCTCCGATCCTACTCAACAATTGGGGCGCACCGGACTTCTGCATGGCTTCTTCATCGTCCCATGCCGCAATTGCGTCTCGCAAAGCGATGGGCAATATGTCGCGAAACAAGGCATCTGCCTCGCGTTTAACCCGTAACAAGACGCGGGATCGATCCCTGTCCGTCAGCATCTTGTCCATACGGGTCAATAATAACAGACTGTTATCCCAAAGCTTTGGCGGGACCATTTCCCAAAGTGCCGTCTCAGATTGTCGCCATGCTTGGTTGGCAGGTGTACACCAAATTACACAATCCACTTTTGGCAAAAAACGTTCCCAAATATCTGGAGCCATGTTCGGGTCGGATGTTCCAGGCATATCAATTAGATCGCAAGCCTCCAGAAAATCCGCTTCTGATGTCACGGATACCATCTCTGTGTTATCTGGTTGAACTTGGCTCCAGTCTTTCAATGGCAAAGGTTCACGCATTCCGGATTGGCATACGCGTTCAGCCTTCGGCGCTCCGTGTGAATACCAAACAGGTGGCAATTGGGTTGCCGTAACCTGAACCGGAGACGCGTCTTGATCGAGCAGTAGATTGGCAAGCGTACTTTTTCCGGCACTGAATTCGCCCATCAAAGCAATGACTGGCTTTTTCGGTCTTCCGTTTGTTTCACTTTCATTCGTCATCCTGTAGTCCTCAGAAAAGTTGTTGTACGCGCCACTGATGGGTGATTGATCGCAGGCTTTTTTAGGTGTGAAGTTACATGTGATGTATGCGTTTGATCGATTACCAAACCGGAAACGATCTCGTGTTGTTCCGCAATAAATTCGCGCAAAGCACTGCACATAGCATCTGAATACGCTTCCGCATTTTGTTCGCGCAAAGTCGCAACGATGGGCACCGTTTCTTCGTGGAGTAGCTTTGTGAAATCGTCAGAGAACGCCTCATATCCACGCCGCTGCCTCCAGAACCGGGTCCACCAGCTTCCTCTGAGATCGAGCGCGATGGTTTGCCCTAAGGCAATCGGTGGAAGTGCGACTGGCAGTGGCGGTGGCGCAATGCGAGGGTTTTGCCCCTGCAATTCGAACGCCGATTGATATAACGCACTGATTTCATCAGCCGCCGTTTCAAAAACATCTTGGCCCGCTTTGGACGCCCCTCTAACGAACACTTGATACGCTGACCGCAAAAGAATCCGAAGACCCGACGGGTCATACTCCCAGACTTCGCCATCACCAAAGCTGTTCAGGTGTTTGATCAACGAAGACGTCGCACGGGTTAAGAACGTCTGGCGTGCATTTTCTATGCGAGTCAAAAACGTATTTTCTGTTTGCGATAACTTGGTATCAAGCTTTGCAAAGGCTTGTTTTTCGATGGTTTCGAATTCGCGAGCAATCTCAACAGAGGACAATACGCATCCGTTTTCTGCCCCAGATTTAATATCGGCCACAGACGTGTAAGCCACAAGGCTGGTGTTCAAATTGCTGATCGCCGTGTCTATATTTTGTTCCAGCTTTGCACCGATTCCCGTTTCGATCCGTTCTGAAATAGCGCGGCCCAATGCGGGCAAACCTGACAAGGTCCAAATCGTTTCATGTGGGGATTTGTCTGCCAACCCAGCGTCCAATTCGGACTCAGCCCAAGACAACAAAGCCTCTGCGCTGCCCTCACCAAGCTGATCACATGTGCCAGCCACTGCATGACTTGCCCAATATCCACTGCCAAAAACGATCTCTGCTTCGACAGGGCCATGAAACTTGCGCAATGTATCGCGAATGCTCTTGCGAATTTCCGGTACCTCGCGTGCTGGATCATCCAATTCATCAATCCGGCTGACAAAAATAATGATGTCGCGGGATCTAACGTTGGAAATGAGGCGTATCAAACCAAGATCAATAGAGGAAAGAGCCTGTTGAGCGGTCAAAACCATGACGCACAAACGACTGTTTCTTAATGTGTTTATTGTGATCTGCTCGCGGATCATGAAAGTATCATTGACCCCAGGAGTGTCCTGAAAACACAGTTTCATCGGCAGGTCGGGTTTTGAGAACCACAAGTCAGCAGATTTGGTAATGTCGGCAAATCGTCCCTGATCTGGGCTACCGTCAAATTCTTCCCAGAAATCATCCCCCAAGCATACATATCGCTGGATCAAAGCTTCATCAAAGCAATCGTAGTCATGCGATTGCCCCAACAGCATTTGAAAACGTCGCCCCAGACGTTTACGTGATTTTTCACGCATTTCGTCAAGCTGGCGTCTGACTTTCTCCAGCTCTTCTTCAGCCCCTGCACGGCACGCAATTTCGCCTACCCGCCCCCCTTTTCGGATCAGTTGATCCCATTCTTCATTGCTAAAAAATTTGAACGACGAGCGACGTTCGTCTTCTTTCATATCCGGCTGCATATGGACCGAAGTCACCACAGACGTCCAAGGATTTACGTCCGCTGGTAACAAATCTTGCCACCCAGCCAGCGCGTTTATCAAAGTTGTCTTGCCTGATTTAACCTGTCCGATCATCGTAATATTGGGCTCGAATTCACTCAGTTGTCGGCGCAATTTTTTGGCCGCGCTCACGATGCTCTTGTCATAAGATCGACAGATGTCGGACAGCTGCTCATCTCGGGCGGCGAGGCGCTCTGCTAAAGGTGACAAGCTTTGAAAAGCGGACGAAAGTTTAGGCAAATTTTGATGGTTCGGACCACCATCTGGAGTGACTTCATTGTTCATTTTCTTTGCCTCTTTTTCGTTTTTTTTAATTTCATCGAAATCAATGTGGGGCCCGCGGGTTACGCGGCCAGCCTGAATTCCACGTCTTGTCGGATCTGCAAAAGCAGCATCGCCGCGTCGCGTACCTGATCCAACCCACCTTCGACACGCATCAAAAGCGCAAGATCACGTGCATCGTGAATCGTTTCACAAAGATCGGGCCAATGTTCTTCGAACAGGTCTTGTTCAGTGGCACATTCCGCAAGTTGATCGAAAATTTCATCAAGCGCACTTAGGTGATGTTCTGCATCACACTGAGAAAGGCGCGGTGCAGGGAATTGTTGCCGCAATCCTTCCGCAGACCGCCTTAGGAATTGGAACAATTTTGATAACGCGATCACAGCGTCTTCTGGTGGAGCCACCTTTTGAGGGCGTATTTGCGACAACTCTGTCGAAACGCCCCAAAGCCCCCGCGATGGATCTGTTTCCGGGTTCGGCGCTGCAACGGGCACATCGGGTATTTGATCAATTTCGGGGGCATGGTCAACGTGCCTGATTGTATTTGCACATGCGCAATAACGATCACCGTAACGGTGAAGGAAGAGTTGCGCCGCGTGAATATCCTCGGTCAACGCTTCTGCAATGGTCTTTTGTAAATGACGTGTTAGCCCGCCAAATTGACACAGACTTCCAAACGTCGGCAATGTTTCTGAGCGCTCTTTGAAAATCGTTTCGAACCCATCCTCTGGTGTGACGTTTAATTGTTGTGAGGCGGTGTCATCTTCTGCCCCGGTAACAACCAATATCGCGTGATTGCGTAACGCTTCCGGTGCTGCGCGCCAAATCTGCTGTTCAAAAGGCGTCCAAGCCTGAGTGCAAAACACAGCCACATCCACGCGCATCGCAGCCCAACCAAATGCGGCGGTCATATCTTCCAAAGACGGATCAGCAGCGATAAGCAGGTATTCGCGCCCTTCTATGTGAGTTAACGGCCCGCTCACTTGCAAAAACATAGGTGCAAACTGTGCAATGTCTTGGCTTGGGTAACCTTCGGCGGCGATCGCTGCGCCGTCTTGAAGGGTGACCAGAGTTTGGGCTTTGGCTCCAAATGACACATTCAACGTGGGCAAAGTCAGATCTTGATCCAACACCGGTTCTTGCAACAACACATTTATCACGCGTTGCTTTCCAACATCGGGCAATCCGAACAGGCCAATGCGCACTGGTTGCTGCAGCTTCTCAAGCAAAGAAAGACAACTTGCAGCAGCCTTGGCTGGCAAATCAGGTGCACTCGATACACCTTGTAAACGGTCCAGAATTTCCAGCTTTTCCGCAGACCTAAAATTCATGATCGCACCTCGGATGAAGTCTGTTTGGAAAACAGGCGGGCAAGAAATGGGAGCTTTTGACGCGGCCCGTGCGCTACATGTGCAAAATCCTCTCTTTCCACTTCAGGCGCAGTTTGTTCGGACGCCTGTTCCGCGTTCATTTTGACCACCACCAATGAAATGTTATCCTGATCGGGAACATCCAAAAGACGCACGGCTTTCATCAATTCGTCTGCAATGCAGTCGCTGTTTTTGTGCTGACATCTTTCAGTGATCTCCCGAATATGCCCATCGGACAGAACGTTGATGCCGTCGCTTGCCAAAATAACAATGTCGTCCTGCATCAAAGTCAGGCCCGTGTCTGGGCAATCGATACGGGCAATTTCTCCGCCTGTGATGGCCGAGGTTAGACAGCTGCGTTGAGGATGATTACGGGCGGTTTCCGCATCCATGATGCCACGACGCACCATCAAGTCAATTTGCGGCGCCATTGAGTGATTTTCATTCAGCCGATGCAGATTTCCGTCGCGCAACAAATAAAGCGGGCTGTCACCAACAGAAATCCAGCGTAATTGCTGCCCGATGACGGCGATTGAAACCAACGTCCCGCCAGTATCACCGCTGATATTCCCGGATTTGGAATGCCTTTTCAGCCTCTTATTGGTAATGTCTAGGGCTTCTCGAAATGTGTTTTTGGCGTCTTTCATCATTGCCTCTGGACGCGCGCCGGAGAAAAACAATTCCCCGAACATCTCAGTGACGAGAATACGGCTGGCCAAATCTCCGTCATGATGTCCGCCCATCCCATCGGATAGAACAGCCAACCCCATCTCTGACCCTTGCGAAAAATCGGCCACAACGGCGTCTTCTTGACGACTGCGCCGCCCGACATCGACTGCAGTGACCGCATCTGCAATCAACCTACTCATCTCGCGTTCCGCCCAATTGTTCCGCCTCTATCCCCTTCCACGAAAAATCTGGCGTGCAGAAAGCCACAAAACTCAACTGAGTTTTGCCGATTTTTATTGTATCGCCATGGGAGAGTTCTTCGGTCGTCAACAACGGTTTGCTATTGTGCCGAACGATGTTCGATTTTCCACCGTGCCCCACATAGACTCGATTTTCTTCATCGTCATAGGCAATCGAAACATGCCGCTCCCGCGAAATGCTTGTGTCGCCGAAATCCAATGAAACGCTTTGGTTCATATCCCGGCCAATCGTTGACAGGCCCGACGTCAGAGTGAACGACGCGCCAAGGCCCGGACCTTCTGTGATGACCAACCAACCAATTGGAAAACGCGGTTCATTGCCGTCGGCCTTAGTGACCGCAGCCGCAAACAGATCCGCGTTTTCTTTGTCCGCATGAAATCCCAATAGGCGCGTTTTGACACGTTCCGAAGACACACGACGCTGAATATGTGGCGCTGGCTGCTGATTTTCTGTCTGCCGCTCAACTGCATTATATCCATGTGACATTTGCTGCGCTGCTTGCGAGGCCGATGCGATTGGTGGCGGCAGAATGGCCTCGGGCTTTACGTCCCAAATTTTGGGCGTTGACGTAACTCTTTTTTGTTTGGGGCCTACGCCATGCTCAACGTTCTTTTCAATTTCCGGCTTGTTCCAATTGGGTTGGTCCCGACACGGGGTTACTTCGTGTTTCGGGACAAAATTCCGTGCATTTACTGCACGCGCAAGGTCGAGATCCTTGAATCCGTTGCTCGGGACGTCATCTGTGTCAGCTACAGTTTCGACCAATGGCGGTTCAGGCTTGACCGCATTTAACGCGGCTTGGATTTGATCCAGTTCTTCATCGTTTTGTGGAACAGGATCGCTGGATGGGCGTCTGCGTACAACTATGTCTTTGATCATTCTCATGTTTCACCCAATTTTCTATGTTTGATTCTGCTCAGCATCGATTTTGCCGCGACCGGACCAAGGCAACAGCGACGCCAGCGACTTTCGACGCTGGTGAACATTCGGTATGCCTGAGGTGTTTTTAAAACCGTCCAAGTTCGGTTCTCGGAGGAACTTATTGTTCAGCAATGCCTCGTCGATCGGCGTAGGATTTTGCGGCCGTTTTGGAACTACGGCTGACACAGGTTTCACACCCTGTTCGGTTGCATCCTGCGTTTCGACTTCAACGGCATCTTCGATGTCAGAATCTTGTTCTTCGACAGCGTCGTAAAAATCAGACAAATCTTCTCTGAGCATCGCCCAGTATTTACGTTCAGCCGCCGTCTTAGGATCTTCTACCTGTGGGCTTGTCAGCTCCGGTTCGACGACCGTAGGCGTCTTTGCCTCTTCCGCGAGAGCGCGTCGATTTTGTTCAACCATCCGCGCAATCTTTGCATCAATGTCGTCATCGCTTTCGATTTTGGCGCGATGCACTTCGTACCGGCGCGCATCATCAATTTCGTCACGCCAAATCGCAGCACTTGCGATCCGGTCCTTTGCAAACAGGTTCAAGCACTGGTCGATGGAACCCAAGAACCTTGAATCATAGGCCGGAAAGCGTCCCCGCAATGGTTCGTATGGATCAGGCGCGTTTTCCGCAACGGACCCCAAGCGCACATTGCTATTTGTCGGAGGTGCGCCAGTAATCAAATGGTAAAAAGTGGCAGCCAAAGCGTAAAGATCGCTGGATGCAGACTGCTCACTGCCCGCAAAGTAGAATTCCTGAGGTGAGTACCCGTCCTTAACTGTGTGGACCCGCGACAAGATGCGGCTGGCCCGCGTCGCACTTGCACGCGCGGCGCCAAAGTCAATCAAAACGGGTTCAAAAGATTGATCTAACAGGATGTTGTCAGGCGATATGTCACGATGCAGAATTCCGTTAGAATGTACGTAACTCAGTGCTTCCAACAACTTGAGCAAAAGGCGTTTGATATCATCGGGTTTTAACAGCTCTGGTTGGGTTTCCAACACATCGAGAAGATCAAGACCGTCAACAAAATCCAAGGCCATATAAGCCGTGCCATTGTCCTTGAATATCTGATGCACGCCAACAATGTTGGGATGCTGCAATTGCGCCAAAGCTCGTGCTTCTTTTTCGAACAATTCAACGACTTGCTCGAAATCCTGCACATATGACCGTGACCGCAATCGCACGATTTCGCCCGCACGGCAGCACATTGCATTTGGAAAGCACTCTTTGATGACAACTTTGCGCTCAAGGCTGTCAGATGTCAGATAGGTTACGCCAAACCCACCTGAATTGATGTACTTTTTAATCGTGTACTGACCATGGCAAAGCGACGTGCCAGGGGCCAATTCGTCCCCGTAAGTCTTGCCAGTATCAGCGTTGTTTTCTTCTGAGATATCTTTCAACCGGACGTTCCTCCGACCCAAAGAGGCTTTGTGCCTGTATGTGTTTCTTGACCTTGAACAGATGACCAAGGGTTTCAGGCTGGCACGTGTTTCAAAGAAGGCCGAAATACGGACTTCGTGTTCAAATCGATGCAAAGATGAATGGTATTTTAAACGTGATGGAATTGATCAAAGATCGTGAACTTTTCTTTGCGCAGACAGTCGCTTAAGCCAACATAGGCAAGCGCCAGTTCCCATCATGCGAGGCAGTCGAAACCGACACAGAACGGGCACAACGGACCTTAGCCATTTCTCAATGAATGGTTGGTTCTGCGCTGCCGGACAAGCAGACGGTTAGGACGCCCTTTTGCCATCCAGATCAAAGAACGCGCAAATCTGTTTGGCAACTTCCGATGCAGAACGGTTCGAATTTTCAATCCGCAGGTAGTTTTCGTACGCGATCTCGCCCTCTATTGAATTAAACCGATGCTTTTCTTCGACCTCACGAATGTGTCCGTCTGACCAGTCGATATCCCGCTTGGTCGGCTTGCAGGCCAATCTGTTCTCGCTGCGGTTTCGCACCAGGCGTTCTTCGAACGTCGCCTCAAGTTCGACCCAAAATACGTCATGGTCGGCAGCCTGAAACTGTTCGGAAATCCCTTCAAGATATTCGCGTTCCCCCGGCTCTTCGAAGGCCCAAACGAAGGTAACGATGTAACCGTTCCCCTTATCCGCAGCGAACGCATCAAAGAACGCACGCCTGATCTGGTTCACAAGACCGCGCCCTTTTGGACTGCCATAGCTAAAATAGGGAACAACCATTTCTATCGCGACATGATTGTGGAAAAGCTTGAAGCCCGTACGCTCAGCGAGTTCTTGGCCGACAGTCATCTTTCCGACCGCAGGCGGACCAATTATGAATATCAGTGACATATCGCGGAAAACAATTGAGAGATGGGAAAACTAATCAAGATAGCGCAACCTCTTTGCATCAGTGCCGCATATCCAACATTTGTCCATCGCGTAGCATTAGTCAAACTGAGCTCCGGCATGTCTTTCGCCTCAAAGCGTATCAGGCTCAGATGTGCGCCTTATCAAACTAAGCCATCAACAATTTAAGCATAGATCAAATAATGGCCTTCTCAAGTATCGGTTGTTCCTTCGTTATGCGTTCGAATTGGAACGGTGACAGATCCAATGTGCGATATTCGCCGTAAGTCAGCCATTCAGCAGTACCGCGTCCCATCGCAGGTGATTGCTGCAATCCGTGGCCAGAAAAGCCATTCAGGAAGTGGAAGTTTTCGACCTCAGGATGAGGACCAACAATAGCGTTGTGATCCAGCGTGTTCATCGAATAATGACCGGCCCATTCGCTTTGCACTTTGATGGCCTCGAACTGCGGGATTCTGGTCGCGAGTATTGGCCATATGTGATCTTGCCAAATCGAATGATCCATGGCGAAATCGTCAAAATCAACTGCGGGATCGTAGTCAGTATGCCCCCCGCACTGATAGGTACCCCCGCCGTTTTCGCGCACATGCACGCCCGATGGGTCAATCGTCAGGGGAAGATCGCGATCCAAGGGCTTCTCTGCTTTGAACACCCAAGAATACCGTTTGCGCGGCTCAACCGGAGCGTTGATGCCGGCCATCTGAGCGGTACGTGCTGCGCGCGGGCCAGAGGCGTTCAATACGGTCCCACAAGCGATCACTTCGCCCGACTTCAATGTGACGCTCTCGACCCGTGTTCCCGCCGCATTCTTGGTCATGGCGATCACTTCGTTGGATATATACTCCACCCCGCGTTCGCGCGCTTGTCTCTTCCACCAGTCAAAGACAGCCGCCCCATCCCAGTACCCTTCATCGACAAGGTTGATCGAGCCAAGCACGATGTCGTCAACATTGTAGAACGGATAGGTCTTCAAAATCTCATCTGCGGTCATCAATTGCGTGGCCGCCCCAGCTGCATTTTGCACTTTTTGATTTTCGCGCAATACGTCAGCAAATTTTTCGGTGTCAGCCAGATACATATAGCCAAAGGACCGGATGGACAGATTGGGTACGCGTTCATCATCGCCCATATAGCTGCGGATGTTCTTTACGAAATCAGCTGCGAATTGCGAAATACGCACATTCAGCTCGGTCGAATATTGTTGGCGCATGCAGGAATTTGTATGCGCTGTGGAGCATTTTTCATAGCTTGGGTCGCGCTCCACGACCAAGACCGAACCGTCAAAATCCGGGTTCTCTGTCAAGAACCATGCTGTCGATGACCCCATAATTGCACCGCCGACAATAACGACATCATAGGACATCTTTTGTGGCACAGTATGCATCGTTTTCAGGACCATCGGTAAACCTCTCTAAGCGACTTATTCGCGATACTATCTAAGATGTTTTTCGCGGCAATAGTTTGTTGAACCGCTCACGCGTCCCATCGCTCCAGATGACCGCTTGGATCACCCAAAACGTCATGGGATCAAACTCTCCAAACTGGATTGATCCATGCCCTATGTCCCGCGCGGTCAATGACTGTCGCGCGCATCCAATCGCTGTTCTCAAATCGCTGCAAAGGCACTTCGCATGTGGTCATGCTTTCACCATGGACGGCCACTGCCGCCGATCCATTTCCCTGCACGATCACCGTTGCACATGCGCTTGTTCGAATGGTGGCTGTGTCCCGCCCCCAAATCACATCGCGAATTTCCGGGCCCGTTGAGGCGTATGAATGCCCTGCCTTTAAGGCGGCCAATAATGCCTCTGGCGTGTTTTCTTTTGCCTTGACCATCGTCCAGCCCCCAAAGTGGTCAGGTTCATAAAAATGCGCATCGTCGGTCGCGCATATGGTCAGGCGGCGACCTTCCTCCAAAAGCCGATCTAAATGCCAGAACCCTTCGCCCCGATCTGCCGCGATGTGGCATCCGTGATTGTAAATCTCGACAGCATGCGCGGCGCTAATACTGCGCGCGTCTGCAAGGGATAGCCCACCCCATTCCGGATGAGCAACGGCCACAAACGCGCCAGCGGCGCGCGCGCGTTGTGCGATTTCCGGGCCTGTCTCTTGATCCTCGACTGGCAAAAAAGCGGGCGAATGCGACGGTGCAAAATCGTCGGGTAATCCAACAGCTAGAATGTGCCAGATTTCACCGTTTTCCATCGCCCCTGAATGCAATTCAGCACCCAATATGGTCGTAAATTCATCATCGCGAAAAGGGCGCGTATCAACAATTGGATACTCATATGCTCCAACGAAATGGTCCGTCAGTGCGATAAAATCATACCCTTCCGCCTTATATCGGCGACACACATCTTGCGGCGCAATTACACCGTCTGAACGATTGGAATGGGTGTGCAAGTTGCCGCGCCAAAATCGACCGGGTGCTGAAAAGGCTGGATCGTGCATAGGGCCTCGTGAACTAAGCGCAAATCGCGCGGTCTGCATATCCTAGGTTAGAAATGTTTTGCCCTGCTCGACAAGGCATTCTTCAACTTGGGTCATCACGCGCGAGGCCCGGTTCGATTTTTACGCCCTAATTCAAAGCTGAATTCTCACGCAGGCGGAGTTTTGCAAACTCTATGAAGGATCGCACTTTGGCTGCAGCGCGGCGCCCTTCCACATGTACCAAATGGATTGGTAAGGGCGCGGGTTCATTGTCTTCTAACACAATATCGAATGTTCCCGCTTCTAGGTCGGGGACCCACAAATCACGCGTCGCACACTGCCGACACACACCGCTGAAAGGCCGGATGACGGCAACGGACTTTTATACGCTCGGAAATATCGAATTCTACGGACGCGTTCAGGTGTTCATTCCCGATTTCGAAACAGGCTCTGCTTTGTCTATCAAAGGACGCGCCTCAATTGATTAGGACTCGCCTCGTGCTGAAGCGTTCGAGCATGCGGATAGAATTGTTGAAGTCGTGCCCTAAGAAATATGGTTATCGACGCAAACCCTTCCCAAACAAGCCGCCTTTTGTGAAAGGTCGCCATTCCTACGCAGAAGGGGATCTTGGATCGACGCAGAATAATCCGCTCTAATCCAAGGAATTCCCGGTCTCGCCATCTGTGCCGGACATTGTATCCGTATGTAAAGTTGACCGCGCACGACTCGGCACATTAGACGTCCGCAGAATTGAATTCGCCCGGACATGACGTAACTATATGCCTATGGATCAGAAAAAACGCAGCACACTGCTTACGCTGGGTGCTATTGGTGCCGCCTATGCAGGCTTACGCTATCTACCCAATTTGCGAGGGGAAACGCTGACATTGGAAGCAATGGAAAGCCCGCGCGGATTTCGACGGTATGTTGCGGGTGAAAGCACGATTGCAAATTTCGATCCATTCATAGGGTTAGATGCAGACAACACGCCTGAAAAACGTGCCGCGTTACAGCGCGCTGACGACCGCGTGGCCGCTGATCTGTGCACCCCTTTATTTTCCGGAACGGACCAAGCGGAAAATGTTGTGCCAATGGCTTCGTTTTCGGATTACTATTGCCCTTACTGCCGCATTCAAACTGAACGTTTATCCGAAATGTCAAAATCAGCGGATGTTTCTGTAACCTGGCATGAATTACCACTACTGGGCGAGAATTCGGTCTTGGCGGCAAAAGCAGCGTTGGCCGCAAAACGCCAAGGTGCTTACGTCGCCTTTCATGCCCACCTGATGAATACGCCCTTTGCACCTACATTTTCGTATCTGACACGGCTTTCAAACGATCTGGGCGTGGACGAACGACAATTGCGCGAAGACATGCAAAGCCCTGCAGTTTTGCGAGAACTTGAAGACACGGCTGCGGTATCCCGTGTGTTTGGATTGTTTGGCACGCCTGCTCTTGTGATTGGCCGTACGGTCATTCTGGGGAAAGTCAGCGACAAAAGGATTGAAGAGATCGTCGCCATGGAACGCGAAGAAGGTTGGAACAGCGTTTGCACGACCGCATGACAAAAAGAGATTGAGGTCAACGCTTCAATTCTCAGACACGCAACCTATGCAGTTGAAAGATCACCTATTCCGCTGGTCGTCCCGACAGGTCTTCCAAGATTGGACAATCGGGTCGGTCATCTCCCTGACAGCATTGAACCAAATGCGCCAAAGTCCCGCGCAGTGATTGTAATTGGGCTATCTTATCGTCGATCTGGCGCAAATGTCCTTCGGCCACAGATTTCACCTGAGCGCTTTCTCGGTTCCGGTCTTCATACAACGCCAATAACGTGCGGCAATCTTCGATGGAAAACCCCAACATCCGCGAGCGGCCTAGAAAAGTCAGCTTGTGCAAATCTTCTTCGCGGAATGCACGATATCCATTTTCTCCGCGCATCGGATTGATCAGGCCAATGTCTTCGTAATACCGGATAGTCTTTGGTGGCAATCCAGATCGCGATGCGACTTCGCCGATATTCATGACCTACTCCTGTTAATCAAAGGTGTTGTGTCGCCTCATCCAAAGCAGGGCGGAATTTACGCAACCGCAGGGCATTGGTCAGAACCGAAACGGATGACAAGGCCATCGCACCGGCTGCAAACATCGGCGACAGAAGTATTCCAAATGCTGGATACAACGCTCCGGCAGCTACGGGGATCAAAGCGGCATTATATGCGAACGCCCAGATCAGGTTTTGTCGAATGTTGCGCATTGTCGCCCCGGAAATGGCCACAGCATTGACTACTCCACGCAAGTCGCCAGACATCAAAATAACATCTGCGCTTTCGATTGCGACATCCGTTCCCGTACCGATGGCAACACCGACATCCGCACTGGCCAAGGCTGGCGCATCGTTTATCCCGTCGCCGACAAACCCGACCTTGCGGCCACCTGCACGCAAAGACTCTAGCGCTTGCATTTTGCCGTCAGGCAACACACCCGCAATGACATGATCAATCCCAACGGTTTTGGCCACTGTATGCGCAGATTCGGGTTTATCGCCGGTGATCATGGCAATTTCGATCCCCTGCTGTTGCAAAGCCTGCATGACAAATGCACTGGACGATTTCAAAGGATCGGAAACGGCAAGAACAGCAACCAAACCTGAATCGACTGATGCATAAAGCGCAGTGCGCCCTTGTTGCGCCAAGGAGCGTTCATCAGCCACCAAAGACGATGTATCGATCCCTGCCTGCTCCATAAATCGATCTGCGCCGACACGGATCAGCTTTCCGTCGATTTCTGCTTGGGCCCCAAAACCGGGAACGGCCTGAAAATTCGAAACGGATGCTAAGGTGATCTTTTCTTCTTTCGCGACCTGAACAATTGCACTGGCGATTGGGTGTTCCGATTGCGCCTCAACCGACGCAACAAGGCGCAGTATTTCGGCGCGCTCTTGTCCGTTGGTGACCATAAGATCAGTCAGAACCGGTTTGCCTTCGGTCAGGGTTCCGGTCTTATCAAACGCGATAACGTCAACTTCGCTAAGCGTTTGCAGTGCATCACCTTTTCGAAACAGCACACCCATTTCAGCCGCGCGCCCGGTTCCAACCATAATCGACGTAGGTGTCGCCAATCCCATGGCGCATGGGCATGCGATGATCAGCACGGACACTGCAGCAATCAACGCAAATGCCACCACAGGTGCAGCGCCGAAAACCAGCCAAATCAGAAACGTAATGCCGGCCAGTGCCAACACGGCGGGCACGAACCACATGGTAATTTTATTTACCAAATCTTGCATCGGCAACTTGGCGGCTTGTGCATCTTCGACCATGCGAATGATCTGGGCAAGAGTTGTATCATTGCCAACGCGCAAGGCACGCACGGACAAGCTGCCTGTACCATTGACTGTGCCGCCTGTGACGGGGTCGCCAATGGCCTTGGCGACAGGAACGGGTTCGCCGGTGATCATGCTTTCATCGACATTGCTACGCCCCTCAGTGATCAAACCATCAAGAGGTATACGTTCACCGGGGCGAATGACGACGATGTCATCGACGACTAAATCTTCGATAGCCGTGTCGACCATCTGCCCATCCCGCAGGACACGGGCTTGGCGTGCTTGCAGTCCGATAAGCGCCTGTATCGCAGCGCCTGTACGCCCTTTGGCCCCGGCCTCAAGCCATCGGCCCACAAGGATCAGCACAACAATAACGGCGGCGGCCTCGAAATAGACAGCCCGCGAAATTTCGGGGAACACGGATGGCAAAAAGGTCGCCACGACAGAGAAGCTCCAGGCCGCACCAGCCCCAAGAGCGACAAGACTGTTCATATCAGGCGCGCGTTTCAGCAGTGCTGGCACACCTTTCACAAAAAACTGACGCCCCGGTCCAAACAAGACAATCGACGTCAGGATAAATTGAATAACCCAAGCGTTTTGTATGCCGATCGAATGCGCGATCCACATATGAACTGCAGGAAACACATGCGCGCCCATTTCCATAACAAAAACAGGGGCTGTCAAAATCGCCGCAATCAGGGCACGCCGTCCTTGGTCCCGTGCATCTTGCGCTTGCCGGGCAACTCGGTCCGAATTTTGATCAGCTTGCGCGATGGTTGCTGGATAACCAGCATTTGCGCTTTCTCTGATTAAGTCAGCCGGGTCCAATGATCCGTTCAAAAACGTGACTGTCGCCGTTTCCGAAGCAAGGTTGACTGAAACATCCAGCACACCGGGAATTTTGCCAAGTGCGGTATCGACACGGCCCACACAGGACGCGCACGACATTGAAGACACCGCCAAAACGGCGCTGGATTCTCTGGCAGGGTATCCCAGATCATTCAACGCCTGAGATGCGTCAAGGATGCGAGACGGTCCATCAACCGACATCGTTGCGGTTTCCGTGGCCAGATTGACCGAAACATCGCTTAGACCCGGGACATCTGACAACGCGCGATCCACCCGCCCGACACAGGACGCGCAGTTCATGCCTTGGACAGACAGAGACACCGAATTTGATTTGTTCACTGACAGCACCCGAAATAGCTTTATCCCCTCTGATAAAGCTTCCAGTCACTGGAATCTCAAGATGTTATCTTTAGATTTTTAAAAATAGTTTTACCCGAATGCGTCAACCCACCGAAACTGAGCGTGATTGATTTCATCAGGCCCGCCGCAAAACCTGCAACAACGAACAAATTCAATCGATTTGACGACACACGACATAGGCCTCAATCCCGGCACAAAAATACAGCGCCGGGATAGGTAAACCTAGCTGAAGCAGACGTCACGATTAGGCTGGAATAGGGTACAGAACCACACGTGTATTTTGAGGCACCCGATCATACAGATCGATAATCTGTTCATTCACCAACCGCGCGCAGCCGTTAGACACACGTTGTCCGATTGTGTCTGGCCGGTTCGTCCCGTGGATGCGCAAGAATGTATCGCCTCGGCCGGGTTGAAACAGATAAAGTGCGCGTGCGCCAAGCGGGTTATTAGGGCCACCCGGCATTCCATTTTCGTGCCGTTTATACAGTTCGGGCTGCCGGTCGATCATGCTGGGCGTCGGTGTCCAACTGGGCCAGATTTTCTTGGCACCAATGAAAAACTCGCCGGATTCATACAGGCCCGGGCGGCCTATACCGACAGTGTATCGGATCGCTTTCTTTTTAGGGAGCGTCCAATACAAAGCGTATTGGCGTGGGTCGACATGAATTTCGTTCGGACCAAAGTCGTTTCGAATGCGAACTTCACGCGGTAAAAAATCCTCTGGCAAATTGGATGGCTGAATTGAATCGTCAAAACCAACACCTTGAGAAAATGCAGGCGCTGCAGCCCCTGCCCCTATCAAAATCGCGCCTTTTTCCAAAAATGATCGTCTGTCCATACTATTCCCCCAGTTTTAATGCGCTTGCCTGCGACTATTCGTGATTTCTTGTGTCTTCATGCCGCAATAACCCTTTTTGGTATAGGGTTTTGCGTCGATTGCTGTCCCCTTGCATCCGTTTGTGTGTCCTTTGGCAAACAGATGGTTGCGCGCAACCCTCCTTGTACACAATTTGCCAATTCTACATTGCCGCCATGTGCAAGAATAATACTTCGCGCAATGGATAGGCCCAATCCATGTCCACCGGTTTTCTGCGAACGCGACGTTTCGAGGCGCACGTAAGGCGCGAACACTTGTTCGATCTGATCCTCCGGAATGCCCGGTCCATCATCCTCAATTAGAATTTCAACAGTGTCTTCCAATTCGCGCCAGTTGACTTTTGCGTTTCCGCCATACCGAATGGCGTTGTCTACCAAATTGCGAATAGCGCGGCGCATGGCGGAAAACTTCACCGTCAAGTGCAAGGATGGGCTTTCATCAACGGTCAACTCAGCCAAATTCAAGTGCGTAAACAAATCCGCTACATCGATTTGGATGCTCTCTTCGTCACGACCGACGCCACGCGCGTAATCCAAGGTGGCTTCGACCATATCTGTCATTTCCTGAAGCGAAATTGCCAAGCTATCCGCGATTTCCGGATCGTCCACCATGTCTGAATGAACGCGCATTGCCGTTAAAGGCGAACGGAGATCGTGGGCCAAGGCGGCCAACATCTGGGTTCGATCCGCAACGAAACGCGTCAACCTGTCCTGCATCGTATTAAAGGCGTTGGTCAGGTCGCGCACTTCTTTTGGGCCGACAACATCCAGTGCCCCTTCGGCTGCGCCGCGACCAAGACGATCAGACGCGGCGGCCAAGGTATTTAATGGCCCCGTCAAACGGGTCAACAAGAACCAGAAACTGACAGTCAAAAGCAGTGCCGCCGACAAAATAAAGGATGCTGTCGATGCCCAAGGCCATTGAATGGGGGGGCGTTCGAAATGCGTCCCGATATTCAACCACCGCCCCCCAGCAAGCCCGACTGAGATTTCCATTTCCAAAGCGGCAATCGTACCTTCCATCAACTTTCCCTGCAGATCAGCCCGTTCCGGAGGAAGGTTGGCAAAAGGGTGTATGATTTGTTCAGTCGCATGGACATAAACCCTTATGTCCCTGCTAAAGCTCTCTTCGAGAAGCGCGCGCACACGCGCCTCGACTGCTCCACCACTGTCGTGATGCTCGGACGTAACACCGGGCACCTCAGCAAGGTCAAAGCGCACCAAAGGCGAAGACGCCGCACGGATAATTTCGCTGTGTAAATCGGCTGGCGCTTCTTCGATGAAACGCGCAACATTTGCCGCCCGTCCCGCGGCTTCGGCGGCGATTGCGGCCTGAACCGCCATAGTTCGTTCATCAACAAACAACCAAAGACTAATCGCCTGAGCAACACACAGGATAGACAAAACAAGAAGCGCAATTTGAGTGCGCAACCCCCATCCTCGAACGTTCACGACAGCACCTCGACATCACAGGCCAGACTGTACCCACCATTTCGCACAGTCGAAATCAATCGCGGGCGCAACACGTCCACCTCAACCTTGCGACGCAATCTGCTGATTTGATTGTCAATTGTCCGATCCAGTGGTCCAGCAGTGCGCCCAGCCGTCAGATCGAGCAATTCATCCCGGTTCAACACCATGCGCGGACGTTCTAACAAAATGGACAACAGCTTGAGCTCGCCAGACGTCAATTGTTGAGATTCACCGCGGTCATCGGTCAACAAGCGTGCGTCGTAATCCAAAGCAAGATGCGCGAACCGCAGTGTCTTTCCGGCGAAATCATCCAAACTGGGGACCCGCCGAGAACGGCGTAAAATCGCATGAATTCGTGCCAATAATTCACGCGGATTGAACGGTTTAGGCAAATAGTCATCTGCACCGGTTTCCAACCCTTTTATCCGGTCGTCTTCATCGCCAAGCGCGGTCAACATCAAAATGGGCATATCCCGTGTTTCGCTCAACCTTTTGCAAACGCTCAACCCGTCCTCACCGGGCATCATGACATCAAGAACGATCAAATCGAATGTGCCACGCGCCAAACGCGCGTCCATATCCAATGCATCCTCGGCGCCCGTTGCTCGCATTCCATTGCGTTCAAGGTATCGCATTACAGATTTGCGAATTTCTGCGTGGTCATCCACGACAAGGATATGTGGTTGGTCAGACATTTTATGCTTTATACCCAATCCGTTAAAAAACGCGCGCCCTGTGTTTGTAGCCAAATGTAACAGAGGATTGCCCGCCCCCGCATGATCATCTTCCGTTTTTGGTTAAATCGCAGTGTTCACGCGCGCGCTCTTGGTTTCCAAAAACATACACTTGCGTCATACGGCCCGAATGGTGACAATCAGTATAGCTTAGTTCATGACTAAGTTGTGGGGATCTGAGCCAGCTGGAAAGCGGCTAAAGGGGTGGCAATTGTCAGGGATTACGTCCAAACGGCGTGTCGGTTTATTCACGCGTTCTCTTCGCATCACAACCGGCCTTGTTCTTTTGGCCTTTGTGACCAGCCATTTATTGAATGCAAGCCTTGGCATCATTTCAGTCAAAGCGATGGAGGCCGCCCGCCCCTATTTGACTGAGATTTGGGAGACCAAACCGGTCTTTTTGCTGCTTTTCCTATCGTTAGCTGCGCATTTTATCCTTGGTTTGATTTCTATCTATAATCGCCCAACCCTGCGCACCAACATGCAGGACTTGGTTCAAATTGTTACGGCTGTGTGCGTCGTGCCGATGATGGCCACCCACACGATAAGCATCTACTTTTTGCAACAATCGAATCTGGACCCAAACTATGAACTGACTGTTCAATCCATGTGGGTCAGTGATCCGACCACAGGTCTCATCCAAGTGGGTCTTATTACCGTCATTTGGATACATGGATGCGCCGGTTTGATTACGTGGTTACGGTCAAAAGAATCCGCTCGAAATATGTTGTTTTGGATTTACCCCGTTGTCGTTGCAATACCGATAACTGCACTGCTCGGCTATGCCGAAGCCGGACGCTCTGCACTGGCCAAAACCGCAGTTTCAACGGCCTCGCAAGCAACATACGGAAACAAAAAAGACTCTGATAACTATGTAAGTTCCAATAGTTATGGACAAACCAAAACTGCAAACAATGTCGCCGAATACAAACAAGATCGAGGGGCAAGCCAAGGCCAAACGTATGGACAAGGCAACGGGTACACAAGTCCACCCGTCGACAGGCCTGCAGCTGGCTATGGCCAATCATCGGGATACGGACAACAAGCGCAAAACGACTACAGTTCCGGATATGAGGCGTCAAAAGATGAGCCTGCGACCCTCGATTTGGATTTTGTGAATTTTGTAACGTCTCAGGTTATTTGGTGGTCAATTGCCTTGGCCGCGCTGACGTTTATCGCTCGTTTCATACGGCTGGCATTAAAGCCATCGCAAAACTTTACCCTGACTTTTGGCAAAAAGAAACTGGCCACCAGTCGCTCTGGCCTCAGCCTTTTGGACGTATTGCGGCAAAATGACGAACCCCATGCAAGTCTTTGCGAAGGGCGTGGGCGCTGTGGCACCTGTGTTGTTCGGATTCTTTCTAGCGACTTCCCCTTGCCAGAGCCCACCGATCTGGAACTTAGAACGTTGCACGCAAAAGGATTCCCAGAAGGAACGCGCCTGGCTTGCCAACTCGCGCCTGCCGGCGGGCACATAGATGTCGAAACGATTTTCCCACCCGACTATACATTCCACGACGAAGAACCTGACACATTGATCGACGCATCCGAGGTGCAGGTGTGAAACGGTTATTTGCAACAGTCTTTGCTGGGTTACTGACGATGGCCAGCCTAGTGATCATCCCGCATTCCGGCCACGCACAGGACTCGCAGCCTTCGGCAAATGATCTTCAGGAATTGAGCCGCCTGCTGTCAGATTCCCGCATCCAAGAGTGGCTAAAATCCCAAACGGCGGACATTACGACAAGCGAACCAACCGAAAAACAACCGGTTCGAGCGCAACTTGAAACGGTTGTTCAAGCGACGGGTGAACGTGTTCAAGCGTTAGGCGTTGCCTGGTCCCGAATTGGAGACGTCCCCGAGCTGATCCGCGTTCATTGGAGAGAACAGCTTTCCGCTGCAATGCAAGTGCGCAGTCTCACGTTTATCCTGATCTTTTTGTTCTTTGGTGCTGGTCTGGAATGGTTGTTACGCCAATACACAAACCCTGTTCGAAAACGCCTCGAGATCACTAAATATTATTCAGCAGCAGAACGCATCAAGGCAGCTCTGTATCGAACAAGCCTTGCGTTTTTGGGTCTGTTTATTTTTGCACTGGGTTCGATTGGCGCTTTTTCCGCCCTGTCTTGGCCGCCTCTTTTGAACGCCCTAATCTTGAACGCACTCATCGTGATCGTCGTCACGCGCGCAACTGGCACGGTGCTGTTGTTGTTCCTTGCGCCAAGAGTTGAACAGCTCAGGCTGGTTCCTGTAAGTTCCGCAACGGCCAAGGTGATCTGGCGTGTTCTGACATGCAGTGTTGCTGTTTTTCTGATCTGCGTGGGAATTGTGGATCTCTTTGATCAACTGTTCGCCAATACCGCCGACGGCGCGCGACCGCCCGAAGTTTTGGCCGTCGCTGTCCTTTCGTCGCTATTGCTGTTGGTCATTGCGTTGTTTGGCACCGCCATCATGTTCAATACCATTCAACGTTATGACATCGCGCTCACCGCAAAGGCACGGCGCAATTGGCAGACTTATCTAACGGGTCTAAACATCGCGATCTTTGTGCTGTGGTTGCTTGAACTGATCCCACTTGTCTGGACAGTCGCATTGTTGGGTTTGCTTTACCCTGCGCTGAATTTACTGACCGCTTGGGTGAACAGTGCGTTTAATCGCGCCACGCAAGAATTCCACATAAAACATGCACCGAAAAACCACTTGGCAAATGATGAAGACGAAAACGTAAAGGACATATCTGACGACGTTGAAGACGACGACATTGCGCCCGCAGAAGATGTTATCGAACCTTACGAAGCTTATAGGCCAATCGCCGTACGGGTCGCACGCTTTGCATTGATTGTGTGCGTCGGCCTTAGCTTGGCCGTGGTCTGGAATGTCGGGATTTTCGAACGCTCGGATCAACCAAGCCTTGCCCAACAAGTGTTTTCCGTACTGCTAGACAGCGCCGTCGCCTTGTTGGTCGCTGATCTTGTGTGGACCTGGGGACGCACGGCGATTGACCGTCGTCTGGCCGCTTATACCCCACCCGAAGATGGCACCGCCCCCGGTCCCGAGGCTCGGATGGCCACGCTGCTACCTCTTTTGCGCGTCGTCTTGCAGATCACTCTGCTGAGCATAGTGATCATGTCGATCCTTGCGGCGTCTGGTGTGAACATCGCTCCGATCCTTGCTGGCGCCAGTGTGATGGGCATCGCCATCGGCTTTGGGGCGCAATCTTTGGTTAAGGATGTGGTTTCAGGAATATTCTTCCTCGTTGATGATGCCTTCCGGATTGGCGAATACGTTGAAATCGAAAACCTAAGGGGCACTGTCGAAAAGATTTCGATCCGCTCCTTACAGCTGCGTCACCACCGCGGCGCAGTGCACACATTGCCGTTCGGAGAATTGAAGTCATTGACCAACCACTCGCGTGATTGGGTCATCATGAAGCTCGAATTCCGCGTGCCCTTTGAAACCGATCTGAAACTGGTCAAAAAACTGGTGAAACAAGTTGGTGCAAACCTTCAGGCGAACCCGGATTATGGCGACAGCATCATCCAAACGCTAAAGTCACAAGGCGTGCGGCGCATGGAAGAATTCAACATGGTTGTCGGTGTCAAATTCATGACCCGCCCGGGCGAACAATGGCTTGTGCGCCGCGACGCCTATCAAGGTGTTCGCGATATTTTCGAAGCCAACGGCATCCGCATGGCCGAACGGAATGTCAAAGTGGAAATCGCTGGCGACGAAAACATTTCGGATGAAACAAAACACGCGGCCAGCGCTGCTGCGCAAGAAGCGATCGGGCAACAAGTCAAACCCGGCCCAATTCCAGACGAGCCCTAAACAATTTGACGACATAACTTATCGAAGAATTCGAATTTACAACTCGCGATCCTCTAAATCATCGGTTGGTCTTTCAATCAGGCCTTCAATATCTGCCATGACATGCGCAGGTAGCGGGCCAAACGCCAATGCCCCTGCAATGCCTTCGATCTGCTCGACAGTACGCGCGCCCGGAATGGGAATGTTGTTTTCATTTTTGCCCCATAACCAACACAAAGCCCCTTGGGTCAGGCTTCGACCATCCATCGTCAACAGATCGCGGATCGTATCAAGTTTGGACAGAAATTCTGGGTTCGCGCGGGCATTTTCGAAATACTTGACGATCAAGTTGGTCGTTGCACGAATGTCATTGCGCTGCATCCGCTTGTCTTGATCGTATTTCCCGGTCAGCAACCCCATGGCCAGCGGTGACCTTATCAACGTTATCAGCCCATTTTTGTGAACGACGTCTTGCATGCGTTGTGCATCCACCAGAACATTCATTGCATGTTCCACACCTGAGAACCCCGGTCGATGTGCGACGGCTGCTGCCGCCTTGGAAAAGTCCGTGCTCCAGCCATAGGATCGGATTTTTCCAGCCGAACGGGCCTTTTCCATTTCATCAAATATGGCCTCGGCTGCAGGCAATGCGAGGTCGTTCTGGTGAAGCAGTATCTGGTCCACACATTCCCGCCCAAGACGGGACAGACATCTTTCGATTGCAGGTATTACAGTATCCGGTGAGATTTCCGGCCCCAACAACTGTTTCGTGTCTTCATCAATTGCGATGCCGATCTTGGAGACGATCACAACATCCGAACGACCCTTTAGAGCTTTTGACAACAACCGTTCGGCATGCCCGGCCCCGTATGCTGCGGCTGTGTCAAAAAGTGTGATCCCGCAATCCAATGCCGCGTGAATTGTACGAATGGATTCTGCATCGTCCGCATTGGCGTATCCAAAGGTGTCTTCGCCGCGCATCATCGCGCCTCCGATTGGCCAACATCCCATGCCCAAGGGCTCAATGTCATGGTCTAGAAATTTCATGCTGTTCACTCCTGTTTTACCTGAACCTCAGCAAAACAGTTAAAACGCGCATCTTCCATGAAACAGAATGCAATACTCGTTTCATTCATGAAACGAAACCGAGGCGACTTATATGACGTTTTCGATGCTAAGCTGGTGCGATTGCATACCGAAATGATGACCCAATTGGGGGTTGGTTCATGTTAGCTTCATTTGGCATATTGACTCGCCTTTTTGGCCCAGTATTCTTTCGAACGTTCTCAGGGCGGGGTGAAATTCCCCACCGGCGGTTATAGCCCGCGAGCGCTTTCTTTCGAGAAAGGTCAGCAGATCCGGTGGAATTCCGGGGCCGACGGTTAAAGTCCGGATGGGAGAGAATGAGGCGGTCGTGCAAGCGGCTCGTCTTGTGACGCTCTGGGATTCTGTCATTTGGAAAGGATCAAGAGCAATGACAAAATCCCTCAAGTTCGCCTTCATCAAGGCAAATTGGAATGCCGAAATCGTGGATCAGGCATTGGTTGGCTTCAAAGAAAGACTGTCGTCCCTCTGCCCCAATGCAGAGATCGACGTGTTTGACGTTCCCGGCGCATTTGAAATGCCGCTCAAAGCGCAGCGCCTTGCGCAAACCGGAACATATGATGCGATCGCCGCTGCCGCATTTGTTGTGGATGGTGGCATCTATCGAAACGAATATGTGGCGCAGGCTGTGGTAACTGGTCTGATGGATGTTGGATTAAAAACGGATGTACCTGTGTTGTCGGTTTCTTTAACGCCGCATCATTTTCAAGAAACCCCTGAACATACAGGTTTTTTCCACCGTCATTTCAAGAAAAAAGGGCGCGAAGCTGCTGACGCCGCGTTGAGTGTCGTGGGATATGTTCCGCAACGCGAATACGCCTGATTGATAATTTTGGCGGCACCGGCAGCAGACCGGTGTCGTCCTGAATAACTTAACCGCACTGCCAAACGACGTTTTCTGCCTAAATGACGGAAAGTGATTTAGTTGCGCGATATTTTGGAGCGCTTGCATCGATTAGCGCATTTCGATTTCCGACGCGCACCAACGCTTGGACCTTGAGATAAAATCAAAAACTACTCTGCATCCAGAACAGGCAAGAAACACGCGGCGTGAACCGCGTGTTGCCAGCAATTGCTTGCCGCCTTGTCCTCTTTTTACGACGGAAAAGACGGGAACCTCCGTTGAAAGGATAGGGAAATAAAAGGAACAGACATATGCCTTACCTTCGGAATGCCGCGATTTTGTTTATGACCACGACATGCGGTGCATTTGCGCATGAAAATTCGATCAGCACAGAAATCCGGTCAGATATGACTTGCTTAATATCAAATGGTGCGCCCAACCATGCGATGGGAAAGTTCCCCAACCGGACTAACCCCAACACCTTTCAAGAACAGAATCTAACCTTTTGCTTTCCCTCTGAGCCTCATTTAACCAAAAGCGTGACGACCGGGTTGATGACCGTTGGCGTGTCAGTCACGGGCATTCCGATCCGACCTTACACCGCCGGGTATTACGATCCGAACGGGCGACGAGGCATAAGCCGAGACCCAGCCAGTGGCTGGCGACAACAAGCGATGCATAACCCAAGAAAATTAGGCATGGACGCTCAAAATGCTCATGTGGATCGATCAGGGCTTTACCATTACCATGGTGTATCCAGCGATCTACTTGCATCGCAAGATGGATCGCTGATCGGATGCGCACCTGACGGATTCGAAATACGTTACAGCCCGTCTTCTGCAACGTCTTCATGGCACTTGAAATCCGGGAAGCGGCCGACACCACCCGGTCAGACCTTTGACGGCACCTATGAAGAAGATTTTGAATATAAAGCCGGCACCGGCACGCTGGATGAATGCAACGGCGGGATGGTAAACGGCTCCTATACTTACTTTGCCACGGATACCTATCCCTTTTTTCCGCGATGCTTCAAAGGAGAAGTGAACCCGCAATTCATGACAAGAAACTAAGCATACGAAGACTCGCCCAATAAAGTCGCTTGAAATGAACCAGATAGCTTCGAGTGAAAACAAGGCGTTTAAAAACCCTAGCTTGGGAGTATCGATAATTCTTGGAGGCTTCGCGCGAATTCTATTTTTACGACATCCCATGTTTCTGCATCGCAATGTTCAATAGATTGCAAACAGGAATGTATCCCGTTTTCACCAAGGACGGCGGCAGTGCCGCTAAGCATATGAGCGTGTTGCCGAACCTTGTCAGTCAATCTGGGCAGCGTCTCCAGCTCCGCATGCAACTCATTTAAATCCGATTTCAGAGCCGCCAAAGCAGCGTGGTATTTTTGCTCACCAAACTGAGCTTTAAAATCACCACTCGCTAATTCGAATTTCAAAGCCGCTGCATCGGCGATCTCTGTTGTTAATGTGGATCGCAGTTTCGCATGAATGTCTTCTGATTTGACGGGTTTGACCAGAATATCTGAGAATGGGGCTTCGCGGATTGCCTCGTGATCTTTGCGCGCCGCATGTGCAGTGACGGCGATTGCGGGCAAATTGCACCAATCCACGTTTAACTGACGTATACGCTTCAAGGTCTCGATTCCATCAATCCCGGGCATGCTAATGTCCAAGAATGCAATATCGAAACGCTTTTTGGAAACCCAGTTGATGGCCTCGAATCCATCCGCAGCCTCTTCTACTGACAACCCAGCGTTTCTAAGCATTTCACTTAAGATCATACGGTTGATTTCATTGTCGTCAGTAACCAACGCATGGTGACCAGATTGCACTTTGCCCAATTCACGATCCTGAGCTTTTGGGCTTTCAGAACGCTGCGGCCCACCAATTGGTAACTGGATGCGCAGCGTGAAAAGGCTGCCTTCGCCAAGCAAACTGTCCGCTTCGATCTCGCCCTCCATCGCCTCGATCAAACGTTTTGTAATGGCAAGGCCAAGTCCCGTCCCGGCATTTTGTCGGGAATAGGCCGTGTCAATTGTCACAAACTCATCAAAAATACGCTCTAGGTTTTCTGGTGCAATCCCAACCCCTGTGTCAGAAATACGAATTTCCACAAGATCGCTTTCGTTCAACCGCTCGACTTCAATGGCGACTTCGCCATCGGACGTAAACTTGATGGCGTTTCCAATGAGGTTGATGAGACATTGCTGCAAAGACCTTTTGGAACCGATGACACCCGTCAAGCCTTCCGAAAGAGACGTAACGGTCAGATTATTTCCCCGCGCCTGCGCATTCGCCATTAAGCTATCAGCCATCTGCAGCAATACGTCTTGCAGGTTGAACGTCACTTTCTCACGCGGCTTCGCCTCGGTACCAAGGCTGGACAGGTCAAGCACGTCATTGACATGTGACAACAACAATTCGCCCGAGACAGAAATCGAGTTTAAATGCCGTTGCTGGCGTGCATCAAAACTGTCCTGATCAAGCAAAGCGAGGGACCCCAGAATACCATTGAGCGGTGTGCGCATCTCATGGCTCATGACGGTCAAAAGATCAGATTTCGCTTTCTCACCCTCTTGTGCTTTGTCGCGCGCTGATCGCAACTCTTCTTCGGCCTCCAATTCTCGGGTGATATCGCGCAGATATGACACGAAGACGCGCTTGCCATTGGCTTCTGACAGCGAAATTGACAGTTCCGCCGGAAAAACTTCGCCGGACTTGCGTAATCCTTCCAAGCGGACTCGCCCTGCCCCAATGACTTTCCGCTCACCCGTTTCAAGGAATCGCGCCATACCTTTTCGGTGCATCTCTCTCAGGTGTTCTGGCACAATCATTTCGGCCATATCGCAGCCCAAAACCTCTGTTCGCGAATATCCAAAAACGCTTTCCGCAGCGCCATTGAATTCAACAATTCTGCCTTGGACATCCACAATCAAAACGGCATCAAGCGACGAGGAAATCGCGGCCTCAAACCGGGACCGGACGACTTGGTTTTCGCGCGCAGCATGCAGGCCTTTGCGTTGTAGTTTCAACAGAACCGCAAGCCCCAACAAAAGGATAACAACCAACCCAATGACTGAGATTGCGAGTTTCGTCAGTGTCCGGGAAAAGTTTGCGCGTCGATTTACGTCTTCCTTGGCAAATATCTGTATACCGGTCAGCGACAAGGCCCTCACCTGAGGGCGCAACGCTTCGATCTGTCTTTGCATATCAGGCAATGCGCTACGCAATTCGGTGTCGGGACCATCGACAATTGGCGTGTTCGTTTCGAGAAACGCATCAGTCGCCGCCAGCCCAGCCTGCGCGTTTGGATCGTTCAGAAACAGATCGTAAAACGCGCTTTGCGAAAGCGTGAGCACGCGGCTGAAAAAGATATCATAGCGTTTGCGAAACTCCGAAAGGTCCGCGCTATGGCCGTGGATCGCATCGTGAATTGCATTGTCGAGGTTTAGTGTTTCAATCTCAAGCTGAGACATATTCCAATTGATGTCGTCATGCTGCGCTATCGACAAGTCATCCAAGTGGCCAATCACTGTGCGACCTAAATAGGCGACGAAGACGAGCCCTGAGATCAGCACTGCCATAAAAAGGAGGACAGGAGCTTTGCGCATCATTGGCGTATTATTGGGTGTAACGATGGCATCCTCGTTCTACTTTTCCGCAGTGACCACGAGCCGTTCCAGTTGCCAGATACTACGAGAGTAATACTCTTCTGATTTGTACTCTTCGTTATCATCAAATGGATAGATCATCCACAAAGGTCCTCTGTCCCGGGTCGACATTTCCTCGCCGTTGTTTGAGTAAGCCACAATGGGGCCGCCCTGGATAGCGTCTGTTACTGGGATTGAAATGGCATAGTCGTTAAGCGCCACCGCCCGGATCGTACTGCCTGTCGCACCAACATGTTCCAGAAGTGTAGCCAGAGACACGCCTTCAAAGCTCTGCTCGCCTTTGGTCCAAATGGTCGTCGTTTGGATACGCTCTGAAGGAAGCTCCATGAGCGCAACCATATCAAACGTCCATTCATCTCCTGAACTTGACTGCGCGACAACGCCAGAGATGGTCAATACTGGTCCATCTGCAAAGGCGGGAACATTGATTGACAGCGCAATTGCCATCACTGCGCGGCCGAGGTTTTCAAACATGAATGATGCTCCAAAAGCGATGTAAGGATTTGCACTTTCTAACTGATATCTTGGGGTGGGTTGGGACGGGCAAAAGGTTAATCGATTATACTTTAGGATAGTTTTGATGAACAAAAGGAGGGGACGATTGAGCATAAGTGCACAACTCAAATTCACGGGGCGTGGTACTAAGCTTTTGAAAAAACTAGGGACCTGCGGATAGTAGAGTTTGGTAAGATGAACACGTTAACACAAAAAGATTTCACGCCAGCTGGTTCCACCTTTGCGGGTGGGGTACATGATAGAGCAGTTAAAAATGTTCAGCGAGCGACAACAATGCGCATATTATTAGCGGACGATCATAGCATGGTGCGCGAAACGATATCCGCATACCTCGAATCCGAAGGCCGTGCCGCTGTTGTCGCGGTAGAAGACTACGACGCCGCAATGAAAGCGCTGGACAACAAAGGTCCATTTGATTTGGTGCTGCTGGATTTCAGCATGCCGGGAATGAACGGACTGGATGGATTGACAGACGCGATCAAAGCCTATCCGGGCCAACCTTTTGCCATTCTGAGCGGCACAGCCCCAAACCGCATCGCGCGCGAAGCTGTTGATTGTGGCGCGATTGGATACCTTCCAAAAACGATGGGCGCTAGATCCATGGTTCATGCTGTGCGGTTCATGATTGCCGGCGAAACTTATGTGCCGCCTTCCGTCATGGCCGACACTGGTGACACCGAAGAGTCAGTGTTCTCCAAGAAATTGAGCCAACGCGAAAAGCAGGTTCTGAACGGGTTATGCCGCGGTAGATCGAATAAAGAAATCGCACGCGAATTGGGCCTGCAAGAGGTCACTATCAAATTGCACGTTCGGACTTTGTGCAAAAAGCTAAACGCTAAAAACCGCACGCAGGCCGCTTTGATTGCCAAAGACGCTGGGTTTGAATAACCCGCGTCTGTTTTGATAGGGTCGGCAACCTTAAACCTATCCTTTAGGTCATCAAGCAAACCAAAATAGCACATTTTCATCCTAACGATTGGGAGAAGTAATTGTTCAGTCCCGGTATCAAACACTTACGTTGAAGCTAAGTAACTGATGATGGAGTTGAACATGTCACACCGCCGCTCAAGCACCTTAAAAACGTTGATAGCGATCAATTGCGCTTTGCTCCTTTGTGCGGTGACAGCGGTATCCGTCGCTAGTTTGGTTGGTCTTAACCCCTTTTCGCAAACATCGCAGGTCGGCGGTGTCCATATTGGGCAAGTAAGTCCTGATGCCCAAACCGCGCTTGACCAAAAATATGCGCGACTTTTGAAAGCTGCAAAAGACGAAATTGAAGCCCAAGAAGAGGCCCTGCAGAACATTCGTCAAGAGCTCAACGTTGGGTACGTCGTCTCAAAAGACATCAATATTTCGGACAGCAACCGCGCCTATTGGTTGTCCGAACCGAAGCTGATGTTAGGGGTGAACAGCCTCTCGGGTGGCAGCTTAAAGATCAACTTTGCCGACCAACGCACAATGATTGCTGTTGGTGAACGGATCGATTTCAAAATGGAAGACTGTGACTGCTTTTTGTTGCTCAAATCCAGCCAATTTGGAAACGCTAACTTTAGATTTGCATGCACCCCGTCCGCCGATTCAAGCGTCCAAGCAGCGCGCAATACTGTGATTGACGCGCGGCTCAACTAACGACCTATGATCGCGTAATTTTCGCTTTCAAATACGAAACTTCAGGCACGACATCGCAATTGTTTGTTCATTCGCTTGCTTCGTTGATGCTTTCGTTTTCCAACTGCTCTCTCCAAGACCTCCAGACGGCTGCCCGCGTAAATTTCGTTGGGCAGCCACTTTTATTTCATGTCTTCAAATTGGCTCAGCGCAGGACTGTACCGTTGCAAGATCAATTTCAAATTTCCAGCTTGATCAAAGATACGCACACGTACGCTGCCCCTATCCCATTGACCACCAAGTATACTTTCGTTCAGGAGGCCAGCCCCAAAGAGGTCAATCCTATCCAGGTGGAAGCGCGCTCTTAGAGCCCACGCATCGTACGAAGTCTTACAGCGATTGCGCCAAAACGAATAAGAGTGCTTTACATATGAAACTTGTTAACTTGATCCAGCTGCCTCTCGGAACCTCAAGATCAATATCACAACCGCTTGCCTTAAGCGTGTGCCTTGCGACCTTGCCAGTTGCAGCGCAAGCCGTTCCTTTGACTTTCGATCAGATGATTGGTCAACCGACGGGATTTAACCTGCTTGGTTCGACTGCGCCGACAAACACGATCCTCTTTCGAGATGTGGCAACCGACAACGGCCAGACAGTCGATGCACGCGTTACAGCAACTCTGATTGGCGATACGCATTTTTCAGACATTAACGATCCAAATGCGCAAAACTATTTTGGAGATTCTGGGTTCATTCCAGACTATCGCAACCGTTCGGGCGGCCCACAGGATGATCTGGGGTTCCTATACTACGGAAACGGGATCAATGACGCCGAAAACGGTTTGGACATGATGTTCGAATTTTTCGACGGCACGGGTGATTTGGCAGGAACCTTCCTTGATCCATTGACGCTCTCTAGTCTTGAAATCGCGATCTACGACGTCGACGGAGAAGCTTCTCAATCCGAATACTTTACGGCCCAACGCGGAGACGGATTGGTGTCTTATGCGACAGGTTCGTCGCCGCAGTCTCTCGTAGCGACTGAACAGGGCGACAGTATCCGTTTTGACGGCCCCGGTACAAATTACGCGGAAGACGATGCAACAGGTGCTGCGGTTTTGTACTATGAGCTCACTGATAAGCTGCAGTTAAGCTTTGGCTCCGTCCAAACCAGTGGTCCAGAGCAAAACGCAGTCTTTTCTGCCATCGACGGCGACCTCAGCCTATTTGGAACGAGTAATTTCGGCGATCCTGTCTCAGTGACACCGGTTCCGTTACCTGCTGGAGGACTGTTGCTTTTGACAGGAATCTTTGGGTTATTCATCACTTCGAAACGCGCATCAAAGAATGATCGACAGGGGTAAAACGGTTCTAATCGCACGCAAATTCTTAGGCCCCGTCAACTTCCATATCCCGAATTTTAGCAGGTCGAACGAAATTTCCTGCGATTCGCACTATGATCAAAAGGGAGCGTCAAAAAAGAATTGGCAAAATAATTTTACCACTTCTTGACGGCGCTTCTACAGCCTTGCTCACTCAGTTCAAAGCGTCCTATTTCCTCGACTTGAGGCTCAATTATTTTTCATAATAATATTTAAAAACAATTGCTTAACTGAAAATTCGGGTGGAGTCACAGCTATTCCCCGATGAACACACCCATTCTTCGGCGTCAGCCAAAAACAAGAACTTTTCGCAAGTAAATGCGCAAACCACCCAAAAAATTTACTTGTCTGCAAAAAGTTTACGCACGACAGTGAACGTGGGCGGGATCTCTGCTTGCGTTCTTGAGCTCGTCAAATTGCCAGACGATCCAGCGCAGCTGCTCAGATCTGAGCACCGGTAAGTTTCGCGGACCGCTTTTCGAAGTGTAAACCGCATTACATTCCTTGGGAGGAAAAATGAAAGATTCAATCAACCGCAGAAAATTCCTGCGCGGTTCGGCTGTCGCCGGCGCCGCTGCTTTGGCCACTCCTGCACTTGCAGATGGCCATGCCACTAATCTCAAGATGCAAGCAGGCTGGGGCGGCGGCATCTTCCTTGAGAATGCGCAGTCCTTTGCCTCACGCGTCAATGAAATGTCCGGTGGCTCACTGACCATCGAAGTGTTGTCAGTCGACAGCGTTGTCAAAACAAGCCAAATGCAAGACGCGGTCCATCGCGGTGTTCTTGATGCGGTCCACTATGTGCCAGCATATTGGTACGGCAAATCCAAAACCGCCTCATTGTTTGGCACTGGCCCCTGCTTTGGCTGGTCGTCTCAGGAAGTTCTAGGCTGGGTCTACTCGGGTGGTGGTCAAGAATTGTTTGATGAGCTGATGGACTCACTGCGACTGAACGTCGTGTCCTTCTTTAACTCACCTATGCCGGCGCAGCCTTTAGGGTGGTTCCAAGAGCAGATCACAGACGCCTCGCAAATGGACGGTCTGAAATATCGGACGGTTGGTTTGGCGGCGGATGTTTTGCTTGAAATGGGCATGTCTGTTGTTCAGTTGCCCGGCGGTGAAATCCAGCCAGCAATGAAATCAGGTCTGATCGATGCGGCTGAATTCAACAACCCAACCTCTGACCGCGACTTTGGTATGCAGGATGTGTCCAAACATTACCACCTCGCCTCTTACCACCAAAGCCAAGAGTTCTTTGAGATTTCTTTCAACAAAGACAAGTTCAACAGCCTATCTGCGGAACATCAAGCGATCATCAGAAATGCATCTATGGCGGAAAACTCTGGCTTCTACTGGGGCAACACAAAACGTTACGCCGATGATCTTCAGAAACTGCAGGACTCGGATGGCGTGAACGTGTACCGCACACCTGATTCAGTTATGGCGGCACAGCTGGCAGCGTGGGACAAAGTCACAGACCGTATCGCAAGCGAGGATCCGTTCTTTGCCAAGGTGATGGATTCACAAAAAGCTTACGCCAAAAACGTGATGAACTACCTCAACCTGAACCAGCCTGATTACAAGCTGGCATACGACCACTACTTCGGTTGAACATAGACACATGAAAACGCTCCGGGTGCCACGTTGGTGCCCGGATTTTTACGACCAGAGGGATGCACGAGATATCCCGCATGTCGCTAGGGGAGCACCGATCATATGAAAGTTGTACATGCCATTGAGGGTCTGAGCCTTTGGGTCGGTCGCGCCTTTGGGTGGTGCATCCTGATCCTGACTTTATCTGTCTCTTATGAAGTGTTCGTACGTTATGTGTTGAACGCGCCGACCGTCTGGGCCTTTGACATGATGATCCAGATGTATGGCGCGTTGTTCTTGATGTGTGGCGCTTACGCTCTGGCTCAAGACACTCATGTGCGGGCGGATGTGCTCTATCGGTTGTTTCCAGTCCGGGTGCAGGCCAGCCTCGATTTTTTGCTCTACTTCCTGTTTTTCTTTCCCGGCGTCCTTGCGCTTGCGTGGTACGGTTGGGAAATCGCCTCTGACAGCTGGCGCTACAAAGAAGTGAGCTTTAACAGCCCCGCCAGTATCCAGATTTACTTTTTCAAGTCGTTGATCCCGCTTGCTGGCTGCTTGCTGGCCTTGCAGGGCGTGGCCGAATTGATGCGCTGTGTGATGGCCATGCGCACTGGGGTTTGGCCCGAGCGTTTGAACGACGTGAAAGAGACCGAAGACCTGCTGACCACTGCAGACCTCGATGCGATCCGTGCGGTCGCTCCAAGCCAGAAATAAGCCGCGCAGGCACTTCTAGAAAGATACAAAGATGACAAATCCCGAAGTCGCTCTGCTAATGCTTGGACTGTTTATTGTCCTTGTTCTGCTTGGTTTCCCAATTGCATTCACCCTGCTCGCGATGGGTGTTGGTTTTGGCTATTACGCCTACCATCAAGGAGGCGCGATCGAGCAGTTCAGTGATATTTTCAACAACAATATCTTCTATTTGTTGAACCAGAACACCTATTCGGTGATGGAAAATCCGATCCTTGTTGCGATCCCGTTATTCCTGTTCATGGGGTATGTGGTCGAACGCGCAAACATCGTCGACAAGCTGTTCTTCTCGCTCTACATGGCTGCGCGAAATTTGCCTGGCAGCCTCGCGATTGCGGCACTGTTGACCTGTGCGGTTTTCTCTACCGCGTCTGGTATTGTGGGTGCGGTTGTAACACTGATGGGTTTGCTGGCCTTTCCAGCGATGGCAAACGCGGACTACAACAAGAGCTTTGCCTCTGGCGTGATCTGCGCTGGCGGCACACTTGGCATTCTGATCCCACCGTCAATCATGCTGATCGTTTATGCGGCGATTGCTGACCTCTCGCCTCTGCGGCTTTATGCGGCGGCGGTTTTTCCCGGGTTACTGCTGGCCGGCCTGTACATTGTCTATGTGATCATGCGGGTGTGGCTTAACCCTTCGTTGGCTCCAAAGCCCACGATGGAGGACGTGCCTCCACCTAGAGAAATCTACTTTGACCTGCTCAAAAGCTTTGTGCCCCTGACAGTGCTTATCGCACTAGTCCTTGGCTCGATCCTGGGCGGCTTGGCGACACCTGCAGAAGCCGCCGCGATGGGGGCCTTAGGTGGTATGGTTTTGGCGGTGCTTTATCGATCGATGACGTGGGTCAAGCTGAAAGAAAGCGTGTTCCTGACGGCCAAAGCCACTGCCATGGTGTGCTGGTTGTTTGTGGGCTCTTGGACCTTTGCTTCGGTATTTTCCTATCTGGGTGGACATGACATCATCGCCCATTGGGTTGGGGGCCTGGACCTGGAACCATGGGAATTCCTGATACTGGCGCAAATCATCATCTTCTTGCTTGGCTGGCCGCTGGAATGGTCGGAAATCCTGATCATCTTTGTTCCGATCTTCTTGCCGTTGCTTGATGTGTTCGGCGTCAATCCGTACTTCTTCGCCATGCTAATCGCGTTGAACCTGCAAACCTCGTTTTTGACCCCGCCCATGGCCATGTCGGCCTATTACCTAAAAGGGGTGCTGAAAAACCAAATCGAGTTGATGGAGATTTTCCGTGGCATCATGCCTTACCTCGGCATTGTGATCCTGACGATGTGTCTGATGTATGCGTTCCCCGGCATCGCGCTGTGGTTCCCTGATTACCTGTTTGGGCCGTACATCCCATGATCAAAGACGCCTTTGCCCTCAGCGCACAGGACGCGTTGACCTTAATGGCCTCTGGTCGGCTCAGTTCCGTTGAGCTTGTGCAATCCTGTCTGGATCGCATTGCCCAAACGGATGAACAGATCAAGGCGTGGGCGTTTTTGGACCCCGATGCTGCACTGGCCCAAGCCGCGGAATGCGACCGCATCCGCAAGTCGGGGATGACCTTGGGCGCGCTGCACGGCGTGCCTGTGGGTTTGAAAGACATCATCGATACGGCCAAAATGCCAACCCAGCGAGGCACAACGATCTTTGCCAGGCGCACGACAGAACATGTCGCCCGGTTGGTGGAACGGCTGCGTGAAGCGGGCGCTGTGATCATGGGCAAGACCGTCACAACCGAGCTAGCCTTTGTGCACGCAAACGAAACGCGCAACCCGCACAATCCCGATCACAGCCCCGGAGGGTCTTCCTCTGGGTCCGCAGCAGCGGTTGCAGCCCAACATGTTCCCCTAGCGATTGGCACGCAAACAAACGGATCAGTGATCCGGCCTGCATCCTACTGCGGCACCTTTGGGTTCAAACCGACGCGCGGTGTGATTTCTCGCACAGGCGTGTTGCAGACGTCTGTTTCACTGGATCAAGTCGGTTGCTTTGGTCGAACGTTGACGGATGTCGCCTTACTGGCCGACACAATCGGCAGCTACGACCAACACGATCCAGCCAGCTTTTCACGTCCTCGTCCCGCCATGGCCGCTGGTGCCTCGGCAGATGTGCCCGTCACCCCTGACCTCGTTTGGTTCAACCTGCCCTTTAACGATCGTTTGTCCGACACTGCCCGGGCTGGTTTTGATGAGGTGCTCGACATTCTTGGTCCGCAGGTCACACAAATGGACCCAGCTGAAACCTTGACCAACCTGGTTACCGTGCAAAACTGCATCCATGAATACGAGATCAATCAACATCAGGCAGAGGTTTTTGAAAACCATTGGGATCAAATCAGCGACACGTTAAAACCGGTCATCACCCGCGCACGCAACATCACCAAAACTGAATACGAGGACGCGCTGGCGGTCAAAGCGTCAGCCGAAACGTTCTTTGCCGAGTTCTTTGTCGAATTCGATGCGATCATCGCACCAGCCGCCACAGGCGAAGCACCTGTGTTTGGCAATGGCACGGGCGATCCGATCTTTTGCACTTTGTGGACCTTGGCCGGATTGCCATGCGTTACTCTTCCCTTGTTGGTCGGAGAAACCGGCCTGCCCATTGGCGTTCAGTTGATTGGCCCTATTGAAAAAGACGACCGCCTGCTGCGCACTGCGCGATGGTTGCAAACTCATCTCGCTGAAGCAGCGGAATAACGAAAGGACACCTTATGTCATACACCGTCAAATTGATTGTTGGCCTCATCGGCACTGCAATCTTGTGCATCTTTGTCGGCGGCCTGTCTCACAGTATCTCAACCGGGTTTGCTGGCTTCACTGGGGGCCTGCCTTTCATGATCATCGCGATCATTGTATGCGCCATGGCCGTCTATGACTTTTACGACGAATGCATCCGCAAAAAATGAGCAAGCCGCGCCTTTGGATCACCCGCCGCCTGTCTGACGCGACGCTGGAACGCGCAGCGCAGGATTATGATGTATTGATCAACCATGATGATACGCCCGGAACGGCCGCTGAACTGATTGCCGCAAGTGCCGATTTTGATGCGATTATTCCGTGCCATTCCGAACATTTCAGCGCTGAGGCCGTCGCACAATTCTCTGACCGGCTCAAAATTGTTGCCAATCATTCCGTCGGTGTCGACCATTGCGATCTGCCCGCTCTTAAGGGGCGCGGCATTGCCGTTACGAACACGCCTGACGTTTTGTCCGATGCAACCGCCGAGCTTGCGATGCTGTTAATGCTCGGCGCTGCACGGCATGCCGTTGCAGGGGACAAGATCGTGCGCACAGGTGCATGGGACAGCTGGTCACCCGCATTCATGGTTGGCAAGCAAGTCACCGGATCAAGATTAGGCATCATCGGTATGGGCCGCGTCGGTCGCGCCTTTGCCGCAAAAGCGCGCGGATTTGATATGGAAATCCATTATTTCAATCGCAGTGAATTGCCCGCAGATCAGGCAAAAGGCGCAATCTATCATGATACGGTCGAAAGCCTCTTGGGTGTTGCTGACTTCTTGTCGCTCCATTGCCCTGCCACTCCGGAAACAACTGATTTGATGAATGTACAAAGCTTGGCATTGCTTCCGCAAGGTGCTGTTATCGTCAATTCTGCGCGCGGTGCTCTTGTGGACGAGGACGCGTTGATCGCGGCCATTGAATCCGGTCAGGTCGCCGCAGCTGGCCTTGATTGCTTTAAGGTGGAACCGGGCGGCAATCCTGCATTCGCAGCTCATGACAACATCTTTATGCTGCCTCATATCGGAAGTGCGACACGCCAGACGCGCAACGCAATGGGTTTTCGCGCACTTGATAATCTAGATGCGTTCTTTGCGGGCAAATCCCCGCGTGATCTTCTTTAGACAGATGATCGTTTAATCTTGACGAACCACGCAGTCATTCAATCACAAAAACACCAGAACGATCTTACGATTTTCTTTGAATAGCCGGTTGGCTCGAATTGCGTGTTTATGACTTAATGTATAGCTTCTACTGATGTAATTTATTGCCTGACTAAAAAGGCCGCGGAATGAAGAAGATCAAGGGAGACTTGCTTGAATTCGCCTTGGATGGGCAATTCGACGTGATTGTTCACGGGTGTAACTGCTTTCATCAAATGGGAGCCGGGATCGCGAAAACGATTGCCACTCTTTTCCCTGAAGCATTTGAAGCTGACAAGACAACGCCATTTGGGGAAAAGACGAAATTAGGAACAGTATCTTCGACTGTTATCCAAAGAGACTCTGCCAAATTCACCATCGTCAACGCTTATACCCAGTTCCATTGGAGAGGACGCGGCCTAAAGGCAGATTATGATGCCATTAGCAGTTGCTTTGACATTGTCGCAGATCAGTTTCCGTCGGCCCGAATTGGCTATCCCTTAATCGGTGCTGGCCTCGCAGGTGGGGATTGGGCAGTCATAGAACCGAGAATAAGAGAAGCTCTTGAGGGTCTTGACCATACATTGGTGTATCTTTGACCAATAGCCCCATTTCGAAGAACTTTATCGGTCGGTTTTGACTGCGAGGCGAACACCGGCGCGCTACTGACCGCGCGCGAGTGCCGTGACTTAACTGTGACGTTCAAGAAATTGAGGCCTTCGTCAGGGATTTGTCTTTGCCAACCACTCACGTCCTTTGAGCATCGCATTCCAATACACCCACGGCAGGACCGACTTTTTCAAGATCCATGCAGCTCTGCGTGGTTTTGTGCTGTCCCAAGGAAAGCTGGGCATGACTTTTCCACCGTAGCCAAATTCAGCCAGAATAATTTTGCCGTGCTGAACCGTGAGTGGGCAAGAACCGTATCCATCATAGGCCAGCGGCATTTTTGTGTTCTTCATTTGGGCGATAAGATTTTCCGCGACAATCGGCGCTTGTTTACGCGCCGCGGCAGCGGTCTTCGCATTTGGCGTCGATGTCACATCCCCTAACCCAAAGACGTTCGGCGCAACCGTGCTTTGCAACGTCTCTTGGTCCACAGCCATCCAGCCACCATCATTCGCGAGCGGGCTATCTTTGATGAAATCCAGCGCACATTGCGGAGGACAGACGTGCAACATGTCAAAGGAACGCTCAACAACTTCGGGGTCGGCCCCTTCCTTGGTGACGTTGAAATAGGCCTTCTGGTTCGGCCCATCGACCTTAACCAGGTTGTGCCCGAAATCGAGATTGATGCCATAACTTTCAACGAATTTCATCAGGGGCGGCACATAAGGGGCGCAACCGAACAGCACTGGGCCCGCATTGCAAAACGACACATTCATGTCCTTGATCTTACCCGCCGTCGTCCATGAGCAGCAGGATAAATACATGGCTTTTTGCGGGGCTCCTGCGCATTTGATTGGCATAGGAGGTTGAGTAAAGATTGCCTCACGCCCAGCCATCTTCTGCACCAAATCCCAAGTGTAAGGGGCCAGATCATAGCGATAGTTGGATGTGACACCGTTTTTACCAAGCGCCTCCTCAAGGCCTTCAATCGCGGCCCAATCCAGCTTTAGACCAGCAGCTACGACAAGGTAATCATAGCTTAGTGTTTTACCGTCTTCGAGCGTTACAGTGTTGTTTTCTGGTTGAAACGTGGTCACTGCGCCTTTGATATGGGTCACGTAGGACGGCATGACATCAGCCGTTTTGCGTTGCGTTTCCTCTTTTCTGAAATGCCCTGCGCCAACCATGGTCCAGCCTGGTTGGTAATAGTGGTTTTCCGAGGGTTCAATAATCGCAATGTTCAACGATGCATCGCGCTTGTGAAGGCTTGCGGCTGTTGCAATGCCGCCGGCTCCACCGCCTACGATGAGAATTTGATGATCTGCCATGATATCGTTGCTCCCTATTTCGTATAGTCGCTTCTGGTCTTCAAAGACGATTTATCGGCACCTTGACCTACACATTTTTCTCCGTATCAGCCGCAGGCCATTTGACCTCATTCATGTTGGTTTGAAGGGATGGGGTGATGAACATTGGCATTGCCAATTGCGCGCCCGTCTTTGTGTGGAACGTTACAAATGCGTCTCGTGGTGTCCCCGGCTCTGGGGCGTTGACGGCACGTATGCGCATTTATCCTCCTCAAAAAATAGCTTGATCTTTCGCGAGTCTTTCTCATTCTGTGAGATTAAGTCTCAAATTACAACAGTGTTCCTTACCATGCATCTAGAGCGTCTCATCAGTTTACTTGAAATTATCGCGGTCGTTGGTCGCCCGGTCACGGCCGGAGAAGTGCAGATTGCATCGGGAATACCAAAGCCAACCTGCTATCGTTTGGTGCAAACGTTGCTTGAACAAGGGCTTATTGAGGATTCCAACGAAGACGGACGCTATGTGATCGGTGAAAAGCTGATCCGAATTGCGCTTTTGGGTAAATCAGATGTCGACGTCAGGCGGGTTGCATCGCCGCTGCTTAAGGCCGCCGCAAACACATTCAACGAAACTGTTTTTCTGGGACGTTTCAGAGACAGCAAAATCGAAATCATTCACGTTGAAACCCCCGAAGACCCCGCACGCGCTTTTATCCATCCTGGCATCGGCGAACGCCCTTTACATGCCTGTTCTTGTGCCAAAGCGATTGCGGCATTTGCTGAGGACGAATTCAAAGAGACAATTCTAAATGGAACTTTGCAGCCGTTTACTGAGCATACAAAGGCAACGCGCGCCGATCTGGAAGCAGAATTTGAGGAAATCAAATCGCAAGGGTTCGCCGATTGCGACCAAGAAATAGATATTGGCATCTCCAGTGTCGCCGCACCGATCACCATCGGAAATATTGGCGCTACGTTTAGTGTTGGGGCCGTCGGCCCGGTGCGCCGCTTTGGCACGGAATACAGACAGAATATTGGCCATCAACTGACTGAGCTCGCCACGAGGATCAGCGGTGCCATCCAACTATGCAACGTTTCTGATGTTTGAGGAGGCAAAGGACATGTTGTTTTGAACCCCATTGGAGGTGGGGAAAACACTAAGGGAGGAACGAACATGAATAGACCGATGAAACCGGATCCAACATTTTATGCATCCGCGAAACTAGCCATGGAAGCCCCGCGCGAGAACTTCGCCTTTACGGTGATGCTCGGAAAAGACAAAGATCAACATGACGGCTTGGCGGTAATCGACCTGCGCGAAGGGTCGAAAACATACGGCGAAATCGTCCACAAAGTTATGACCGAAACAACTGGCGACGAATTCCACCATTTTGGTTGGAATGCCTGTTCTTCAGCTCTGTCGCCTCTGACGGGTCACGCGTTTGTCGAACGCCGTTATCTGATCGTCCCGGGTATCCGCTCTAGCCGGATTTTCATCTTCGACGTGAAAGAGCCGCTAAAGGCGAAAATCCATAAAATCATCGAGCCTGAAGAGCTGTTTGAGAAAACCGGCTATTCGCGCCCCCACACAATCCACTGTGGCCCTGAAGGAATTTATGTGTCTACTCTTGGCGGAGGGGGGCCAGACGGAACGGACGGTCCTCCGGGGATTTTCATCATGGACTGTGAAACTTTTGACATCATTGGCCGCTATGAAATGGACCGAGGCGCGCAGGACAAACATTACGATTTTTGGTGGAACTTGCCCCAAGATTATATGGTGAGTTCCGAATGGGGGCTACCGCCACAATACGAAAACGGTGTGGTTGCTGAAGACCTGCTGTCAAACAAGTATGGCCATTCTATCCACTTCTGGGACTTGCGTGCGCGCAAAAACATCCAAACGATGGATTTGGGTGAAAACTATCAAATGGCGCTCGAAATTCGCCCCGCTCATGATCCAACCAAGTCTTACGGCTTCTGCGGGGTCGTGGTGGATACAACCAACCTGCAGGGCGCAATTTTTACATGGTGGCGCGATGACGACGGGGTTTGGCAATCCAAGAAGGTGATCACCATTGATCCCCGTCCTGAGGATCCAGACAACCTACCAGAATTGTTAAAGGGGTTTGGTGCCGTGCCACCACTGGTCACCGATATCGACCTCAGCCTTGATGACAAGTATCTCTACGTGGCCTGCTGGGGGTTGGGAGAGATGCATCAGTATGATGTGTCCGATCCGATGAACCCTGTGCTGAATGGCAAGGTTGAACTTGGCGGGATTGCAACAGAACACAAACACCCCAACGGCAAAGATTTCATCTACGGCCCACAGATGGTCGAAATCAGCCGAGACGGGAAACGTGTTTACTGGACCAACTCGCTTTATTCTTCTTGGGACAACCAATTCTATCCACATCAAGAAGGCGGCCAGATGGTCATGGCGAATGTCGGCGAAGACGGCAGTTTTACGTTAGATAAGGACTTCTACATCGACTTCCCAGAAAACGTGCGCGCCCACCAGATTCGTCTGGAAGGGGGCGACTGTTCCACTGACAGTTTCTGTTATCCTTCGGTTTAACCAGTGGAAGATATAACACTGACGGCCCTTTGGTGGGCCGTCGTTCTTTCTGGCATTTACCACGGTGTGAACCCCGGAATGGGTTGGCCACTAGCGGTTTCCGCCGCATTGATGGAACAAAAGAAAAGCGCCATGGCAAAAGCCTTGGCAATGCTGGCCTTGGGTCACTTTGTGGCGATGATTGTGATCTTATTGCCATTCACAATGGTGCTGTTTTTAATAGAGAACGAGCGCGAAATTCGCATTGGTGCAGGCGTGATCGTCATCGCCATGGGGATTTACCTGCTGATAAATCGGCGACATCCCAAAATTCTGGCACGGGTCCATCCTGCAAAGTTGGGATTATGGTCTTTTCTCGCGGCCACAGCACATGGCGCCGGTCTGATGTTGGTGCCGATCTATTTGGGCATTTGTGGTTTTCTGGAACCGGGTGATGTCGTCGATAATGGGCATGCAGCTGCGCAATCTTTGATGTCGGGCAATATCACTGTCGCCTTTCTAGTCGCCGCTGCGCACACATTTGCGATGACGTTTACAGGGGCGATAATCGCCGTCTTTGTCTATTTATGGTTTGGCCTGAAATTTATCTCAAAAAGCTGGTTCAACCTCGATCCGGTCTGGGCACTTAGCCTCGTGATCGTCGGCACATTCGGAATTTGGTCCGCGCTGTATGGTCAGCATTGAGGCGCCAGTTGAGATTTGATGAACCTATAAGCCACGATCAACCTCAAAGGTCAAAATTTGCCCCCCACGAGTTGTGCAACAAAATCTACCAGATCCCTAATTTTCCGTTTGTTTTTTAGAACTGGACGGCAAGGATTTCACTTGGTGCAGTTTATTCCGATGAAGTTCGCCAATAGCAATGAATATCTTAGACAACACTTCTTGAAGCTCAGGCGACAAGGTTGTTGCAGGCCTGTTGTCTTTTGCAATCGCCTTTGTTGAAAAAAGAGACGATTCACCTGGAAAAAAACGGTGACAAACGCGGCTGTTTGAAGCGGCGTAATCACTCAAAATTTGCTCTCGAAACTCATCAGACATATGTCTCCGAGATGCTCCTGTGTCCGGAATACCGAGGGTTTCCAATTTCCGATATATAAGGGCTGGATTGAAAGACTTGGTATTCGCGATCATATCCATTAGATTAATTATGTCACGCGTAGGGTGAATGTTCACATCCTTCTGGCGTTCTAAATCGCCCAACTTATTTGTCATACCAATAACGTCCAAGAAATCATCAACGATGTCGCCGTTCTTCAGTCTTTCCCGTTCGAAACGACGCAAGTGAATTACCGCTTCAGGAAACGCCACTTGCCATTCTTCTAACAAGGTTTCGTAATCAAGTTCGCGCGTTCTAAAACGTTCAACAAACTCTGAAATTTCACCAGAAAATAGCCCAGTTTTTCGGCGCTGTGAGAAAAAGGATTCCATGAATAAATCTTGGCGACGAAGATAAAGAACGATATTTATTTCTAAAACACCTCGGTCAATATGAGGCGCAAGGACATTGCGTAAACTCTTCGCGGGGGATAGAAAAAGCTCTTCGCTCGAAAGAATAAAATCGCTTTGAGAATTTTGCTCAAATCGGCGAAATATCTTTTTCGCAACATCAGAAGGATTCAAGCCGCGTCGGCCACGAATTGCCGCAGCCAACTGATTGGAGGAAGCCATATTCTTGCGGGGCGTTACATACTGAAATCCATTTTCACCAAGAATACTCTGATTTTTTTGTAAAAAAATCTGTAACGCTGAAGATCCTGTTTTAGGTGAACCAATGTGAAGCCATAGTGGCATTTCTTTATCCCCTTATGAAACGGAGCAAATATTCAAACATCTTTCATCTGTCGCCCGGTATTCGATTTGATTTATCGGACCACATTGCGCACGCGTATCTTTGTCAGGACCGGGCAACTGGTCCCGTAAAGGGCTCTCATTTTCCCAATACATGTGCTTCGTGATCCTCGACCGAGATATTTCCACCCGTCACGATTGCAACAACTGTTCCCGACGCCGCCGGATGCGTAACGCGCAGGGCGGCGGCCACTGCGGCGCATGCCCCCAATTCAGCGCGCATTCCAAAGGTTTCCCACAGCAGGCGTCCCGTTGCTTGCAACTCGGCAACCGAAACCTGTTCGATACTCAGGTTGTCAGCGTCACGGATAAGCTGTGCTGGGTATGCTCCCAGCGTTCGGATCGCGATCCCTTCTGTCGAAGGGGGCAATGGTTCAGCAGGTGGCGCCACCTCGGATCTGCCGCCAAAAACAATTTTCTCCACGCGGCTTAAATCCTCGATTTCTACGCCGATGACCCGTGTCGGCCGTCCCTCGAACTGACGCAAAGCCCCACTCAATGCGCCGCCACCGCCGACCGGGACGTAGAGTGTTTTGGGATCTTCGCCGAGGCTGTCGCAAATTTCACGGAACATCGACTGATTGCCCGCCACAACGTCCGAATGATCGTAACTTGGCACGAATAGAGCCCCTTCCTTCTCCGCAAACGCTTCAGCGGTGGTCAATGCAGCCTCATAATCGCCAGCTACTTTTGTAATCCGACCGCCTGCCGCGGCTATCTTAGCCAGCTTCGCAGGGGGCGTATTCTCGGGTACGAAGATCCGAACCTCCAGCCCGCGGGCCAATCCGGCCAATGACAACCCTATCGCATGATTGCCACTGGACGCAGAGGTTATGATGTCGCCTTTATTGCCATACAGATCTAGAAAATGAGACGGGCCGCGTAATTTGAATGCACCTCCGAGTTGGCAAGTCTCATCTTTGATCCACACTTGCGATTTCCGGATTTTCAACGGCCGTAGTGGCGTATTAATCGGGGTCAAAGCCTCAATCTCACGGGTCGGGCCTATCGATCTTTCACGGGATGGCAATTGTGCAACCGACTCTGCGTTGTCGATGGCTTCGGCCAATGCTTTTTTTTGCTCAATTGGCCAGGATTTCAGCGTGCTCCTGAATGGGATTTCTGAAAACTCCGGAGCAACCTTTTTCGCGATCAACGCGTTCATTTTACCGTTCATTCGATCGATTGGAGGAAGTGCAGCCGCCAGTTCGATACACCGCCGGTCATTACCCGGGCATATAAAAAAATTTCGGTAAGAACTGTGGAAGCTGCCGCTCAGAGAATAGGGCCGATATTGCTCAATCCCGACAAAATCAATAACCCGCTCTCTCATACCAGGCACCATTCCAGCAACCCAAGCGTCATATGATTCTGTTGCAATTGGTGCGAATTCGTTGCGCTCGCTGATGTCCTCAGGGACGATCATCATGCGACGCAAACCGACAAAACGCGGTATGGCTTTCCCTTTCGCGGCGATCTTTGCCGCGCGATAGTATAAGACAGCCTTGCTCAAATCCGTGACATGACCCCGCATGAGTATCCCGCCTTTCGGCGGTAGGTGAATACATTTCAATCGCCAGGTTTCGATTTTGTCGCCAACCGTATCGGGAAGCTCAAAAGACGCCGTATCCCCTCTCGCGATCAAATGACGGGCAAACAGATCTTTTATTGCGTCATCATCATCCCCCACCTCATCCTCTTCGAGGACATCATAGACGTCCAGCGGGCGGTTCTCTGCGTGGGCGAGCATTTTGCCGACGAGGGCATCTTCACGAGACGCCCAATTGTGGGTGTGCGTAAACAACACGTCAATATCGTCAAGAACCGGTTTCGCACAGGCAAGCAGAATACGGCTGTCCTGTCCCCCTGTCAACGGCAAGATTGCAGGGCTGCTATGGGCAGACAATGCCGCGATCACCTGTTGGTGCCGTTCGATAAAGCCCTGTGTCTTTTCGGCAAAGCCATCCTCATCGCCCGCCGCGACAAGATCCAAGCTGTCTCTGGGCCAATGGCGGATCTGCGTGTGGGTCGCGAGATCAAGAAAATGGTTCGGGCACAAGCGCTTGACACGAGCATCGCGTGTGTAGCCAAATGCCTCGCGATACTCTTTGGGATAGGCCGTTTCTTCCACAAGTGCGCCTTCAAAACACAACGTAAGCGCAGAAGCAATTGTTCCTGTGTCCGTATTATAGGTGAACCCCAACAAACCGTTCGGATCGCAATAACCGCGCGACTCTGCCGCTGAAAAAATGAAAAAATTGTAGCGGCCCGCACAATAGCTCAGATCATGGGCGATGGCATCGATATCGCCCGTTTGGAACAACATTTTCGACAATGTCTCCTCGGTTACAATGTGCCCATTCTGATCGACGCCAAGACCGACAAACACGACGGTTAGTGCGGTGTCCGAGTGCGTGGCGACAGCCGCATCAACAAATTCTGCAGTGCGCAGGAACATCGTCTTGTTGCTTGGTGTCTTGAACGACACTTCGGAAAACCCGTCAACATTTTCAGTGTCTCGTTCTGTCAGGATGAAATGGGTCTTCATCACGTCCGCAGGTGTGACGCCAAATTTTTCGCATTGTTGTAACGCAAACAGCATTCACGTATCCCTCAAGAGTGCCAACACCGGCACCAACCATGTATTGCAAATCTATGTTGGTCTCTACAGGCGCGATCACGGCGCAAGTAATATTTGGAAAACGTAACGATTAGATCGCAGGTCTCATACACTCAACTTCAACCGCCCTGAGCGACCTGTCTAAATGTGCAAGATGGCAAGTGGCGGAGGCTGTGGGATTCGAACCCACGGGACGCTCTCACGCCCAACGGTTTTCAAGACCGCCGCATTCGACCACTCTGCCAAACCTCCGTGTCGGCACTGATTAGGCAGGCTTTGGCGATTCTGCAATCATCTCATTTGCGTTAATTTCGCGCATAGATTCGTTGCGTCCTTTCCAGATGGGATTTTTCACGCTATTCTGTGTTTACACCCCGGAAGTCCGGGCAAAAATGCCACACCAAAGTTGGCAACGCGCACCAAGCGCAAACAGGCGATATGACAAGGGCATGGGCAATGAGCAGCTTAAAATCATCGATAATTACACCACGATTCCGTTTGGTTTCCACCGTCACAGCAGCCGCATTTGTGCTGGGTGCGTGCAGCGAAACGGGCGGATTCAACCTCGGCAACGCATCTGAACCTAAAGAGGGCGGCGAAGAAGTCGTCGCGCGTGCAGCACCAAATACTGCATCCATCGAACGCGACATCGAATCTCCTGACGTCTTTTATTTGACGGAAGCCAGTCTTTGGGACGGACGCCCGTCTTTGGGTGGGGTTTGGGTGTCACACCCTGACGTCAAAGAACCTGAGCGCGTTTTGATCCGCAACAATAGCAACGGCAAACATGTGGTTGGCGCGTTGTTCCGCCACGAACGCGATTTGCCAGGTCCGCGCTTGCGCATGTCTTCGGATGCCGCGGACGCTCTTGGCATGCTTGCCGGATCACCGACGCAAGTTGAAGTTGTTGCTTTGCGCAAAGAAGCGGTTCCAATTGAGCAACCGATCGAACAACCCGTCGAAGCGGAATTGATCGAAGAGCCGGCCGAAGTTGAGACTGTCTCGCTTGATCCGATTGCAGCCGCAGCCGCAGCCATTGATGCGACAGAACCTGCACAGGAGGTCGCACAAGAGGCGGTCGAAGAAATAACTGAAACGGCTTTGGACGCGGCTGCCCCAATCGATGCCACATTGCCAGACGCCCTTCCCGAAGATGCGACGGTGGCCGCCGCAGTGATCACAGATGAGCCAAAACCTGCCAGAAACGGCATACGTAAGCCTTACCTACAAGTCGGGACCTTCTCTCTGGAGGAAAATGCGATACGATCTTCTGAAGTGCTGCAAGGGGCAGGAATCGCTCCGACGGTCCAGGAATTCGAACGTGACAACCAAACCTTCTGGCGCGTTCTGGCCGGCCCCGTGCAAACATTGAAAGAACGGCGTCAGCTTCAGTCAACGCTTAAGCAGCAAGGCTATGCAGACGCTTACGCTGTTACAAACTAAGGAGCCTTGCCCGTGTTGCGTCTGACCCTTGCATTTTGCATTGCCGTTTCGTTTGCCTTGCCCACTGCCGCTTTTGAAACGCGCGCAAAAGCAGCATATGTTATTGATCAGACTACGGGCACAGTTCTGTTGTCAAAAAACGCGGATCAGCCTTTGCCACCGGCGTCCATGTCCAAGCTCATGACGCTTTATATGGTGTTCGAGGCGATCCGCGATGGACGTTTGTCCTTAGACGAAAAGCTACCTGTGTCGACGCATGCCATGAGCTATAAAGGCTCTACCATGTTTCTAAACACTCAAGATCGTGTTCGGGTCGAAGATCTTGTGCGCGGGATCGTGGTCTTGTCGGGCAATGACGCATGTGTCGTTTTGGCCGAAGCCCTTAGCCCAGACGGTACCGAAGCCGGATTTGCACGCCTTATGACGCAGCGCGGTCAGAAAATGGGCCTGACAAATTCGACATTCTCAAATTCCAATGGATGGCCTCAGGCCGGACATCGCATGTCGATGCGGGATTTGGGATTGCTGGCTCATCGTTTGATCGCCGATTTTCCTGAGTTTTACCCATTGTTTGCAGAAACCGAATTTGCCTTTGACGGTCGCGCGCCAGCCAACACGCGCAATCGCAATCCGTTGTTGCGCCTGAATATTGGTGCCGATGGTTTGAAAACAGGGCATACGCAAGAAGCAGGATATGGATTGACCGGGTCAGCCAAACAGGGCGACCGACGGGTTATTTTCGTCATGTCGGGAATGCAGACAACCGAACAACGCGCACAAGAATCCGAAGCGCTTGTCAATTGGGCCTTCCGTCAATTTGCGGAAAGACCGATCGTGAAAAAAGGCCAACGTTTGACCAGCGCAGATGTCTGGATGGGCGAAGCGCCGACAGTTGGCTTGGTTCCTGCCGAAGATATTTCGTTGCTGTTGCCCGTTTTGGCTGGTGACAAAATTGACGCCGAAATCGTTTACTCCGGCCCATTCCAAGCTCCTGTCAAAGCAGGGCAAGAACTTGGCGAATTGGTGATCCGGCCCGAAGGTTTAGAAGAAAAACGCTTTCCTCTTGTTGCCGAAACGGATGTAGCATTTGGTGGTTTCATGGCACGTATGACGACCGCGGCCAAAATTCTGATCGAACAAATCTCTCAACCACCGGCAACGGATTCGTGACGTCCAAAGGCGTTTTCATCAGCTTCGAAGGTATTGACGGGTCTGGAAAATCCACACAGGCCCGGATGCTGCGCGATCATTTGGTGGAACAGGGGCAAGACGTCGTCCTGACACGAGAACCCGGCGGCTCTCCGGGCGCTGAAGAAATACGTGCATTGGTGTTGCAAGGTGATCCGGATCGCTGGTCCGCAGAAACCGAGTTGCTGTTGTTTACAGCTTCGCGCCGGGATCATCTTGAACGGTTGATTGACCCATCGCTGCAAGCCGGAAACATCGTCATTTGTGATCGTTTTGCAGACAGCACGCGATTGTATCAGGGGCTTTCGCGCGGCGATCTACGCGCCAAAGTGGACGTCTTGCACGACTTGATGATTGGTCGCGAACCTGACCTGACCATTCTGATCGATATGGATCCCGAAACTGGCCTTACTCGCGCATTGGGGCGGCAAGGTACCGAAGAACGCTTTGAAGGCATGGGCTTGGATATGCAACGCAAGATGCGGGCGGGTTTCCTTGACCTAGCTAAAGCAAGTCCAAATCGTTTCCGTGTCATCAATGGCGATCAACAGATCGACGATGTGCAAAAACAAGTCCGCGCCACGGTCGCGGCCCACTTGGCGGATGCGTAAACGACTGTTCGACTGACGCTTCGTCAAGACCGCCAACTGGCCGGACAACATTTCCGCATCGATCGCTCTGTAACATTATGGTTATCAATTGAGAGACGTCAGATAATGCCCAAACCCATTGCACCTTGGGATTGGCCTGATACACCCCTTTTATGGCCGAGACGGAAATTCAAGAACCTGACTGCATCGCCGGGGCACCGCACCCTCGCGAGACGCAGATTTTGTTTGGCCAATCGCAAGCGGAATCTGCGTTTATGTCCGCATTCAACACTGGGCGTTTGCATCACGCATGGTTGCTAACCGGTCCTCATGGGACGGGCAAGGCAACTTTGGCGTGGCAGATCGCGCGATTTTTGCTGGCAAACCCAGACGTGGCAGATGACGACATGTTCGGCGCGCCACAAGCGCCGACATCTTTAAACGTTCCAGACGACCACCCAATTTCCCGGCGCATTGCAGCGGGTTCCGAAGCTGGGCTGATGTCGGTCAAACGTACGGCGAACGATAAAGGCCGATTGCGTGAACAGATCGTGGTCGATGATATTCGTAAACTATCCAGTTTCTTTCAGCTGTCTGCTGCAGAGGGTGGACGACGTGTTGTCATTATCGATGCCGCTGACGAAATGAACGTGAATGCCGCCAATGCGTTGTTAAAAATGCTCGAAGAACCGCCCGAACGCGCCACGCTTTTACTGATCTCTCACCAACCTTCACGTTTGTTGCCAACGATCCGATCACGCTGCCGCACCTTGCGTTTGTCCGCACTTGGACCCGACGACATGGCCCAGGCCCTGTCACAGGCAGACATCGATGTCGGAGAAAATGCCGAAGCTTTGTCGGTACTGGCCGATGGATCAGTTGGAACGGCAATTCGTTTGATCGAACAAGAAGGGCTGGCACTCTACTCAGAGCTTGTCATGTTGCTGAGCACCCTGCCCCGTCTGGATCGTGCGCGCGCCCTATCTTTGGCAGAGCGGATGGGTGCACGAGGTGCGAGCACACAGTTGGATTTGCTTTACACGTTGCTGGAAATTGCTTTGGCGCGTCTTGCCCGGACTGGGGCAAGCGGACATCCCCCCCAACCAGAAGCATCCCCGGGAGAGGCAGAAACATTTGCTCGGCTCTCACCGCATTTAAATGCCGCGCAAGCTTGGGCCGATGTGTCTTATTCTGCATTGGCACGGGCAAGACATGGGCGAGCGGTCAATCTTGACCCCGGTGCGCTGGTACTCGATACGCTATTTAAGTTGCAGGAAACGGCCAACGCATGAATTCACAACCTCAGATTACTGACAGTCATTGCCATCTCGACTTTCCCGATTTTGAAGGTGAATTGGACGATGTTGTTGCGCGTGCCCGCGATGTCGGTGTGACGCGCATGGTGTCAATCTGCACGCGATTACGTCTGGAGCCGCAAGTTCGCGCCCTTGCAGATGCTTACGCGCCCATCTTTTACGCCGCAGGCACACATCCCATGAGTGTCGCCGACGAACCAATGGCCACTGTGGAACAGTTGGTGTCTTTGGCTCAACACCCAAAATTTGTCGGCATTGGCGAAACCGGTTTGGATTACCACTATACCGTCGAAAGCGCCAAAGCCCAACAAGACAGCCTACGCATTCATATCGCTGCGGCACGCGAAACCAATCTGCCGTTGATCATTCACGCGCGCGCAGCAGATGACGACATGGCACAGATACTGACCGACGAATATAAGAACGGTGCCTATTCTTGTGTTCTGCATTGCTTTTCCTCCAGCGCTGAGTTGGCGCGTGCGGCATTGGACCTTGGGTTTTACCTGTCAATGTCGGGCATCGCAGCTTTTCCAAAAAGTCAGGAATTGCGCGATATCTTTAAATCCGCGCCACTGGATCGCATCTTGGTCGAAACGGATTCCCCCTACCTTGCGCCGCCGCCCTATCGCGGCAAACGCAATGAACCCGCCTATACCGCGCATACCGCGCAAAAAGGGGCCGAGGTGTTTGGATTGGAATACGCTGAATTCGCAGCCGCGACACAAGCCAACTTTGATCGCCTCTTCTGGAAAGCTGCGCAATACAAGGTCGCCGCATGACGCTGCGCTTTACCATTCTGGGCTGCGGGTCTTCCGGCGGTGTGCCACGTTTGGGCGGCCAATGGGGGGCGTGTGATCCCACCAACCCCAAAAACAAACGTCAGCGGTGTTCAATGCTTGTCGAAAAAGACGGGCCAGATGGAACAACAAGCGTTCTGATCGATACCTCACCTGACTTGCGCAACCAGCTTTTAGAGGCCCAAGTCGAACGGTTAGACGGCGTGATCTATACGCATCCGCATGCAGACCACGTACATGGGATTGATGACCTTCGCATGATCGTTCTGAATATGCGTGCGCGCTTGTCTGTCTGGGCAGACAAAGCTACGCAAAAGGATCTTATTTCGCGATTTGGTTATGTATTTGTTCAACCCGAAGGATCGCCCTACCCGCCCATCCTTGAACTGCGCGACATCGACGGTGACGTGACCATCAACGGGCCAGGTGGCGATATCACCTTCACTCCGTTCGAAGTCGAACACGGCAGCATTGATTCATTGGGGTTTCGGATCGAAGGATTGGCTTATTTGCCAGACGTTTCGAAAATCCCGGACAGCTCTTGGCCGTATCTGCGCGACCTGGACGTTTGGATCGTGGACGCATTGCGGCGCGACCCTCATCCTACGCATTCACATCTTGAACGGACACTCGAGTGGATCGAACGCGCAGCACCACGACATGCCGTACTGACAAACATGCATATCGACCTTGATTTCGAGACTCTGCTTGCAGAAACGCCGGATCATATTGAACCCGCGTTTGATGGGATGACGATTAAATTGGATGGTCACTGATCTCTCGAACTGTTCACGGCGTGTCTTTTCGCATCGACCAATTAACAGCGACTCAATCGGCCCCCTTGTCGCTTTTGACGTCACGATTTTGTCTGCTTACCCTCACTTAACCACACATTCACTGCGCCTCCCAACAGCACAAGCCAAGCGCTTAGAAACAACCACATCAGCAATGCAATCACAGCTCCAATAGATCCGTATACTTCGTTGTAAGACGCGAAATTCGTCAAATACACCGAGAACCCATAGGATCCGACTGCCCACAAAAGTGTCGCACACACCGCACCGGGCACATTGCGCCGTCCTCGTGCATTTGGCCCCAATCGATAGATCAGTGAAAACCCGACCAGCAAAACGCCCAAGGCCAATAACCAGCGCCCCACATCAAAACCCAAATGGCCCAAAGCGGCAATCGGGATCAACGACTGGGGCAACAAAGCCAACACAACCGGTAAGATGACGACACAAACCATAGCCACCAAGGCCACACCGATCAATGCAACGGTCAGGCCAATCGCTTGCAAATAATGCGCCAGACCCGACCGGTTTGGTACATTGTAAATCGCATTCAAGCCCCGAATTAACGCAGCAACACCCGCCCGTGCAGACCACACTGCAAGGATCAAAGACAGGGCCGACGCCCACCCTAGTGTCAATCCATCTGCCCCCGCCAAAGCCTCAAGCTGGGTTTGCAGCACTGCGGACACTTCGGGCGGAATAAAGGCGTCAAACCGCGACATTTCAGAGATGATCAATCCCGGATCCCCAATGACGCCCCACAATGCAATGACTGCAGCCAACCCCGGAAACACCGACAAGATTGCGTAAAACGCAACTCCAGCAGCAATAAGTCCTAGGTTTCGTTCGTCCATGACGCGCAACATGCGTTGCACCCATACCCAACCCAATTGAATCCCAGTCATACCTTCAGTCTGTGCAATTGCTCGCCCCAACATGTTCGCCACATCGGCCCACTTCGACCATTTTCTAGTCCTTCTTAGGTCAAACTCAAAGGCCATATCGAGTGGACTGCAAAAGGATCCACCATGAGAAACATAATAATCCGTACACTCGCATATGTCGTCGCATTTGGCGTTTTCGTGGCCCCAGCTTTCGCAAAAGACGGTCTAAAAGCTGTTGGTTATAACATCAGCACGAAATCCCCCGAAGTCACGGGACGCATGGTGGTCAATGGCTACAGCTATGCCCAGATCATGGCATTCATCGCATCTGATTGCGCCGATGGTCGGATCGGACAATTCGCTTTGGTCGGTAAACCTAAGAAGCGTCGCGGTTTGGTACTGCAATCCTTTGTCACCACTTGTGCAAGCGGCCCGCATGCCCGGTTTCAAAATACCAAATCCGTCACCATCGAAGTGGAACGCACACCACAAGGTCAAAACCTTGCCGAATTTACCTATGGCGTGAACGGAGACATTCTCTACGAACGCGCATATAAATAAGACACTTGGGTCGGTGGGTGGGCGCATTTGGCCTAGGCCAAACAGACCACGCACCGACCCAACATTCCAGCGTTATTCAAACCTCAGATCGTTCAACCATCCAAACGGATCGCTTCGTTCTTCGGATCATAGGGACTGTCCTGCACAATCTCTGCATCCCAAAGAGCGTTGAACATGCGAACCTTCAGCTTTTGCCCAGGCACGGCCAGATCTGGGCGCACATACCCCATTCCAATCGATTTTCCGAATGCAACCGAATACCCGCCCGACGTCAGGCGCCCTACTTTGGTTCCCCCGTCATACAATGCTTCACGCCCCCATGGGTCCGCATCTTCCGGGCCATCAATCAACAGCGTCACGCATTTAGATCGCACACCAATCGCTTCCATTTGCGCTTTACCATGAAACTCTTTGGACAAATCAACAAACCGCGGAAGGTCCGCTTCCAGCGGTGTCGCATCGCGGCCAAGTTCGGTCCCAAACGCGCGATAGGATTTTTCCTGGCGCAACCAATTCTGAGCACGCGCGCCCACAAGCTTCATCCCAAATTCTTCCCCGGCATCCATTAACAGATCAAACAGATAGTTCTGCATTTCGATAGGGTGATGAATTTCCCAGCCCAACTCACCGGTATATGCAACCCGTATCAAATGGCATGGGCACATTTTCAATTCCGTCTTGCGCGCAGACAGCCACGGAAACCGCTTGTTTGAAAAATAGGTTTCAGGGTCCGCATCGTTCACCAGTTTTTTCAACACATCCCTGGACCGTGGGCCCGCGATTGCAAAAACGCCGTATTGAGTCGTTGTCTCTTGAACCTCGATGCGCCCAAATTCCGGTTCCTTGTCTTCGACCGCTTTGCGCAGATAATCCGCATCATACGCCGTCCATGCCCCTGCCGAAATCAACTGAAATACATCATCGGCTTCGCGCACAATCGTATATTCAGTGCGCGTGGTTCCTGCATCCGTCAACGCATAGGTCAGGTTGATCCGTCCGACGCGCGGCAGTTTGTTGCAGGTGAACCAATCCAAGAACTTTTCGGCACTGGCCCCTTTCACGACATGCTTGGTGAACGCTGAGGCATCGATCAACCCGACACCTTCACGGATTGCTTTGGCTTCTTCGACGGCATATTGCCACCAGCCGCCGCGACGGAACGACCGGCTGTCATGATCATTGAACCCTTTTGGCGCAAAATAATTGGGGCGTTCCCAGCCGTTCACTTGCCCGAACTGTGCCCCATGTGATTTTTGCCGATCATAGGCCGGTGATGTCCGCAGCGGTCGACACGCTTCCCGTTCTTCGTCCGGGTGGTGCAAAACATAGACATGCTCGTAACATTCTTCGTTTTTGCGCGCCGTATATTCGGTGGTCATCCACGATCCGTAGCGTTTGGGATCAAGCGATGCCATGTCGATCTCGGCCTCACCATTCACCATCATTTGCGCAAGGTAATACCCGGTCCCACCGGCGGCGGTGATGCCAAATGAAAACCCTTCGGCAAGCCACATATTCCGCAAGCCGGGCGCAGGACCAACCAGCGGATTACCATCCGGCGTATAACAAATTGGACCGTTGAAATCGTCCTTCAATCCAATTTCCTCGGTTGAAGGCATACGATGGATCATGGCCATGTATTGCTCTTCGATCCGCTCCAGATCCAGCTGGAACAAGTCGGCACGGAAACTGTCTGGCACATTGTATTCAAACCGCGCCGGGGCATTGCGTTCATACGTGCCCAAAATCCAGCCGCCGCGTTCTTCACGCACATAGGACTGTGCGTCAGCGTCTCGGATAACCGGGTGTTCTGGGTTCGATTTGCGCCATTCTTGCAATTTGGGATCCGCATCCGTCACGATGAACGTGTGCTCAACCGGAATGGCTGGCATTTTGATCCCCAAAAGCCGTGCCGTACGCTGTGCGTGATTGCCCGTCGCTGTCACAACATGTTCTGCGTGGATAACGATCTGCTCGTCTGAAGGAACAAGATTACCGCCCTTTTCGACCATCTTGGTCGCAGTTACGTCCCAATGGTCCCCGGTCCAGTGATAGCCGTCCACTTGCCATTTGCGTTCAATAACAACGCCCCGTTGGCGGGCCCCTTTTGCCATCGCCATCGTGACATCGGCTGGGTTAATGTAACCATCCGTTGGGTGGTATAACGCACCTTGCAAATCATCCGTCTTTATAAGCGGCCAACGTTGTTTGATGTCATCCGGGCTCAGAAATTCGTACGGCACGCCGACGGTTTCAGCCGTTGACGCATATAATTGGTACTCATCCATCCGATCTTGGGTTTGCGCCATGCGCAGATTGCCGACGACCGAAAACCCCGCATTCAGGCCCGTTTCGGCTTCTAGCTCTTTGTAGAACTTGACCGAATAGTCGTGAATGTGGCTGGTCGCATAAGACATATTGAACAGCGGCAGCAGCCCTGCCGCATGCCACGTGGAACCAGAGGTCAATTCGTCGCGTTCCAGCAACATGACATCCGTCCATCCCGCTTTCGCCAAATGGTACGCGATACCGGTTCCAACTGCCCCACCGCCAACGACAAGCGCTTTCACATGACTTTTCATAGCATCAACCTCATTGGCTATCCTCATCCTGTTCTAAGAACTTGAAAGCAAATAGGGCGAAACTCAGCCGACCGCTCTATGTCAAAAAACGACTTTTCTTCGAAGTATTTAGAATACCTACAGTTCGAATTTTCTATCTGGCTACGATCAAATCGCTTTTTGCCATTCGTTCGCCTGCTGTTTTGATCCGACACATTTTAAGTTGCCTCCCAAAGCCTTGGGATCATTCGCCCCGCGGCCAGAATACTTTGCCCGGATTAAGAATGTTCAGCGGGTCCATCGCCTGCTTGATGGCCGCCATGAATTCCGTTGCGGCACCAAGTTCTTTGACCAAATACGACATTTTTCCCTGGCCAATGCCATGTTCCCCAGTGCAGGTGCCATCCATGGAAATTGCCAAATTGCTAAGCCAGCCGATGAATTCTTCTGCGCGTTCAACCTCATCAGCATCGGATTTGTCGACCAAAAGCGACGCATGGAAATTGCCGTCACCAACATGTCCCACAATCGGCGCGACCAGATCCATTTCGGCTGCTTTTTCTTGCGCTGCCGTGACGGCTTCGGCCAACCGCGATATTGGCACGCACACATCTGTTGCCACGCCTGCGGCCCCTGGGCGCAAAGCAAGCATCGCCCAGTAAATATCATGGCGCGCTTTCCAAAGTTTGTTGCGTTCTTCAAGCGTTTTGGCTGCTGTAAATCCTGTGCCACCAAATTCACTGGCGATTTCATTGAACATCTCAACCTGTTCAGCCACCCCAGAATCAGAGCCATGGAATTCAAGCATCAACATGGGTTCTTCGGGCAAATCTAATCCGGAATAGCCATTCGCGGCCTTTACAGTCAAAGCGTCCAGTAATTCGATCCGAGCGATCGGAATGCCGTATTGGATCGTTGCCATGACGGCTTCGGTTGCGGCTGTCACATCGGGGAATGTGCAACGTGCTGCGCGGACTGCTTCGGGAATACCTTGCAGGCGCAAAGTAACCTTGGTGATCAGACCCAGCGTCCCTTCCGACCCGACCATCAGACGCGTTAAATCATATCCCGCTGACGTCTTTTTCGCGCGTTGCGCTGTTGAGATCACGCGCCCATCCGCCATGACCGCTTCGACGGCCAAAACATTGTCTTTCATTGTTCCGTAGCGAACAGCATTGGTGCCGGAAGCATTCGTAGCGGCCATTCCACCAAGAGACGCATTCGCGCCCGGATCAATTGGAAAGAATAGACCTTGGTCGCGCAAATGCGTATTCAGGTCTTCGCGTGTGACGCCGGGCTGAACCACGCAATTCAGATCACCGGGGTGTACGGCCAGCACCTCGTTCATTTGCATCAGATCGACGCAAATTCCACCCGCTGGCGCGTTAACATGCCCTTCCAAGGACGTACCCGTCCCAAACGGGATCAACGGCACCTTATGGGTTGCACAGATTTTGACAATTTCGCTGACTTCAGACGTGGATTGCGCGAAAACGACACCGTCGGGGGGCTGATTGCGCAGCCAGGTCGTCGTGTGTCCGTGCTGTTCGCGGATGGCGTCGCTGGTCTGAAGTCGATCCCCAAAACGCTGTTTCAGAATACTCAACGCCGTGGCAATACCACTTTCGTTGCGTGGCAGATCAGCAAGTGTCAGACCCATGGCATTGTCCCTTTTGAAAGCACGGAGATGTTATACCCCCGTGCTTCAAGGTAGCAAGCCTAGTCACCCAAAGCGATACCTTCGCGTCGTGGGTCAGCACCGCCTTTTAAAACATCGCCAATTTCGATCAGATGCAGGCCAGACGTAAGTGCACGCGCATTTGTCTCGAACCCCATATCTGTCAATGGTCCCGCGAGCTCTTCGGCCGTTGTTCCGGCTTCGACATCGTAGGTTCCAAACCGGTTGACGGCATGTGGCAGATCGACAGCTTGCTGAACATCCATACCCCAATCGGCCCAGGCAATAATTGTTTTCGCGACGTACCCAATGATCCGGCTACCGCCGGGACTGCCAATGGCCAGAACCGGTGCACCATCCTTCATGACAATAGTCGGCGCCATGGACGATCGAGGGCGCTTGCCCGGTTCAATCCGATTGGCGATGGCGAGCCCTTCGTTGTGACTGCGAAAGCTGAAATCGGTCAGTTCATTGTTCAACAGAAAGCCACGCACCATCAGACGCGATCCAAAACCGTTTTCGATGGTGGTTGTCATGGATGCAACATTCCCATCACCATCCACAATTGAGATGTGAGACGTGGACGGCAGCTCGATGCTTTCATCTGGTGCCCAAAGCTCTGCATGATCCCAAGTTGGAGTGCCCGGCGCGACTTCTTCCAGTGCTGCATCACCGCTTAGCAAAGCCCCGCGATCTGACAGGTAAGCTGGATCAACCAAGCCTTGTGTCGGCATCGGAACATAATCACTGTCCGCCATGTATAGCCCACGGTCTGCAAAGGCGAGCCTTGAGGCGTCGCCGATCAAGCGCCATGCATCCGGGCTTTCGGCCCCCATGCTTGCCAGATCGTACCCGCCCAGCATTCCAAGGATTTGCCCAACCGTAAGCGCGCCCGAAGACGGCGGTCCCATGCCACAGATATCCAAGCCACGATATTCAGCGCACACAGCGGCGCGTTCCTTGACCTGATAAACTGACAAATCCGTTTCACTTAGAACGCCAGGATTTCCGTCAGCGGATTGAACAGTTGCGACAATGTCCGCCGCAATAGCTCCGGTGTAAAACGCATCTGCACCACCGTGTGCGATGGCGCTTGCGGTATTTGCGTATTCGGCATTCACCAAGATATCGCCTGTTTGCAAGGCTGTTCCACCGGGAAAGAAATATTCGGCGGTGCTGGGAAACCGTGACAGACGTTCAGCATCGTTTTCGATCAATCCCGCCAAACGAGGTGACACAACAAACCCGTCATTGGCCAACCCAATTGCATCGTCAAACAACGTCCCCCAAGCAAGTTTACCCCAACGCCTATGTGCCGCTTCTAACAATGCAGGTGTTCCGGGTGTCCCGACCGATCTGCCGCCAACAACAGCGTCAAAGAATTGCAATGGTTCGCCCGCATCGTCTTGAAACAATTGAGGTGTCGCAGCCAAAGGGGCCGTTTCGCGCCCATCCAACGTTGTCAGTGCACCGCTTTCTGCATCGTAATAAACGAGGAATGCGCCACCACCCAGGCCCGAACTTTGTGGCTCCACCAACCCCAGAACGACTTGCACAGCGACCAGAGCATCTGCAGCTGATCCACCTGCAGCAAGAACCCGGCGCCCAGCTTCGACGGCATGCGGATTTGCGGCCGCGACCATGTAATTTTCAGCTATGACCGGTTGCCCGCCCGTTTTTGCGGCAATTGCCTGTTCCACGGCCGGACTAATAGCTTCGAAATTGCCTTTTGCGGCCGCTTCCGGTTCGACTGCATCCGCCGCCTGCTGGGCAACTGCCCCATTTGCCAATGCACCTATGATAATGACTGAAAGAATTCGCATATTGTGCCCTCCTCGCGTTGATTCAACTTCGGAGTGTAGCAGTCCTATTTCGGGCCGCGAGCGAATTCAGCATATTTAGCTTTAGAATGCATACCGTCGATCAATTTCCGGTCAAAGACACCCTTACAGCATCGAGGGAACGACTTGATCCGGTGGGCGATGTCCGTCGTCGAAGGTTTTGATATTGATGATCACCTTTTCGCCCATTTCAATACGGCTTTCCAATGTAGCCGAGCCCATATGAGGAAGCAGGACGACATTCGACAGATCACGCAGACGCGGATTGACGTCTGTGCCGTTTTCATAAACGTCCAATCCCGCACCGGCAATTTCACCGTTGCGCAACATTCTGGTCAAAGCATTTTCATCAATGACTTCTCCGCGAGACGTGTTCACGACAACTGCACCCGGTTTCAGTAATCGCAAGCGGCGCGCATTCAACAAATGAAACGTGGACGGTGTCGATGGGCAATGCACACTAAGAATGTCCATTCGCGCAACCATCTGATCCAGACTGTCCCACCACGTTGCCTGCAAGTCGGATTCAGTTTCAGGCCGCAATCTGCGGCGGTTATTGTAATGTATTTGCATCCCAAACGCAGAAGCGCGCCGCGCAACAGCTTGACCGATGCGCCCCATTCCAAGAATGCCCAAGCGCCGTCCAGCGATACGTCCGCCCAAATATGACGTCGGTGACCAACCAGACCATTCACCGGATTGCATGGCTTGCAACCCTTCGGGAATACGGCGGGCAACGGCAAGAATCAGCGCCATGGTCATATCGGCAGTGTCATCAGTCAACACACCGGGCGTATTTGACACGAGGATGCCACGCTGCCGCGCCGTGGCGACATCTATGTTATTAACGCCAGCCCCGTAATTGGCGG
>JBDWGM010000065.1:0-11331 GCA_039975755.1 Paracoccaceae bacterium | reverse complement strand
TGGCGGAACCAGAGCCTGCGGTGGCTGTGGCTGCTGAAGCAGCACCTGAGCCGAAACCGGCACCCGCGCCTAAACCAGAGCCGGAACCGGATACCGTTGCCGATCCATCCAAGCCAAAGCGGCGCGGGTGGTGGTCACTGGGGCGGTAATTTATTTGGGGAAGGGCGGGTTTTAGGATCCGCCCTTAACTTTTGCGGATCACATAGACTTGAAACGCACCCTGATCATCCTGTGAAATCAGCATGTGCCCGGATTCCGCACAAAAATGTGGAACATCAATAATAGCGGCAGGATCATCCGCATGAAGGGTCAATTCGTCCCCAACAGCCAAAGATTGCAACCGTTTGCGGGCTTTTAATACTGGAAGCGGGCATAACAGCCCCCTTGCATCAAGTGTGTTTTGATCATCCATACTTGTGAGATAGCTTTGATGTTTCAATGCGTCCACAGCCTTGTGACCATCTCCCCCGTGACAGATGGCCCATGTTCGCATAACTCTGACACATGTTCGAATTAAGCCTCATAGACGCGAGCCTGTTGCCCGCCATCTCAATTGCGCTGTTTGCCGGTGTGATCAGTTTCCTTAGCCCGTGTGTATTGCCGATTGTGCCGCCTTACCTGGCTTATATGTCTGGCGTGAGCGTCGGGGACATGACCGATAATTCCGTAGGACGGCGTAAAGTCACGATAACCGCTTTGTTTTTTGTGATGGGACTATCGACGGTCTTTTTGATCCTAGGCTTCACAGCATCAGCGTTTGGGGCGTTTTTCCTGCAGAACCAGATACTGTTTGCGCAAATATCCGGTGCGGTGGTCATGATCTTTGGTCTGCATTTCATCGGGTTGTTCCGCATTCCGTTTCTGGACCAAGAAGCGCGTATTGATGCGGGTGACAAAGGCGGATCCTCATTTGGCGCGTATGTTCTCGGTTTGGCCTTCGCCTTTGGCTGGACCCCGTGCATTGGGCCACAGCTGGGCGCGATCCTGTCGATTGCCGCATCAGAGGCCTCTGTGGGGCGCGGTACATTCTTGCTGGGTGTTTATGCGGCCGGGCTGGGTATTCCGTTTCTTTTGGCCGCGATGTTCATGAGCCGCGCCATGGGATTCATGAACCGGATCAAACGCCACATGAAAACAATCGAACGGGTCATGGGCGGTTTGCTTTTGATTGTTGGCTTTGCAATGCTGACCGGCGCGTTCTCTACATTTTCGTTCTGGCTGCTTGAAACATTCCCTGCGCTTGCGGTCCTAGGCTGAACGGACTTACTTCCATCGAAAAGACTCGTTAACCTGCGCATAATAGGTGCAGGCAGATGAGCAGTCACAGCCCAACACAAGTCAAACGCCGCCGGGTGTTTTATATTCCCGGCTATGACCCGTTCCATCCGCGCAGATACCGAGAATTGTATCGCATGGAGGCAGCGGAGCAGGCACGCGTGTCTGGTTACGACATCTCATTAAAACCTTCGCGAAAGGGCGCAAATTTCGGATGGCAGGTGGATGCTGTCATTGATGATCAATCTATACACACCGATGTCGAAGTTCTGGTCTGGTCCGACCTTGTGCGCGACAGCATGGATAATTCGATCATCGCCACGTACCGGCAATTGATCCAAACCGCGTGGATTTATATCGCGTCAGGTGCTTTGTTCCGTCTGATGCGTTTGCGCAAAGGACCTGTGATCGCGGCCCTTTACCCTGTGGGCATGTTGATCTTTCAACTGCTTTTTGCATTGTTAATTGCTGGATTGGTTTCGGCAGGGATCAAATCAATACTTACTGGCATCTTGGGGCAAGCGATCGCAACCGCGGTTTCACTTGCCGCGTTTGTGTTCGTCCTGCGGTGGTTCAAGTCAAAGGACGGTAAGGTCTTTGCCTACTATCTTATGCATGACTACGCTTATTCGGCCCAATCACGTGGCGCGATCCCAGCAGAGTTGGAACAGCGGATGTCCAGATTTCGCATCATGATCGCTGATGCATTGCAGTCTGATGTGGACGAGGTTCTTGTTGTTGGTCATTCATCAGGTGCACATCTTGGCATTTCAATCCTATCTGACCTTTTGAAAGAACAACCGACACCTGATGTCCCGTTATCGTTTCTAACGCTGGGGCAGGTGGTGCCAATGGTTTCCTTTTTACCTGACGCTATGCGGTTACGGGCGGACTTACAGTATTTGTCGACATGCAATGATCTGACATGGGTTGATGTAACCGCACCCGGTGATGGATGCTCATTTGCATTGTGCGATCCGGTGTCGGTTTCCGGTGTCGCCCCGGACAACAAACGCTGGCCCTTGATCTTTTCCGCCGCGTTCACACAGACCCTGAGCCCAGAACGGTGGAAAGAACTGCGATGGCGGTTCTTTCGGCTGCATTTTCAGTATCTATGCGCGTTTGATCGCCCGAATGACTATGATTATTTCCAGATCACGGCCGGACCGCTCACACTTGGGCACAGATACAAAGATCGCAAACCGTCCAAATCACGGATAGAAACACCCGTGAACAAACACACGTCCATTGCCGTATGAAACCGCCCAAACCAAACAGTCGCCCAGACAAGGTTTCGCTTTGGCGTTACATGAGCTTGTTTCGACAAGACATCCTGTCGGCACAACCGGCACGTTTGTATCGTGCTTGGATGGCCGAATTTCGCACGCCGTTCTTTCGCAGTTACATGATGAACCAACCGGACTTGGTGCGTACGGTGCTAAAGGACCGTCCCCAACATTTTCCAAAGTCTAACCGTGTGGGGGAAGGGCTGCGTCCTTTGTTGGGAAATTCGGTTTTCCTGACCAATGGTGACATTTGGAAACGTCAACGCCGGATTATTGACCCTGCATTTGAAGGCGGTCGGATAAGAGAAACATTCCCAGCCATGTGGGATGCTGCAGAGGCGGCGGCAAACCGATTAAAGGAAGGTCAAATAGAGGTCGAGGAAGCCATGAGCCATGCCGCGGCTGATGTGATTTTTCGCACGCTGTTTTCTATTCCAATCGAACACGAAACCGCACGTGACGTTTTCGACGAATTCCGCAAATACCAACGCTCACAACCGATCTTGAACCTTGCGGCCTTTCTGCCTTTGCCAAAATGGATGCCGCGTGGGTTCAAAAAGGATACGCGCAACTCAGCCGCAAAAATCCGAAAACTGATCACGAAACTGACCACAGACCGCATGGACGCAATCAATGCAGGCCAAGCACCTCAGGATCTGGCAACCAAAATAATGACCACACGAGATCCAGAAACGGGAGAAACATTCTCGACCGATGAAATGGTCGATCAGGTTGCGATTTTTTTTCTGGCCGGTCATGAAACCAGCGCATCCGCGCTTAGCTGGGCGCTTTATCTGGCGGCGCTGTATCCCGACTGGCAATCCAAAATAGCCCAAGAGGCGCAGGCCCTGACATCACCCGATTTCTCTGTGATGTCCAAATTACCCATAACGCGGGATGTTTTTCGCGAAACCCTCAGGCTGTACCCACCGGTTCCAATGATGGTCCGCGAGGCCACGCAATGCGAACACTTCCGTGACCGGAAAATCGATACGGGCAGTCAGCTTGTCTTAAGTCCATGGCATCTACATCGGCATGAACGCCTGTGGGAAAACCCAGACGGTTTTGATCCGACGCGATGGAAGACAGAGAATGGAAAGAAGTGTGGGGCAGAAGCCTTTATTCCGTTTTCTGCAGGCCCGCGTGTTTGCCCCGGAGCAGGTTTTGCCATGGTAGAAGGTCCTCTGATCTTGGCGAGATTGTTGCGAGATTGGCGGGTTGAACTTGTGGCTGGAAACGATCCCACACCTGTCGCACACCTCACTGTTCGGGCAAAAAACGGGATTTTGTTAAATTTTTTAAATAGATAGCGCTAACTGTTGATCTGGCGAATTCACGAACGTGTTCCAGTGCGCTAGTGAAATGCGAGTTGATTCGTGTTGAGCTGGAGACAAAATGGCTGATTTTCAAAAAATGCGCACACAAGTGATTTCGGGTGCAGGGTTTATCGCGGCTTTGGACCAATCGGGGGGATCGACGCCGAAGGCTTTGCATCAATACGGTGTTGAACCAGACGCATATGATGGCGAAGAAGCGATGTTTGCCGAAATTCAGAACATGCGTGCGCGGATCATGACAGACGCGAATTTCAATTCGGACAAAGTGATCGGCACAATCTTGTTTGATAAAACCTTGGCCGAAAAGATCGACGGCGTCACGGTGCCGGCCTTTATTTGGGAACAAAACGGTGTCGTCCCGTTTCTGAAAGTCGACAAGGGTTTGGAAGCCGAAGCCAATGACGTTCAGGTCATGAAACCAATCCCCGATTTGCCCGCGACGTTGGCGGCGGCTAAGAAGCTGGGCGTGTTTGGGACCAAGGAACGATCCGTCATCAATGCGGCCAACGCAGATGGCATTGCCGATATTGTTTCGAACCAATTCGACGTCGCCATGACAGTTATCAACGCAGACATGGTTCCAATCATCGAACCTGAAATCAACATCCATTCACCGTCAAAAGCGGAAGCCGAAGACATGTTGGCAGAGGCATTGATGGACAAGCTATCAACCCTAAAAGCGGGTCAGGATGTCATGTTGAAGCTGACCATCCCAAACAATGCCGGTATTTATGACGCCTTGGCGGATCATCCGCGCGTTTTGCGGGTTGTCGCGTTGTCGGGCGGTTATTCAACACAGGATGCCTGTGCACGGCTTAGCCAGAACAACAAAATGATCGCATCGTTCAGCCGTGCGTTGACCGAAGGATTACAAAAGTCACAAAGCGACATAGAATTTGGTGCCGCATTGGGCAGCAATATCGACGCGATTTACCGCGCTTCGATCTGATCCAGATAATAGGTCAGAACAAACACCCGAATTGCAGATGCAAGGCCGCGCTCGATACCGCGGCCTTCGTCTATTTCTGCGGCAAGTTCATTGATTGGCACCCGTTTCGCCTGCGCGATTTCGCGAAATCGCTGCCAAAATTCAGGTTCCAAAGACACACTTGTGCGATGTCCTTTTAACGTCAGTGAATGTTTTTGAGGACGGCCCGTCATGAACCGGGTTTGTCCAGTTTCTTGCCGTCCAGTTGTTTCACCGCGCGCAGTTTAAGGTCACGCGCGGCGTCTTTCTCGGTTTTCGTCCGTCCAAATGAAATCGCGTTTGCATCTGCCTGTGCGCGTTTGTCTGCACGAGCCTTTGACTTACGGATTTTGTTCAGATTGACGGGTGTGCTCATTTCGGGCCGATCATATCCTCGGGGCGCACAACACGATCAAACGTGGCTTCATCCACAAAGCCCAGCTTAATCGCTTCTTCTTTTAGTGTGGTTCCGTTTTTATGAGCAGTTTTGGCAACGGCAGTGGCGTTGTCGTACCCAATTTCAGGGGCCAACGCGGTCACCAACATCAAGCTTTCGCGCATCAGCTTATCGATACGCGTTTCGTCAGCTTGCAAACCGGCCACAAGATTATCTGTGAATGCAACAGATGCATCGCCCATAAGCTGCATGGACTGCAACACGTTATAGGCCATCATCGGTTTGTAGACGTTCAATTCAAAATGTCCCTGGCTGCCAGCAAACCCGACGGCGGCGTCGTTGCCCATAACGTGTGCACACACTTGCGTCAGGGCTTCGCATTGTGTTGGATTAACTTTGCCCGGCATGATCGAAGAGCCTGGTTCGTTTTCAGGCAATGCCAGTTCACCCAAACCGCAACGTGGGCCAGATCCCAGCAAACGAATGTCATTGGCGATTTTGAACAAGCTGGCTGCCACTGTTTTCAATGCGCCAGACATTTCGACCATGGCATCATGAGCGGCCAGCGCTTCGAATTTGTTTGGAGCCGTGACAAAGGGCAGGCCGGTTATGTCAGCCATGTTTGCTGCAACGGCTTCGGCCCAGCCTTTTTTCGTGTTCAATCCAGTGCCAACCGCGGTCCCGCCTTGGGCCAATTCATAGATGTGCCCCAATGCGCCTTTGACACGTTCGATCCCCATAGCGATCTGATGCACATAGCCAGAAAATTCCTGACCCAATGTCAAAGGTGTCGCGTCTTGCGTATGGGTGCGGCCAATCTTGATGATTTGTTCAAACTCAGCTGCTTTTTCGGCCATCGCGGCATGCAGTTTCTCAAGCCCGGGGATCAGGACCTGATGCGCCGTCATTGCGGTGGCAATATGCATCGCTGTTGGAAACGTGTCGTTTGATGATTGCCCCATATTGCAATGATCATTGGGGTGAACCGGGTCCTTGGAGCCCAGAGTGCCGCCAAGAATTTCAATTGCGCGGTTTGCAATCACTTCGTTCGAATTCATATTCGATTGGGTGCCGGATCCAGTTTGCCAAACGACTAACGGGAAATTGTCGTCAAACTTTCCGTCAAACACTTCACCTGCCGCTTGGACAATCGCGTTGCCCAATGTGGCATCCAAAGTGCCTTGTTCCATATTCTGCATGGCGCAGGCTTTCTTAATGACACCCAATGCGCGGACGATGGCGATCGGTTGACGCTCCCAACCAATCGGAAAGTTGATGATTGAACGCTGTGTTTGCGCGCCCCAATATTTATCTGATGGAACCTCGAGTGGGCCAAAACTATCAGTTTCTGTGCGGGTTGCGGACATGTGTGCGTTCCTCAAGAGTGGTCATTTGGGATTTGGATACTGGTTGCACCGCGTGGACGCAACTATGGGCGCAGCAACATCGCGGTATTGCTATCAAAAATTAGATATAAGGGGTGCGGATTTTGATTGGCTAAGTTTTGCGGAAACTATCCAAAGAAACGACCTGAGCATCTGCATCAGGCGCGTCGTCTTCAACTTTGTCCGCTTCCTCTAAGTCCACCGTCAATTCAGTAACCGGTTCCACGGCCAGAAATTCGTCTTCTTCCGTATCTTCGCCTTCTTGCGTTTCAAAGCGCAGGCCAAATTCGACGGAAGGATCAACAAAGGTCTTGATTGCATCATAGGGGATGTAAAGTGGTTCAGGTGCATCGCCAAAATTCAATGAAACGCCAAAGCCATCGTCGCGTACATCTAGATTGTCGTACCAATGCTGCATCACAACAGTCATTTCGCCGGGATACCGATCTGAAAGCCAATCAGCCAGTTCCGCATCCGGGTGGGACGTATCAAACGTAATAAAGAAATGATGCGCGCCAGGCAGACCATTGGCCGCGACGTCGTCCAATACCTTCCTGATGAGACCTCGCATGGCCTCGTGCATGAGGTTCCCGTAGTCAATATTGCGAGACATGAAAATCCTTGGCTGGCGTTGACACTACAATACTCCATTTGAAACCATTGAAAAGGCCCGCGATTACAAAAACGGTCCGATGGCGCAGTCCAAAACCGGTAAGCTCAAGTTCATCGGCAAGATTAGACCGAATGCGCCTAAACGCGGTGTAAATGTATACAAAACAATCAAAGGTGAAGCGATCACGTTTTGGACATGTGTGTTTTAAGCGTCCAAAGGTGACCAATTCGTTTATCAAAAAGAGGAACATTGTTCGAAGTGCAGGCTTCTGTTGCCAGGTGCCTGCGAACCCCGCCCTACGCGGCTAGGCGAAGGGGCTTAAGTTTCGATCGTCTAACTGCTTACGCAGCCAGAGCAACCGGAGCACGATTGTCATTTGCAATTGTACTTTGCGGGCCGATACGGTGGCACCCCGCCGAGACAAAGCTAACACCTTTAGACGTTCGTCGATCCTATTTCGGCCCCATGATCCCCAAATGAAGGATGTTTGGTGGAGCCGCCGGGTACCGCCCCCGGGTCCGATCCGTTTATTACGAGCGCGTTTATGTCCATAGTCCCGAAGGACAGTATTGATATAGTCGCGCCGTCCGCCCAAGGAAAGGGCTGAAAGTCAAAGGATCAGCTTTTGGATCCAGTTTCTTGGTTAGGCGATTCTTCGCTGAATCACTCAAGTTCTGATTTTGTTCACGAGAAATGTTTTCAATTTTGACGAAAATCACCTCATTGTTCCGAGCTCAGCGACAAACATTCTCGCAAAAATAGAAAATTGACGCGAGTTAAAAAAAAAGCTTTTTTTCAACTTGGGAATCTGGTTCCAAGGTGTGGGGTTGAGGTGTTTTCGGACACTTAGGGCAAAGTGTTTAGGCTGCCAGTTTTCTGGGTAGATAGTTTGTTCGGTAATTGTTTTGAGCAGCCTTAGACCGGGTTCGAACAGTGTGGGTTCGGACCCGGTCTTTTCACATCAGGCGACATTTCCTAATATCAGCCAAAGCGCCAGAACAGCTTCGATGCTCGCGAACAAACTGGTCTTTTTGACCGGAGGCTTGTCAATGGCCAACGAAACAAGTCGCCCCAATGCCGCGCCTGAATATGCGACGCCAAGCATTATATAACTTATTGGATTGTTAATAAAAATCGCGACAACACCAGACAAAACAAAGAGTCCACCAACGCTTGCTCGCAATTCAGATAGCCCCATGTTCGAACGTGTCGGTGCCAAATCCAAAGTAGTCGCGGTAAACCGTGGTGCAAGAAAACCGAAAAGTCCGAAAGCAATAGTCAAAAGACAGGCGACGAGGTTTAAGTAGTATTCCATGTAAATGATCGTAGCGCGGTGACGATCAGCTGCAAGTCTCGTTCCGACGACGAACTGCATATCTGAATGAATGCGCAAAAGGTCGACGCGGATGTCCACATTGTCCCGTTCAGCTCAGATGTACGGCACAGTTTTACAAAATGACTGTTTCTGAAAAACGAATCATTCACCGCAAATGAGCGAAAAGTTACTTTTTGGGAACCAGCGGATTCCCGCTAATGTAGAAAGGCTGCGCTTTGGACGTGAAAAGGGCCCAGATTCCGTTTTAAAAGCGGCAAAACTGTGTGTTTTGGTTTTGAAATTGGTAAAGTTTCCGTTAATAGAACGCTAGGTTAAGTAACAAGGAAATGAATATGAAAAAGTTTATTGGAGCAGCACTTATCGCTGCGAGCACGATTTTCGCTGGATCAGCTCACGCGACTGCGATTCCGGGTGTATCTGACAGCTACAATGGTAACTTTGATATTGAGAATACATACTCAGGACACGGTTTGTGGCTGCCTGGTCTGATTAAAGGACTGGACAGAACCTGGGATGTGACAGGTGGAGCTGCGTCGTTCTTTAACAACACGCTCACAATGGTTGGGTCAGTTGCGAATGGCGGTTTCAGCTTGGATTTCGAATTTGAAGTCTTCGAAAACACGACTCACACTGGTTCTGTATATTGTGGTGGTGGAAACGATTGTAACAACGCCAGCCAAGAACAGCTTGATAATGTTGTGTTCTTTGACATGGGCGCGAACTCCATCATGGGTACAATCACAGGAACAGCTGGCACTGCGCTAGAAGGCCTGTCGATCGACGTTGAGATGTCTCCGCTACCGTCTAAGCCTGGTCAGTTGGGCTTTGGTGCGAACTACCTGGATCTGGAATTTGGCTATTCAAATTGGATCGAATGGACAGTGACGTCTCAGGCGGACAAGCAGAAAGTGAAGACATCCGGTAATGGCGATGTGAACTTTAATTTCGCGGGCAACAACGACAACAATGTTCCGCCAGTTCCGCTGCCAGCGGGTATGCCTTTGGTTTTGACAGCTATGGCAGGATTGTACGCGATCCGCCGTCGTCAAAACAAAGCCTAAACCAAATCACACACGATTTAAGATGGCTGCCTTTGGGCGGCCATTTTTTTTGACCTGCTGAAATTCAGATGAACAACCAAGATTGATTTATTTAGAGTTTTGAAGAACTGCTTTCGCGCGTTGTTCCATCACGTCGACGGCCAATCCACGTGTATATTCTTCAAGAACGGCCAATTGTGCATCAGCTGAATGCCCGTCATGTTCTTGAACCGCGTCGGCAAGAACCGTGTGCAATTCAACAATACGCGCACGCGACCTTGCTGTGAATGTGATCATGTTCATCAGAGGCTGCATACCTTCGACGGCCCCAGCCAATTGAAAGCTAAGCACAGGGTTACCGGCACCGTCGACCAAAGCGCGATGAAACGCGACATCAGACGCGCAAAAGGCTTCGTCAGATAATCCAGGCTGTGATTGTCGATGTATTTCAGCACGCATAGTGGCCAGATGATCGGCAGTACGCCGAGATGCAGACAAGGGCGCGCACGCCCGTTCCAGTGCAAATCGAGCTTCGCAGGCGACATCAAAACTGACTGCGTTCATCGACAACAACAATGCCGCAGTTGTGACTTGTGCATCGTATGCTTCTTCGAAACGTAATCTGCGCACGAAAGCGCCGCCTGTTGCGCCGCGTTGTGTGCGGATCAATGATTGGGCCGCAAGGCGCTTTAAGGCTTCGCGCACAGTCGGGCGGGACACTTCGAAATGTTCGGCCAGTTCTGTTTCGGATGGCAACCTTTGGTCAACATCAAGTTCACCCGAAACGATGGCGTTTCGAATGTCATCGGCAATGTAGGCCGAAAGATCAGAATGAGGCTGTTTGTCTGATTTCATTTGTCTAACTTTTATATGTCTGACATTTAAGAAGGCAAGCGATTCACGGGTGCCTTATGACACACATTCTTCGTTCTACACTTTGGTTGTTATTTTTCGGTAGCATTCTTCTGGCGTGGGTCTGGCTGTATCAGATGACGGCCATGATGGGTATCGACCTTATTGGTCGCTCTGCTGGTCCGATGGCTATGGACGGCATGAGTATGGGCAAGGAACCAATGCAATCGGATCAAATGGGGCAGGGCATGGCAATGTCCATGACCGAATTTGGTCCTTTGTTTGCGATGTGGGCGATTATGATGGCCGCGATGATGCTGCCTACCATGATCCCGACGTTACGCGCCTACGAAGACCTTATGCATTCGGCTGACGGCACACGTGCCGGGTGGGGCGGCGTGATATTTGGCTATTTTATTGCTTGGGTCGTTTTTGCGGCACTGATCACTGGCGTTCAAATTGGTCTTCACCGCACAGGTGTCGTGGATATGTTGGGCGTTGCCCAAAGCACGGTGGTTTCAGCTGCATTGCTTGTTGTGGTCGGGCTTTTTCAATTCAGCCGAACCAAGGAAATCTGCCATGGCGTATGCCACAGTCCGATGACCTATTTCCTAGGGAACTGGAAAACAGGTGGCGCCGGTGGGTTGCGTATGGGCTTGGGTCTGGGCGCATTCTGCGTTGGATGTTGTTGGGGTTTCATGGCGTTGGGATTTGTAGGTGGCGTAATGAACCTGCTTTGGATGGGTCTTGCAACGCTCTTTATGGTCATCGAAAAATTGCCCGATATTGGGCATCGCGTCACAAAACCAATGGGCGTTCTGCTGATTGCTGGCGGCGTTCTAC
>JBDWGM010000064.1:0-3070 GCA_039975755.1 Paracoccaceae bacterium | reverse complement strand
TGGAGGAAACACTACAACACCAAACGACCACACAGCGCTCTGGGCTACCGCCCACCGGCACCGGGAACCATCGCCCAGATGGACCAAAGGCCGATCATGCACTAACAATCAAATTGGACCAATCAGGTGGGGCTGATCACCCCTGCCGACGATCACTATCACGAATATTTGACACAATGACGACTTTCCCATTGATGTGCGAAGCGGTGCTGCAGGGAATTGGTGTCGCGATAATCTTGCAAAACAGTAGCTTTATCAAAGAAAATCTCTGCTAAATTAACATCGAAGAAATGCCCGAATCCCGAAATACGTCACTCATCACCACCAAGGATCGTACGCGATTGAAACTCGTTTCAGAATTCATCAACTCCTGCATTGAATGAGAGTTCCCAGAGCGTTCGGGGCCACTACGGGTACCAACACCAGCTGTTCATATGTCGCACAGCATCGAAAAAAGGGGCTCACAGCCGCCGTTCTCCGCTTCGCAGCATCATTGGGTGTCGGCCCAGATAGCATTGACACGAACGGCCCAAACCGGTCGTTCGTTTGGCCGATGGGCTAACGCGCTGCGGCCCTTCAAAGCAGACCTTTGCTGCAACCGCGAACCCTCTGGCCTTAAAGAGTCTCTGGCGTCGGACAATGTATCTTTTTTCATGAATTGCTTCGCCATTTAGTAGACCAGGCCTCGTTGCAATGGCAAGATTTAGAGGACTGAAAACAGATGGATTTAAGCATGAGACGGTTTTTCAAATGGCTGTTAGTCCTCGTCGTGATCCTCAGCGCTGTGGGTGGCAGCACAGTCGCTTGGCTTGGTCGCGACACCGCGCCGACCCACGCCTCGCTTCAATCCGCCGATCTGCCCCCCATTATTCCCGTGCGCGACTTCTTCGCCAACACAGGAGCTGAGTGGCAACACCGGGTCTCCATTGAAGGTACCTATGTCGCCCGCCGGTCGGTACGGCGCACGAAAGAGGTGGTGATCCTCAGTGATGCGGCCTTAAAAGACGAATTCGCGGTTTTCGAGGATGTGGATTATTACTTTTGGTCGAACGTCATGGAAGAATTGCACGTCGGCATCGATGACCGTTTGTGGCGCGTGAATCCTACGAATGCCGATAGAGAAAACTGGCTGGGCGTGACCCCTCGCGGTTTTCAGAATTGGAGCATTGCGAACCAGCCAGAAACACCCGAGGACCCTTGGGTTGTCTTGTCGAGAGATCGCAATCCGGCTTTTGCAGATCTCTATAAAACGCGTTTGGATGGTGGTGGAAAGGAACTGTTTATCGAAAACGAAGGCCAGACTTTGGGTTGGGCGCTGGATCGGAATCATACACCTGTTTTGCGGTTTGATCGCGCGGGCACAGACAAGACCAAAGTTCTCGTACTTGACGATCCTGCTACCGAAGATTGGCGTGAGTTGTTTACCGTGGATGCTTTTGAAACGTTCTGGGTGCACGAGGTAACCGAGGATCGCCTGTTTGCTTTTGCCAATTCATCGCGCGGTCGGGACAAGTCCGCTGTGGTGAAGGTCGATCTGCTGACCGGAGCTGAACAAGTGTTGGCCGCGGACGACCGAACCGACATCTTCCGCGTTGTGAACTTGTCAAATCACGATGATCAATTGGACTTGGCTTTGCCCCATACAAAGGGCGTGCCACCTATTCCACTTTCGGAACGCGGAGAGGCCCTGCGCCGCATTCTGGATACCTTTGGAAATGAAGTAATGGTTGACGGCATCGTAAATTCGGGCGGCAGCCCGCACCTTATGGCCTTCCTGTCGCCTGAGGCGAAGAATTATCGAAACATCCTTGTCGATCTAGAGGCAGAACAGACGTCGGATTTGGGCGATTGTGTTTTCCGGCGCGATCACCTCGACAAGATTGCACCAACAGAAGAGGTATTCATACCCGCCCGCGACGGTTTGGAAATTCCGGCGTTGTTGGTTCGTCCTTTGGGTGTCGACGGTCCTATTCCGATGGTGCTTGAAGTACATGGTGGCCCGGCAGGCCATGTCGAATGGGAGTACAATAGCTTTCGGCAGTTCCTGGTGAACCGTGGATATGCGGTTCTTTCAGTTAACTTTCGCGGCTCAACTGGTTATGGCCGCGCGTTCCAATCCGCCGCATTTGGACAGTTTGGTCGCGCGATGCATACGGATCTTTACGATGCCGTGACATGGGCCGTTGAAAATGGCATTGCCGACCCGGAAGCGGTTGCGATCAACGGCGGCTCTTACGGTGGCTATGCTTTGGCCATGGCGGCGACCGATCCTGAGGGGCCATTTACAGCGGCGATCATCGAACATGCGGTGCTGGATCTCGAATACCAGATGCGGAACAGTCCGTTTGCATGGGGTCTGAACACGTTTCACCTTGAGCGTTATTTCGGTAGCTTGGACAACCCTAAAGACGTAGAAGACATGCGCATTTATTCGCCGTCAAACCGTATCGATGGCTTGCAAATTCCGGTGATGGTCGTTGCAGGCCAACGGGACCGGATCGTCTGATTTGAGCAATCGGAAGAATTCCTGCACCAAGCCCGCACGGCCGGTTTGGAACCGGAAGAAATGATTTTCGAAGATGAAGGCCATGGGATTGACCGCTGGCAGAACAACATACGTCATGCGCGCCGGGTTGAAGAGTTTTTGGCCAAACACCTTGGCGGTCGCTCTGGCGGGTTTGACTATATCGAGATTGCGGTTGAAGTGTTGGACTGCTTCATCAGTGTAGACGCAGCATGGCTGGTCAAAAGCAGGTCCAAGATGTTTTGAACGGCCCTAAGCCGACCTTGACCACACTATCTGGATGCTGCGGATGCAGCCCGCAAAGCAGCCATTCGCAGCGCTGCGGCAAACAGATGATGCTTGAATTCACAGTCTGTGGGACTTTGCTGCCATTTGTTGACATGCTGCGAAGGTCCGCTTGTTCCTTTCCTGAAGTCGCCGTCGAGGTTTTAGCGAACCTATGCAATCAGATGGTTGCTCCGCACCTGCGCATTCTATGGTATGATAAGCGCATCCTGCTCGAAGGTCGGAGAGACCCAAAAGTAATGCTATTGCGAACCATTCCTG
>JBDWGM010000063.1:0-49363 GCA_039975755.1 Paracoccaceae bacterium | reverse complement strand
AATTCAACGCTTCGATCTTCGAATGACCGCGACGACACCCCTGTTCTAACTACTGAAGACGAAACCGACGAACCCGTTGTGAAAAAGCGTTCGGGCGGATTTCGTCGTGGGTTTGTGATGGTTGTCGCGCTCGCGGCAATTGCCGGTTTGGTTTACGTATACGCACCGCAAATTGCGCAAAAATTCCCGCAAGCGGATGCAACCCTGAACAGCTATGTCGCCTATGTCGACTCCGTCCGTGTTTGGCTAGACTCACAGCTCGCTCTTCTTTTGACATGGCTCGACAAAACAGCCGCAGCCGCAAATCAATAAGATCAAGACGCTGACCTTAAAAACGCTCTAGCAGACGTTTTAGATAGTCCAGCTCTTCTTCGGACCGCTGCCCCTCGGCAGAACGGCGTCTGATTTCGTCCAACAAATCGCGTGCACGCCCGTACAAGTCTTCTTGGCCAGGAACGAACCCTCGCAGATCTGACTCTGGGTCTAGCGAACCATTTGGCCGGCCCAATGGATCATTGTTACCTTGCGGCCCGCCTGCTTCGGCCTGACCTTGGCCTTGCTGCTGTTGCTGCTCTTGCGCCATAGCTTCGCCCAAGGATCTCATGGCGTCGCGCAGCGCATCCATAGCTTGCGATTGATTGTCGATCGCTTCCGCAAAATCACGCTGACGCAATGCCTCTTCGGCATCGTCCATTGCACGACCTGCACGGCCCAACGCCTCACGTGCATCTTCGCCTTCTTGCGTACCAGCACCGGGTAGACCGTTTTGTTGACGTTGCAATTCTTGACGCAAAGCGCGTTGACGATCCGCTAAAGCTTGCTCGCCAGACGACCCTTGCCCGCCGTTCTGCCCTTGCTGAGGCTGACCTTGTTGACCACCGGGTTGATCGCCTTCTTGGCCCTCACTGCCTTCGCTGCCTTGACCATGTTGCTCACCTTCGCCCTGCCCGCCATTGCGGCCAGAGTTTTGCCCGCTTTCGCCGGCTTGTGCACCAGGGTTGAATTGTTCCTGCAAATCGCGGAACGCCTCGTCGCTTAAACCTTGCTGTTCACGCAAAGACTCGGCCAAGCCCTCCATGGCCTGTTCGCCCGGCGATTGACCCTGCTGACCACCTTGTGCTTGCTGCATCTGCAGGTTTTCCAACAGTTCTTGCAGCTCTTTCAGGGCCTGCTCAGCTTCGGCCATACGGCCTTGTTCCATCAATTCCTGAATGCGCTCCATCATGCGCTGGATGTCGTCTTGCGACAGCATCATCTGGTCAGGTTGCGATTGAGGTTGTCCGCCAAGCTCTTCGTTTTCTTCTGCATCACGTTGCGCTTGTTGCGAGAGTTGGCGCAAATAGTCGTCGGTCGCGCGACGCAATTCTTGCATCAATTCCGCGATTTCGGCAGGGCTCGCGCCTTCGCGCATTGCCTGTTCCAACCGCTCTTGCGCACGCCTCAGCCGTTCAAGAGCGCCAGCCAAATCACCTTCTTCTATGGTGATTGCCAAATCCCAAAGGTCTTGGGCCAGCTCTTCTTGTTGCTGATCGGTCATGCCATAACTGGCCAGCGTTTCCATCCGATTGATGATGCGCTTAAGGCGCAACTGTTCGGTTTCCTTGCGAAAGACATCCGCAGGCCGATAGGACAAAGCACGCAAAACTTGCGTGTTTCTCATCACATTTCCACGGGACCAAAGCAGATCGCGGCGCTGTTCGATCAATGACGCAGCCAATGGATCAAAGAACCGACGTCCCGGCAAAGACACCTTCAAAGGTTCGCTGTACGCCTGCTGTTCCGACGCATCCAGGACGCTAAGCGTGATACTTACCGGCAAATTGGCCCAAGGATGTTGGCTGAAATCCTCGATAAGCTGTTCATCAAAGCTGCGCCGGCTGCCTGCAAATGGCATGGGCAATGCAACAGTGATGGCCGGGCGTTCTTCTGGGTCGATTGCCAACCCATGACGGCGGTCCACCGCTGGCAAATCCAAGGTTACAATGGCTTCACCCGCTTCAACGCCATAATCGTCCTCTGCAGAAAATGGCAACGTGGTTTCGCCTGTGGGTCCACTTTGAGGGTCTTCCAATGCAGACACATTCGGCGGAGCGTCGGGGATCAAGACAACTTCCCAACTGCGGCCACCCGGACCGTCAATCGCAAGTGTGCCTTCTTGGGCAATTGTAAAATCTTGCTCGGGGGAAGATGCAGGAGGCAATTCGCCCGTCCGTCCAGACACCGTTTCCGACACGGTCAGCGCACCAACCTCGCCATACAAACGCAGCGTGATCAAGCTTCCCACAGGAAGCTCAAGAGTGCCCTCAATATCATTCAAATAGACTGTTGGGCGACCTGTGTAACGCGGGCTTTCTGCCCAACCTTCCCAAACCGGGCCCGACGCCAAAGCGTCGTCGCCCGATGACACATCGCGCACTGACCCAACGCTGGCCAATGATCCAAAAATAAGGGCCACACCAAATATCAACGCAGCCATAAAGCGCAGCGCATAAGGATCGTGTTTCGCAACCCGTAGGTCCGCAGGGACTGCTTGGGCATTTGCCGCTCTGTCCGCCATGCGCGCCTGATGCGCACGCCAAACAGCTGCCGATGCCTCGTCTGATTGGCCAACCGCCTGATCGTCCATCAAAGCTTGGATCGGTCGCCCCGGAAGGGTAGCGTCCAATCGAACCAGCGCTTCATCGCGGGTGGGTAATCTGAACCGTTTGAATGCGTAAGTCAGTGACACGGCGGTCAACACGGCGGAAACAACACCGATGGCCCAAACACCCTCAAGGCTTAAGCTGTCCTGAACACCCAGCATCAACAGGCCAAGCACAACCAAAACGACAGCTATCAAAGGCCAAAGAGCACGCCAAAGACGTTCAGCAATCAGGCCAAACCACGTCAGCCGCAGTGGCCAACGCACCGCATTCAACCCCTTGCGACGGTCGTTCCGAGAAAATGTGGCCATTGGCGTTTCATGCCTCCGCGTCTGTATAGACGTGAATCGACGCCTATAACCATTCTGGGATGGTATCCCGATTTATCATTTCGTCAAAGGTCGGACGTGCGCGGATCACCGCGTATTGATCATCTTTCACCAAAACTTCCGGAATTAAGGGGCGTGTATTATATTCGCTCGACATTACTGCCCCGTAAGCACCAGCAGATCGGAACGCGACAAGGTCGTCCGCGTTCAACGACGGCATCATGCGTTCTTTTGCAAATGTATCACCACTTTCGCAGACAGGCCCAACAATATCATAGGGTTGCTGATCAACACCTACGGGCGGTTCGATCACGGGAACAATGTCATGATGGGCCTCATACATCGCGGGCCGGATCAGATCGTTCATCGCGCCATCCAGAATAAGAAAATCGCGGTCTTCTCCGGATTTTACATAAATGACCTTGGACACCATCAAACCCGCGTTTCCTGCGATCAAACGCCCAGGTTCAATTTCGACTTCGCATCCTAAATGCCCCACACATTTTTTGATCAAAGCGCCATAATCGGTTGGCAGCGGAGGCCTGTCGTTGTTCTGAGAATAGGGGATACCAAGACCGCCGCCCAAATCCAGCCTGCGAATATTATGGCCATCTGCACGCAAAATTTCGGTCAAGTCTGCCACTTTGTTATAGGCCTTCTCGAACGGTGCCAGATCGGTCAATTGGGATCCGATGTGCACATCGATACCAATAACCTCAAGGCCGGGAAGGCTGGCCGCCAGCGCGTAAACTTCGCGCGCCCGCGAGATCGGGATACCAAATTTGTTTTCGGACTTGCCGGTGGCGATTTTGGCATGGGTCTTGGCGTCGACGTCAGGATTGACGCGAATGGTAATGGGGGCAACCATCCCTAACGCCGTCGCTTGTGCTGAGATCATGGCCATTTCCGGCTCGGACTCGACGTTGAATTGCCTAATCCCTCCGGTCAGTGCGGCTTGGACCTCTTCTGCGGTTTTGCCGACACCCGAAAAAACAATCCGCCTGCCCGGAACACCAGCAGCGCGCGCGCGCGCATATTCCCCGCCCGACACCACATCCATACCAGAACCTGCATCTGCCAGCGTCTTTAGGATCGCCTGATTGGACGCGGCTTTCATCGCATAGCACACAAGATGCGGCATCCCGTCCAAAGCTTCATCAAACAATCGATAATGCCGCAGCAAGGTCGCTGTGGAATACACATAGAATGGCGTGCCAACGGCCGCCGCGATTTCGGTCAAGGGAACGTCTTCGGCAAAGAGCGTGCCATCACGATATAGAAAATGATCCATGTCTTCGCGTTTACGCAGGGCCGTGGATCAGTTCAATCAGGATTTACCGCGTTTGGCTTTTTCTCGAGCTTGAAACGTATCGATTTTGCCGCGCAAAATAGATTGGGATTCCAAATTCGCCGCATTTAACCGTTCTTGAAAGGCAGGGGTCTTAATGCCTTGGCCCGCTGCCAGCTGCCATAGCACGTGATAGGGATTGTCATTGCATTCGATGATGATCGGTCCGTCGGGACCAACTGCAATGTCCCATCCGACGAGGCCGAATTCGGGGAACAGCCCATGCCCTTCGCACGCAATACGTTGGATTTCATCCCAATGCGGTATCTGGAATCCTTCGAAGGCGATGTCGGACACCGGATGCTTGTCCAGTAATTTCGCATTCAAGCCGGAACCGATATTACATTTCTGAACCTGACCTGTCTCGTCATCGACCAACGCAACCATAGACCCAGATTGCCAGAAATTGTCGGACATCGCTTGCGGGGACGGAATTTTCCAAACCGTATACAGCGGCGCAATACCAGTTTTATCCCGTGTCGTCACAACACGCATCGTACCGACGGCTTCGCCTGCCATCTGAACAAGGTCGGGGTGCTGTACGACGGCTGTCTGAAAGATAAATCCTTCGGGGTAGTCCTCGACAACTTCTTTGGCAAAGCCGCTCACGTCCGCCTGTTGCCCGTTGCCCAAAGACAAGACATCTGCCTCGCAGGATTCTATCGACGCAGACCCGACGCTGCCCGAACCTACGCAGGGTTTAACAAAAAGCGGATAGCGCGCCGTGTCGCGTAAGAAACCCTCGACGTCAGAAACGGTGCGTAAAACTGGCAACGATCCCAACATGCGAGTGGTATGTACAACAGCTTGGGTTTCGGTTGTGGGCAAATCCAATTGCGTCAGCAACGATGTGTACAACACTTTGTCACGCACAAACGCACGCGTTTTGGTGAGCTTTAAAGGCGATGCAGCGACATTGATTTCGAAACTGCCAACTTTTCCAACATACCGTTTTTTGTCTTCAATTGAGATCTCCGGATCAAAGACACCGGTCGAATAATATTCATGATTTGCCAATTTTCCGGGGCCAAAACGCATGGACACCATTTCGCGCATTTGACGGAAAGGGCTAACGCCATGACTACGCGCCACTGCCACGATCGTTTCCGAAGCCGCCGGCGACGGATCCATGGGTGCGCCAAGCAATGCTTTTCCTGCAACTGCACTCATACCCTATCCTTTCACATTTTTCTTAGTCGATTTGTACCGCGCAAGGCGCTTCTTTTGATGTGCAATTACGCTGTCCCAGACGGGATTGAAATCGGCGTTCAATACACCGCGCAACGCCGCTTGTTGGTAAAACCCGTGCGCCGGACCGTCATTTATCGCCACAAAGCGCACAGACCCTAAGGTATAACCACTCATCGCCGCCATGTCGGGATGTGGGTCCAACGCTGTTTGGAACAGATATCCAGACGGATACTGTTCAAATACTTCCTTTGCGAAGTCGGTGACCTTTCGCGTCTGGCCGTTGCTTAGGACAAGGTCATCGCCTTCAACCCGTTCCAGTCGGACAGTTCCTGTTGACTGCGGCCCTTGCAACGGTTTTCCAAAAATTGGGAACTGCGCATCTTTGGTCAGAAAGGCCGTGATATCTTCGGAATTTCGCAACATTCGTGTGTCACCAGTATCGCGAAATCCACTGGTCACGGCCTGAGTATGCGATGCTTCGACACCAGTGCGATCCAACATCTGTGTATAAAGTAGCTTGTTGCCTACAAACGAATGCGTTGGTGCCAATATCGGTGGCGTCAAAGATTTGTTGAAATTTTTGTTGGCGGCCACACCGATGTATTCACGCTTTTGATCCGTGCTAAGTTCCGGGTCATACAAGCCCAGCGCATAGTATTCTTTGGATGACAATTGCGATTTTCCGACACGCAAGGGCAGGCCCTCGCGCGACTGCTTAGCCGGTGAAACACCAAACTTTCGCGCGACTTGCACAATCACCGGTGCATCAGGCTTTGCTCTGTCCTGTGGACCGTCCAGAAGTATCGATTTTTGCGATTCTGCGGTTGTATCGCTCATACCTGCACCAAGCTTACCGATATTTTCTATCATTAGTTACTGAGTGATAGTGGCAAGATTTGGGCGTGATTGTTTCCAAGTTAGTCGAAAATCAATCCGGTTTTCTGGACCTTAGAAACAAGTAAAGTGGCAGCCCGCAACTGACCCCGATTCCAAATGTCGCCGGTATTGCGACCAACCCAATTGCATCGCGTCGCTTTATACATTCTGCAATCACGAAAACACATAACGCAACTGCCGCGATGGTCAGATCCCAGACCAATCCAGACGACGCATCATTTGTGTGCCAGGCATCGACCATTTTCCCAAGGTCAAAGCCTTCTGCTCTGAACCAACGCAGAAAATAGAACATTGGATGGATCGCGCCCCAAATCGCCAAACCAAGATAGATCAGGCGCACAGGCGTCATTTATAGATATTGCCCCAGAGATATGCCCAAAGGCCCCTTTCGAAGTCCAATGGATGCCCCTGTGCTCACCCCGTTTGACCCCACTCCGATGTTCAGATTGGCGGTTGGTTTAACAGGTTCTCCATCTGCACCACAGGCGGCCAGCGTCAGAAAAGCCAAAAGCGTTATCGAACGTTTCATTCCAGAATCTCCTTCCAGCGAGCGACTTGCGTGCGAACCTGCGCAGGCGATGTCCCACCATAGGACGTCCGCGAGGCCACCGAATTATTTACTCCGAGCACTTCGAAGATATCAGAAGTGATACCATCATGCACGGATTGTAGATCATCTAGGCTAAGATCAGGCAAATCGCATCCCTTCGCCTCGGCCAAGGCAACGATGCGACCCGTCACGTGATGGGCATCTCTGAATGGCATCCCAAGAACGCGAACAAGCCAGTCGGCCAAATCTGTCGCTGTCGAAAAACCGCTGCCTGCTGCTGCAGCCAATGACTCGCGATTGGCGCTCATGTCCCCAACCATACCTTCCATTGCAGCCAAAGCCAGCATCCAATTATCGGCCGCATCAAAGACCTGCTCTTTGTCTTCCTGCATGTCTTTGGAATACGTGAGTGGCAGCCCCTTCATCACCATCATCAGTGCTGTGTTGGCCCCAAATATCCGACCAATCTTGGCACGGATCAATTCCGCCGCATCTGGGTTTTTCTTTTGTGGCATGATCGATGACCCAGTCGAAAACCGATCAGACAACGTAACAAATCGAAACTGTGCCGAAGACCAGATCACCAATTCTTCTGCCAAGCGGCTAAGATGCATGGCGTTGATGGACGCGCAGGACAAAAAGTCCAAAGCGAAATCCCGATCACTGACCGCGTCCAAGGAATTGGCCGCAGGGCGGTCAAACCCCAAAGCACTTGCAGTCATGTCGCGATCAATTGGAAAAGACGTGCCAGCCAACGCCGCCGCGCCCAGCGGGCTTTCGTTCATCCGTTTGCGTGCATCCCGAACACGACTGATATCGCGACCAATCATTTCGACATAAGCCATCATGTGATGCCCCCACGTAACGGGTTGGGCTGTCTGTAGATGCGTAAACCCAGGCATAACCCAATCCGCACCCGCTTCGGCCTGCGTCAGCAAAGCTTTTGTCAGCGCAATTAAACCGGCTTCGGCGGCGTCAAATTGATCACGCACCCAAAGTTTGAAATCAGTCGCAACTTGATCGTTCCGGCTGCGTCCAGTGTGCAAGCGGCCTGCCGGTTCGCCGATCAGGTCCTTTAATCGCGCCTCTACATTCATGTGGATGTCTTCAAGCGCGGTGGAAAAGGTAAAATTGCCTGTTTCAATCTCTGACAAGACCGTGAGAAGCCCTTCACGTATCGCCTCTGCATCATTATCACTAATGATACCTGTTGCAGCTAACATGGCTGCATGGGCGCGTGAGCCTGCAATGTCTTGTGCGGCCATCCGCTGGTCAAACCCGATGGACGCGTTGATCGCTTCCATGATCGCGTCGGGGCCAGCGGCAAAGCGGCCGCCCCACATGGTATTTGCAGACTTTTGGGACATTTAGACACCTGTCAGGGATGCTGATGAAACGTATTATTGCCGCTGTGCTGTATCTGGCCTTGAGCCTGACCGCAATTCCTCTTGCTGCTTCGGATCTGTCCGAAGCCGTCGCGCTGCGCGAAGGAGACATGAAAAAGTTGATCTTTCACGACACGCCAATGGCGGTGTCCAATGCAACCTACGATCTAGCCGATGATGCCGGTCCAGGAAGCTTGAGTGATTATGAAGGGCAATGGGTTCTGCTGAACTTCTGGGCGACATGGTGCGCACCTTGCCGCCACGAAATGCCAATGCTGTCAGAATTGCAGGCGGCGTTTGGAGGCCCTGACTTTCAGGTCGTTACGATTGCCACAGGCCGCAATTCCCCGACGGGTATCAAAAAGTTCTTTTCGGAAATCAACATCAACAACTTGCCCCGGCATCAGGACCCCAGACAAGCGCTTGCTGCTCAAATGGCCATATTTGGGTTGCCGATCACCGTTTTGATCAACCCAGAAGGAAAAGAAGTGGCGAGACTGCGTGGCGACGCAGATTGGTCCAGCGACAGCGCGAAAGCAATTATCAAGTCGCTTTTACCATCCGGGTGATCCCAACGGATCATGAAAAACACCTAAAAAAGTGGTATTATCCTTTCATTTAAAATTGAAAGGATAGTTTTATGTCAGTTTTAGACGTCCAAAACGCCCTTAAGAACAAGGGGTTTGATCCCGGACCAATTGACGGAGCGATGGGCCCAAAAACCCGCGCGGCCATCAAAACATTTCAAGACGCAAATGGCTTAGTGGTTGACGGCATAGTCGGACCAAACACACGCGCCAAATTACTTGGTGAGACTGCGCGAAAGGCCACACCAGATACATCCATCCCGACGGATATGCCGTGGCTCTCGGAAGCTTCTCGATTGATTGGGGTACGGGAAAACACAGCCCCTGGTCAAAGCAACGCAATCATCGATAATTGGGCGGATGCCTTGGATATCGGCTTTGCCAGCGACGAAGTGCCTTGGTGTGGCCTATTCGTAGGGCACTGCATGTCAACTGGCGTTCCGGATGAAGCATTGCCCGGCAATCCACTGGGCGCACGACAATGGACAACCTACGGTCGAATGGTGAAACCTCAACTTGGATCAGTCCTCGTATTCTGGCGCACCAGTCCAAGCAGTTGGAAAGGCCATGTCGGGTTTTATTGGGCCGAAGATGAAACACATTACCATTGCCTTGGTGGCAACCAGACCAACGCAGTCAATATCAAACGCATGGTCAAATCTCGATTGCTTGAAGCGCGCTGGCCCAACAGCTTGCCAGAGCAAGGTTTCGTTAGAAAGGCATCTGGGGAAGGTGTTTTGATCAGCGTGAGTGAGCAATAGCACGACTGAGATGCCGTTCTAACCAGTGGGCGGCATCACAAAAACGCTCGGGCGATTGTGTTCGGACGGATGCGTTCGATTTCGGTCAGTATGTCTGAAACCGGCAATTCAAATTCCGTTTTCAAAGCTTGTTTGTAAGGCGGCATATTCGTGCACTCCAACAGGATATGCTTGTGGCTTTGAATGCGGGATTTCCTAACCAGATCAACCATTTCGTCAGATGCGACATCGGTTTTCAATTCTGACTGCCCTGTCGAGATAACATGGCGCAGGTGCATTTGTGGACTCAACCCGCGGATTGCACCCGCATATCGTCGATGATCGCCAAGATGGTATTCGTTCAACGATGTCGCGTCGAACGTTAAGATCAATAATTCTTGGGGCGCATAAACAGCGCTTAGCCGGTCCAAAGCAACAAGCGAAGAACTGATGAAAGGACGTGTCGTGCAAGACTGAAGGTGTTTTTGCCAAAACGACAGAAACCCGCACGAAGTTACAATAACGTCACCGCCCGCATTTTTCACGGCGTCTTCGAATGGATGAATGTCGATATCACCAGGACGACAAGTGACAATATCGCGCACCAACGCACCGGAAATGCGAATGATTTCGATCTCGTCATTGTATGTGTCCCGGCACGCGACGTCACCCGGCACGCGTGGAAATTGCGTATCAAGCTGCAAAACTGAAACCGAAGGGCGCATAGACTGCTAGGGGCTTTGTCGAATGTTGTCAGGCAACCACGTGGCCAATTCTGGCCATACAACCAAAATCACGACCATCACCAACATCAACCCCACCATCGGCAAGGCCGTTTTCGAAATATACCCGATTTCATGTCTGGTCATGCCCTGCAAAACAAACAAGTTGAACCCAATGGGCGGGGTCACTTGCGCCATCTCAACAACGACAACGATGAAGATGCCAAACCAAATCACGTCGATTCCAGCTTGGCGGATCATAGGTTCCACGATGGCCATTGTCAGAACCACCGACGAAATCCCATCAAGGAACATACCCAAAATAATGTAAAATACCGTCAGGGCCGCGATCAGCGTGATTGGCGACAGGTTCATCCCGTCAATCCACGCCGCCAAAGCGCGTGGCAATCCAGTAAAGCCCATCGAAAGCGACAAGAACGCCGCCCCCATCAAAATCAAGGCGATCATGGCCGACGTCCGCGTCGCCCCCATCAGGCTTTCGAAAAAGGCAGAAAATGACAGCGACCTTTGGAAGGCCGCCAATGTCAATGATCCCAAAACACCAACTGCGGCGGCTTCAGTCGCCGTGGCCCAACCGAAATACATCGACCCAATGACTGCAAAGACAAGTAAAAGCACCGGGATCAAAAACCGACTTTCCATGAACATTTGTCCCAAGGACATCGACGGTTCAGGGGGTGGGCGCTGCCCGGGGCGCACGAAATGCCACGCAATGATGTAGGACATGAACAATCCCGCCAAAACCAATCCGGGAAGAATACCCGCCATAAACAGCTTGATGATGCTTTCGTTGATGGACACGCCATAGACGATCAACGTCAGCGACGGCGGGATCATTAATCCCAACGTTGCAGCACCCGCCAACGTACCGACGATCATATATTCTGGATAACCACGCTTGCGCAGCTCAGGAATTGACATCTTGCCCACGGTTGTCAGCGTCGCAGCCGACGATCCAGACACCGCCGCGAAAATGGTACACCCCGCGATGTTCGTGTGCAGCAATCCCCCCGGTAGGAACCGCATCCACGGGGCCAATCCGCGAAACATATCTTGGGATAATCGGGTTCGATATAATATTTCACCCATCCAGATGAACAACGGCAAAGCCGTCAAAGTCCAGCTACTTGCTCCGGTCCAGATTGTAGTAATCATTGCATCGCCTGCAGGGCGCGTTGTAAACAACTCCATCCCGACCCAAGCCACGCCCATAAGCGCCAGACCAATCCAAATCGATGACCCTAGCAGCGTGAACAGTACCAAAAGAAAGATCAGCGTGGCATAGAGTTCGGTCATTCGACTGCCTCCGCCTGAATGGGGTTTCGCCCGGTGACAACCAGCCGGCACAGCGTATCCCACAACGCTATAGCAAGAAGCACCGTCCCGATGGACATCGCGATCTGAGGCACCCAGACGGGTGTGTAAACCAGCTCGCTCGAACTTTCCGCCATGGCCTGCCCCCATTCGGAAACAGGACGCGCAGGAAGGCTGAGAAAGGTCACAACCCATTCCGGGATTTGATCTTGGCCCTGTGTTCGATCATTCAGTAATTTTGAAAAACCATTGGTTTTGATCGCATAACGCGCAAAATACGTGGCAATCACTGCCCCACTGAAGACCGCAAAAATATCAAGCCACCGGTTCAGGAACCGATTGGCATTCAAAAGTATCGACACGCGGATATGGCTGCCCCGCATCAATGCGTGACACAGCGCAAAGAATGACGTGGCCGCCATCGCATAACCGGCAAATTCGGTCGTGCCGGGCAAGGCAAATCCAGTCCACCGTGCAATCATCTGTGCTACAATAAGACTGAGGATCATCAGCATAAAGAATGCCGAAATGATCCCACTTGTCAGATATACGCCATCCAAAAACCGCCAGATCGGGCGTAAAGGCCTTTCCAGACGTGGCCCGCCGATAAAGCAAAGCAAAGCCAAACAGGTCGGTAAAACAAATAACCAGACCCATAAAGGCATGCCCAAAAACGGCGCCCAGTCACGCATGTCACATTCCCTGTGGAAAAGGCGCGGCTTGGCGCAATGACCAAACCGCGCGTTTCAACGCTTATTTGGCGTTGTAAGCGTCAAGAATGGCTTGACCATCAGCACCGGCAGAGGCGATCCAATCTGCTGTCATCTTGTCACCGATTTTTTCAAGCTCCGCCAAGAAATCCGGGCCTGCGTCTTCTACTGACATGCCGTTCTTGGACAGTTCGTCAAAATAAAAGTTAGACAAATCAGCAGATTTAGCGGCGCAGCTTGCAGATGTTTCGTCTGCCGCTTTTTGGATACCGGCTTGAACATCGCCGTCCAGTGCATCCCATGCTTGCTTGTTCACCATCACATAGTTGCGCGGCAACCATGCGTTAACTTTGTAATAGTGGCTTAGATGTTCCCAAACCTTACGATCATATCCAGTCGCACCCGAGGAAATGAACGCGCTCGCAACGCCTGTAGCCAAAGCTTGGCTGAGCTCGGCGGCTTCGATTTGAACCGGTATCATCCCCAATTCTTCCGCAAATGTTGCAGTTGCCGAATTATACGAGCGGAATTTAACGCCTTGTGTGTCTGCGGATGACCCTACTTCTTTGTTGAAATAGAACCCCTGCCCCGGCCATGGGCATGTATAAAGTGCAACAAGATTCAGGTCTGACAGCTGCCCATTCACCTTATCACGTGCGGCTTCCCACAGCTTGGCGTTGTCTTCATAGCTTGTCGCGATGAAAGGGAGGTTGTCCCACCCCAGCAACGGCGCTTCGTTGGCATGTGCTGACATGAAACGCTCGCCAATAGGGACTTGGCCGGTTTGGATGGCGCGTTTGATGTCGCCCCCACCAAACAGTGACCCACCCGGGTGCACAGTGATATCGATGGCGCCGTTTGTATATTCGCGTACGCGGTCGGCAAACATAACACCCTGTTCGGAATGGAAATTTGTCGCGGCATATGCCATCGGCATGTCCCAAGCCTGTGCATGATCATCTGCGAACGCAGAATTTGCCAGCAATGCACCGACAGCAGTACCCAATGCCAATTTTGTAATTCTATTCATATCGTCCTCCCAGACGTTTATTGCCCACGCGACGCGTGTTTGTTGGGATCAAATGGGCCCAAATCTGCGTTTGGTGTTTTGCCCGCGATTAAGTCAGCGATGATCCGACCCGTTTTAGGCCCACCTGTCAAGCCGACATGCTGATGTCCAAAGGCTTGGAATGTGGTTCCGCCATTATCTGCTGCTCCAATAAGCGGCAAGCTGTCTGCGGGTGCAGGTCTGTGACCCATCCACTCCGTTACATCGTCATAACCGACGTCCGGCATCAACTTCTGAACCTGACGCTTCAACATATCAAATGGCGCTTTGCTGGGGCCATTGTCCAACCCACCGAATTCAACAATACCGGCAGCGCGAATGCGACCATCCATAGGCGTCACAACAAATTTCCCGGATGCAACCATCATGGGTGATTTTGGGCTTAGGGAAGGGTTTATCAATTCAATATGATATCCCCGCTCGCTTTCGAACGGAATTTTTACACCCATCTTATGCGCGATTTCCTTGGACCAGGGCCCAAGCGCAAAAATAACGTGATCCGCCCGCAAAACGCCGTTCGACGTGTGCACGCCCGTGACTGACCGATCAACGACATCAATATCGGTTATTTCATCGATCTGTAATGTGCCGCCCTGTTCGACAAAATGATCCACCAACGCCTTTACGTATGCGCCAGGATCAGAAATCCGCCCATGTTCATGACAGCGCACAACAGTTTCAAACGCATCACCAAAGATGGGATCAAAACGTGAGTATTCGCGGCCCGTGGTTACGCTGTATTTGACACCAACCGCGTCCCGTTTTGACCAGCCATATCGATCTGCGTCAAAGGCCGCGCGGGTTTTGTAGCCAAAACAATAATCGTCGTGATGGATGAACGCCGCTGCAGGCGTGTCTTTGGCAAGCGCTTCATGTTGGTCCACGCTGTCACCAAGCAAATAGAACATGGAGTGCGCGTAATGATCGACATGCGCATCGGTAGCATAGGACAGATACTTTCGCAGAAAGGGGAACAAACGCGGCAGGTAAGACCACCGCAAGAACAATGCCCCGTCGCGATCAAACAACATGCGGGGTGCATGTCGCAAAATCCCTGGAACCGTAACTGGTACGACCGCCCCGGCTGCCAATACGCCTGCATTGCCATGGCTTGTTCCGCTTGCCGGTCCAGTGCGGTCAACGATTGTGACGTCATGCCCGGCGCGCTGTAACCAGATGGCACAAGACACGCCAACAATGCCCGCACCTGCAACAAGGATTTGCATGATCTGCCCCTTTTACGTCGTGCACTGCGAATAACCGCAACACGTGCTTATGCATGAAGAAAAACCATAATCGGAAATGTAAGGCAGACGCCAGAACCGAAATCCGTGACTATTTCACAAACGGGTCAAATCAAAAGGCGAAAGTGCCTTAGGTCGCTAGATCTAGCCTGAAACAACGACGTTCCGATGTATCCCGGCGATTAAACGGCTGATCGTTTCTTGCTAATGAAGATAAGCGCCAAGGTAATCGCAGCCGGGACGGTTTGCACCACAAAAATACTGGGTGACACGGTTGCCGCGCCAAATATGCCGGCCACCGCAACAAACAACAAAAACATGGTGGCAACGTTTGCACGCCAAGTTTTGTCAGTGATCATAAGCGACCAAATCAGACCCACTGCCAAAAATGCGTTGTATAACCCTTGGTTCGCCGCCATCGCCGTCGTTTGAGCAAATAAATCTGCTGGGAAAGATGCAAAAACCTTCGGTCCACGAGATTCCCAGGCAAATATTTCGAACCACGCAATATACGCATGAAGCAATGCAATTACGGAAATCAGGGCGGTGATGATTTTGTTCATTGAACTGTCCCAGCATCGTACGTTGGTTGAATGTACCGCCTTCCTATCAGGTACCCACACAAGAGAGCAAACCCGTTCAATTGCTTAGCCGACTTCCGTAGAACAGATTATTGAAATGGTGATGTATAACTGTGTCACCACAGAGCTTCAGAACCGTTATTTGAGTGGCGCTTGACGGGGCAAAGACCTCTTTGCCGATTGACCACTTTCTTGAGAAACTTGGCATCGCGGTTTCCAGAGTGCTAAACCCCCTAAAAATCGAGGCTTAAGCGCTCATGACCCTATTACAAATCGCATCCCTCCTGATCGTCCTTGCGGGCGCTTTTGGCGCTATCAATTATTTATTTCTGAAATTCCCACCCTCAATCGGCATTCTGGTTGTCGCGTTATTTGCGTCCCTTGGCGTTATGCTGGTAGATTTTTTCGCGCCGGGATTGGGTGTCGCGGCTGCGGTTGGTGGCACAGTTGCCAGCATTGATTTCTCAAACGCACTGCTTGAAGGCATGCTTGGGCTTTTGCTGTTTGCGGGTGCTCTGCATGTCAAACTGTCGGATTTGAAACGCGAATGGCCAGTCGTCGCTGTAATGGCCACACTTGGTGTTTGTCTGTCTCTGGTGATTGTCGGCGTTGGGTTCTCTTGGCTCACGGGTATGCCGTTGCTGATCGCTCTGGTCTTTGGCGCATTGATTTCCCCAACTGACCCGGTCGCCGTTTTGGGCATTTTGCGCGAAACGAATTTACCAAAGACTTTGGAGACTCAGATTGCAGGGGAAAGTCTGTTCAACGACGGCGTCGGTTATGTGATCTTCCTTGTGTTGGTCGGGCTCGCCTTCCCTCATGGCGACAGCCATGGGTCCGGCTTGATCGGCGCTTTGGAGTTATTCTTGATAGAAGCCGTTGGCGGTGCGCTTTTGGGCGTCTCGTTGGGGTGGCTTGTTTTTCGTGTAATGCGCAGGATCGACGACTATTCACTCGAAGTTTTAATCACGCTCGGACTTGCCTTTGGGGGATATGAATTGGCAGTCTTTTTGGGTGTCTCTGCACCTATCATGGCCGTCTGCGCGGGTCTGTTGATTGGTGATGTGGGGTCACGGCATGGGATGTCGGAAGAAACGCGGCTTTACGTCAATGCATTTTGGAAACTCGTGGATGAAATTCTAAACGCGGTTCTATTCTTGATGATCGGTTTCGAGGTCTTCGCAATCACATTAGACTTGCACAACTTCCAAGCCGCTGCCGCCGCGATCGTTTTGGCCCTATTGGGTCGTCTCGCCGCCGTTGCGATTCCGGTCCTGATGCTTCGCCCATTCCGAAGCTTTGCAAATGGTGTTGTCCCGATCATGACATGGGGCGGCTTGAAAGGTGGCATCTCAGTCGCTTTGGCGCTGTCGCTGCCCGACACTGAATGGAAAGCTTTGATTTTGACCGCGACATATGTCGTCGTTGTCTTTTCAATCATCATACAAGGTCTGTCAGTCGGTCGATTGGCACAACGCTTCAGCGCCTAAGCGCGATCATAAACTGTCAAAACGACTATTCAGATCGTGCCAATTCGGGATGCTCGTAAGCCTTTGGATAGGGCATCGGGTGCAATGGCCCTTTGGGCACAACGTTGTTCCAAGATCGGCCAAAATATCCCTGGCGACAATGCACAAGCGAATTGCTCTCAGCAACGCCTGGCATTGCGTAAACACGGCAAAGCCAACGCCACAGGAACGGGTAATCCAATATCCGTGCAGCATTCAGTTTCATACGCACGTAATAAACAGGATCATGCCGATACAATGTCGGAAATAACCTCAAATCTGCTTCGGTAAACGCATCACCTGTTAAAAACGGGCGGCCATCGGACCCAAGCCGGTTTTCAATCTGGTCAAGGGTATCGAAATACCGCTCAAACGCTGCTTCATAGACATTTTGATCCGAAGAAAACCCAGCCTTATACGCCCCGTTGTTGATGCCAACATAGATGTCTTCGTTCAGGATATCGATCTCACTGCGCAGCGCGGCGTGTTCTTTGCCTAGGGGAAACAAATCCAATCTGCTGGCTTCGGACATCTCGGACCCAAGTGCGATAGCGTGTTTGTTCAACAGCCGCACAATGTCTGCACTTTCATTGGACACGATGCGCTTTTGCTTTTTGTCATAAAGCACCGGTACGGATGCTTCGGACGAACCTTCGGCTTGGTAAATTTCGATCATCAATCGAAAATTTTGCCCTGTCGCAGTCTCATTTGTACATTCTGGCAGAACATCCCCGGTCAACGTCGCGATACGGCTTGGATCAAACTCCCAACGGTTCGGTTCGATTGGATCATCTTCTGTCGTGCGATTGGGAAAGGCCACATCCATGGTCACCGCGTTTTGCAACCCAAGAATGTTTCGCGCCAGCGTCACCCTGTGACACCACGGGCAATTCAAAGCCACAAACAAATGGTATCGTCCGGGTTCCGGCGGAAAACCTGACTGCGCGTCAAGATCATTGCGAAACTTACTGACCCCGCGCACGAACTCCCCCTGAGCCCGGCGCGCTTTGGCGTTGGTTTGCGGTTCTTCAATTGCAGTGTTTTTTGGCTCAGTCACACCGAAACTCTCCGCCTTTGGGCCACCTAAGAAACCACACCATGCGCCAGTGACGACTAGTTTGCCACCGGGTAAGTATTCACGTCTTCATCATGAATTGCCCCATACGTGCACAGATCCACACATTGCTTTGGTGTCTTCATGCGCGTTTGCCTGATTGTTCCATCAAATGCATCATTTGGCTTTGCGAAGGGACAGGTTTACACTCACCCATAACTATATCGTTATTGAGGCTGTTCATTTTATGGTGCATATCATTGGAACCGGAAGAGCCTTGCCAGCGGAGAGCCTAAGCGCAGAAACGTTGGACGCGCAATTGGGGTTCCCAATTGGACATTTGCAAAAAGAAACTGGCGTGTCGCACCGCTATGTTTGCCGCGACGAAAGCCAAATTGATCTGGCCATTTCCGCGTGCAAGACAGCTTTGGAAGATGCCGGAATTGACGCGACTGAAATCGACCTTTTAATTTCGGGTTGCGCGGTGCCATATCAACCCATTCCGTCCACGGCTCCGCTTGTTATGCGCGAATTGGGAATAGCCGACGGCAGCGCTGCCGCATTTGACGTCAATAGCACATGCCTGAGCTTTCTAACCGCGCTCCAAACGGCGGACCGCCTGCTGGACACAGGACAACACACCAATGCGTTGGTTTTCTCGGCCGAAATCGCATCGCGGGCTTTGCCATGGTCGTCGCATCCAGAAGTGGCTGGGTTGTTTGGCGATGGCGCGGCCGCTGTGGTGTTAACGCGAAACTCCAACGGAACACGCGGCCTGAAATCAATGCTGTTCCGAACCTATCCTTCAGCCTATGAGGCCAGCGAAATTGGCGCGGGCGGAACACGTTTTGATTATCGAGAAGATCGCGACGCGTTTGAACGCAATACACTGTTTTCGATGGACGGGATCGCCCTGTTCCGGCTGACAATTGAACACTTTAATGCCTGCGTCGACGGGCTGCTGGATCAAGCCGGTTGGCAACATAAAGACGTCGATCTTGTCATTCCACATCAAGCCAGCCCTGCCGCGCTGTCTCATATGGTGCGTTTGACCAAATTCGATAAGGATCGCGTTTTCGATATCGCGTCTGACTATGGCAATCAAATCGCCGCTTCGATCCCATTTGCTTTTGACCTTGCACGCAAGCAAGGTCGCATTGGACCCGGTTCCAAAGTCCTGTTTCTTGGGACTTCGGCTGGCGTATCCATCGGGGGAATGGCCTATGAGGCCTGATGCCCCACGCCGTATCTTGGTCACTGGTGCAACTGGTTTTCTGGGTGGGCATCTGGTCCAGCATCTGGCAACTAAAGGCTACGACGTCATCGCGCATGGACGAAGTGATGTGGGGTGCCATACTCTTGGAATGTCAGGACACAACGTATTCCAATGGGATATTTCCGCGCCCGTTCACAGCCATGAAAATTTGGACAGTGTCGATTGTGTTGTTCATTGCGCAGCGCTTTCCGCACCCTTTGGTCGTTTGGCTGATTTTGAAGCTGCAAATATCGCAGGTACACGCAATGTTTTGCACCTCGCGAAAGACTTGGGCGCGTCTCGGTTTGTTTTTATCTCAAGCCCCTCCGTGTATTTTTCGTTGAACGACCAGCTAAACGTGTCCGAAGACATGCCACTGCCAAAACCGTTCAATGCTTACGCAGCGACGAAACAGAAAGCCGAAACACTCGTCTTGGACACGCCCGAACTGCATCCCATCATCCTTAGGCCTAGAGGAATTTATGGGTTGAATGACACGACGCTTTTACCCCGCATATTGCGCGCCGCAAAAAGCCGACCGTTGCCATTGTTTCGCAATGGCCGCGCCTCTATCGACCTGACACATGTCGACGATGTCGTGGACGCGATTGGTTGTGCAATGAACGCACCGGCACAAGTTGATCGTGAGATTTTCAATATCTCAAGCGGCGAACCTTTGGCCGTCACAAATATTGTCGATCAAATATGTGAACGAGCGCAAATTGATGTCCGCTGGCGCAAAACACCCCTCGCTCCTGCCCTTTGCGTTGCGAGTGTTTTGGAATACGCCGCTCGATTGTTTCCAGCTTTGGGCGAACCTGTCGCGACCAAATACGGGTTGGCTTTGTTCGCCTATGCGCAAAGCTTGAATATTTCCAAGGCGCAATCCCTGCTGGGGTGGACCCCTCAAATCCGGTTCCAAAAAGGCTTGGACAAGACATTCGCCAACGGATCGTGTGTGTGACCCCCGTTTTCGCAAACAGCGCTTGGGTCAACGCCCCACAGGCATTTATCCAAAAAGGCGGTGCATGGAAAAACCTGGCCTTAAAAGTGCGTTACGGTTTAATCCGGCATCCAGATCACGGTGCCATACTGATCGACACCGGCTATACGCACGAAACGACCCAAGGCCCTCATCGTGGTTGCGCATTGCGATTGTATACGGGGATTTTGAAGCCCAAGTTGAACGAAATGCATCAGCCGCACCAATTCCTATCGCATTTCGGCTTGTCTGAGCATGACATCAAATATGTGATCATCACTCATTTTCATGCAGATCACATCTCGGGGTTAAAACAATTCCCTAACGCACGCTTTATTGGGTGCGGCGACGCCTTCGCCCGCATCCGCTCCAATAACACGATCCGAAATCTCAGCCATGGCGTTTTCACGGAACTCCTGCCCGAAGACTTTGCAGAACGTTTTACAAGTCTGAATAACTTACCTCGATCCGATACATCCATCTTTGACCTTCCAAAGGGTACGGATTTGTTTGGCGACGGCACCGTAAAAAGTATACCTTTGCCCGGTCACGCATATGGTCATTTTGGCGTGTTGTTCCAAAAGGAAAAGACACCGTTGCTCTATGCGGTGGATGTGCAGTGGCTTCAATCTGCGCTACATGGGAAATCGCCAGGATTTCCGTCCTCCTTGATTGCAGATGACACACGCCAACTGATCGCATCATCTGATATTGTCGCGCATTTTCAATCTCGCGGCGGCACCGTCGTTTTGTGCCACGATCCATCCGACACGCCTTTTGATATCGTCACATGAGCAAAACAACCCAAACCCTTGGTGCCTTTCTGGTCTCGTTCTTTTTGCCAAAACTGCCCCGACTGGTGTTCGAGGCGTGGCAAAAACGCGCTCTAAAACGTTGGCTGAAACTGGATGTGCCAAAGGTCGCGGCCTATTCCCATGGCCCCCAATCACTAGACGAATTGCCAATCATCGAAAAATCAGACCTGTTAAAAGACTTTAGCGGATACAATGTTCAAGGCTTTACCAAGGCTCAAGTTCACCAAGCCATCGAGGGCAATGCCCGTATTGGCACATTCACCGCAGGGGCAAGCTCCGGCACCAGCGGCAATCGCGGTTTGTTCGTTATTTCGGATGCTGAACGATTTCGATGGTTAGGGTCCATTTTGGCCAAAACACTGCCAGACCTCATTTGGAAACGCCCGCGCGTGGCAATTTTGTTGCCACAAGCGACCCCACTTTATGACAGTGCGAATGAAGCCGGGCCCTTGACGTTACGCGTGTTCGACCTGAAATCTGGTATTGAACACTGGCAAGTTGATCTAAAACAATTCAACCCAACTGTGATCGTCGCTCCTCCCAAAATACTGCGATATCTGGCGGAAACGGGCGTTAAACTGACGCCGCAACGCGTGTTCTCTGCATCCGAAACTCTTGATCCAGCAGATCGAACCGTGATCGAAAATTGGTCTGGTTCACGCCTTGGGCAAATCTACATGGCAAGCGAAGGATTGTTGGCCGTCACCTGCCACAAAGGTCGCCTGCATCTGGCGGAAGATTCAGTCTTTTTCGAATTTGAAACCGTGGGGCCCGGGTTGGTTAGCCCCATCATCACGAGTTTTGGACGGTCCACACAGATTCTGGCCCGCTATCGAATGAACGACATTTTGCGCCTGTCGCAAACGCCTTGCACCTGTGGGTCTTCGTTGCGCGTCATCGATGAGGTCATTGGCCGTATGGACGACTGCCTGCATTTGCCCAAAGCTGGAAGGGCCATTGTTTTCACCCCGGATGTGTTGCGCAACGCCGTGGTGTCATCAAATGCGTCGATCGATGACTTTCGCATCATCCAAACCGATGCCCTGACCGTTTGTTTGAAACTGTCTCTTTCCGTCTCTCGCTCAGTGGCTGAAAACGCGCGTGACGCCCTGGTTCAATTGATCAATCAACGAACGGGCGAAGCTGAGGTGCAACTTGTTCAAGAAGACCTGACATGGGAGGCGGACAAGAAACTGCGCCGTGTCAAATCCGAGTTCTCATAGTGTCCTCAAGACCACCAAAACGCGGAACCGATTAATCCGCTGTTACCGCGTTTAAATGACGTTTGCGGTCAACCCAAATTCAATCTGCTTACGTTTGCTCACGGCTTGCGTCATTCTATCTGCGACCATGGCAATCACCGCCATTCCAATCCCAGCGGTCATACCGACGCCAAAATCGCCGTCCCCAAGCCCGATATAGATTTGTTGACCCAACCCGTTTGTGCCAACCAACGCTGCGATAACCAGCATACCGATCGCATAGATGATCGTCTGATTTAACCCCAACATGATTGCCGGCAGCGCCAAGGGCAGTTTGACTTTGAACAACATCTGCATGCGCGTCGCACCAATCGTTGTTGCCGCCTCTGTAACCGATGCGGGCAAGTTTCGCAGACCATGTTCCGTGTATCGAATGGCCGGCACGATCGCATAGGCAATAACAGCCAACAACGCGGTGAATTCCCCGATCTTAAAGACCATAACAAATGGGATCAGGATCACGAAAAGCGGCATAGTCTGCAATGTGTCGATGATGGGCCTTACGATGGCCGACACCACTTGGTTTTCCGACGCCCAAACGCCGATGCTGGTGCCAACAACAAAACACACAAATACGCCCAAACCACATAAATACAGCGACAGCACAGTTTGGGGCCAAATCCCTGCAACGATAAGAAATGCCAAACCAACCGCCGTCCCAATGGCAAGCCGTCGCCCCGCCACGACATAAGCCGTAAACACAATGCAGGCGAACAGCGCAATCCACGGCAAATTGGTCAGTCCGATGAATAAAAACACACCGCTTACCAATGTCATCGCACCAAGCGTCGTCCAGCCTTTCCAAACGATCCAACCGGACAACGCCAGGATCAGAATCGCATATCCACCGACAAGAGCAGGCGTCAGTGCGAACCCCCACGTGAACGGGCTGACGGCCTGATTTAGACCGATTTTGACGGGCAGCATGACAAAGAAAAAGGCCGAGTTCTTTAGCCCTTCAATCCATTCACGCCCGTTGATTACCACATGTTCCAATGCACTGTTCATTGCCGGTGCTGGATTGAAAACCAATGACGTGGGCCATTCGTTCAAAAATGGGATGAACTGCGCGCAAATACACAAAGCAATCAGCACGAACACAACCGTCAGGAATAGCTGCTTCGTCTTTTGACCTCCGCCATCCGCCCGATCTTTCGTAGCAAAGCCATATGTGATGCGATCCAGAACCATTGCAATCAATGCAATAACAAAGCCGACCAAAAGGCTTTCCCCGAATTGCGCCTTGCGAATTGTGGACAATACTTCCCAACCGATATCGTTGGTCCCGCCGATGATCGACGCGATGATAACCATCGACAAGGACGCCATGGTCGTTTGGTTCACGCCCAGCAACATCTGGGATTGCGCAGCAGGAAGCTTTACTTTCCAGAAAAGCTGAGAAGGTGTCGCGCCAGAAATCAGGCCTGCTTCGACGATTTCACTTGGGACTGCGCGCAACCCAAGGATCGTGTTTCGCACCATGGGCGGAAAGGCATACAGGATGGAAGACACCAAGCCGACGGTCGTCCCAAATCCAAACAAGATTAGAATTGGCAGCAAATAGGCGAAGGCTGGGATTGTTTGAAGCAGATCGAGGGTTGGCATTAGGACACGGTTTGCGCGTTCTGAATACGCCCCCCAAACGCCAAATCCAAAACCGACCGCCAAAGCCATCGGCACTGAAACCAACACAATGGCCAAACTGTTCATGCTTTCGGCCCAAAACCCGATACCAGCCATATAAAGCAATGAAACCGCCACGAACGCGGCCAGTCGCACACCCGAGGCGACATACCCCAAAACGACAAGAAAGACGGTGATGACGGACCATGGCAGAATGCGCAAAAGATTTTGCGCCGCCCAAATGGGCCATTCCAGCAACCACCCAATCGCTTTGAAAATTGGACCAAATGCATCGACGAACAATCGCATGACTTGATTCATGACATCCGTCGGGGACGCGACCCAAGCGTCGGGGTATTTCACCAGAACGCCAAACAGGTCGGAAAACACGTGCAAAATCACCGTAACCAGCGCCAGCGCCGCCCAAATATAGGGTTGGGCCTTTCGGGTCATTGCGCTTCACCTGATGCCGCGTCTGATCCGCTGGCCAAGGCGCGCACAAAATCGCGGGCATTGATGACCCCAACAACCTTGCCCGCCTCATTGCACACTGCGACACCGTTTTCGTTGTTCGCGAGAACCGGCAGCAAGGTCAGCAAAGACGTTTCCGCATCCACGACCTGTAATCCGTCAAAGGACACATCACTTGGTTCGACAATGTCGCCCGCCGTCAGGACCATTTCCCACGGCACATCATTCGTAAACTCGCGCACGTAATCATCGGCAGGGTTCAGAATAAGATCAACGGGGCGACCAATCTGAACCACTTCGCCGTCGCGCATGATGGCCATGCGATCGGCGATGCGTAGCGCTTCTAAAAAATCGTGCGTGATAAAGACGATGGATTTGTGCAATTCGGATTGAATGCGTAGAAATTCATCCTGCATTTGGCGTCTGATCAAAGGATCAAGCGCGCTAAACGGTTCGTCCAAAAACCACAGATCCGGTTCCACGGCCAATGATCGCGCAATTCCGACGCGTTGTTGTTGCCCACCCGACAATTGCCTCGGAAAACTGCTTTCGCGTCCATTCAATCCAACAAGATCAATCACGCCTTGGGCTTTGGCTCGGCGTTCCGAAAGGCCGATCCCTTGCAATTCAAGCGGAAACGCCACGTTATCCAAAACGTTCAGATGCGGCATCAAACCAAAGTTCTGAAACACCATACCCATCTTGTGTCGGCGAAATTCGATCAGCTCTTTGGCGTTTTTCTCTAAAAGATTCTCACCGTTGAATAAAATCTCTCCGGCGGTGGGTTCAACAAGGCGCGACAAGCAACGCACAATCGTTGACTTGCCCGATCCCGACAGCCCCATAATGACAAAGATTTCGCCAACATGAACATCAAAAGAAACGTTTGCACTGGCGACGATGTGGTCGTCGTCTCGGATGTGTTGTGCATGTTCTTTGGCTTGCGTGTCCGTGCCCACATTACCGTTGTGGTTTTTGAAATGTGTGTCCGGATGCGCGCCGTATACTTTCCAGACATTGCGGCAAGACAGCTTGACCTCACCTGTGCTGGCCTTTGCACTCGCCATTGATGTTACTCCTCAAATCGCTTGGCTGAGGACACATCCACTGGAATCCGTAGGCACAGCGTTACCCGGTGATTGGCGGGACACAGCCCCGCCAAATTTGGCATTTATCTATATCAACCGGCCCAAGCGCGCCAAGTTGCCTCATTGTCTTTCATCCATTCTGCAACGGCTTCTTCGACAGACAATCCATCCTGATCAACACGTTGGATCAGCGCATTTTGGACGTCATTGCTGAGCGCGTAGTTTTGCACAAATGTATAGGCTTTGGGCCAAGTGGCAGCAAAGTCCTTGTGTACGATCTTTTGAACTGCAGCTTGAGCGAACCCGCACGCATTGCCGCGCGATTGATCAACACCAGCAAGACAATCAGGTGAACTGCTGTCCCACTTGACGACGTTCAACTCGATATCGGCGTGGATCCAATGGGGCTGCCAGAACATCATCAACATAGGTTGTTTTGCCGCGATGGCTGATTTCATTTCGGCCAGCATTGCACCTTCACTGCCGCCTGCGACAGGCTGGAAAGGAAGTTCAACTGCAGCAACCTGATCCGCAGACCGTGTGCCCCAATCCGCAGGATACGTAATCAGACGTCCATTTGGGAACGTGTCCGCAGCTGCAAATGCCTGCGCACACTCATAAAGCGCGTCATAGGCGGGAAGTCCCGGACAGACCTCTTCCATGTACGGCGGGTAAAACCAACCTTCCAAAGGTTGTAAACCCAGCTCGCCTACAATCTCGATGTCTCCGGCTTCGACTGCCTTGGGGAAAATGTCACCAACGTTGTTGTTCCAGACTTCTGGTTGGAAATGCAGGCTACCTTCCGCAATGGCCGCGAATTGCGGAACTGCGCCGGCTGTGACGTATTCAACCGTCATCCCCATTTCCTTCAAAACCGAACCCGCGATTTGCGCGGACAAGTTTTGGCCGGTCCATTCGTTAATCGCGATTTTGATTGGGTCGCCTTCAGCCAGTACCGGCGCCGCCAGTGTGACCCCTAAGGCAACTGCGACAAATTTAGCAGTGCTACGATAGTTCATTTCGAAACTCCCATTACCTTTTTTGTTGGCCCGCTGAGGCGAGACTGGACCTTTGAGTCAAAAGTTAACCGTTGGCCTGCTTTCAAGTCAATTTGACGGCGCTTTCTGCGTCAGCATTCGGATTATGTACTAATGAAAGGAAAGAACGCCGAATGGCAAGGCGATCAAGGCCGGATCTAACCTGAAATTGGCGAAATTTAGCGATAGGGCCCTTTTGAAAGTTTGCCCATCGAAACAAGGTTTCCATGATCACGTGTCCAAGCGTCACGATGAGTAAACGGCATTATTTTAGGCTGGCTGTCCGACGGACCGCTACGATCTGTACGTTAAATAAGAAAAGGTCAGCCTCCTGTGCGGGGGCTGACCATCGCTTCGCTTTTGAAGCTAGAAACATTCTGTGTGGCTTTTTAACGTACTCAAGTGGATGTCACCTGATCGGTCGATCACACTCGGCACCCAAAACTAACCAACCTAGGTTTTATCCTCAGTTTTATCTTGCGCTTTGAGACGTTTCTTCAAATTCGCTTTTTCTTCCTTAAGCGATTCAATCTCAGTGAGATTAATATCCCGCTCTCTTCGCGCCTGATTGAGGTTGGCTTCCCAAAACTCAGCTTCTGAAGCCAAAGACTGGTGTTTTTTCGAGCTTCCAAAGCCCCAAACAGCCCAGCCAAGTATGGTACCCAGCACAAGGGTACAGACCATGTAGCCTAAAACCGGGTTCACGAGATCAATCATCACGGTTCTCCATTTCAAGTCGACACTTTAACACAAAGGTCTCTGACTGCTTTTCTAGAAAAGACAACTTACAGATCATCTCGGCTGCCAATCAAAAGTAATGCGTCGGTTTGCAGCACGTCCGGCAATCGAACCATTCGACTCGATTGGTTGCGTTTCACCAAAACCGGAAGCCCGCATGTTAACCGGCAAAACACCTTGCTCAACCATATAATCTACTACGGCTTGCGCGCGATCTTCACTCAGAGTTTGGTTCTTGGCCTCGGGGCCTTGGCTGTCCGTATGCGCACCGATTTCGATGATCAGGTCATCGCTCTGGCATTCGATCGCAAGCGCGCCGAGCAGGTCCAGTGTCTCGATTGAACCGGTTGAAAAGTTCGCCGTCCCGATATCGAAAGTCACAGGCGCTGCCGCCAGAATATCACTTGCCCGAGCGACACATTGCGCTGCAAAACTTTCCGCTTCCGCCGCTGGATCAGCAACTTCTGCTTCGGCTTCAGTTTCTTCTGGTGCTGCTGGCTCACTTTGCTCGGCAACGACCGCTGGCTCTGTTGCTTCGGCCTGAAGGGCGGCAATTACAACATCACGTTCTTCTACCGCGGCGGTCAACGTCGCAATTTGAGCACTTGCCTCTTCATAGGACTGACCAACCTCGGCCAGCTGTGTTTCCAGCGATGAAATCGACGCGTCACGCTCCGCAATATTGGTGTTCAAAGACTCATTCGCAGCCTCGATACCAGCGATTTGGGTTGCCATTGCATCAACAGCCTGATCGCGTTCAGCAAGGTTATTTGTCAATTCGGCAAGCCGCGCGTCTGTCTCTTGGCCAGATGCAGCAACCTCCGCCAATTGCGTTTCCAGTGACGTAATCGACGCATCGCGTTCTGCAATGCCGGCGTTCAAAGTCTCATTCTCTGCCTCGATACCAGTGATTTGGTCGGTCATCTCAGCAACAGCTTGATCGCGTTCCGCCAGATTTGTTGTGAGCTCAGCAATCCGGACGTCTGTGTCTTGATCGGATGAACCAACCTCAGCCAATTGCGTCTCGAGCGACGAGATTAAAGTATCACGCTTTGTGACATCCGCAGTCAAAGATTCATTTGTGGCCTCAAAATCAGTGATTTGGTTTGCCATCTCGCTAACAGCCTGTTCGCTTTCTTCAAGCTTGGTTGTTAACTCGGCAATCCGAGCATCGACCTCTTGTCCGGATCCACCAACCTCTGACAGTTGCGTTTCCAGCGTCGCAATCGATGTATCACGTTCCGCAATAGTCGCGCTCAGAGACTCGTTCGCAGCCACAATTTCAGTGATTTGGTTCGTCATGTCGCTGACAGCCTGGTCACGTTCTTCCAGGTTGGTTGTCAAAGTCGCGACCGAGGACTGCAGTTCAGTAAGTGTCCCGTCCCGCTCTGTAAGTTGCGCTTGCAACTGTTCAACTTCATCGCTCGGCACAGCCGCTTCAGCCGTGGCAATCAATTCCGCTATGCGCGTTGCGGCTGAATCTGCTTGTTTTTGAAGGGTCGCATTTTGTCCGGAAATTGCTTCCAGCTCATCGTCCTTAGCTTCAACAGCAGCTTGAACTTGTGCCAGCTCGCCAGCCAAGCCATCACGCTCAGATGTGAGGGTCTGAACGGATTCATTTAGCGTGTTAACATCCGCCTCAAGTGCTATTTTTTGCTCTTGCAGTTCCGCATCCGCATTCGCGGCGGATTCAGCTTGTGCCAAACGCTCTGCCATTGCGACCTGCTGTTCAGCGATCGCATTGGCCTCATCAGAGGTTTGTTTTTGGGCGAAATAGAATGTCAGTCCGGTCAGGCCAACAACTAAAGCTATAAGTAGTGCTCTCATGAATACCTTCCCTGATCACGTACAACCTAGACGCACAAAAGTGCTAATACAGCCGTAAAGCGAAATCTAGCCAAAGTTTACTAAGCTGGCGTTAGAATTTGAATCCCAGCGCCAGCCGGTTTGTTGTGTTGTATTTTTACTTGCGCACCCAGACCTCAACACGACGATTAAAGGCGCGGCCGTTTGCATCCGTATTGCAGGCGACTGGCGATAGCTCTCCGTAGGCCCGGTTTTCGAATGCGATGTTTTCCAGTCGAGTTCCCGCCAAAGTCTCAATCTGATTCGCGACCGTAGCGGCCCGACGCCCTGACAAGCGAACGTTATTGTCAAAGTTACCGACGTTATCGGCAAAACCAACAAGAGCGACACGCGTGCCTGTCGGAAGATCTTCAAGATAAGAAATCAGCCGCTCAAGATCGTTCAGCTCTTTATTTCCAAGAACGGTAGTCCCGCTTGAGAAGCGGATGGTTATGGACAAACGATCCCACAGCGCCTTGGCATCGGTCATTTGGTTGATCAATTGAGTGTCCGTATCAGTTGGAACCCTGTCGATCGCAACGTCAACATCCGAAATAGTCTGCGCGACACGCTCAATTGCGAAACTGATAAAATCAGAACGTTCAATTGCATCATCAGCTGCCGGTGACGTTGCATATTCTAGAAAACGTGCTGCATCTTCCGATAGCGCTTCAGCTCGATTGTAAAGATAGAGCCGGCTCACCAGTGGGTATTGATCAGTTTTTACGTCGAAAGCGTTGGCCGAAGATGTGATGCCACAGCTGTTTGTCAAAGCGACATTGCCAAGCCCTTCGGCGAAAACTGTGCTCACATATCCGATTGCATTGGGATCATCGCGCACCGCAGCCGCCATTTCAGGATGATCACCTTCAATTTCCAAAACATTCTCGCCAAGTACAGGTTCTTGCCCTTCAAATATGGCGCTCTCGAACAGGCTGCGTGTATCGCCTTCGTCACGAGAAACCACAGTGATAGGTGCATCAAGACCGCCGACCTCCGACCAGTTTGTGATCTGGCCCTGATAAATCGCTGCAATTTGTTCTAACCCAAGAGCCGTCACTGGATTGTCTGGGTGTGTGGCAACGGCAATGCTGTCCATTGCGATAACGGTCTCATTGTCTGTGCCCTGCAATACACCGTTACGGACAATCGCTGCAGCTTCGTTGTTCGTTACGGCGCGTGAAGCCATCCCAAAGTCTGCAGCACTTGCAGCCAGTCCCTCAAATCCTTCAGCAGATCCCGTCGAATTTATGAAAACACTGCCGACTTCGGAACCATCGACCCCAAAGTAGCGCACATAGGTGTCTTCTTCAGAGAGTACAGTGGTATCAATATCTGCGTTCAGAGATGCAGCATAGTCTTCCAACATCGCCGGCATCAATTTTTGACCAACCGCATCAGAACCAATCAAACGAACACGCGCATCAGACGGATCAATTGCTGCTTCTACTTCTACTTCTGCTTCCACTGGATCAGGAACAGGCGCAGCAGCGACAGTTTCATTTTCCGAAATGGGGCAACCTTCACCTTCGCAGGTTACAGCGTCAGAAGGGACTCGAAGCGCACCGTCGTCTTCGGTCAAAAGAATGTAAAAACCGTCCTCAAAACTCAAAAGTTGTCCTGATTTGGATTCTGCCGAATTGATATCTGTCAAAACGACAGAAGGTGTTTCAACGACACTTCCAAAAGCAGATGAGCTACCTTCGTTTTGAGCCTGCGCAAAAGTTGCTGCCAACGTCATCGCTGCGGTTGTCAAAAGCAAAGAAGTTCTTTGTTTCATTTTGAGCCTCACTGTAGAAAAAATTCTTCGTTGGTTATGTTCAGTGGTTATGTTCGGTGGTTTTGAAAGTCGGGCGCAGGACTACGCCGCGAACATCCTAATCAATGGATAATTCGGCAACAATATGGCCCCATAAGGAAATATTGTGTCCATTCGACCCAGATTCCCTCCAGCGTTGAACAACGGTTTTAGGTTTCGGTCTTTGCCCTTACTTTACACCCTAAACCGTCTTCTTTCTCTGCAATAAATTCTAACGGAGCTCTGTTTCCGATTTCTGAACAGCCTCCGAGCTTTCTGGGTTGCAGCTGCTCAACAAGCTACATGTGGCATTAACTACATAAAAATAAACCGAAAAAGTCATTAAAACTTGTTCTTATTCTTCATGTTTTAGGCGACAGGTGCGTGAAACCAGCCTCTTTACGACGTCTCAGCTGCTGTGACGATGATCTCAACCTTCAGCACATCCCGCGCGAGCTTTGCCTCACCACAAGCCCGTGCCGGTGCGTGCCCCTTAGGCACCCACGCGTCCCAAACGGCGTTCATTTCCGCAAAATCAGCCATGTCCGCCAACCAAATGGTCGCTTGTAATATGTTGTCACGGTCTGATCCCGCCTCTTGCAACAAAGCATCCACGCGCGACAGACAATCGGCAGTTTGCTCGGCCACCGTATCGCCTGCACCGACTTGTCCACACAGGTAAATCGTTCCGTTATGTTTGACGATTTTGCTCATCCGGTCAGAGGTGTGAATCCGTTCAATCATGGTGCCTGTCCAATTAAGTTATGCGCGGTCAGCGCCGCATTAAGTTCGTAAAGGATCGCGGGGTCATCGATGGCCACCGGCATTTTTAAGTCATATCGTCCGCAATTTTGCACAGCGTCGCACGGCGACCAATCGATTTTTCGCAAGGTTCTGCCCAAAAGCCAACGGGATCAGATTGCCAAGCGGCTTAGGAGGCTGGGTATTTTGGCATGTCCGGTGTCGTTAACAGGTGTAATTCAGACCAAGACGGCCGCCGTCAACATAGATGGTTTCACCTGTGATATAGCTTGATTTCTTGGAACACAGGAACGCAACAACATCACCGATTTCACGCGCGTCTCCAGCGCGACCCAAAGGTGTGCGCGACATGGCCGCCTTAAAGGCTTCAGGGTTCGCGTTCACACCTGCCATCATCGCAGTATCGATGGACCCGGGACCAACAGCATTGACGCGAATGTTGTCTTTGGCCAATGCCAGTGCGGCGACCTTGGTCAGTTGCATCACTCCACCTTTGGACGCGCAATAGGCGGGGATCGCCGGGATCGCGACTTGGGCGTTGATCGACGACATATTAACGATAGCCCCTGCGATTTTATGTTCCACCATCACACGGGCGGCCAATTGTGTCGCGATGAAAACACTGCGTAGGTTGATGTCGATAACCTTTTGAAACGTATCGACATCGTATGTTAAAAAATCACCGGGCATGGCGACGCCTGCATTGTTCACCAACGCGCTTATTGGGCCGTGATCGGCGGCAATCGTCGCGAACATCGCGTCGATTTGATCACGCTCACCCATGTCACAGGTAATCGCAGAACCACCCAGCTTTTCAGCCGCCGCAACCACACCATCGGCGTTAATGTCCGACAAAATCACGTCGTAGCCGTCTTCGGTCAGTGCTTCTGCGCACGCAAGGCCAATACCCTGAGCGGCACCCGTAACAAGGGCAATTGGTTTATCGGTCATGATTTATCCTTCAAATCCATAATCATTCTTGGCCTGTTCGGGTGTCACAAGCCCCGCGCGTATATCAGCAGCAATGTCATCACGCGCTCTTTTCTTGGCATCCCCATATCCGCCGCCGCCCGGCAAACTTAGTTTCAAGCGTTGGCCATTTTTCACAAGCTGGCGTCCCTTACTACGTAGCTCTGTTCCGTCTGCCAGTTCAACCCGGCCTGGTTGCCCCATGTTGCCGCCGTCACGCCCGCGTGCAGGGTTTTTGACGCGATCAAACATGGCGTTGAAATAGAAATCATACCCTTCGCGTGGTTCAATCTCGATTGTTTGTCCAAGGCCACCGCGTAATGCCCCAGCCCCGCCAGATCCTTCACGCAGATCTTTGCGCCAGACGGTGATTGGGCCCACATGTTCCGTCGCCTCGACGCTCATCGTGGACACACCGGATGGAAAAGCGGTCGCTGACAGACCATCAAATGCAGGGCGTGCACCTGTGCCGCCCGAATTGAACATCAAAACTTCTACATTGCGCAATTCACTGTCCGGCTCGCTTGACCGCGCCGAGATTTGGATGTTCCACAGCGCACTGGCGCCTTCGGCAGGGACAGTATCTGGCAACGCCTGATGCAACGCGCCCAACACGACATCTGGAACCAAATGCCCAATAACGTGGCGCACGGAAACAGGCGCAGGTCGTTTTGCCGCCAAAATACACCCTTCAGGCGCTGTGATGACAAACGGTTCCAATGACCCTGAATTGTTTGGCACTTGGGGTGCAATTGCGCATTTCAGACCATAACAGGCATAGGCGCGGGTATAGACCTCTGGGACATTCACACCAAAACGGCTCATCCCTGATGTCCCGTTAAAGTCCGCTTTTATCGTGTCGCCAACAATATCCAATTGAACGGCCATCAATACAGGATCATCATAGCCATCAACCTGCATGCTGTGTTTGAACGTACCATCAGGCACGGCCGCAATGGCCGCATGTGTCGCCTTACGGCTTGTTTCGATCACGAAATCGGACAAACCATCCAGAGTGGCGATACCGAATTCGCCCATCATGGATTGCAACCGGCGGTCGCCTGCCTCGTTACACGCGGCAAGCGAATACATATCGCCTACCATCTGATCAGGTTCTCGAACGTTTGCACGCACGATCCGTATAAGATCTTGGGCAACCACGCCGCGTTCCGCGAATTTCATTATCGGGATCAGCAGACCTTCTTCATAGACTTCGTTTGCATCAGGTCCAAAGCCCCGCCCACCAATATCCACGACATGCGCCGTACAGGCGAAAAACCCGACATGCACCCCGTCCCGAAACGTCGGCGAAACAACGGTGATGTCATGTAAATGCCCTGTTCCAAGCCAAGGATCATTGGTGATGAAAACATCGCCTTCAAAGATGTTCTGCGATCCGATTTCGCGCACAAAATGTGTCACGCTTTCAGCCATTGCATTCACGTGTCCCGGCGTGCCCGTCACGGCTTGCGCAATCATTCGGCCTTGGCGGTCGAACAGACCTGCTGACAGATCGCCAGCCTCTCGGACCGAGGTTGAGAACGCCGTGCGGATTAATGTTGTCGCTTGTTCTTCGACAACCGCAATCAACCGGTTCCACATGATTTGATAATCAATTGCAGACGGGGTCATGTGTTGTCTCCTTTACGGATCAAGCGCAAGCTACCGTCGCCTTGGCCAACGGCTCGGAATCCAGAGGTCACGATTGTTGTTGTTTCACTTTCAATGATGACAGCTGGCCCTTCTACGGCATGACCTGCTCCCATCGCGGCGCGATCAACTTCTTGCGCATCAACGGTTTTGCGCAATGCCGCGTCAAAGAATTGTCGGGTCCGCAGAGATGCGACAGACGCCCCATTTGCGTGACGTTCAACGGCTGGTGTTGCAGGCAGAACCGAGGCCACAACCAAAGACCAGTTGGTAATTTCAACCGCGAGCCCATCAATAATCCGCCCGAACAACCGATGATAGGCCGCTTCAAACGCCTTGAGGATTTCGGCGCGATCCCCGTTTGCGAATGGCTTGTATGGAAACGCCACCGGGATTTCCCAGCCTTGGCCCGAATATCGCATGAATGCTGTCAGCTGCGTCGTCGTTGCCGCATCCTTTGCGCCGGCACTGACAAATGCCTCTGCTTCTGATTTCAACTCGGCAAGGGCGTCATTCACGGCGTTTGGATCGAAATCATCTAAACGTTGGAACAACCCGCGCGTGGCCTCATAGCTGAAGGGCGCTTTGAGGAAACCAATCGCCGATCCAACACCTGCGCCGGGGGGGATGATCAATTCGTTGATCCCCAGTTTTTCGCACAACCGACACGCATGCAAAGGTGCGCCGCCGCCGAAACCGATCATCGTGAAATGTTCAATATCGCGTCCGTTTTCAACGGTATGAACACGCGCGGCATTGGCCATGTTTTCATCAACCATTTCAGTCACGCCAAAAGCAGCATCTGACGCAGCCATCTGCAAGGTTGAAGCCAGCTTTGAATCAATCGCATCTTCTGACGCCTGCGCGGACAGCGGGATCGCCCCGCCCGCAAAATTGTCGGGGTCCAATCGCCCCAAAATCAGGTTGGCATCTGTCACAGTCGGTTCATCCCCGCCACGCCCATAGCAGGCAGGCCCGGGTTCTGACCCAGCCGATCGTGGCCCAACCTGAATACGTCCCAAAGTGTCGATTGATGCGATTGATCCGCCACCTGCGCCAATTTCAACCATTTCGACCACGGGGGTTGAAACGGTCATGCCCGATCCCTTTTTGAACCGGTATGTGCGCGCGACCTCAAACGTGTTTGCGGTCTTTGGTGCGCCATCTTCGATCAAACAGATCTTTGCAGTGGTCCCACCCATGTCGAACGACAACACGCTGTCCAACCCATGACCACGCGCAAAGTCAGCCGCAAAAATGGCCCCACCCGCTGGCCCCGATTCAAGAAGCCGCACAGGCTGTTCCGACGCCACATCTACCGAAATCAATCCACCACCGGAATGCAATAAGAACACTGGAGCATCTACGCCCGCGTCCCCAAGACGGTTGACCAAACGACCCAGATAATCCGCGACTTGCGGCTGCACATAGGCGTTGGCAATCACCGTGTTAAATCGCGGCAATTCCCGCATCTGTGGCGAAATAACCGAAGACAGTGAAATCGACAGATCAGGTGCCGCTGCACGCAAAGCCTCTGCCATCTGCAGCTCGTGTGCGTCATTGGCATAAGAATGCATTAGGCCGATGGCGACAGCTTCAAAATCGCCGTCCAGAATGGTCTTCACCATTGCGCCGACTTCAGCCGGATCAAGCCCAAGCAGTACTTCGCCCTTGGGGCCCATCCGTTCATTCAACGTAAATCGATCTTCTCGCGGGACCATGGGTTTGGGAAGCGTCAGGTTCAGGTCATATTGCTCAAACCGGTTTTCCGAACGCATTTCAATAACGTCCCGAAACCCTTCGGTTGTGATAAACGCCAGTTTTGCGCCGCGCCGTTGGATCAGCGCGTTGGTGACAAGGGTCGTGCCATGGATCACTTGGCCAATATCGCCAAGCGCAACGCCAGCCTTGTCCGCCGCAATTTGGATGCCATCCAGAATAGCCTGTTCCGGCTGTCCATAATTCGTCAAAACCTTACAGGTCGCCAACCCATCCGCATGGTCCAGGGCCACATCTGTGAATGTGCCGCCAATATCAACGCCGACACGGTTAATGATAGATGTCATGGTTTAGATCGCCTTTAACACTTGGTTGGCTGTAAACGCTGATTGGTAAACCCGTGACATGATGGCCCCCGACTTTGCCACGCTTAACTCTGTCATCGGCAGCGGCAGATCCGACCGATCTACGCCAGTCAAAAGGCCAGCCATCGTTTCACCAAACATCGTACCCGTTGTAATGCCCCGTCCGTTGTACCCTATGGGCGTAAACAGATTTGTTTCAAGCTCATAAATCCGCGGAAGGTGGTCAGGCGTCATGGCAATTTGCCCCGTCCATGCCTCGTCAAACGCGACCTGGCCAAGCGTTGGGAAAATTCGGGCAATCTGCTTTTGTGCCCAACGGTGTGAAAGACCGCGATCTTTGCTGCCAATCACTTTGCCCATGGACCCGACCAAGAGCCGATTAAATGCATCACGTCGAATGTTGAACATGATCTGACCCGTGTCCCAAAGCCCCTGTTTGTCCGGCAGGATATGATCCGCCTCAGGTCCCAACGGTTTGGCGGCCAATTGGAAATAGTTGATCTTGGTGAATACTCGATTCAGATCAGGCCACAGGTCATCCGTATACGCATTCGTCCCCAAAACAACGGCTTTGGCTGTTGCAACGCCTTCATTCGTTTCAACCTTCCACAGATCGCCATCCCGAATGAGCTTGGTTGCACGAACCCCGGTGCTGATCTGCGCGCCTGCGGCGATCGCGACACGGGCAAGACCACGGCAATATCCCATTGGATTGATCGTCCCACAGCGATTATCAACAAGGCCGCCATGAAAGTGATCGGTGCCAATCATGTCCGCGATTTCTTCGCGGTTGAACAAGTCTACCGGCTCACCCAGGCGTTGCCATTCTTTGTGACGCTCTTGCAGGTCAACAAAACCGCTTGGCCCATGGGCGGCATGGATCGTTCCCGTACGTGTAACCTCGCACCGAATTTGGTGCTTCTCGATCAGTGAAAACACATAGTCCGGCCCGCTTCCGAACCTTTTGATAAAGCGCGGACCATAGGTTTGACCAAGCTTTTCGCGAACCTTTTGCGGTGGCAACCAAAGGGCGGCGTTCACTAGGCCGCAATTGCGGCCTGACCCCCCAAAGCCGATTTTCTCTGCTTCAAGCACGTGGGCCGACAACCCCTTTCCAGTGCAATGTAATGCAGTGGACAGACCAGTAAACCCACCCCCCACGATTGCCACATCGACAATGTTATCAGCAGTCATTGGCGCTTGGTAATCTTGCTCTTTTGCGGAGGCATCCCAAAGCGAAATCGCATCATGCTGTGTCATTTGCTTTTTCCCCGGACTCGAGTCCTGATACGTCTTGGCAAAGTTGCCCTACGACTCAAATCGTGTCAATATTTGAAATACTTGTTCCGCATACCAACACAGAGGTGTCTCTATGGCTAAGCTGAAAATGTCATCCGCACAAATGGTAGCAGATGCCCGTGATCGTATCGAAGAGATTGAAACCAGTGATCTGATTGCGATGCTCGACGACCCAAATGTTGTTGTCGTAGATATTCGTGATGTGCGTGAACGCCAATGCAGCGGGTTTATTCCGGGCAGCTTTCATGCTCCACGCGGAATGATCGAATTTTGGGTGGACCCCGACAGCCCGTATTTTAAAGAGATCTTCGCGCAAGAGGACAAAAAGTTTGTATTCCATTGCGCATCTGGCTGGCGGTCAGCCATCACGACAGCCACACTGCAGGATATGGGGTTTAAAGCCGCGCATCTGAAAGAAGGGTTTTCCACGTGGGAAAAACAAGGTGGTCCAGTGGAGCAGGCCGAAAAGAAACCCTAAGCCTAACCGCGACCTAACTTTTCAGACGCACTTCTGGCAGCGTGGGAAACCAAGCTGCCAAACCGTTCTTGGCCACCTTCTGGCAAATTGATATCCGGAAGCGAAATTCCCAATGCCCCAACAGCTTCGCCGTTTGGCAATGTAATCGCGGCGCCAAAACTTAGGATACGCGGGCGGAATTCACCTGTGTCAAAGGCAAAGCCGCGCGCTCGCGTTTGGGCGACATCCGCCTCAAGCGCCGTAATATCAGTGATCGTCCGGTCCGTGTAAAAGGTCAGCTTGTCGCCAATGTCTTCGCGCAACTTTTCAAACTCAACAGCAAGGATCGCTTTGCCGGTGCCAACACAATGCAACGGAGCCGTTCCGCCAACGGAATTCCAAGACCGGATCAGTTTTTCGCTGTCTACCTTATCGATATAGACGACGTTGAAATTTTCGCGCACGGCAAGATAAACTGTCTCACCTGTTTCTTGAGCCAAATAGCTTAACTCTGCTCCCGCAATTGTACGCAAACTTAGGTTTTCGACAGAAGCACGCCCAACACGCCACGTCTTTAGCGTCGCGGCATAGGATTTATCCGGCATGTGTTGAACATACCCAAGTGTCGTCAACGTTTGCAAAAGACGAAACGTATTCGATTTTGTCAGCCCCAGTTCCTTTGACAATTCGGTCACGCCTTTGCCCGTTTGAGCCTCAACGAGGGTCTCGAGAATAAGCAACCCTTTGGATAGGGTGGAATCGACCTTGGGTTCTTTGGGTCTTTCTGTCGTCATTTTGACCTGCTCATTTACGTGCTGGTTGTTCCAACGCAGCGTCGTTTGCAAAAAATGGCGGGATGTGGGCCTCTATGGCTGGCAACGGTCCATCAAACTTGCGCAATTGAACCATGGCCGAATGTGCTGCAGGAGATTGGGTAAGCGATGAGGTCCGCAAATCATGGGTCAGAACATTTGGATTGCCATGCCGGTCACGCGCTTGGGGCGCGTTAAAGTCTGGATCATACCACGCGCCCGTCCACAGAAAGACGCAGCCTCGCATGATTTCGTCTGTGACCTTTGCCCCGGCAAGGCATCGCCCCCGCGCGTTGAATATTTCGACTATATCACCATCTTTGATGTCACTTACCACAGCATCATCCGGATGAATCAAAACAGGCTCACGTCCAGCGATTTTGTGACTGAGGCTATAGGTCCCATTATCAAGTTGGCTATGTAGCCGCGTTTTTGGCTGCCCCGACAACATCGCAAACGGGAATTCCTTGTCAGGATCGTTGGCGCGGTCACGAGGCGCAATCCAATGAGCACGCCCCGGACAATCGGGCAGCCCAAACCCTGCAATGACATCTGAGAACAGCTCGATCCGGCCGCTTGGTGTGGGAAGGGCAGCACCCTTTGGATCCGAACGAAAATCAGCGAGAAACACCTGGTTCGGCCTTGGGTCGGGCATATCAATCACGTCGCCAGCAACGAACGTATCCCAATCGGGCAAATCGATACCCTGTTCTTGACCCCGTTCAAGCGTCGTTTCCCAGAGCTCACGCAACCATTCATCACTGGTCTTACCCTCGGAAAATGCGTCCGCCGTCCCAAGCCGACCTGCAAGGTCCGTAAAAATGTCGTATTCAATCCGTGCATCGCCGGGCGGCGTCACCAAGCGGGGCATTGGGACCAGAGCATTGTCAGAACGCCCAGCCCCAAAATCATCTCGCTCTTGTGGGGCCGCAATCGGCAGAACGATATCGGCGTGCCGCGCCGTAGCGGTCCAATTCATCTCATTCACGATGACTGTTTCGGGCGTTTGAAAGGCCTGATGAAGACGGTTCAGATCTTGATGGTGATGGAATGGGTTCCCGCCTGCCCACCAGACCAAACGCGCATCAGGGAATCTTCGATTTTCACCAAGATATTGATAGGCCCCACCGGGATTGAGCAACATGTCACTGATCATTGCGACGGGCAGGAAATCGTCGACCGGGTTCGTCAATTGGGACAAGGCGCCCCACGCAAAGGGCCGTTCGACATTGCCAACGTTTCCGTTGACACCATAACCGATGGTATAGCCCCCGCCCGGCAGCCCGATCTGCCCAAGCATTGCAGCAAGGGTAACCGCCATCCACAACGGCTGTTCACCAAAATCAGTGCGCTGCACACCAGCGGCCACGCTGATCATGGTCCGACCCGCTGCCATCCGGCGTGCAAGCGATTGGATCGCCAAGGGGCTAAGACCTGTTAAATCAGCAGCCCAAACGGCGTCTTTTGCTTGTCCATCTTCCTCACCCAACAGGTATGATTTTATCGCATCGAACCCGACTGTGTGTGTTTCCAAAAACGCCGTATCGATGTGCCCTTCGGTTAGCAGCGTATGCGCCAATCCCATCATCAGTGCTGTGTCTGTGCCCGGTTGAACGGGCATCCAATCGGCTTTCAACACATCCTCAGCATCGCTGCGCAAGGGGCTGATGTTGACGAATTGAACACCTGCGTCTGCGCAATCCTTCAAGTTGCCTGCCATGCGATGTTTGGAAATTCCGCCATCGCCGACCTGTGTATTGCGCAACGCCATGCCGCCAAACATCACAACCAAATCACTGTGCTTTGCAATGACCGACCAACGGGTTGCTTGGGCAATATGTTGACGGTAAGGGCCAACAATAAAGGGCATCAGACCAAGCGCCGCGTTAAAACTGTAATTTCCTTCAGAGCGAACAAACCCACCTTGGCTGTTCAAAAACCGTTTCAATTGGCTTTGCGCATGATGGAAGCGACCCGCGCTGGCCCATCCATAAGACCCTGCGAAAATAGATGTATTCCCATGATCGTTGCGAATGCGTGAAAAATCAGCCGCGACCAGATCCAACGCCTGGTCCCAACTGACTTCAACAAAGCTATCACGCCCGCGGGGAACAGCTTTTGGTGTTCCTTCAAGCCAACTTTTGCGAATGGCCGGGCGCAAAACGCGGGCTTTGCCATGAAGGCTGCTTGGGATATTCAAATTAATCTCTGACGCCGAAGGGTCGCGCTCGTGACCTTCAATCGCTATGATGCGATTGTCTTCAACCGTTGCGACCCCAACACCCCAATGGCTTGACGTTAGCTTTTTCACAGCTCCATCCCCCTGCGCATTAAGCGTTCTAATATGCAAAACAGCTATGCCATATACTGACACAAATCAATGTTGCTGTCATTGCCGACAAACGTAATGCTTATGAGTTTGTCACGCCTTCCAGGGCGATTTTAGGGGCTGGACAGGCCTTGCGAAAACCACAAGGCCCGCAGCAAACATCACTAGGCTAGGTATGTGTTGAACCAACCAACAGTGCGATCCCACGCCAATTCGGCCTTCGCTTCGTCGTATCGAGGCGTGCTGTCATTGTGGAACCCATGATTAGCGCCCTCATAGATATAGGCCTCGTAAACCTTGTTATTGGCTTTGAGCGCCGTTTCAAAATCGGGCCAGCCTGCATTGATGCGTTCGTCCAGCTCACCCATCTGCACCAAAAGCGGGCTTTCGATTTTTGGCACATCAGCAGCCGCAGGTTGGCGTCCGTAGAATGGCACGCCCGCTGCAAGTTCGGGGTATGCAACCGCGATGGCGCTTACCACACCGCCGCCATAACAGAACCCGACAGCGCCGACTTTTCCGGTGCTGTCTTCTCTGCCCAAAAGATGCTCAAACCCGGCGAAGAAATCATTCATCAGCTCGGTGCGATCGACGGTGCGTTGCAGCTCGCGCCCATCCGCATCATTGCCCGGATACCCGCCAACCGAGGTCAACCCATCAGGGGCCAGTGCCATAAACCCGGCCTTAGCCAAACGGCGCGCGACGTCTTCGATATAAGGGTTCAAGCCACGGTTTTCATGGATCACCAAGACGGCCGGCAGCGGACCATCAACACTTGTGGGACGCACCAGATAACCACGGACATCTCCGGTCCCGTTGGGCGAAGGATAGGTGATATAATCAGCATGAATGTCCGGGTCATTGAAGGACACTTGCTCGGCCATCGCATAGTTCGGGCTCAGCATGTTCAACAGAGCAGCTGCGGTGATACCTCCCACGGCGAACTTCCCTGCGCGATCAAGGAATTCGCGTTTCGAAATTTTACCGTGAGCATAGAAGTCATAAAGATCGAGCAGTTCTTGGTCGAAGTCTTTGGCAGTCATACGGTTCATGGCAGTTCCTCCGGGCATGAAGTTTATTCCTAACAACATCCTATAGTAGAAAACGCTTCGATAAAAACAGAGAGATTGTGTGAATCTTCGCTCCACAATTCGCTGGGGGGTATTACACAAGCCTTGGCAAAGCCGTCGATCAACTTATCGTCGCCCCTGCCACACTTTTTTCGGCGACCTCAGTCCTTTCAACTGCCCGAATTTTCCAAGAACGCCCTGGCGCGGCCCGTCCAACCTGGCGGCAAGCCATGTCCGCCATCATGAATGTCGATGCGGACTGGGGCATCTGTACAGGATGCGTCCCAAACTCGCGTTCTAAACCCGTCAGCAATGTCGATCTGGTCAGGATTTGTTCGGCACCCATTCGCACTGCGCGCACGTTCAAGCGAGTCCCAAACGCTGCCCTGATGCCAATCGCGAATGCCACGTCCCTCAAGTGGGACCTGCCCGTCAGCGAAACCGTGAACCTGCATGATCGGTAATTCAGCCAATCCGCTGCAATCGGTACTATTGGGGCGACGCAAAGCCCCGGCGACACTGACCATCCCCGACAACCTGTCCCCCGCTTCACACGCCAAAAGCCACGCCATCGAACCCCCAGCCGAAAACCCGCCTGCATAAAGCCGGTTAGTGTCTAAGTTTCCACGCTTAACCGCGTCTGCAAGAGCCGCGAACGTAAAAGCTACATCATCGCGGGCAGAGCCGTCACGGCCCGGAAAGAAAAATCGCTCGGGGTTACGACCTGCACGTGTTTGCCCATTGGGCGCGAGCAAAGCATACCCTTGATCCAAAAAATCGCGTTGCAACCCGCCGCTGCGGTGCACAGACTGACCGGTCCCGTTCGCGCCATGAAACCAGATCAAAACAGGATACGGCCCTTCTCCTTCGGGAAGGTTTAGATAATAGCTACCGCCTTCGATCTCGCAGGGGGCATCTATCGCGCAATCCTGAGCAACCACAGATCCGGCCATACACACTCCAACGAATGCGAGCAATAATTGCAGAGATTTGACCGTTTTTCTCATTTGAAAGCGCAAGGCGCCAGTCACTTGATCGCGCCGATTTCTTTCAGTGAACGCGATTGTTTTCATGATGTTTTCCTTGGTGTGGAACGCGCAACAATACGAAGGAACCACAGACTATCCAGTCACGATTTTGAGAGAGTTCAACGGCCATCAAATTCCTGAAAACCGAAGCGCGGGTTAAGAAGGTTTTGCAACTTCATACGCGACACGGCGTTTATCTAGAATTCATTATTCTTGGGACCAAATTTAACATCAGTGCGGAACTCGGTGTTCGCGCTTGGAACCGCACCTTCAACGTCCTCAACGTTTCATCCTAGCCGAGGCCGCGTAGCAACTCTAATGAAGGTTCGCCTGTCGGGACAAGACCCCGGCTGGACTGGTAAGCGCTGATTGCGGCTTTGCTGTTGGGGCCAATCACGCCGTCGGCGCCGTCTGTGTCAAAGCCCGCAGCAGTCAAACGTTTTTGCAGCGATATGCGATCCGCCTTGGTTAACCCGTTTGCGTCGGGTGGGAATGACGTGCGCAATGGGCCCGCCCCACCGATACGGTCCGCCAGATGACCCACTCCGATGGCATAGGCGTCTGAATTATTGTATCGCTTGATCGCGCGGAAATTGCCTGTCACGGCAAAGCGAGGCCCGCCGGGTTGGGGTTGAATAACGTTGCCCGAAGACGCGCCAGCGCCGACCTCTTTGCCCCATCTCGCTCCGCGCGCCCAACCGCTGCGTGAAAGGTAGGCAGCAGCAGACGCCAACGCATCGCTGGGATCCTCGGACCAGATATCGCGACGTCCATCGCCGGTGAAATCGACCGCAAAGGACTGATAAGATGTAGGGATGAACTGCGTATGCCCCATTGCACCAGCCCAGCTGCCTGTCATGCGTTCAGCAGTGATGTCGCCCGCCTGCAAAATCTTGAGGGCGGCCACCAATTGCTTTTCGAAAAACGTGCCGCGTCGCCCGTCATAGGCAAGCGTCGACGTTGCAGAAATAACAGGGATATCGCCACGGCGCTCACCATAAAAGCTCTCTAGCCCCCAGATGGCCGTGATGATCTCTGCATCCACACCATATTGGCTTTCAAGCGCGGTCAGCGTCGGTCTGTGACGGGCGAAGGCGGCTTTGCCTTTTGCCACCCGTTCGTCAGAAACGGCGATCGACAGATAATCCTCCAAGCTGCGCTTGAATTCCGTCTGGTTGCGGTCACGCGTGATCACCCCAGGCAGATATCCTGAGTTACGAAATCCAACTGCAAGCGTCGTATCCGACAAACCTTGGGCTCTAGCCCGGGCGCGAAAGGCCCTGACCCAGGCGTCATATCCCGCATTTGGAACCGGCCGAAGATCCTTGGCCAATCCGGAAGCACGCGGGCCACCAATGTCAACCGACGGAACGCTACTGCACCCGGCCAGACCAACCGCCGCGACCCCCATCCCAAAGCTACGTCTTGTGAGTTTCATGTTTTTGCCTGCCAAATTTTCATTTTAAGGGCTACAGTAGTCGAACTGGCTTAATACGCAAATCACGAGGCCGATCTACCAGACGCGATCAAAACGAGGAAACGTTCAATGAAGGTCACACACGTCAAAATCGCACTGCTTGCGGCCACCCTACCTTTTTCAACTGCATATGCACAATCTGACCACGAGGCTTTGCTGTGCCAAGCGGCTGAAGCCAACCGCGTCGTCGAGATTGTTTACCACGAAGATGCAAGCAAAGGCTGCCTGCCGCGACTGGTTGACGTTCATCAAGTTGGAATTGGCAACAACGGTCAGCTCTACATGCATGGCTGGCAGACCCGCGGATGTACCAAAGGACGAGATTACGCGTCCAAGCGGATCTTTCGATTTGATAAGATCAAGTCAGTCGAAATCATTGATGGTGAATTTGAAGAAAAATCTCAATCTGTCAAAGCCGAAGGTTGGGATGGCTGCATCGGCTCAAACTGCTTCATCGAAAAGAACATTTGCGAATAGCGGCAGCTGTTTCAGAAATCGCAATATTTAGGAGATTTTTTTGCTTACGCATCTGCTTGTGGCACCAATTGTATCGGAATTTGAAACCGGAGCCGGGACAGGTGACACCAAAGAGACGTTGGAATTGTTGGAGGCTGCGTTCAAGAACCAAAACGATGAAGATGAAGCAGAGACACGGCATAGAGTAAGAGAATAGCATTGAACATTCGTTTGGCGGTAACCCGCCACGCAAACGAACGCCAACCAAGGCATAGCGATCGGTTCCGATATTGGCTAAAAATACACGGCTCAATTTTCACAATTTCAACAAATTCCATCACCATCTCAAAACATTTCATCACTAAACTGTTAAGTTAAAATAAATGGCTTAGAACTTTCTTTTTGCCGTCGGAGCAAACGACAATCGTTGATACAGAAAATCAATTCGAATGGGATCAAATTACGCCAACCTTCAATGACTCAAATATTTTGACCAATAGATTAACACGTTTTGACAATGGAAACACGACAGAAGAACACTTTGATGGCGTGACCGGTGCGTTGGACGTTGTTATCGAACAAGATCTTGCCGACGAAGAGAGTTGGGTTCAAATATTGACTAGCTACGATAATTTGGGAACGGCAATTCAATCGACGAGCTTTAATAATGGTGTAACCCGCGAAGATCGCATCCAACCCGCACTTATCCAATTCAAGGTCACCGTTTACGACAATGGGTCCATTGACCGTACGTACTTCGAAAATGACGAACAGATAGTCGCAGACCGTATCGACCATGAGGATGTCTTTGTTTGGGACGTTAAGGTGACACAATACGACGAAGACGAAAATGTCAGTTCGAGATTCACAGAATTCGACAATGGTGATGAGTTGGTTTTCATTTACGTCGAACAAGAACTGCAAGCACGTATTAGTATTGATGGCGACAACAGCCATGCTTGGGAGGCAAAGCTAACCGTTTATCAACCCGGTGAGGCTGTTGTCACAACATATGATAGCCTCGACGAGCTGCCTGATCTTTATGCGGACATATCTGGGTACGGAACCTTCATCATCTGACACAAAAGGAGCCTATGGAGGCTGACCTTCAAATCGCCCTCTGTTTTTCGGCTTCGAAACAAAAATAAGGACAAACCATCTGTCGCTTCACAAATGAGAGGGTGGCGGACCGAGGATCTTTTTGGCTGTATTCAACATTTAGGTATAACCGTTCTAAATCAATCATTTGACATGAACAGGAGTATCTTCGCGTGTAGCATGATGTGTAGCAATTCCACTCCACGGACTATCAGGGTTTCGCCGATATTTGACATGCTCAACCTATGGCGGAGTCGCAGTTTAAGTATCGCTCACATTAGGCTACATCCTCAAATCATTTGATGACTCACAGAATTAATAGCATCCACAAATTTCTGGGCCGTTTCTTCCCAAGTGGGCAATGCCTTTGCTCGGATCAACGCCTTCCCCTGAAAAGATGTGTAGGTATCGGACAAGGTCAGTAACTGTCTCAATGCGTCTGCAAAGGCTGTCGCATCATCAACAGGCACCAATATACCTGAATCCCCGACAGTATCTGGAACTGCACCAACCGAGCAGGACACGATCGGTAGTCCGTACAACATCGCCTCGCTCAGGACCATGCCATAACCTTCATATCGTGTGGCCAATGCAAAGATCGAAGCGGCGCTGAACCTTTGGGCAAGTGTGTCTTCGTCCAGCTCGCCCATGAACCGAACACGGTCAGTCAGATCCAAACGATGTACCTGATCGCGCAATGTTGTTGCGGTTTTGCGGTCATGATCTTTGCCAACAATCTCTGCCTGCCAAGCCAAATCCGTGATTTGGGATAGCGCATCAATCAGAACATCGTGGCCTTTGCGTTCAGTTAGTAATCCAACTGACAAAATCAGGGGCGGATCAGCTGGGGCATGTACAATTTGCGGACGTTTAAATCCGGGCAATGCAATGGTGGTTCGTGCGGGGGCGGCCCCAAAATCTCGGACAAGAATATCGCGGGTATGCGGGCTGGGGACCATTATATGATCGGCGTGGCGTATAGCGGCGGCTTCATTTTGTAAGAGGAAAGAAGATTCATCATCAGATAGGCCCGTTTCTAACCCCAAGGGGTGGTGGATCATGGCAATCAAAGGCGCGTTAACAGTTGCCAGGCCCGCTGGATCGATTGCGCCGAAAACCAGCCCATCCACAATGATTGGTTGGATTTCTGGCACTGCTCGAAGAGCGTCCAATGCGCGTTCCATGTCTGTTGGTGTGGGATTAGGGAAGCTATCTGGCAAGATCAAATGCGCGGTTTCGCATCCCATAGCGTTTAGTTGATCCAAGACCGTGGCTTCATAGATAAACCCGCCGGTGCGCCGATCTTTGTCACCCGGGATCGCAAAAACAGCTTTGGTCATAGCACTTGTTCGCTCGCATATGTTCGCAACACGACCCTTTCGCACCACGCGACAAGCGCATAGCCAATCGCGGCTGCGAGTGACAGTACAAGCACAGAGGACCACAACATATTATAGTTAGAGGTACTGGCGGTAAGCGCCATTAACGTCCCAATGCCCTTCCCGGTGGCCAGCCATTCTGCAGTGGTGACGGCCAGCAATGCTGCTGGGACGGCCATGCGGGCAGCCGCGAAAAATGCAGGTAGCATTGCAGGGATTTGTGCGGTGATTAACAAGCGAAATCGTCCCGCACCGTAGCTTTCGAAAACATCGACAATTTGGCCCGATGTTTGGCGCAGCCCTTGCAGGCATGCGACCAGCGTAGGGAAGAATATCATCACGGCCACAATCGTCACTGTGCCAACAATCCCGCGCCCAAGGGCAAGGACAAGCAAGGGCGCTGTGGTAATAATCGGGATTGATCGCAAGGCAATGGCAATGGGCAAAATCCCGCGTGAGACATTGGGTAGAAGTATCAAAATCGTTGCCAAAGCGGCACCAAGGATCAGCCCTGCAAAATAACCGGGGACCGTTAGTGTGAGTGTTTCAAACAATGCAGCAAAAAGCGTTTCCCGATTGTCTGCGATGGTCAGAAAGGTCAGAATGTCACCCGGACGCTTTGCAAAAAACCGGTTAAGGTCGAAAATATCCATGCTGAATTGCCAGACCAAGAGAGCAAGAATGACGATTAAGCAAAGTTCGGCAAAGCGGATCAAAGGCCCTGCATTGCTGGTTTGTTTTGGTGGCGACAGCAAAACAACGGGCGCATATCCGACCAGCCACCTGCCAAGCCATCCAAAACCTGTGTAAGCAAGGATAGCTAGTCCAGCGGCCAGTGTTGCCAGTGCCCAGGTTGCATCGGTTTCTAAACCGCGCATCGCACGTAGGGTCAAAACGCCCATCCCACGTTCGGCACCTGTGAATTCCCCGATCATTGCACCCAGAAGCGCTGCAGGAGCCGCGATCTGAAGGCCGACGAAAAGATAGGGCAAACTGGCGCGCGCGCGAACAATGACCAGTTTTGTTAGAGCGCCACGGCCATAAACTGATGCCAAATCTAACCAACTGTGCGGCACAGCCCGTAAACCAACCAAAAGCGCGAGGTAGGTGGTGTAGTAAACCGCAATCGCGGCCAAAGTGATTTGTGGCCCATTGCCCGGGCCATAAAGCACGCGCAAGATTGGACCCGTGGCAACTAAAGGAAGACAGAACACCAGCAACGCAAAGGCTGATAAAATACGCGTGCTGCGCGGGAACAAGACGGTCATGCCAGATAAGATTACTGCGACCAAGTTCCCCCAAAGAAAGCCCCATAAGGCAGATGACACTGTTGCGCCGATCGCCCGTGTCGTCAGGCCAAGGTTGGCCCAGATATAGGTGCAAATTGCGGTGGGCCCTGCGATCAACAGACTGTCAGGATGAAGCTGTGCGAAAATCTCCCAGGCCAGCAATAGCCCGACGGCCCAAAGCGTGCTGCCAAACCGTTGCATCTAGGCTGCATCCAACGATGACATCACGCGGGATGTTAGGGCGCGAAAGGCAGCGCTGCGGGTCAGATCCGCTGTGCGTTCACCTTCAAGTTCGACAGTGACATCTGCGATAATGCGCGCGGGGTGCGGTGATAGAACAATCACACGATTAGACAGCAAAACAGCTTCTTCGACGGAGTGGGTTACTAAGACAGTCG